>JAUXQH010000128.1 GCA_030685065.1 Pseudomonadota bacterium | reverse complement strand
TGTCCTCGATGTAGAACGGCTGCGGCAGGCAGAACACGAGGTAGTGCCCGAGGTAGAGCACCACGCACAGGATCACCACGAAGATCTGGGTGCGCTCCGCCGCTGGGCGCGCCATCCAGACATCGGCCACGCGCTCACGCAGGCGCCCCAATCGCTCACCCACCCGCTCGTCTCCAGCTCGGCCGGCCGCCGATCACATGGTCTTCTTGACGCCAGCGCCCTCGGCCGCGCCCTGGCGGGCCGCCATCTGCCGTTTGAGCTCGTCGAGCTGGGAGCGGGCGGTCACGTCGCCCGTCTTCTCCTTGATCTTCTTCAGGCGGGAGTCGAGGGAGTCACCCTTGATCTCGGTCCCCACGTCGGCCTGGGCCTGCGTCTTGAGGATGTTCTCGCGTACGTTCTCGAGCTGCTTGATGTCGGCGTCGGTCGAGAGGCCGTCGAGCGTCTCCTGGATCTGGATGCGCGCCTCGGCCGTGGCCTTCTTGGCGAGCATCTGGTCCCGCTCGCGGCGGAGCTTCTCGATCTCGCCCTGGAACGAGACGAGCGACTCCTTCGCTTCTTCCGCCTGCTTGCTCACCTTTTCGAGCTCGACCTTGAGCGTCTCGATGCCGCTGTCGAGCTCGTTCTTCTTCTGGAGGAGGATGAGCGCGACCTCGTCATCGCCCGCCTCGACCGCCACGGGCAGCTGAGCGTTGACCTCGCGGAGCTCACGCTCCTTGGTCTCCAGCTCGGTCGTGAGCTTGTTGCGCAAGTACACGATCCCGCCGACGGCCTTCTTCAGATCGCGGTGCCGCTTGATGCGGTTGTCGATCGCCTGTTCGTAGACGATCTCCGGGTTCTTGTTCTCGACGTCGGAGATCCACAGGCTCCAAAAGCCCTTCCAGAGATTGCCGATCCGATCGAAAAAACCCATGGACGCTCCTCTACCCTTCGCCTCAGACGGGCGACCCCACGCGGGCGACTCAGACGGGCGATTCAGACGGGCCCCGCATAACGCTGGACCTTGCCCCATGTTAACGTGGTGCGTGCTTTTCTTCGTCACCGTCGCGCTCGTGGCCGCCCTCTCGCCCGCCTTTGCCGCGGGGGAACCCCCGGTCGCCGAAGCGGGTCTCGGGCTGATCGCCTACGTCGGGGATACCGTCATTCTGGACGGTTCCGCCTCCTTCGATCCCGAGGGGGAC
Source organism: Pseudomonadota bacterium (assembly GCA_030685065.1). GTDB lineage: Bacteria > Myxococcota_A > UBA796 > UBA796 > SXON01 > CAJBVW01. The sequence goes on along the minus strand of JAUXQH010000128.1, from coordinate 7,202 downwards.
CCCCTGGTCTACACCTGGGCGCCGGTCGGCGGCCCGCCCACCGAGCTCCAGTCGGGGGACACCGCGCAGCCCCGCTTCCTGGTCAAGGAGCCCGGCACCCTCCGGTTCAGCCTCGTCGTGAGCGACGGTACGTCGGCCAGCGGAGCTGACGCGGTGGAGGTGGTGGTGCCCCACCAGCAGATCGACGGGGTCGAGGCCTCCTGCGCCTCCGCCGTGGGGGCTCCCTGGCTCGGGCTCGTGGCGGCGGGGCTCGCCCTCGCGCGCCGGGCACGCACTCGGCGCTCGGCTCGCTGAGGTTGAGCCGTCCGGTCCCGGGTGCCGTGCCCCCTATCTCCCAGGCTCGGCGCCGGGCCCTCTCCCGCCACCTCGAGGCCGTGCGCGTCCTCGCGGCCACGCCGGCCAACATCGCGCGGGACCCGGTCCGCTTCCCCCGCGCCTACACGGACCTCCGCGACATCGAGATCGCCGCCGTGCTCTCCGCGCAGCTGGCCTACGGGCGGGTCGACCTCTTCGGGCCCGTGATCGCGCGGCTCCTCGCCATCGCCGACGCGCACGGAGGCCCCGCCGCCTACGTCCTGGGCTTCGACCATGCGCGCGCGCGAGCCCTCGACGGGGTGGTCTACCGCTGGAACCGCGCGGAGGACTTCGTGCTGCTGTTCCGCACGCTCCAGGTCGTGTATCGCCGCCACGAGAGCCTCGGCGCGCTGTTCGTGCCCGGCCCCGTCGCGGGGTCGCTCGGCGGCGCGGTGGACACGTTGCGAGGCTTGCTCCCCGGGGAGCCCTCGCGCGGCTTCAAGACCTGGCTCGCGCATCCGGAGGACGGCAGCGCGTGCAAGCGCTGGCTGATGTTCCTGCGCTGGATGGTGCGCCGGGATGGCGCGGACCTCGGCGTCTGGACGCACCTCTCCCCCAAGGATCTGGTCATCCCGCTCGACACCCACGTCATGCGCCTGTCCGGCTTCCTCGGCCTCACGAGGCGTCGCGACGCGAGCTGGCGCACCGCCGAGGAGGTGACGGCGGCGCTGCGCCTCCTCGATCCCGACGATCCCGTCCGGTTCGACTTTGCGCTCGCCCACCTGGGAATCTCGGGTGCCTGCCGCGGCTACCGACACGCCGAGGTGTGTCCCGCGTGCCCGCTCGAGCCCCTCTGCGCGGCCCCGATCGAAGCGCCCCCCGGAGCTCGCCCGGCGCGAGCCTAACGGAGCCGCTCCGACCACTCCCGGGCCCGCCGCCCGCCCGCGCCGCTGAGGCGCAGGTAGAGCGCGCCGCGGAACAGCATCAGGAGGTGCACGAGCGCGACCAGGCCGAAGCCGATGGCCCATCCGACGGCGCCCGAGCCCGCGCTCATCGCGAGGCTCCCGGTGGTGGTGAAGCCGAAGCGCGGGCCGAAGAGCGAGAGGATCGGCAGCGCCTGCGTCGGGAAGGCCAGCCACAGCAGCGCGAGCGCGCCGACCTGGGGGATCAGCCACTCGGGCCCGTGGTTCATCATGAACTGGGCGGCTTCACGCAACAGCTCGAGGCCCCCGTTGCGGCTCCGCCCGATCATCTCGGGCACCGGGTTGAGGAAGAGGACCACGGCGATGCCGAACACCAGCGGGACGACCGCCGGCACCCCGAGGAGGCTCAGCAGGAGGTCGACGATCCAGATCGGGAACAGGACATTGATGATGTCCCAGGTGGAGGCGCCGAGGTTCGATCGCACCGCGGCCGGCCCGAGGCTCCTCCGGACGCTCAGGACGTCGCGGAGCATGGCGAGGTACGTGCCGGCGCACGCGGCGTTGAGGATCGAGAGGATGAGGCCCCCGATGATCCCGAGCGGAGCCACGAGGAGCCCCACCACGGCGAGCAGCGGAAAACACAGGAGCAGCGTGAGGAACGCCCAGGCGCTGCGCGAGAAGGCCTTGCCCGCCTCACGAGCGGCGTCCACATAGATCCGTACAGTGGCGGTGAGGAGGGCGGTGAGGGGGCGCACCGACTCGGCTTACCTCCGCTCAAGGGGACGGTCCAATGTTCCTCGCGCTGGTCATGGGTGCGTTCGCGGGAGCGACGCCGCGCCTGCCGGAGCTCACCGAGGCGGAGTGGGCGCGAGTCGGCGCGGGAGAGGTGGTGATGCGCGCCCGGAGCGAGGGGGCGAGGGTCACCGCCACCGGCGTCGTGAAGATCGCGGCCTCGCCGGAAGCCCTGTGGCCCGTCGTGCTCGACGTTCGCTCGCGGATCGGCGAGAGCCACACGCTCGCGGACGTGCGGGAGTACCGTCGCGACGGGCCCAACCAGTGGTTCCTCCAGGTGGACATGGAGGTGCTCGGGGCGGCGCTCCGCATCCACCACCGCTACACGTGGGATCCACCTCGCCAGCTGGCCACCTATACGCTCGATGCGACGCGTCCGAACGACCTCGCGGTAGCCGACGGGTGGTACCTCGTGCAGCCGGTGGAGGGGGGCAGCGTGCTCGTCTACGAGGCGGTCACCGAGGCCAAGGTGCCGGTGCCCGGCTGGGTGAAGAGCTGGCTTGCCCGCGATCAGATGGAGGGCCTGCTCGAGGGGATCCGGCGGCGGGCCGAGCGGGGTCGACGACGGGGATGAGGGCGGGGAAGCGGGGTCACGCCGGCGTGAAATGATAGGCTCGGCCTTTGAGGCCAACCGCATGCTCCTCGGTCTCGCCTCCCTGGCCGCCGCCGCTCCCGCCTCGGAGTGCACGCAGACGTGGAATGCCGGCGGAGTCACCGATGTCGTCGAGTCCGCCGACCTCAACATCTCGAAGATGGACACCGAGGGGTTCTTCACCGCGCGGGACACGCTCCTTCGTCGCCTCGTGTGTGTAAACGAGCCATTGTCCGGCACAACCGTCGGGGCCGTGCATCGCGTCGTCGCGACCGGCATGTTTCTCCAGAAAGAGGAGAGTCGCATCGCCCCCGCCCTCGCCGGCCTCCTGTCGGCCGCCCCCGGCTACCAGCTGCCGCTCGCCCTCTACCCGGAGGGGCACCCGATCCGTGACCTCCTCTCCCACGCCGCGCTCCTGGCGAGGGATTCCTCCACGCGCCCCCTCGTGGCCCTGGAGTCCGGCTGGCTTGAGGTCGACGGGTTGGCGCTCGCGGCCGCGCCCCTCGGGCGGGCGTCCGTCATCCAACAGCTCGATGGGCAGGGCGCCGTGGTCGAGACCCGCTACGTCTGGCCAGGGGACGAGCTCGGCGCCTGGGACGGCTCGCTCCCTGTCGCGACGGTCGCCGCGCCGGAGCCCCGCGCGCGCGGGAAGGCCCGCGTCCCCATGATCGCGCTCACGGCCGCCTCGCTGGTGACCACCGGCGTGCTCTACGGCGTGGCGTTCGACGCGCGGGAGACGTTCCGGGACGTGAACAACGGGCTCACGGACGACGAGCTCGTGGCGCTCCGAAGCTCGACCAACAACCTCACGATCGGCTGGTCGGCGGCCGGGGTGGCATCGCTCGGCCTCGGCGTGGGGCTCGCGTTCGCTTGGTAGGAGCCGGTCGCCGCTACGAGGTTCGGGGGCTGCTCGGGGAGGGCGCCTTCGGCGCGGTCTACCTGGCGCGGGCGGTAGGCGGCGGGATCCAGCGGGAGGTGGCGATCAAGGTCCTCCATCGCGATCGCGCCAGCAACCCGGCGCTGGTGGGGCGGCTCCGGGACGAGGCGCGCATGCTCGCGCTCATTCGCCACCGCGCCATCATCCGCGTGGATGACCTGATCGAGCTCGACGGGGACTGGTCGATCGTCATGGAGTACGTCGAGGGGTGTGATGTCGCCGCGCTCCTCGGCCCTGGCGCGCTCCCGCCGTCCGTGGCGCTCGCCATCGCGGAGGAAGTGGCGAACGCCCTGCACGCGGCCTGTCACCAGCCCGGACCCGACGGGCGGCCGCTCCGCCTCATCCATCGCGACATCAAGCCGGGAAACGTGCGGATCACCGCCCAGGGCGAGGTGAAGCTGCTCGACTTCGGCGTGGCGCGCGCGGAGTTCGCCGAGCGGGAGGCGGGCACGACCCAGACCGGCTTCGGCACGCTCACCTACATGGCGCCCGAGCGGTTCGAAGGGAAGGACTCCCACGCCAGCGACATCTACGCCCTCGGCGTGTTCCTGTTCGAGATGCTGACCGGCGTCACGCCGGGGAAGACCGCCGCGGATCGGGACCGCCAGCCCCCCGGATCGCGCTACGCGGAGCACTGGGCGGTCCTGCGGGAGGTCTCGCCCGACCTCGAGGCCCTCGTCGCCCAGATGATGGCCTACGAGCCCGAGCATCGGCCGGTCGCGCGCGACTGTGCCCGCGCCCTCTCCGACCGGCGCGGCGCGCTGCGCGGCGAGCACATCGAGGATTGGGCGGGACGGACGGTCCCCGACCTGCTCCGCGCGGGCGGCGGGGCGCCTCGGCCGAACGACCGCACCGGCACGATCCTGACGGAGCGGTCGCGGGTGCCGGCCGCCGAGCGCGAGCGGTCCACGGTGCGGGTGCTCCCGTGGCTGGCCGGCGGCGTCGCCTCCGTGCTCTTGTTCGGCCTGGTGGTGGTGGCGGCAGGGGGCGCCACGTGGTGGGCGCTCTCGCCTGCGGAGGTGCCCGCGCCGGTCGTCGCGGCGCCGGTGCCGGAGGTCGTGGTGAAGCCGATCGCGACGAAGGAGCCGGTCGAGGTGGCGCCTCTCTCGGCACCGCCGAAGACGGCGCCAGCGCGGGCGCGCTTGACCACTTCTGGGCCTGCGGAGACGGTCGCCGCCGCCGTCCCTGTCGCGAAGGCCGCCGTTCCTCCCGCGATCGCCTTCGCCCCTCCCGCTTCCACGAGCGGGCGCCTCCGCCTCGACGGGGACGCGGTCCAGGTGACGCTTGCTGGGCAGGGAGGGCGCGTCTCGGCCGGATCCGTGCCGGCCGGCTCCTACACGGCCGAGGTGACCTTCGCGTCCGGCACCTCCGTGACGATCCGCAACATCACGGTCAGCCCCGACCGCGTGACCGTACTGACGTGCAAGGCGGACTTCGGGAACTGCAGGGTGGCGCAGGAGTAGGCGCTACGGCGTACACAGCCCCGAGGCGTTGCTGCACACGAACGACGCGGTCGCGCCGTAGGACGCGTAGTCCTGATACCCCGAGGTCTTCACGGTCACGTCGTTGCTGACGTTGTCGGTCCCGCCGGTGCCGAAGTCGCAGGACACGGAGGTGAACGTGGCGGTCGTGCTCGACTGGTTGCTGAGGTAGACCCCGCCGCCGTGATCGGTCGCCTCGTTGCTGTTCACCCCCCCCGCCGAGCAGGTGGCCGTGCCGGTGTCGATGAACACCCCGCCTCCGTCGTCGCCGGTGATGTTGCCGACGATGTCGGTCCGGGTGATCGTGAGCGTGCCGTCATCGAGGAAGATGCCGCCACCGTCCCCCGTGGCGGTGTTGTCCTGGACGAAGCTGTCCTCGAGCGTCACGTCCGCCCCGGTGTTGGCGTGGATGCCGCCGCCGTCCGTGGTGGCGGTGTTGGACTCGACCGTGGTGCGCACGAGCTTGATCCACCCATGGCCGTAGGAGGACACGCCGCCGCCGCGCGGGGCCGTGTTGCCGGTCACGATGCAGTCCTCGATCTCCAGGTGGGGGGCGGCCGACGGCGACGTGCCGGTCACGCTGCCGATGATCCCGCCGCCGTACCCCGAGCCGCCCTTGCCGCCGGTGACCGTGAACCCCGAGAGCAGCACGTGCCCGTTCGTCACGCTCACGACGGAGCCCGTGGTGGCGCCGTTCTGGAGCGTCGTCACGTCCGCGCCGTACACGCCGACGATGTCCGTCGTGTCCGCGCTCGCGACGAGGCGCGTGTAGTAGGTGCCCGCGCAGAAGTTGTAGGTCCCGGATTCGACGTAGACCGCCGTGGAGGCCGACGAAATCGCCGCGAAGGTGGTCGACGCGTCGCTCCACACGTCGTCCGTGCTCACGAACGAGACCGTCTGGTCCTCGTCGGCGGAGGTCCACGTGCTCGCGGTGGCGCAGTCGTTGGCTTCACCGTCGCAGAGCTCCTCCGCCCCCGGGTAGACCCTCTCGCTGCTGTCGTCGCAGTCATCGTTGTTGGTCACCGCGCCCGTCGTCACCGCGCATCCGCCGGAGGCCGCGTCGTCACCGTAGGTGTCGCCGTCGTCATCTGCGTAGTAGACCGTCAGGCCCTCGTCGATGGAGCTGTCGCAGTCGTCATCGATGTTGTTGCAGCTCTCGGAGCGGCCCGGGTGGACCGTGCTCGACGCGTCGTTGCAGTCGTCATCGTTCGTGGCCGAATAGTCCCCGTCCTCCTCGCAGGAGCACTGGTTGGCCGCGGCGCCGTAGGAGTCCCCGTCGGCGTCCCGGTACCAGGTCGTGCAGCCCACCGCGCCCACCGCGTTCGTGGTGCCGTCACAGTCGTCGTCTGCCACGGTCGCACAGGACTCGGTTCCGTCGGGGTTCACGGAAGCGTCGGCGTCGTCACAGTCCCCGGCGGAGGTGCCCAGGTAGGGGGCCTCGGCCTCGCAAAGGCACGTGGACGCATCCGCGCCGAAGCCATCCCCGTCCGAATCGGCGTAGAACGGCGTGCAGCCGACCGCGCCGGCGTCGTTGTCGCTGCCGGAGCAGTCCTCGTCCACCGTGTTGCCGCAGGCTTCGAGCGCGCCCGGGCTGATCGACGCGGACGTGTCGTCGCAGTCGGTGTCGCTCGCGTAGGCGTCGTGGTCCTGATCGAAGTCGTCGTCCCCCGCGCAGTCGGCGTCGACGCCGTCGTACCAGGACTCGGTCGCGGCCGGGTTGGTGGTGGCGAGCGTGTCGTCACAGTCGTCCCCGAAGGAGCCGCCGGAGTCCCGGTAGGCGTCTGTCTGGAAGCCGTCGAGATCCTGGTCGAAGTCATCGCCGCCCGCGCAGTCCTGGTCGAGGCCGTCGTAGGCCGTGTCCGGCGCGGCGGGGTACGCGGCTTCGGGACCGAAGACCGGGAGCCCGTTCAGCGGGACCCAGAGCCCGATGTCGGCGACGTCGTCGTAGCAGTCACCGGGGAGGTACGCGCTCGGGAGCTCGAACGCGTAGTCGGCGATGTAGTAGCCGTCGCCGTCCTGGTCGCCGTCGTTGCCATCACAATTGTCGTCGCGACCGTCGTACCAGAGCTCGAGAACGCTCGGGTCGGGGAACCGCGTGGCGTCCAGATCGTCGCACTCCAGGTCACGCGGGTAGCCGTCGAGGTCCTGGTCGAAGTCGTCGTCCCCCGCGCAGTCGGCGTCCG
>JAUXQH010000126.1 GCA_030685065.1 Pseudomonadota bacterium | reverse complement strand
CGCGTCGGGCTCGGCTACGCGCCCACCGGCCCGGTGGCCTGGGACGGCGCCGGGCACGTCGCCCCGCCGATCGCGCCTGCCGGCGACTACCACGATCTCGGCGTCGGCCCCGACGGCACCGCGGCCGCGTTGGTCGACGACATGGGCGCCATCGGCTGGCTCGGCGGCACGCCCCTCCGCCTCGAGCCGCGCGCCGTGCTCCCCGACGTCCGCGCCGTCGATCTCGGCCCTGACGGGGGCATCGCCGTCGCCACCGCCGACGCCATCGTCCTCCTCTCCCCCACCGGCGCCGAGCGGCTGCGCTGGCCCCTCGACTCCCGGACCGTCCTGGACATCGCCTGGTCGCCCGACGGCGCCTGGATCGCCACCGCCTCCCTCGGCGGCACGGCGGACGTGTGGTCGGCCCGAACCGGCGCCCTCGCCGCCACCCTCGCCGCGCACACGGACCGCGTCGCCGCTGTCGAATTCGCGCCCGACAGCAGCTGGCTCGCGACGGCCAGCTGGGACCACACCGCCCGCCGCTGGTCCATGGCCCCGCTCGTGGGGGCGGCGCCCGATCCCGCGGAGATCGAGGCGCGCTGGGGGCTCTCGCTGGCGGAGACGTTGGTGACGGCGCGGTGGTGATGCGCCAGCATCCCAGCCGCCACCGATCGAAGAGGCTGTCGAACCGCCGCCGATCGAACCGCCCGCCCGCCGTCAGCCCCGCCCGGCGATCGGCTCCACCCGGCCCTTGTTCTCCCAATAGAGGCGAAAGCCCGGCAGCCGCGGCAGATGCATCAAGGATGGCGGCTGCTTGCGGATGCCCCGCACCTGGTGGAAGATCGCCCTGCGCTCGGCCACCTGGTACTCGATGTCGTATTTCGCCTCGCCCGTGTCCAACGTGCGCGGAAAACGCTTGTCGAGCTCGTCGGCGATCTCGGCCGCCGGCAATGGCGGTAGGAGGTCCTCGGCGCCGAGCAGGGCAAGGTCGTCCCCGCTCTCCAGACCCAACTCTGCCAGCCGGCCCAGGAGCCACTCGGGCAGCGGCAGGAGCGGCGTGGTCCCGGCGACCTGCGCCGCCAGCATCGCGAGCTCGTGGCGCTCCTCGAGCATCGCCCGCAGGCGTTGCGACTTCATCAGCCGGCCGGCCAGCATCAGATCGCGGATTGCCACACGCGCGGCCTCGCCCGTGGGTGCCTCCTCGCGGGTCGCGAGCACCTTGCCGGCGTACACCTGGGAGACGGTCACCAACAGTTGGTCGTCCACGAGCTCCGGCTTGCTTGCCTTGTTCTCGCCGAGCCCCGCGGCGGCCAGCCACGCGAGCGGCACGGGCATCGCCGCGGTGATGAGGAGCCCGCTCCCCGGCCGCTGCTGCAGCGCCACGGCCCGCGAATCCAGCACGATCAGGGCCTCGGTGTCGGCTGCGCGCACGGCGCTGTCCCCGTCGAGCTCCATTTCCGTGCCACCCGCGGCCCAGGTGAACCGGTGCTTCTTCTGGTCGCGTCGCACGTGCGCGCAGCCGGGCCAGACCCGCAACAGCAGCTCGGCGAGCGGGCGGCGCGGCACCGAGCCGTTCCAGCGGGGGTCGCCGAAGCCGAGCTTGCGGAACCGCTCGGCCGCGGCGCGCGCCTCGGCGAGCGCCTTGGCGTCGAGGTCGTCACGGTGCGCGTCCCCCGCGCGCACGGCCTCGATCAGGGCCACCGCGTCGCAACCGCCCGCGCGCAGATCATGAAGGCCGACGGGGCCCCCCCGGTCCGAGCGCCGGAAGATCGGTCGGTCGACGGAGAGCGCCGCGGCCAGGAGCAGCGTCGGCTCCGCCAACCCCGGCGAGAGGTCCCCCTCGACCAACACACGCGCCAGCCCGACATCGAGCGGCAGCGAGAACAGGCGCACGCCAGCCTCGGTGATCGCGCCGTCTTTCACGCAGCCGAGCGCGGTCAGCTCCGCCATCGCCGCCGCGACCGCGAAGGACCTGGGCCGATCGAGCCACGGCAGATCCATCCCACGCGGGCTGCACGCGAGCGCCGACAACGTGAGCGAGACCAGGGATCCACGATGGATCTCGGGGATCGTCACCTCCGCGAGCGCGCTCGACTCGCTCCACAGGCGGATGCACACGCCCGGGCCGAGCCGCCCGGCGCGACCGGCGCGCTGCTCGGCCGAGTCGCGCGCGATGGGCAGGAGGCTCAGGTACCCGCGGCCCGCCCGATAGACCATGCCGCGCACCAGGCCGCTGTCGATCACGACGCCCACTCCGGGGATGGTCAGGCTCGTCTCGGCGACGTTGGTCGTGAGCACCACCCGGCGCCGCTGCGGGGCACCCCTCTGCCCGTCACGCCGCTCCTCACCGCGAGGCCGGAGGACGTCGCCCTGGTCGCGCACGGTCATGCCGCCGTGCAGCGTGGCGATCTCCCAGCGCCCGAGGCCCGAGAGCGCCTGCGCCGCGCGCGCGATCTCGGCCTTGCCGGGCAGGAACACGAGCACGTCCCCGGGATCGGCGGCGCAGGACTCGAGCGCGGCGACGAGCCGCTCGTCGAGCCCTCGCCTGGTCGGCAGGGCCGCGTCGCCGGGCCGCCAACGCACCTCGATGGGGAAGGTCCGGCCTTCGCCGCCGAGGTGGACGCCGCCGAGGTGGTCGGCCAGGCGCTCGGCCTGGATGGTCGCCGACATCACGACGAGGGCGGACGGCCGGACGCCCGGTAGCTTTCGGCGCTCCTGCAGAAGACACAGGAGGAGATCCGTGTCGAAGGCGCGCTCGTGGAACTCGTCGAGGACCACCGCGCCGTAGGCCTCGATGTCGCCGGACTGCACGATGCGCAGCGCCACGCCGGGGGTCACGAAGGTGATGGCCGCGTCGGCAGAGACGCGCCGCTCGTCGCGCACGATCCACCCGACGTCCGTGCCGCTCGGGCACCCGCGCAGCTCGGCGACGCGCACCGCGAGCGCGCGGCAGGCGACCCGGCGCGGCTCGATCACCAGCACGCGCCCGAGCGCCGTGAGCGTCGGCGGCACGCACGTCGACTTGCCCGAGCCCGTGGGCGCCGACACGACGACAGGGCCGAGGCGCGCCGCGGCGAGGATGCGCGGCAACAGCGGCGTGATCGGCAACGATTCGGGGGCTGGCGGCATGCGCGCGGACGATAGCCCGCCAGCGCACCGACGCTACCCCTCCGCCCCCAGCATCCCAGCCGCCACCGCATCGAGGAGGCTGTCGAACCGCCGCCGATCGAACCGCGCGCCCGAGGTGAGCCAGTCGTGGTGCTCGTTTTCCGCGGGGCCTGAACCCGCGAAGTGGCCGACCACGTCGAGATGATCGCCGTGCCCGGCCCACACGAGCGCGCCGTGGAGCTGCGAGCGGAACGGCACGATGCCGTCGTTCGCGCCCGAGGGGGGCACCTCTCCGACCTGCTGGAGCACGGCCTGCCTCCACGCGACGCCTTCGGGTTCGCAGGTGTAGAGCGGGTGCTGCGCCGCGGTGAGCCGGTGCAGCGTGGCGAAGAGCGTCGCGGACGCGCTGGTCCACGGCGACGCCGCCGCCCGCGCCCAGCTTTTCATCCCGGGCGCGGGCACCCACGAGGCCGAGCATTGGTAGACCACGGCGGGATCGTCTGCTGCCAGGGCGGCGTACACGTCCATGGCCTCGGGGGCGAGCTGGAGAATGCCCGCCTGGTCGTGCTGGAGGTCGTCGAGCCAGATGCGGAGGTCGTGGCTGGAGAGGTCGTCGAGGGCGCCGATGAGCGCTTCGCTCGCGCGATCGAGGAGGGCGACGCGCATGCCGAGGGCGCGATCGGGGCGCGGCAGGGCAGCGAGGAGGGCGGAGGTGAGCGCGATGGGCGGGGAGCCGAGGTGGAGGACGGGGACGGTCGCCGCGGAGAGGAAGTAGAGCAGGCGCTGCCCGGAGAGGGTCGCGAAGAAGGCGGCCAGGGGCGTGCCGCGGTGGGGGGTGTTCATGCAGGTGATCGAGCGGAGATCGGCCTTGATCGCGGCGAGGGAGCCCGGTTTGCCCACGCGCGCGGCGGGCGCCGCGAGGAGGCGCGCGTCCAGCCCGCCGGTGGAGTGGCCGACGAGGTGGAGGGAATCTCCGGGCCTCCACGTCGTTGCGATCGCGGTGAAGAGGGTCTCCGCCCGGCGCCGGATCGAGGCGGTGGGGGAGGCGTTGACGCGGTGTGCGCGCGTCTCCCGGCCGGCGTCCGCGAAGCGGCGCAGGAGCCCCTGCTCGAGGTGGTGGAAGTACACGTAGCTGCCGATGCGCTCGAAACCGAAGAGCCCGGGCGAGAGGTAGAGACGCGAGATCGCCATGCGGTAGAGATAGGCGCGCCGCAGTGCAGCCCAGCCCTTGAAGCGCGGCCGCGGGCGCGGTATCTCCGCGGTCCCACCTGTATTTCGGAGCCTCCCATGAGCACGATCGACGACGCCATCGCCACCCAGATGACCAACATCGCCAAGACCACGGGGGTCTCGATCGAGGAGTGGTACGCCCGCATCGGCGAGCGCATGGGCGCCGGTCAGAAGCACGGCCAGATCGCCGCGTGGCTGCGCGAGGAGCACGGCTTCGGGCACGGCAACGCGGGCATGCTCACCCACCTCGCGGGCCGCGCGCTCGCCCCCAAGACCGAGACCGAGATGATCGACGCCCAGTACACCGGGGCGAAGGCCGCGCTCCGCCCGATCTACGAGCGCGTCCTCGCGGAGGCCGTCCAGCTGGGGGACGACGTGGAGGTGAGCCCCAAGAAGGCCTCGGTGAGCCTGCGGCGGAAGAAGCAATTCGCCCTGATCTCGCCGGCTACTTCGAGCCGCATCGATCTCGGGTTCAACTTCCGCGGCCACGCCGCCACCGAGCGCCTGAAGGAGGAGCCGCCCGGCCGCATGTGTACCCACGTCGTGCGCATCTCGTCGCTCGACCAATTGGATGCGGAAGTGCTCGGCTGGCTCGCGGAGGCCTACGCGGGCGCGTAGCCGCCACCCCGCTCGGCCGACGGCTGAATCTCGCGGCCTGGTTGTTCGATTCATGGGCGTTTACAGCCGGCATCCTGGATGTCGTCGCGTTATCGACTTCCGATGAAAATCCGCCCGGGCCAGGCAGCATGGTGAAGGACGCTACCGAAGCTGAGCTTCAGCTCGCGCTCGAAGCGGAGCGAGGCCGCCAGGCGGGCCGCCTCGACGGATTGTTGGCGGAGCTGGCGCGCCATGGCCGCTGGCTGACCATCCCGCTCCCGCCCGGGCTGAGGGAGCGCGTGGTGGAGCTGAGGCGCGGGCTCGCGGACGAGGTCGCCGATCTGCTCCTCTCCTGGCAGGAGCTCGGCGGCGAGATCTCGCTCCGCGCCGGTGCGTCGACGGTGGCGGCCCCGGAGCCCGCGGTCACCGTGCCCGTCCCAGAGCCCGCCCCGGAGCCTGTCCCAGAGCCTGTCCCAGAGCCCGCCCTGGAGCCTGTCCCAGAGCCCGCCCCAGCCGCCGTTGCGGCCCCCCCTCTCGCCGCCCCCGACCAGGCCCCCCTCCCACGACCGGCGAAGGGGCCCGTCGCCCCCGCGGCTTCGCTGGCCGCGCTCAAGGCTCACCTCGGGAGCGGAGGCGCCTTCAAGACCGCGGAGCCGCGCTCCGACTGGACGAGCGTGGTCGCCGGCGCCGTCCAGCACCTCAGCCCCGGCAAGGATCTCGAGTCGGACTTTGCTCGCCTGCAGAAGGTGATCGACGCGCGGGAGAGCTGGAAGGGCCTGCCGCAGGACACCACCGTGCGCCTGATGGAGCTGGTGGCCGCGCGGCTCCGCGCCATGCAGGAGTTGGGACTCGCCGATCGCCGGGTGGACGCGGCGTTCTCGGCGGTGTCGTCCTACGCGCGGGAGGAGCGGCCGGGCCACGCCTGGGGCCTCGATCGCAAGCACCCCCCGAAGAACGGGACGTGGGCGAGCGACGCCGCCGCCGCCCTCCTGGATCTGGGCGGCACCCCGGCCGATCCCGACGTCAAGCTCCCGAAGCCCGGCAAGCAGCTGGACGAGCTGGAGGTCCTGGTCGCCGAGCTCCCCGCCGCGCCACCCGAGGCCGTCGATGCGGTGCACACCCACATCCGTCGCCAGGTCTCGGCGCTGCTCGCCGCGGGAGTGTCCGTGCGCCACGCGCGGCTCGTCCGCATCGTCGCCGCGGTCGCCGACGACGTGCTGCCGGGGCCCGAGTTCAAGGCGCTCCGTCGCGCCGTGCATGCCTCCAACCAGCAGGGGGAGGAAGCCGACCCCCCGCCCGACGGGGACGAGAGCGCCGGCGTCGACAGCGTGCTCGACGCGCTTCTCAAGGCCGAGAGCGCGATCGGCGACCACCTCGTCGTCTGGAGATCGGCGAAGGACAGCGCTCGGAGCTCCGAGTTCGGCCGGCCGGGGACGGTGTACGAGGCGCTCAAGGCCGTTCGCGACCTGGCGCAGGCCTACTACGCGGCCAAGGGGAGAGGCGCTGCCATCGGCCCCTGGGAGGCCTGGTTCGAGCAGCGGGGCTTCCGATACGCCGCGCAGGAGAGCGAGACGACGATGAACCTGCACGGAAGGGTCCGCACCTTCACGTTTCAGGGGCAGGCACGGACCATGCAACGGCACCTGACGTTGGGAGGCGGCGACCGAAAGAACTGCCTCCAGCTGTTCTTCGACCCCGATGACACCCAACGCAAGTTCATCGTCGGCTACTGTGGCAATCACCTGCCCTACGCGGGCCAGGGCACGTAGTTGGAGCTGGCCGATGTGAAGGGCCGGCAGGTGGGGGAGAGGCGTGCGGCCTCCCCCCGTTGCGGGTGCCGGCGGACTTGACCCCTACGCGGGGGCCTTGGCCGCGGAGAGCGCCGCCTGGAGTCGTGTCTCGGCGTCGTGCGACAAGGAGGTGCGCAGGACGGTGCCGCCGTACTTTCCGACCTCGGCCAGCACCTTGTCGGGCGTGGCCTTGCGCACGAGCAGGAACACGGCGGAGCTGCCGTCCTTCATCTGCCCCGCGAGATCCTTGACGAATTTGTCGTTGATGCCGTAATCGGACATCTTGCCCGCGATCGCTCCGCTCGCGGCGCCCACCGCCATGCCGACCAGCGGCACGAGGAAGAGCATCCCTACGATACCCCCCCAGATGGCTCCGCTCGCGGCGCCGGTGCCGGTGGTGTTCAGGTTCTGGTGCAGACGCACCTTCCCGTCCTTCGATCGCGTGACGTACAGCAGATCGTCCACCTCCAACAGACGTTCGGTCTGAAGGCGCTTGAGGGTCTCGAAGACCTCCTCGGCGCGGTTCTCGTCCGGGTAGCTGACGGCGATGAGGTCGCTCATTACGGTGTCCTCCAGTCGGTTGAATCGACCTTCTGGTCGAGTGCGGGCAGTCGAGTGCGCGGCCCAGGGTGCCACGCCTCACCTCAGCAGGTAGGCACGCGCGAGGTGCAGGGCCCTCGTGGGCCGGGCCGCCCTTGACGGTCGACGAACTGGCATCACAGGCTAAGAGCCGCCACCATGCTCACCCTCCTCCGCGTCCGCCGCTTCGCGATCATCGATCAGCTCGAGGTGGCCTTCGGCTCGGGTCTCAACGTCGTGACCGGCGAAACGGGGGCCGGCAAGTCGATCCTCGTGAGCGCGCTGCAGCTCGTGCTCGGCGCCAAGGCCCGGCCCGAGATGGTGCGCACGGGGGCCGAGCGCGCGGAGGTCGAGGCCCTCTTCGACATCCGGGACGACGCCGCCGCCCGCGCGCGGCTCGCGGCCATGGGGATCGAGGATGACGAGCTGGTCGTCCGCCGCGTGGTCGAGGCGGAGGGGCGCACGCGCGCCTACGTGAACGGCAAGCTCGCGACGGCGGCGCAGCTCGCGGAGCTCGCGGCCGGGCTCGTGGACATCTCGTCGCAACATCAGCACCACACGCTGGCCGACGCGGGCACCCATCTCGGCTTCCTGGACGGGTTCGCCGGGCTCGGGAAGGAGCGCGCGGACCTCGCGGAGCGGTGGCGCGCGTGGATCGCGGCGCGCAACGTGGCGGACGAGGCCGACGCGGCGGCTCGTGCGCGCGGGGACCGGGAGGATCTGCTCCGGTTCCAGCTCTCCGAGATCGACAAGCTCGCGCCGAAGGAAGGCGAAGAAGAAGCGCTGAGCGAGCAGATCGGGCGCCTGCGCCATGGCGCTCAGCTCGCGGGGCTCACGACGCGCGCGGAGGAGGCGCTGTACAGCGGGGAGGCCGACATCGTCGGGCAGCTCACGCGCGTGGTGGCGGATCTCGAGAGCGGCGCTCGGGTCGATCCCGCGCTGTTGCCGCTGGCCCGCCAGCTCGACGGGGCGCGCGCCGAGGTGGAGGACGTGGGGCGGGAGCTCGGCCGGTACGGGCGCACCCTCCGCGCGGATCCCGAGCGCCTCGCGGAGCTCGAGGAGCGGCTCCACCAGCTCCGTCGCCTCTCTCGCAAGTTTGGTGGCACGTTGGCCGATGTGCTCGTGTACCGCGCGAGCGCGGCGTACGAGCTCGCGGCGCTCGGGGGCGCGGAGGAGCGCGCGGGCGCGTTGCGTGCGGCCGCACTGGGGGCCCTGGCCGAGGTCACGACCCTGGCGCGGGTGATGTCTACCCGCCGGCACGCCGAAGCCGCGCGGCTCGGCGCCGCCATCACGGACGAGCTGTCCTCCCTCGGCATGGGCGAGGCGCGGGTGGAGGTGGCGGTCGCGCTCGAGGAGCGCCCCGGCGAGGTCCTGGTGGACGGCGGGCGCCTCGGGGCGACGGGGTTCGACCGGGTGGAGTTCCTCATCGCCACCAACCGGGGCGAGGCCCCGCGGCCGCTGCGCAAGGTGGCGAGCGGGGGCGAGCTCTCTCGCGCGCTCCTGGCTCTCAAGCGGGTGCTCGCGACCCAGGGCCCCGTGGGCCTGTACGTGTTCGACGAGGTCGACACGGGGGTGGGCGGGGCCGTCGCCGAGGTCATCGGGCGCAAGCTGCACGAGGTGTCCCAACACCACCAGGTGCTCTGCATCACCCACCTCGCGCAGATCGCCGTCTACGCGGACACCCACTTCCAGGTGCGCAAGGAGGTCCACGAGGACCGCACGCGCAGCGCGGTGCGCCTGCTCTCGGCCTCCGAGCGGGACGACGAGATCGCCCGTATGGTCGGGGGCATCCACGTGGGTGAGGCGACTCGCCTCGCCGCCGCCGAGATGATCCGGGCGGCGCGCGGGGGCACGGGTGTGTAGGGACAAGGGGTGACACCCCGGCGCCCGGCGGGGGCCTAGCTCCTGTGGGTGCCGTTCGGATTGTGTCCCACGGATTGTGCCCAACGGATCGTGCCCAACGGATGTGCCCCTGAACCGGGAGCTGTCTCGAATGCTGTCCACCCTTGCGTTCCTCCTGGCCCACCCGCCGTGGGCCTCGATCCTGGACCAGAGGGAGCCGGAGTCGCCGCCCGCGGACGGGCCCGGGGCCTTCCTGTATCGGGAGGGCTCGATCCACGACTTCCGGCTGGAGCTGTCGGAGGAGGCCATCCATGCGCTCGGGCGTGACGAGCCCGACGTCCACGCGCTCCTGACCTACGAGGGCGCGACGTGGGACGTGGGGCTGAAGCTCAAGGGAAGCAGCACCTACCAGAGCCTGGACGGAAAACCGTCGCTGAAGATCGATCTGGAGGAGTGGGTGCCCGACCAGGCGATATTGGGCGTGCGGCGGCTCACGCTCAACAGCATGGTCTTCGACCCCACCATGCTCCGCGAACACGCCGCCTATCGATTGTACGACGCGTCGGGCGTGCCGGCGCCGCGCCATGGGTGGGCGCGCGTGTGGATCAACGGGGAGCTCTACGGATTGTACGGAGTGGTGGAGACCCTGGACGAACAATGGCTGCGGAGGCGGTTCCCCGGGGACGGCGAGGGCAACCTGTACGACTCGCACTACACCTACGCGGACCTCACGGGCGGCGGGGTCGCCTCCTTCGAGCTGAAGGAAGGGAAGCCGGTCGAGCCCTACGCCGATCTGCGCGAGCTGGTCCGCGCGCTCGACAGCGACGACATCCTGACCGTGCTCAACACGCGGTTCGACCGTGACGCGGTGCTCGGGATGTGGGCGGTCGAGCTCGTGATCCCGACGTGGGACGGCTACAGTCGCAACACCAACAACTACCTCCTGTACCACGCGACGGTGTCCGACCGTTGGTACTTCATCCCCTGGGGGCAGGACACGGCGTTTCGTGGCGGCGGCTCGCTGTACGCCGGGGTGCGGGGGCGTATGGTGGCGGCGTGCCTCAATCACACGGGTTGCAAGGCGGCGCTGGACGCCCGCATCGGCGAGGTGCTGGCCACCTGGGAGGAGATCGATCTGGTCGGATATGCCGGCACCGCCTGGAGCTACATCGCGACGGACTGCGAGGAGGATCCCCGCCGGACCCTCGGCTGTGACCCGGAGGACCTCCTCGGAGCGCTCGAGGAGCGCCCGGGGCAGGCGGCGGGGGACTTGTGAGTTGGATGTGGAGCGGACCGGGCGCGTGTGGCGAGGCTCCGGGCTGTCACGCGGCGTCCTCCTCCTTCAGGGCGCATCGAGCGAGTCGCGAGGGGCCTCTACGCGGCTCGGTGCGAGGGTGAAGTAGAACGTGGCGCCCTTATCGACTGCGGCCTCGGGCCAGACCCGGCCGCCGTGCCGCTCGACAACGCGCTGAACCGTGGCGAGCCCGACCCCGGTCCCCTCGAATTCGTGCGCTCCGTGCAGCCGCTCGAAGGGAGCGAAGAGCCGGGCCGCGTAGGCCATGTCGAAGCCGGCGCCGTCGTCGCGGACGAAGAACACGCGTTCGCCGCCCTGGAGCCGCGCGCCCAACGCGATGTGTGCGCGCGCTCTCCCCGAGGAGAATTTCCAGGCGTTGCCGAGCAGGTTCTCCAGCAGGCTCCGGAGGAGCGTCGGGTCCCCGTTGGCCACCAGCGCCGACTCGATGGTGACCTCCACGTCGCGGGATGGGTCGGCGGCGCGCAGATCGGCCACGACCGTGCGGGCCAGGTTGGTCAGGTTGACCTCCTTGCGCCGGAGCTCGCCACGCGAGACCCGCGAGAGCTGGAGCAGGTCGTCGATCAGGCGGGCCATGCGGCCCACCGCGGCGCGGATGCGCGCGAGGTGCCGCCTCGCGGGCTCGTCGAGGTGATCCTCCGCCTCCTCGACGAGGATCCGGCTGAAGCCGTCGATCGCCCGGAGAGGTGCCCGCAGGTCGTGAGAGACCGTGTAGCAGAACGTCTCCAGCTCGCGGTTGGTGTTCGAGAGCTCGCGCGTGCGCTCCTCCACGAGCTCCGCGAGGTGGTCCCGATGCCGGAGGATCTCCTGCTCGGCGAGGCGACCCGCGGTGACGTCCACGAGGATGGCGACGACGCCAGCGACCTCGCCCGACGCGGCGCGGACGGGGGCCGCGTGGACGTGCACGTTCAGGGTGGCGCCGTCCTTCCGCCGCCGGAGGACCTCCCGGCTCACGGGCCGCGCCTCCCGGACGAGGGGCGCGAGGAGGCCCCGGAACTCCTCGAGCCGCTCGTCGGGGACGAGCAACGGCACGTGTCCGACGACCTCCGCCTCGGTCCAACCGAAGGTGCGCTCGGCCGCGGGGTTCCAGGATTGCGTCCGCCCCCCCCGGTCGAGCGTCAGGATCGCGAGTGGAGACGCCCCGATGATCGCGCGCAGCGTCTCGTTGGAGGCGCGAAGGCCCTCCTCGGCCTGCCGCCGCGCCGTCACGTCGCGAAAGCTCCAGACCCGACCGACGACCTCGGTGTCGAGGCGCTGCGGCCGCGAGTACCGCTCGAAGATGCGCCCGTCCGCGAAGTGGAGGATGTCGAAGCTGTCCTCCTCGGGCCGTGCGTAGACATCGCGGATACGCGCGACGAAGCCATCCGGATCGACGAGCTGGCTTCGGGTGCTCTGCACTACGCGCGCGTGTAGGCCCGTGGCCAGGTCCGCGGCGGTGACGTGCCACAGCTCGACGTACCGCTGGTTGTGGTGCCCGATGTGTCCATCGAGATCGACGACGAGGATCCCCTCCGCGCTCGCCTCCAGGGTGGCCTCCAGCAGCGAGAGCGCGCGCCGGAGCGCGTGCTCCGCCCTCCTCCGCTCGTCGATGTCTACGAGCGCCCCGACGATCGCCACGGTGCGGCCTTCCCGCACGACGGGGGCCTCGTTGACCTCCACCCAGAGCGCCCGGCCGGCCCGGGTGCGCACCTCGATCTCGTAGGCGGGCTGGCGTGTCCCCGTCCGGATCGCACGCTCGGTGGACTCCATCGCGAGGCGGTTGCTCGCGGCGTCGGGGACGAACTCGGTCCAGCGGACCTTCGCCTCCTCCGGGTCGCAGCCGAAGAAGTGTCGCGACTGCGGGCTCACGTACGTGAAGACGTGCTCCGTGGTGTGGACGTAGAACAGGTTGGTGCTGTGCTCGAGGACGTCCCGGAGCCGCGCTTCACTCTCCTGCGCCGCGCGGGCCAGGTGACGGATCTCCGTGATGTCGGAGGCGACGCCGCCGACCGAGTGGGGGGCGCCGCCGGGCCCGAGGAGCGGGAACTTGGACACGAGGTAGACGCGCGGCTTCCCGTCCAGGGGGATGGTCTGCTCGGCCTCGACGACGCCCCCCGTCGCCAGGACCTCGCGGTCCTCGCGTTCGAACCTCTCCGCGACCTCGGCCGGAAAGAGCTCCCGATCGGTGCGCCCGAGGATGTCCTCGCGCCCCCGTCCGAGGAACGCCTCGAAGCGACGGTTCACGACGGTGAGGCGCCCCCGGGCGTCCTTCAGGAACACGACGGCCGGGAGATTGTCGAGGACGGTCGCCATGAAGCTGCCCCGACGGGCATCGACTGCGTCCGACCGAGAAGCGCGGTTGGTGGCCACCGGGATGGCGGCCGCCACTACGAAGCCGGGGAGCACGCGGAGCACGTCGGCATAGCGCAGCGGGCTCTCCTTCAGCGCGAACACGATCGCCGCCGAGGTCGCGACCGCCAGCGTGATGCCGATGGCCCAGACGGTGGAGCCGCGCGCGCCGGCGCCGGGGGACTCGAGCCGGAGGAACACCGCGCCGGCCGCGGCCGGGAGGGTCGATGCGGCGGAGGCCAGGAGCGCAGACGGGAGCGAGAGGCCCCTCGCGAGGTTCGCGGCGAGCACGCCGGCGAGCGCACCCACGAACCCCCACGGCCCGAGCAGGAGCGGTGCGGCGAACACGACGGTAAGTGACAGGGGGGACGCCCCCACGCCGTCGGTCGGCCAGGTGGCCGCGAACGACGCCCCGGCCACGAGCACGGGCGTCAGGAGGTTGCTCACCAGCCGGACGCTGGCAGCGTGAAGTAGAACAGGTGGTTCATCCGCGCGCGCTCGACAGGAACGAATCTAAGCACGGCCAGCGCGCACGGAGGCTCCACCAAATTCCCATCTTCCGGCGCCGGGTGTGTAGCATGCTTCCATGCGGGCAGATCCGTCTCTCCTCGACCTCATCCCCGCGATCATCTGGGACGGAGATCCCTGTAGTTGGCGCTTCCACTTCGTGAGTCGCCCGGCCGAGTTGCTGCTCGGCTACCCCGTACAGTCGTGGCTGGAGGATCCGAACTTCTGGGCGGACCACATCCACCCGGAGGACCGCGAGCGTGTCGTCTCCTACTGCAAGAACAAGACGGCGGAGGGCGCGCCTCACAGCTTCCAGTACCGGATGATCGCCGCCGACGGTCACGTCGTGTGGCTGCAGGACACGGTGAACGTCGAAGTCGTCGACGGACGCCCGGTCCGCTTCTACGGGGTGATGGTGGACATCACCGATCGCATGCTCGCCGAAGCAGAGCGGAAGCAGGCCGAGGAGGCGCTCCGGGCCCTGACCGAAGAGCTCGAGCGCCGCGTGCTCGACCGGACGACGGCGCTCGCCGCCTCGACGCGCGAGATGGAGCTGTTCACCTACTCGGTCTCCCACGACCTGCGCGCGCCGTTGCGGGCGATCGCGGGCTATGCCGAGGCGCTGGAACATGACGAGGGCGGTCGCCTCGGCGAGCGCGGACGGCATTACCTCGATCGCATGCGCGCGGCGACGTCCCGCATGGGCGGGCTCATCGACGGCCTGCTCGCGCTCGGTCGGATGGGCCGGGTCGAGGTACGGCGCGAGCGGCTCGGCCTGAGCGGACTCGCGCGAGACATCGCGGTTGCCCTCGAGGGGAGCGTCTCACCTCCCCGCGAGGTCGAGTGGGTGATCGCCGAGGGCGTGGAGGTGATGGCGGATCCCCAGCTCACGCACGCGGTGATGGAGAACCTCCTCGGGAACGCCTGGAAGTTCACATCCCACCACGCCCGCGCCCGCATCGAGTTCGGTGTGCGCCGCGAGGCGGACGCGATCGCGTACTTCGTACGCGATGACGGCGCCGGGTTCGACATGGCGTATGCGGATCAGCTCTTCCTGCCGTTCCATCGGATTCACGCAGCGGCGGAGTTCGAGGGCACGGGCATCGGGCTCGCCACCGTGCAGCGCGCCGTCCAGCGTCAAGGCGGGCGCGTGTGGGCCGAGGGCGCGGTCGAACACGGCGCGACCGTCTGGTTCACATTGGGATGACGCGAGCGAAGGTGGGCGGGGACGGCCTACGTCGTCCTCGGGGCGCGATCCTGCGTGCGCGCCTCCACGGCAGCCGCGCCCGCCCCCACCACCAGCGTCGGGAGCGTGAATGAGAAGGTCGCGCCGGCCCCCGTGGCGCCTTCGGCCCAGGTGGTCCCCCCGTGGCGATGGACGATACGCCGAACCGCGGCGAGCCCGACCCCCGCCCCCGGGTACTCCTCGACGGGATGGAGCCGTTGGAAAGGGATGAAGAGGCGGTCTTTGTGGGCCATGTCGAAGCCGACGCCGTTGTCCCGCACGAAGCACACGCTACGGTCGCGCTCGTCGTGGACCCCGAACTCCACCCGCGGATGTTCGACCTTCGCGGTGAATTTCCAGGCGTTGTCAAACAGGCTCGCGAGGACGACCCCCAACAACCTGCTGTCCCCGCGGCAGGTGACATCCGCCTGGATCGCGACGGTCACAGCCTGATCCGGGTGCGTCTGGGCGAGCCCCTCCGCGATCTCCCGGGCGAGCCGCGACAGATCCACCGGCTCGTCGTGGAGCTCGGCGCTCGCGAGCCGCGAGAGGCCCAACAGGTCATCGAGGAGATGCACCATCCGCGCCACGCCCGCGCGTACGCGAGCCACATATCCGTGCCCGCGCGCGTCCAGCACCGCGGCGTAGTCCTCCGACAGGGCCTGGCTGAAGCCGTCGATTGTGCGCAGGGGCGCCCTGAGGTCGTGGGAGATCGACTGCAAGAAGCTCTGGAGCTCCTGGTTGGTGACCGTGAGCTGCCGGGACGCCTCGCGCGCCGCCTCCTCGGCGCGGGCGAGCGCGTCCTGGTCCCGCAGCACGAACACGAGCGCCGCGCCGCCGCCCGGAAGGACGCTCCGCGCGCCGTGGATCTCGAGCGTCCGCCGCGTGTCGCCGAGCGCGAGCTCGAGGGTTTCCCGCACGGCGTCGGGGGACGCGAGGACGTGGTCCACCGGGTGTTCGCCAGACCCGAGCGGGAGCCTGGCTCGGGTCAGCGGCGCGAGGTCCGCGAAACATCCGCCGACGACCTCGTCGTGCGGGCGGTTGGTCATCGCGTGAAACGCCTTGTTGCACGACACGATCTTACCGCTTTCGTCGGTCCAGACCACGGCGTCGTCGAGCATCGACAAGGCCTGATCCAGGTGCCCGATCGTCAAGTTCAGCGGTCGGGACCGCTCCGCGACTTCACCCATCCGGCAAATCTACACACCCGGATCCGCGACGCGCAGGCCCCCGCTTCCCCCTCCTGTACGCGCGGCTCCTCCTATCTTGCCTGCTCATCGGGGCGGACGACATTGGTTCGGGGCGTGGCGATGGCAGAAATCCGGGTGCTCATCGTAGATGACTCCGCCGATGACGCCGAACTGATAGCGCGGCGGCTGATCCGGTCCGGGTTGGACATCCGGACCGACCGGGTGTGCACGGCCCCCGATCTGCTGGCGACGCTGGACGCGGCGCCGTGGGACATCGTCCTCTCCGACCACGTGATGCCCGGGTTCAGCTCCACGGACGTGCTCCGGATCCTGGCGGAACGCCGACCGGACCTCGCCTGTGTGATCGTCTCCGGTCGCATCGGCGAAGAGGCCGTGGCGGACGCCTTTCGCCTGGGTGCGGCCGCCTATTGCCCGAAGGACCGCCTCGATCCACTCGGGGAGATCGTCCGGCGTGCGCTGCGGGACGCTGCAGATCGGCGCGCGCGGCTCGCCGCCGAGGCGGCGTTGCGGATCAGCGAGGAGCGATACGCGCTCGCGGCCGCGGGCGCGAACGACGGCCTCTGGGACTGGGACCTCACCGCGGGCGTGGTGTACTACTCCCTCCGCTGGAAGCGGATGCTCGGCTACGAGGCGTACGAGCTCGGTGACCTCCCGTCGGAGTGGTACACCCGCGTACACCCGGATGACGCCCAACCGATGTTGGACGAGCTGGCGCTGCACCTCATCGGCGGCGGCCCGCACTTCGAACACGAGCACCGGATGCGTCACCGGGACGGCTCGTGGCGGTGGATGCTGGCGCGCGGAATGGCGATCCGTGACAGCGACGGCGGCCCCACGCGGATGGCTGGTTCGATGACAGACATCACCGAGCGGAAGGAGGCGGAGGCCCGCCTCGCCCACGGCGCGCTCCACGATGCCCTCACTTCCCTCCCCAACCGCGCGCTCTTCATGGAACGCCTCGCCACCGCGCTCGGGCGGCTCACCGACCGGCCGGGCGCCGTCGTCGCCGTGTTGTTCATCGATCTCGACCGGTTCAAGATCATCAATGACAGCCTCGGCCACGCCGCCGGCGACGAATTCCTCGTGCACGTGGGCGAGATCCTGGAGGCGCACCTGCGGCCCGGCGACACCGTGGGGCGCATCGGCGGCGACGAGTTCGCCATGCTCTTGGACGATCTCCACGACGTGGACGAGGCGAGCCTCGTCGCGAACCGCATCCTCGTAGAGATCCAGAAACCCCACCGGGTGGCGGCGCGCGAGGTGTTCACCTCCGCGAGCATCGGCATCGCCGTGTCCGCCGAGGCGGGTCGGCGGCCCGAGCACCTCCTTCGGGACGCCGACACCGCGATGTATCGTGCCAAGGCGCTCGGCAAGTCCCGTTGCATGGTGTTCAGTGTCACGATGCATGACGACGCCGTCGCCCTCCTCATGCTCGAATCCGACCTCAGGCACGCAATCGCGGAAGAGGAGTTCCGTGTCTACTACCAGCCGGTCGTCTCCCTGGACACCGGCCGGATCGTCGGGTTCGAGGCGTTGGTACGCTGGCTCCACCCCACGCGCGGTTTGTTGTCCCCGGCGGCCTTCGTGCCCTTCGCGGAGGAGACGGGCCTCGTCGTGCCCATCGGCCGGCAGATCCTCGCGAGTGTGTGCCGCCAGCTGCGGGTGTGGCAGGACATGTACCCAGCCGGGTTGGGACCGTGGACGAGTGTCAATTTCTCGGGCCGCCAGTTCGGGCAGCTGGAGCTCGACGAACAAATCGGCGACGAGCTGGAGCGCGCCGGCGTGGATGCCATCGCCCTACAGGCGGAGATCACGGAGACCGTGCTCATCCAGAACTACGCGGCCGCGAGGGAGGTGCTCGCGCGTCTGCGCAAGCGCCGGATCCGCGTGAAGCTCGACGACTTCGGCACGGGGTACTCCTCGTTGAGCTACCTCCATCGCTTCAAGGTCGACGGCCTGAAGATCGACCAGAACTTCGTGGGGCGCCTCGGCAATGACGAAGATTCGACCAAGATCGTGGCCGCGATCATCACGCTGGCACGGGCGCTCGCGCTCGACGTGGTGGCGGAGGGGGTGGAGACGTCGGATCAGGCGCGTCTCCTGCGCGAGATGGGATGTGCGTTCGCCCAGGGGTACCTGTTCTCCCCGGCGGTAGAGCCGGACAAGGCGACTGAGTTGCTCCTGAAGCCCGCCCAGTGAAATCCGTGGGGTCCCGCTGGAGCGGCGCCTCCATCCGGGTGAAATTCATCGCCGCAATCCTCGCGACGGTCCTGCCGGTGGTCGCCATCGGTTTCGGAGTCCTCGCCGCGAGCGAGGTCCGGTCGCTCCGACGCGCGCTCCGCGAGGAAACGTTCACGATGGCGCTGCTCGTCGGCGCGAACAGCGCCGCCGACCTTGCGTTCGATGCGCGGGAGGAGTCCAGGGCGGCCCTCGCCACGTTGGACGAGAACCCCGGGGTGGAGTCAGCGGCCCTCTACGACGTCGACGGATTGTTGTTCTCGTCCTGGCAGCGCACCGGAGCCGCCGCCCCACCCTCGGCGCTCGCCCCGGCGCCGGCGGCCTCGATCCGCCTGGAGGAGGACCACGTCGAGGCGATCCAGCCGGTGTCCCACCTCGGAACGCGGTACGGGACGGTCCGGATCGTCGTCTCGGACGCGCGCCTGCGGGAGCGGACGCGGGACTACATCCTGACGCTGGCGGGCCTGGGCGCGGCGCTGGTCTCCCTCACCGTCCTCCTCGCGAGCATCCTCCAGGGGGGCCTCTCGCGTCCGATCCGCGAGCTCGCGATCGTCGCCAATCGAATCCGCACGCAGGAGGACTACAGCGTTCGTACCGTGGCGCGAGGGGGGGCCGAGATCGAGGCCCTCGCCGGTGGGGTCAACGCCATGCTCGCGGCGATCGAGGAGCGTCGGCACCAGCGGGACCGCGCGGAAGCGTCACAGCGTCGCTCGGCGCGGCGGCTCGCGGCGCTCCGGCAGGTCGACACCGCCATTCTCGAGTCCCGCCCACCCGGCGAGGTCGCGGGCGACGCCCTGCGGCACATCGTCGCGGCGACCAGGAGCGTGTGGGCGGCGGTCGTGGACATCGAACCCGGCGCGCGCAAGGCGCGGGTCCTCAGCGCCCAGCCCGCCCTCGACATGACCGCCGCCCCCTCCATCGCGACAGCCGAGCAACACGCCACGTTCTTTCAACTCCTCGTGAGCAGGCAGACGGTCCCGGCGGAGGAGTGCGCGCCTGAGATGCCGGCCTTCCTCGATGCTGCCCGTGTCGCGGGCGCCCAGCAGCTCCTCCCGATCCCGCTGAAGGCGCGCGAAGAGCTCCTCGGCTGCATCATCCTCGGCCTGGCCGAAGAGCCGCCCCGGGAGGAGATGGACTTCGTGCTGGAGCTCGCCGACCTCGTGGCGATGTCGATCCTGCACGCGCGCCTCTCGGCTCGGGTGGAGCGTCACACCGCCGAGCTCGAGTGTCGGGTGGCCGAGCGAACGGCCAAGCTCGCCGAGTCGGTCCGCGAGCTCGAGTCCTTCGGCTACACGGTGGCGCATGACCTGCGCGCGCCGCTGCGCGCCATCCACGGCTACGGCAGCGCGGTCCTGCAAGACGCCGGGCCGACCCTCCCCGAGCCGTCTCGCGCCCACCTCAGCAACATCCTGGGTGCCGCCGAGCGGATGGACCGGCTCATCCAGGACCTGCTCGCCTATACCCGGATGGGGCTGGTGACGATCGAGGTCGGCCCGGTCTCCTTGTCCGCGGTGATCTCGGAGGCCCAGGCCGAGCTGGCCAAAGCCATGCGAGGACGGCAGGCGGAGGTCGTCGTCGTGGAGCCGCTCGCCGAGGCCAGGGGACACCACGGCACGCTGGTACAGGTCGCCACCAACCTCCTGCTCAACGCCGCGACCTTCACCCGCGCTGGCGAGCGGCCGCAGATTCGGATCTGGACGGAGGAGCGCGGCGAGGTGGTGCGCCTCTGTGTGGAGGACACCGGCCTCGGCATCGCCCCGGAACACCAGGAGCGAATCTTTCGCGTGTTCGAACGGCTCCATCGCACGGCCGAATTTCCCGGGACCGGGATCGGCCTCGCGATCGTGAAGCGGGGGGCGGAACGGTGCGGCGGCACGGCGGGCGTCAGCTCAAAGCTCGGCCTCGGAAGCATGTTCTGGATTGACCTGCCGAGCCGCCGGCCCTAGAACCAAAGCCTCATGTCAATCGCTTTGCCCCCCATCCTGGTCGTCGACGACGAGCCGGACGACCTGTTCTTCTTCCAGCGCGCCGCCGCCGCGGCCAACCTCGCGAACCCCATCGACACCGCGGAGGACGGCGACGCCGCGATCGCGTGGCTGTCCGCGTGCGCTGCGGGCGAGGCCGGACACCGCGTCCCGATCGCGGTCATCCTCGATCTGAAGATGCCCCGCCGGTCGGGCTTCGAGGTCCTCGCCTGGATTCGAAAGAATGAGGGATTACGGCGTATGCCGGTGGTCATCTACACCTCTTCGGGCCTGGATCCGGACGTCGCGCGGGCCTATGATCTCGGTGCGAACTCCTACCTCGTGAAGCCCGTCACCTTCGACGCGCTCGTCGCGCTCATCCGGACGCTCGGCTTGTACTGGGGGGTGCTGAACATGAGGCCGCCGCCGTGCGTGCCGGCGGCCGTCGGGTGACACCCGAGCTCGAAGCCTGGGATGGGCTCTCGATCGAGGAGCTGATGGGCATCCGGGTAGACGCGCCCAGCCCGTGGTTGCCGCTCACGGCGCGGGAGTCGCCCGGCGTCGTCACCGTGATCACCCGCGAAGAGATCGCCGAATCCGGCGCGCGCGACCTCATCGACGTGCTCCAGCTCGTCCCCGGCCTCTCCTTCGGGGCGGACGTGCAGGGGGTGGTGGGCGTCGGGGTCCGCGGCGTGTGGTGCCACGAAGGGAAGGTGCTCCTGCGGGTGGACGGGCAGGAGTTCAACGAACTCGACTATTCCACGACCCAGCTCGGGAACCGGTTCCCCGTCGAGCTGATCGAGCGCGTCGAGATCGTCCGGGGGCCCGGCTCCGCGGTCTACGGTGGCTTCGCCGAGCTCGCCGTGGTCAACGTGGTCCTGCGCTCCGTGGACGACGTACACGGCGCGGCCGTGCACGGGTACTACGGCCAGACCGAGGCGGACTTCGCGCGCCGCAATCTCGGTCTGTTCTTCGCCGCGCCCATCGAGGGGGTGGACGGGCTCTCCGTGAGCGCGCTCGCGCTCGTCGGGCAGGGGCAGCGCAGCGACCGCACCTACACCGACTTCGACGGAGACTTCTACGCGATGGCGGGCCACTCGGCGCTCGATCCCCGCTTTTTCGCCACGACCATCGCCTACGAGGGGCTCCGCGTACGCTTCCTCTACGACGGATATCGCACCACCACTGCGGACGGCTTCGGCAACGTGATCCCCGAGGTCGAGCAGAGCTTCACGGGGTTTCATGCGGAGGCTCAGTATGCATGGAAGCTCGGCGACAAAGTCACGCTCACGCCGCGCTTCAACTTCAAGCGCCAGTCTTCCTGGCGCGTCACCGATCGGACCTCGCCCCTGTTCGCGAGCCGCCACGTCGACCGCTACGTCGAGCGCCTCGACCTCTCCTGGAGCGCGGCGCGGCACCTCACCCTCGACGCGGGGGTCGAGGTCACCGAGGACCACGCCGCGCTCGACGACCCCTTCCTCGGCGGCCTGCAGTACCTCTACGACGGCAAGGTGTCGGCCAATTGGTGGAACGGCGCGGTCTTCGGCGAGGCGCTGTATCTCGGCCCGATCGCGCACGTGCACGCGGGCCTCCGCTACGAGCTGCACAGCGCCTACGGCGGCTCGCTCGTCCCGCGCGTCGTGATCACGAAGGTGCTGGAGCCCTTCCACGCCAAGCTGCTCTACAACGGCGCCTTCCGCGCCCCGGCGGTGCAGAACATCAACCTCAACCCCGACATCCGGCCGGAGCGGACGACCGCCTTCGAAGCGGAAGCGGGGGCACGGATCGGCCGATACATGCTCGCGACGGTCAACGCCTTCGACCTCACCCTCACCGACCCGATCGTCTACGCGTCCGAAGAAATCGAAGGAGAGCTGGTCGAGTCCTACGAGAACGCCGGCCGAACGGGATCGCGGGGGATCGAGGCGACCTGGCGGGCCTGGCACCCGATCGGGCGCGTCCAAGTCGGGTACTCCTTCTACACGTCGGGGGGCAAGAACGACGTCGAGACCTACGCCGTTCCGGGGCGGAAGGACCTCCTCCTCGCCTTCCCGGCCCACAAGCTCACGGTGGACGGTAGCCTGCGGGTGGGCGAGTCCTTCTCGGTCAATCCGACGGCGGTCCTGCTGGGAGAGCGCTATGCCTGGACGGGCCCCGCGGAGGTCACGCGCTTCCCTCCCGTGGCGATGCTGAACGTGTTCCTGCAGTACCGGGACCTCGGCATCGACGGGCTCGACGTGGGCGCGGGGGTGTACAACATCCTCGACGCCGACGCCCCGTACCTGCAACCCTACGAAGGCGGGCATGCGCCGCTCCCCGCTGGCTCGCGCGAATACGTCGCGCGGGTGATCTACACCTACCGTTTCGACTGACTCCGAGTGCTCGGGCGCCGGTACCGATGCGTCCTGGTCGCGTTCGCCACGCTGTTCGCCACGCTGTTTCCGACAGGGGCCTGCGGCCAGACCAGGGAGTACGCCCTGAAGGCTGAGTTCCTCGAGCGGTTCACGCAGTTCGTCGACTGGCCGAAGGAGGCCTTTCCGGATCCCGGCGCTGCGTTCGTCCTCTGCGTGGTCGGGCAGAACCCCTTCGGGAGCCTCCTCGAAGAGATGGCGCGCGCGCGTCGGTTCGGGCGCCGACGGGGGGAGGTGCGCTACCTCGGTGACCTCGCCCGCCTTCACGAATGCCACCTCGTGTGGGTCTCCCGCGCCGAGAAACACACGCTGGACGTCGTCCTCGCGCAAACCGGCGGCAGGCCCATCCTCACCGTCGGCGACACGCCCGGCTACGCCGAAGCGGGGGTCCTCATCAACTTCTTCATCGAGCAGGACCGGATCCGGTTCGAGATCAACCACCTGGCGGCGCAGCGGGGCGGCCTCGTGTTCAGCAGCCAGCTCCTGAGGTTGGCGCGAGTGGTCCCGTAGCGCACGGCTGCGCACGAGACCGCGGCACACGAGACCGCGGCGGGGCATCGAGCAGGGCGGGAGCGGGTCAGGACGTCCCGGCGTCGGACAGCACCCGATGGCAGAGCGCGACCAGCTCTTGGCCCGTCATGGGCTTCTCGACGACCGCGCGGGCCCCCAGGGCGCGGATCCGCGCCACGTCGTCCGGCGTGACCTGGCCTGACATGAGCACGATGGGCACGTCGGCGCGGATCTCCAGGAGCGCGGAAACGAGTTCCTCTCCCATCAGTTCGGGCATCCGCTGGTCCGTCACCACGAGGTCGAAGCCGCTGGGATCATCGCGGAAGGCGGCCAGCGCGTCCTTTGGGCTCGAGAAGGCCGATACGCGGTAGCCGAGGCGGCGGAAGGCGTGCTCCGCCAGCTCGACGAGGGCGTCGTCGTCATCCACGTAGAGGATGTGAGGCGGGCTCGCGGGCGCGGCCACCGGGGAGGGCGCTCCGGGCGCGGGGGAGGGGCCCGTGCCCGTTCCGTCGGCCGTCGGCAGGTAGACCGAGAACTGGGTCCCCTTCGCCGGCTCGCTCTCCACCACGATCGCCCCGCCGTGTGCCTGGACGATCCCCCGGACCACCGCGAGCCCGAGCCCGGTGCCCTCCCCGGCAGGCTTGGTGGAGAAGAACGGCTCGAAGAGGCGCGCCTGCGTGGCGGCATTCATGCCGCACCCCTCGTCGCGGACCCAGAGCAGCACCGCGGGTCCGGGCCGCAACCCGGGCACGTGCCGCGCCTCCTCGTCGTCGACCGCGAGCCCGCGAGCCCCGATTTCGAGCACGCCGCCGCGCGGACGCATGGACTGCCAAGCGTTCGTGCCGAGGTTCACCAGCACCCGGTGGAGCTGGTCCGGGTCGGCCAGGATCGTCGGGAGGTCGGGCGCGACCGCGAGCCGAAGCTCGACGTTTTCGGGCAGCATCGGGCGAAGGAGGCGGGCGACCTCTTCCACCAGTTGCGCGATCGGCACTTCGCGCAGGTCCCGAAGTCCGGGCCTCCCGTACTCGAGGATCTGGCGGACCATTCCCCGACCGCGCTCGGCGGCCTCGAGCACGCCCCGAACGTGCCGTTCGGCCACCGGCTGGCCCCCGACCGCCCGCGCGAGGATCTCCGCATTGCCGAGGACGGCGGCGAGCACGTTGTTGAAGTCGTGTGCCACGCCGCTGGCGAGCGTCCCGAGCGCCTCCAGCTTCTGGGCCTGCTGTAGCCGGGCCTCCAGGCTGGCGCGCGTCTGCTCGGCGAGGCGGCGTTCGGTGAGGTCGACGGCGGTGTTGATCAACCCGGCGGGCCCTGGCAACACCGCCCTCTCCTGGACGCCCTGGATCTGGACCCAGACCACCCCGCCATCCGGGCGCACCAGGCGGCACTCCGCCCGGGCCATACGCCCAGCCCCGACCGCCAGGTCCCATTCGGTCAGGACGCGCTCCCGGTCGTCCGGGTGGATCGCGTCCGGCCACGCGCCTCCGTTCTCGCCCGCCATCCCGCGCCAGGCCGCGTTGGACTCGATGACCCGCGCGGTGTCGTCCGTCCGGAAGATTCCGACGGGCGCCGCCTCCACGAGCGTACGGAAGCGCACTTCGCTCTCGGCGACGCGGCGCTGGGTCTCGCCGATCCGCGCGGTCATGCTGTCGAACGCCGAGCCGAGCAGGGCCAGCTCGTCCGCGCCGGGAATGCCCGCGCGCGTGTCGAAGTCGCCGGCGGCGAGGCGTTCGGTCGCCGAGACCAGCATGCGGACGCGCCTCCCGATGAAGACCTGCCCGAACAGGAGCAGGGCGGCGGCGGCGATCAGGGCGACGACGACCAGCTCGCTCGCCCGGCGCAAGAGGCGGTGCTGCACGTCGGCCCTGGCGCGGTCGAGGCTGTAGACGGCGATTACCACGCCGACGCGGTCGGCGCGTAGCTGGCCCGGCTTCATGCCGAGCACGACCGGGTAGGTCGCGAGCACGCGCCGCCGATCGGGAGACAGGCGAGCGCTGCCCACCTGGCGGTCCCGGGCCGCGTCCATCATGTCGTCGGGCAGGGGCTCTCCCAGCACCTCCTCCATCGGCAGGCCAACCTGGTGACGCAGCCTCGAGCCGACGACCCGGCCGGCGTCGTCCACCAGGACCAGCGCGTCCACGCTCGTGTCGGAGCCGCGCGCGGTGAGCTCCCTGTCGACCTGCTCGACCGCCCCGGCGGCGAGCGCGAACTCGAGCGTCGCATGGAGGAGGGTCATGTCTCGCACGACCTGTTCCACCCCGGCCCGCTCGACCTCCCGGAGCTCGTTCCGCTGGACCCAGGAGATCTGCCACCCCACCAGGAGCGTGACCATGCCCAGGATCCCGGCCGCCACGCGCATGGGGAGGGCACGGTAGAGCCGCGGGCCGGGCCTCGGGTTCATCTACGGCTCGAAAGCGAGATCCGGGCGACGATGCGGGCGTCGAAGAGCCGCTCCAGGTCGGGCGCCCGACTGAGGAACCGGTTGGCCACCATGGTTTCCCCGAGCCGCCGGGCCGCGTCGGTGAGGCCTGGGGGCGTCCCCTCGAGGAAGGCGCGGTTTTCGGCGAGGTCGGCGAGGTGGATGCCCGCGAAGGCGTCGAGGACCTGGTCGGC
The DNA here is from genome assembly GCA_030685065.1 of Pseudomonadota bacterium. Lineage (GTDB taxonomy): Bacteria > Myxococcota_A > UBA796 > UBA796 > SXON01 > CAJBVW01. Next base: position 7,782 of record JAUXQH010000126.1, on the reverse strand, counting down.
GGGCAGGGTCAGGCGCGGCGCCAGCGCTTCCGCCGCCTCCCGCGGGCGCGTGCTCAGATGTTCCGCGGCGAGCAGCCAACCGCGGACGACCGTCACCAGGATGTCGGGCTGGCGCTCGAGAACGGGCGACAACGTCACGAGGACATCCACGATCTCCCCCGGGATTCGCGTGCTGTCAAAGACAACGCTGGCCCCGGCCGCGAGGAGACGGCTGCGCACCGGTTCGTACGTGACCACGGCGTCCACGCGGCGCTCGAGGAACGCCCGCTCGTGTTCGTCCACCTGGAGGAACACAGGGGTCACGTCCGCCGGGGTCAGCCCCGCCGTGGCGAGGCCGCGGCTCAGCACATAGGCGCCGAGCGAGGTCGCCTCGTAGCCGATCCGCCGCCCCCGAAGCGCCTCGAGCGAGGGGATGTCCGCATGGGCGAGGATGACGTCAGCCCCGTGGGAGGTGTCGAGCACCTGGACGACGCGCACGTCGGGCAGGTCCGACGCGAGAAGCAGCGCCTCGTCGAGCGTGCACGGGTAAAGCTCGGCGACGCCGTTCCGGACGGCCTGGAGCCCCTGCTCCGCGGACGTGTAGTCCACGATCCGGATCGGTGCGCCTTCGTAGTGCCCGAGTTGGTCCGCGAGGAAGTACAGATCGTTCGCTGGCCAGGGGTGGAGGCCGAGGCGGAGCGGCTCGACGCGCCGGGCGCATCCGGGCAAAATCGACCCAGCGAGGGCGAGGCTCGCGCTTCCGAGCACGCTCCTCCGACTCATCCAACGCATGCGGAGCACCTACACAGGAGGAAAACAGAGCGTAATCACTGAAAAAGCTGGATCGCGAGGACGGCGTGTCCCAACGTTGGCACCACAGGACGGAGTGTGTGGGTGCTGGTCGTCGTCGGCGGATTCAATCGACCGGCTACGCCATGCTCATCAGCGGTTGGGCGCGAAGGGCGCTCTCCAAGGGAGGGATCTCGTCCGGGGGGACGGGGCGGCTGACGAAGTAGCCTTGGATTTCGGGGCAGCCCTCCCTGCGCAGGAAGTCGACCTGTGCGGCGTCGGACACACCCTCGGCGATGGTGGCGAGCCCGATGTGGCCGGCCATGGCGATGATGGTGCGGACGATGCCGGCCGAGCTTGCGTCGGTTACGACGTCGCGCACGAACGATTGGTCGATCTTGAGCCGGTCGACCGGGAGTTGCTTCAGATAGCTCAGGCACGAGTAGCCGGTGCCGAAGTCGTCGATGGCGATCCGGCACCCGTTGTCGCGCAGCCGCCCGAAGATCTCCCGCACTTCGTCGGGGTCCGCCATCAACGCGGACTCCGTGAGCTCGAGCTCGAGCTCGCCCGGGTGGATGCGCCCCTCCCGCATCGCGCGGCGGATCCGTCCCTCCAGGTCCGCCTGGCCAAGCTGCGAGGCGGACACGTTCACGCCGATCTGGAGGGGCGGCACACCGGCCTCGCGCCATTTCCGCGCCTGGCGGCAGGCGTTCTCGATTGCCCAGTCGCCGATTGGCAGGATCAGGCGGCTCTCCTCCGCGATCTTCACGAAGTGGCCCGGACCGAGGAGCCCGAGCCGCGGATGGCGCCACCGCAGCAGGGCTTCCACCCCCGCGAGCCGACCGCTCGCGAGGTCGACCTGCGGCTGGTAGTAGAGGGTGAGCTCGTCCCGCTCGAGGGCGCACCGCAGCTCGGCCTCGATCGTGACGCGCTCCTGCAGACGCTGGTGCAGTTCGCTCGTGAAGAACTGGCAGCTGCCCCCGCCCTCCTCCATCGCCTCGTTCAGCGCGGCGTCGGCGTACCGGAGGAGGGCGGCTACGTCGCCCCCGTCGTCGGGGTAGAAGCAGGCGCCGATGCTGATGCCCAGCCGCACGTCCGCGCCGTCGACGGTCAGGGGCTCGGCCATCGCCTCGAACAGCGCGTCCCGCACTCGCTGCACACGGGCGAAGCCGGCCTCCGGCAGGACCAGGGCGAACGTGTCGCCCACGTAGTGGGTGAGCGTCTCCCCAGGGCGCACCAGGGCCTCGAATCGTCGCGCCAACGCGCGCATGGTCAGGTCGCGGTAGGCGGGCCCCAGGGCATAGCTGACGAACCGGAAACGATCCGGGTTCACCAGGAGGACGGCCACACGCCCCGCGCCCCCATCCCCGCCGATGGCCTCGCCGAGCCGGCGCTCGAGCAGCCGCCGATTTGGGAGGTCGGTCAGCTCGTCGTAGTAGGCATGCCGCTCGAGCTGGCGCTCGGCCGCCTTGCGCTCGCGGATGTCGTGGGCGATGGCCGACCGGTACTCGACCGCGCCGTCCGCGCCGAGGTGCGTCTGGATGACCCCCAGCGCGGGGATCTCGGTCCCGTCGGGGCTACACAGCTCGATCTCCCCCTGCCAGAGGCTGGCCTCGGGTTCAGGGCCGGGAGGGGGGATGCGGACGCGGCTCTCGTGGCTCATGAGATCGGTGAGCAGGGTGCGACCGACGTCCTCCCGCTCGCCCAGGCCCACGAGCGCGCGGCCTGCGGGGTTGAGGTAGAACAGGTGGTCTCCGGGGTCGGCCATCGCCACCAGATCGCTGGTTGCGTCCACCACGTCGGACAGCCGCTCGCGGGTGCGCTCGGCTTCCTTGCGCCAGGTCATCTCCCGGTTGAGCGCGGCGTTCGCCGCGGACAGCGCCTCGGCGTGCCTTCGCAAGCGCTCCAGGTACGCCGCGCCGCCCGCCGACGCCGCCAGCCCCACCGACAGGACGAACCACGCGGCGCCGCCAGGCCCGTACGGCACGGCGGCTTGGGAGGGCGCGAGCGTGAGGATCCAGAGCTGGTCCCCCACGATGAGCCGGCTCTGGGTGGCCCCCGCGGTCGTCGGGGGCGCGTGCGTCGCCTCCATCGGGACGCCCGCGTGCCAGGCCATGAGCGGCTGGCCGGCGGAGTCGGAGAGCCAGGCGTCGAGCGAGCGATCTCCGACGGCCGTGCGGACTGTCGTCGCGATGTCGAGCAGCTCGACCACGAACCCGCGCAGGACGGGCCCCCCGGCCTCGGTGGGAGCCCGGTAGAAGGGGACCAGCACGGCCACGCCCACTCCCTCTCCACCTCCCAGGGGGGCGAGCGGGAGCGGGCCGACCGCCACCCCTCTGCCCCTGCTCGCCGCGTCCATCGCGGCGTCTCGTAGCGCGGGCACGCTGGCGAGATCGAGCCCGAGCTCGGCGGGGCCGACCGACGGGGACATGAACTCGATCGGGAAGAGCACCTCGCCCGTCCCGCCCGCGCCCGCGCGCACCTCGAAGCCGGGGAGCCCGCGCCGAACGCCGGCTTCAAAGGCGCTCCGCTCCTCGCGGCTCACCTGCGGGGCCCAGGCGAACCGGCGGATGTTGGGGTTTCGCGCGAGGAGGACGCGGGTGAAGGTGTCGAACTCCGCGCGGGTGACCACCTCCGACGCCTCGAACAACGCCTCCACCGCCTCGACCGTGGCCAGGTGTCGCGACACCTCCCGCTGGACGAGCAGGCTCACGTGCTCGGCCTGCTCCTCGAAGTGGGCCTCGGCCCGCTGGAGGGCGGCCGCGCGCTCCCAGCCGCGCAACCCCCAGAACGCGACGAGGGAGAACACGATCCCGACCATCAGCGCCACCACGGCGGCCCAGGAGAGGATCGGCCCTGGGCGCTTGAACGTGGGGCGCTTGGACGTGGCAGGCGGGTGCTCGGGAGCGGCAGGCGCGGTCATCACGATCCGGTGTGCCGGAACCCTGTGGCCGCCATCCCCGAACGGCAAGCGTCTCCGAACCACGTTCTGCCATCGTTGAGGAACCGGGTGTCGAGCCCGGGTAGCCCTCACCCTCGCTCGCTTGGGTGCCCCTCGAGCGCGCGTGACTGTTGCTTTATTTCGCTCGGTGTCGTTATTTCGTTCCTGAGTTGACTGTGGAGGTCGCCGCGGGCTGCGCGCGTCCTATCTTGTGGCAGCAATCGTTCCCGATTCCTGACAGCAATGCGGAGGTGGAGCATGGCAGACGATATCCCGGTCACGGGTCCCGGAGGCAGGTTGCCTCCCCGTGCGGACGCAGCGGGCCCAGAACCGTATGACGCGGCCTTCTACCGGCCCTTTCCCTTCCCGTACGCGGCGGTGGCGCCCGCCATCGAGCGGCGGGTTTCCTGGGGTGCAATCTTCGCGGGGTTGGTCGTCGCGTTGGTCGTCGAGCTGGTGCTCGGCACCCTCGGGCTCGCCGTCGCCTTCGGCACCATCAAGCCGGCCACCGAGGTCCAGACCTTCGAGGGGCTCGGGGTGGGCACCGGAATCTGGCTGTTGGTCACGACCGTGCTCGCGTTGTACGCGGGGGGGTACGCCGCGGGGCGGCTCGCGGGGGTGCCCCGTCGTGCGGATGCGATGTTGCATGGGATCGTGGCCTGGGGCCTCGCGACACTGTTCTCGACGTGGCTGGTGGCCAACCTCGTGGGCGGGGTGGTCTCCGGCGCGTTCGGCATCCTCGGCTCGACGCTGGGCCTGGTCGGGGAGGGGGTGAGCGCGGTGGCGCCCGCGGTGGGCGAGCAGCTCCGGCAGGAAGGGATCACGCCCGGCTCGTTCGGCACGGAGATCAGCCGGTTCCTCGAGCAGACCGGCGATCCGCAACTCCAGCCGGACGCGCTACGGCGCGAGGTCGGAGAGGCGCGCGGAGAGGCCGGCGCGGCCGCGGGGGAGGCCGCGCAGCAGCCGGGGGCCAACGCCTTCGACGCCATCCAGGCGGCGCTCGGACGCCTCGCCGTGCAGGGCGAAGGGGTCGTGAACGAGGTCGACCGGCAGGATGCCATCAATGTCATCGTGGCACGCACCGACCTGAACCAGGCCGAGGCGGGGCGGGTCGTGGACAATTGGATCCAGAATTGGAGCCAGCTCCGCGCGACCATCGGTACGACCACCCAGCAGGTTCAACAGAACGCGGCGCAGGTGACGGAAAACGTGTCCGCCGCCCTCGGAAGCCTGATGTTCTGGACCTTCCTGGCCATGGTCGTCGGCCTCGCGGCGGCGGCCCTGGGCGGCGCGGCGGGCGCCCCGAAGGAGGTTCCCGCGACGTTGGCGGTGGCCGGGGGTGGGGTGGCTCCGATCAAGGAGCACTGATCCCCGGGGAGCCCTGATCCCCAACGGGTAGCGCCCGTCGTCCCCCAGGGGAGCGACGGGCGCTACACCTGCGTCACCCCGCCACGCCCGTCACGCGGAAGCGCCGATCATCACCTGACCGAGGATGCGCCCTTCCGGCGTGTCCTCGACGAGCATCTGGAGCTCGATCTTGCGGCCGGCGTCATCTCCGCGCTCCTTCCGGTTGAGGGCCGCGAGCGCCACGGAGGCGTGGGGATCCGCGGCGTGGGCCGCGAGCCACGCGGCCGCCTTGAGCACGGCGCGCTTCCGCAGGCCCACGATCCGGGTGTTGCCGAGCAGCACCAGGGCGAGGAGCGCCGAAGCCGTGCGGTGCACATCGCCCCCGTAGCTGCCGTCCGCGGACTGGGTGCCGGCGAGCTCGGCGCCCGGCTCGGGGGCCGCCGCCTTGGGTTGGGGCGGCGACGCCGCGTCCGCGCGCTCGAACCTGCCCGCCGGGGCGGGCGAGGCGGGCGCCGGGCGCGCGGGTGCGGCGCTGGAGCCGCGAACGCTGTCGACCATCTTGTTCAGCGCGCGCTTGAGCGGGTTCGACGCCTTCGACCGGGAGGGCGCGGCGGACGGGGCCGCGGCGAACAGGGCGTCCTCGTTCCCGTCCACGTCGTAGTCCCCGCTCCGCGAGGCGCTCTCCGCGACCATCTGCGGCGGCGGCGGCGCCATCGCCATCCTCCTCGCCCCCATGGCCGGCGCCGGCATGCCCCGTGGCGCACCGCCCCCGCCTCCGACGCCCGGGGGCGCCGCGAACGCCGGCCCCCAGCCGTGCGGCACCATCGCGGGCTGCACGACCTCGACCCGCTCGCCGGTGCTCCGGCTGGAGGTCTCCACCGCCACGAACGCGGTGAACCGCGACGCGATGTGATGCTCGAGCGCCACCCGGAGGATCTCGCCGCGCAGGGCCTCCTCCTCGAAAGGACGGAGCGCGAGCCGGTCCTCCAGATCGGCCACCCGTACGCGCGCCCACAGCGGCCCGAGCGGAAAGTCGATGGGCGTGGGGGTCACCGTCGCTTCCAGCGGGCCGCCGGAGGTCCGGCCCGAGATGCGGACGGTGGCGGGGGCGCCGCGGAGCAGCACGGTCACCGGGCGGCCGGAGAACAGGACGTTGTCGAGGGGGCCGGCGGCCTCGCCGCCCTCGATCCGCACCGCCTCCGCGAGGGGCATGCCGAAGCGCGCCTCGATGCGGGCGATGACGGCCTCGATGTCGTCCGTCGGGGCGCAGAGCTCGCAGGTACCCCCGCCGACGCGGGCCAGGCGTCCGAGCAGGGCGCCGTTCACCGCGGTGTCGATGCCGAGGCTGAAGAAGCGCGCCGTGCCGCGCCGATTGGCCACGGCGGCGACCAGCTCCACCTCGTTGTGCGCCTGCCCGTCGGTGATGAACAGCACGGTGCGGAGCCTCCCGGCGGGGGTGTCCCCTTCGAGCGCGCTCTGGATCGCCGGGAGCATCTCCGTCCCGCCGCGGGGCGCGAGCCGGGCCACCCAGGCGTCGGCGGCGACGAGCGACGCATCGTCGTAGGCGGCGAACGTCTTGCGGAAGTGCTCGACCTTGTCGTCGAACGCCACGATGCGGAAGCGGTCGCCTGGGAGGAGCCCATGGAGCGCGCTGATGAGCGCGCGCTTGGCGGCCTCCATCTTCCCGCCGTCCATCGAGCCCGAGATGTCGACCACGAACACCGCGTCGCGCGGGATCGGCGTGGGCAGCACGCTCCCCGGGGGATCGACCACGACCAGGGTGTACGCGCCGTCCGTGAAGGCGCGCGCCTCGGTGCGGTCCGCCACGGCGGTGGTCCAGGTCAGGATGAAGTCGCGGTCGACGGTGGCGCCGCCCTGCGGGGCGACCCGCACGCTGTGATCGTCGAGCGTCACCTTGGCCACGTGCAGCGAGGACTCGACCGTGCGCACGGCGCCGAGGATGTGCACCTCCAGGTCGAGCTTCGCGCCGCCGCCGACGAGCACGGGCGGCTGAAGCCGCGACGCGTCCGGCACGTGATCGGTGTCGGGCAGGATGCCGGGGCCGGTGTGCCCGATCGGGGTGCCGGGCAGGTAGCGCGGCGCGATGGTGGTGGGAAAGCGGAGCTGGGTGCGCCCGTCGACCGTCTCGAGACGCTCGATCACCACGAGGCGCACGACCACTTCGGTGCGGGGGGGCAGGTTGGTCACGCGGAGGGTGTGGATGTCGGCGCGCTCGGCGGTGAGCAGGGCGGCGCGGTGGCCGGCCTCCCGCGCGGCCGCGAAGGTCGCCTCGGCCTCCTTTCGCTCGCGGCAGTCCGCGCGGACCACGAGGTCCCCGGCGCGGAGCTCCATCGCGATGACAGCGCCGTTCTCGGGCAACGGGAACAGGTGCACGGCCTCGAGCGCAACGTCGTAGGGGTTCGCGTAGCGCTGCTCCACCTCGATTCGGGCGCAGTCCCCGGCGACGCGAGCGCGTACCCGCACGTCACGCAGGGGAAGCGGGCGCTCCACGCCCTCGACGAGGGCGACGAGCCCCCCGAGGCCGCGGGGGTCGGGGGTCGCTTGAGCGGTGAGGGTCGGGGTCATCGGGAGCCTCCGGTCGGGTGGGTGAGGGCGCGGGAGATGCGGGCGAGGACGAGGTCGGGGTCGGCGACGAGGCGCGGGTCGAGCGTGACGATCACGCCCGGCGCGACCTCGTGCGTCAGGAAGGCGCGCAGATCCGCCGC
>JAUXQH010000109.1 GCA_030685065.1 Pseudomonadota bacterium | reverse complement strand
GGCGCCGGCGCGGCGGATGGACACGAGCGTCTCCCGGGCGGCACGGGCGAAGTCGATGCGGCCGGACTTTCCGGCCTCCTTGAGCATCGCGTACTCGCCGCTCACCTGGTAGGCGACGATGGGGAGGTCGTAGCGGCGGCGCGTCTCGGCGATGAGGTCGAGGTTGGTGAGCGCCGGCTTGATCATCAACAGGTCGGCGCCCTCGTGCACGTCCGCGTCGATCTCGCGCATGGCCTCGCGACGGTTGGCCGGGTTCATCTGGTAGCCACGGCGATCGCCGTGCTGGGGGGCGCTCTCGGCGGCCACGCGGAAGGGTCCGTAGAACGCGGACGACATCTTGGCCGCGTAGGACATGAGCAACGTGTAGGTGTGGCCCGACTCGTCGAGCGCCTTGCGGATCGTGGCGACCCGCCCGTCCATCATGTCGCTCGGACACACCACGTCGACCCCGGCCTCCGCGAGCATCACCGCCATCTTGGCGAGGTGCGCGACCGACTCGTCGTTCTGCACCATGCCGTCCCGCCAGATGCCGCAGTGGCCGTCGGGCGTGTAGGAGCACAGGCACACATCGGCCATCACGGTGAGGCCGGAGCCCTTGAGCGCGAAGGCGGCGCGGGCCACGAGGCCGTTGGGATCGGCCGCGTGGTGCAGCCCCTTCTCCGGGGGGACCCCGAACAGCATCAGGGCTTCGGCGCCGCCGGAGCGCGCCCGATCGGCCTCGGCCGCCACCTGGTCGACGGAGAGCTGCCACATGCCGCCGTCCTCGGGGGCCTCCCGCCGGATCCCCGCGCCCTCGACCACGAAGTAGGCGGGGACGAGCGCGCGGGCGGGCACGTCGGTCTCGGTGAAGAGGCGGAGGAGGGATTCGGTACGGCGGAGGCGGCGGAGACGTTGCATGGGCCGCGGTCTATCCGGGTTGCCCGGTGCCCGCGGCCCCGCTCCGTCACCGGAGCTTCTACGCCTGCGCGGCGCGCGCCCGGTTGGCCCCGGCGAGCGCGAGGTCGGTGAGCGCCCCGTACACGTTGCCCCAGGCGGCCTGGTGCTCCGGCGTCCACCGATCGCCACAGTGCTCCGCGAGCGTGGCGATCAGGCACTCGCCGACCCACGGGTACATCTCGTCGGTGACGCCGTACGTGAGGTGCTTCACGCCGATGGCGCCGAGGGTGTCGCTCAGCCACTGCCCGTCCTCGATGTGATCGAGCGCGGCGACGATGGCGTCCTGGAGCATGCGCGCCTGCGCGTCGCCGGAATTGCGGCCGAACAGCGGCTTCACCACGGGATACCGCTCGAACAGGATCTCGTAGAAGCGGCGGGTGATGACGGGCTCGCGCTCGGCGGCCCAGGCGATGGACTGGTAGAGGAGTTCTTTGTCGGACATGGGTAGCTCCAGAGAGGGGGGTGCCCGGAGGGGCGATTCATGGTATCGCAGAGTCCAGATATGGCAACACACTTCGAGGGGATTCCATGCAGCTGACCGACCGCACGGATCTCGCGCTCCGCCTGCTCCTCTACCTCGCCGTACACGACGACGTTCGCGTCTCCGTCGGGGTGATCGCGCAGGCGTATTCCGCATCGGAAGCGCATCTCTCCAAGGTGGCGCAGGCCCTCGTCCACGCCGGGTTCATCGACTCGGCGCCCGGGCGCGGAGGGGGGGTGCGGCTCGCGCGGCCGGCGGCCGACATCCGCGTGGGGGCGGTCGTCCGGGCCCTCGAGCCCACCGTGATCGTGGCGTGCTTCTCGACCGACGTGAGCTGTCCCATCGCGGGCCCCTGCGGCCTCCAACCGGCGCTTCGTGCGGCGAGGGACGCGTTCCTCGGCGTGCTCGACGGGGTGACGCTCGCGGACGCGGCGGCCCAGCGCTCGGCGCTGCGGCAGCGGTTGAGTCCTGGATTACCAGACTCCGGGATTGTCAGGGCAGGGGTGTGAGCTCGCCGGCGCGGCCGTGGCGGAGCACCTCCGCCACGGTGGTGGCGCCGTGGCAGAGCACACGCCGCGCGCGCAGGATCGCGCCGGGGGCGAGCACGTCGAAGTGGAGCACCGCGGACGGGCTGGTGAACAGCACGTCGAAGGGGCCGGCCAGCGCGGCGAGGGCCGCATCGGGGAGAGAGGCGGGACACACGGTGCGGTAGAGCATCCACAGCAGAGCATCCGGGCGCACGCGGAGGACCTCGTCGCCGCCGAGATCCGACGTGGCGCAGAGCACGGGGCCGGGGCGCGCGGCTGCGGCGAGCTCCGCCCCCCCGCCCGGTACGGCGAGGTGGACCGGGAGGCCCGCCGCGAGGAGGGCCCGAGCGGTGGTGGGCGCGAGGGCCAGAACCCGCCAGGAGGGGTCGAGGCCGACCTGCGCGAGGGGGCCGACCGCGCGCGGGCTCGCGACGAGGAGGTCGGCGCCGGGGAGATCGGGGCGCGGCGGGGCCAGCGCCACGAACGCGAGGCACGGCGCGGGGATCGCGTGGGGGCCCAGCTTCCCGGCGAGGGCCCGCGCGTCATCGTCGGCCCGGGTGACGAGGAGGGGGATCACGGGGGGAGCCTATCCGGGGAGCGGGCGCGTCGGCGGCGCGCCCGTCACGGCGCCAACCACTCCAGCTCCACGTCGTACGGAGCCTCGCCGTCTCCGACGTAGCCGAGGGCGACCAGCAGATAGGGGCGCTCCTCCTCGCTCGGCGTGAGCGTGATGGCGGACGTGCACGCCTCCGGGTCGGTCGAGCCGATGCAGTTGGACTCCCCGTTCGTGCTGAACAGGTCGACGTGCGCGGTCCCCGCCTCGTTCAGCGACCAGACGCCGAAGTCGAGGTCGGCCTCGGTGTCGAGCCAGGTCGCGGTCATGCGGAGCCGCGCGGGGGAGGGGACGGCAAACGCGTATGCGTCCGAATCATTGTCGACGTTCCACCCGGAGCTCGCACCGAAAACGATGGCACCGGAGACGACGTCGACACAGCCGATCGGCGAGGCGGTGCCGATGTCCTCGGAGGAGGAGTCCACGAGGCTGGAGTCCTCGAGCTTCATGGTCGCGACCGTCTGGTCGGGCAGGGACTCCGCGATCGGCGCGCGGCATCCGTCGGCGGCGGTATCCTGCTCGGCCGGCTCGCCGAGCCGCGCCTCGAGCGCCGCCTCGTCGATCCACGTACAGGCGCCGAACGTGACCGAGAGGCAAACGGCCGCGGCGGGGTCGAGCAGCCGAGCGCGCATCCAGAACCCCTCCGGCGGCAGGCTAACGCGGCGGCGACGGTCGAGACCCTTCCACCGCGCCGCGGCCCGCCGCGATAGCAGGCCGCTGGCGCCCGTGGCCCCCCAAGAGGATGGAATCGCATGTCGAGCAGGAAGTCGTTCACGGTGGAGCCGCCGCAGGACGCGCTGGACTGGGCCGCCTCCGGCATGCCCGGCGAGGCCGAGCCCGAGGCGGCCCTCCCGCGCTTCGACCGGAACGAGCATCGCGCCCAGATGCTGGATCTCAAGGCGCTCGCCAACCGCCTCGCCAAGCTCCCGCAGGGCCTCCGGCGCACCCTGCCGCTCGACGAGGAGCTCCAGGGCGAGCTCGATCGGCTGGCGGCCGCGGCCCAGCTGCCCCACCGCCGCCGGCTCGTGATGCGCGTCAAGCTGCTCCTGGGCGCGGTGGATCTGGTCCGGCTCAACGCGGTGCTCGACGGCGACACCGATGCCGCCGCGCTGGAACGTGTGCTCCAGCACTGGCGTACGCGCATCCTCGCGGGGGACGACGCCGTTCTCCAGGCGTTCATCGACTCGTTCCCTGCGGCCGACCGCCAGGCGCTCCGCACCGCGGCGCGCGAGGCCCGTCGTGAGGGCCCCGTGGCCGCGCGTGCAAGCTCGCGCCTGCACAAGCTGCTTCGCGACGCGGCCTCCGCGCCGCCTGAATCGAGCGGCTGAGAGGGATTTCGCTGCAGTTCCAAGTGGCGCGCGCGAGAGAAAAGGGCACCCCACCGGAGCCTCCTCATGACGCGTCTCGTTCGATATTCAGCCGCCTTTGCGACGTTCGTGGCCCTCCTGCTTCCGCTGCCCGCGCTAGCCCGTGCCACGAAGGTGGATGTCTGCCACGCTCCGGGCGCCTCCCGACAGGTGATCAACGTGAGCTCCAGCGCGGTGGGGGCCCACGTCGCGCACGGAGACCATGTCGTCACCGACGAGGTGTGTGGGGATGGCGTGGACAACAACTGCGACGGGGAGATCGACGAGGACTGCTGCCCCTGCTTCACGCAGGCCGAATTGGTCTCCTGGTTCGACGCCGGCGACCAGTGCATCGACTTCGATCTCGGCACTCCGGACGCGGCCTTCGACGCCACCTACCTCGCCTCCTACGAGGGCGCGGGCCTGGCCGCCGGGGTGGGCGACTATCCGTTCTACCCGGCCAACTTCTGCGCGGTGATCGATCTGACCAACACCGGAGCCATCCAGTGGGGCATCACGGACGAGGAGTACGTGGACTGCGCCATGATCGTGCTCGACGCCGCGGCGGAGCTGGAGATCGCCTGCACGAACGCTCCGGTGGCGGAGTAGCTTCCTCGGTCAGCCCCGACGAGCTGGAGAACACACACACACTACCTCGGGCCTTCTTCGGGGTGATCACCCCCGCCCATACAGCAAGATCCCCTCCCGCACCTCTTCCCACGCCGCGATCTCGCCCTTCCATCCGTTCAACAGGTCCCGCGGGCGCACCCGGCTCTCGAGCCCCACGCGCGCCTCGGCGGAGCCGCAGAGCAGATCGATTGCGATGGGGGTGTCGACGAACTCGTAGGTCTCCGTGCGCCACTTGAATTGGGAGGGCGCGGCGCGGAGCGCGGCTTCCAACACGACGAGGCCGAGCAGGAAGCTCTCGAGCTGGTCGGGGTTGGTGATCGTCACCTCGACCCCGTGGCACACCTTGCCCGCGAACTTCTGGAAGCGGGGCTCGAACGTGGCGGTACGGAACGCCACGCCCGCGAGCTCGTTGTCGATCGCGCCCTGGCGGCAGAGGCGGGTGAACACGCTCGCGTCGAGCCAGGGCGCCCCCACCAGGTGGAAGGGGCGCGTGGTACCGCGGCCCTCGGACAGGTTGGTTCCCTCGATCAGGCACATGCCCGGGTAGAGCAGGGCTGTTTCGAGCGTGGGCATGTTGGGAGAGGGGTACACCCAGGGCAGGCCCGTCGCGTCGAAGCGCTGCGTCGGGTCCCAACCTTCGCACTTCACGACCTCGAGCGCGCATGCGATGCCGAGCACGTCGCGGAAGTAGAGGGCGAGCTCTCCCATCGTCAGGCCGTGCCGCACCGGGAGCGGATACGCGCTCACGAAGCTCTCGAAGCCCGGCTGCACGAGGTTGCCCTCGATGGTGATGCCGTCGATGGGGTTCGGGCGGTCGAGCACGATGACGCGCGTGCCCGTGGTCGCGGCGACCTCCATGAGGTACCCGAGCGTCGCTTGGTACGTGTAGTAGCGCGTGCCGATGTCCTGGATGTCGAAGAGCACGACGTCGAGGTCACGGAGCAGCGCGGGATCGGGGCGTAGGGACGCCGCCGAGTCGCCATAGAGGGAGACCACGGCGGGGCCGTCGTCCTCTCCTTCGACCGCGATCATGTCCTGGGCCGTCGCGTGCAGGCCGTGCTCGGGCGCGAACACGCGTCGCACGGAGATCCCGGCGGCGGCGAGGCGATCGAGCAGATGATCCAGGTTCGGATCCACCGCGGTGTGATTGCAGCAGACACCGACCCGTAGCCCCGCGAGGCGGGACACATCGTCGAACAACACTTCGAGCCCGGTGCGCATGGCGACCTCCGCCGGCCGGGTATCACGTCGTCCGCGCGGGGCGCCGATCCCCGGAGTAAGGGTCGTGATGCACCCCACCGCCACCCTCGCCATCGCCTCGACTTGGGAGGGCGGGCCCGCCGCCCCGGGCGAGCTCGCCACGCTCGTGTTGGTCGCGCGCGACGATGGGCTCCACCTCTCCTTCGACGCGCCGCTCCACGACGATCCGCCGCCCGCCGCCCCGCCCGGCGCCCTCTGGGGCCTCTGGGAGCACGAGGTGGTCGAGCTCTTCGTGCTCGGCGCCGGCGACCGCTACACGGAGATCGAGCTCGGACCTCATGGTCACCACCTCCTCCTCCGGCTCGACGGCCGCCGGAACGTGGTCGAGCGGCTGCTCCCCGTGGAGGCCCGATGGTCGCGAGGCGAGGGCCGCTGGCGGGTCGAGTGTGTTCTCCCCGAGGCCGTGCTCCCGCCCCGCCCGCGGCGGTTCAACGCCTACGCGATCCACGGCATCGGCGCCGCCCGGCGCTACCTCGCGTGGTCCCCGGTGCCGGGGGACCAGCCCGACTTTCACCGGCTGGAGTGCTTCCGGGAGGTGCCGGAAATCGACCCATGACGCGGCGTTGACCATCGCCCGCTCCGGGGGCACTACATGGGGCCCATGACGAATCAAGACGGCCGAGCCCGCGTCCTCGCGGCGCTCCGCGACGACTTCAGCTCCTCCTCCCGCGGTTCTTCGGAGGGTTCCTCGGAGCCCGATCGTCTGCCGCTGTGGCTGATGCGGCAGGCGGGGCGGTTCCTGCCCGAGTACCGCGCGGTGCGGGCCGACGTGCCCTTCCTCGATCTCGTGCGCAGCCCCGATCTCTGCACCGAGGTGGCACTCCAGCCGCTCCGTCGCTTCGATCTCGACGCGACGATCGTGTTCTCCGACATCCTCGTCATCCCCGACGCCCTCGGGGCCGGGCTCTCCTTCGAGAAGGGGGACGGGCCGAAGATCGAGCGCCCGCTGGTGTCCGACGCCGCGGTCGACGCGCTCGCCTGGGATGGTGTGTGCGATCGCCTCGGATACGTCTACGACGCGGTCGCCGCCTTGCGCAAGGCCGCGCCCGGCCACGCGCTCTTCGGGTTCGCGGGCTCCCCGTGGACGCTCTTCTGCTACCTCACCCAGGGCGCGGGCGGCGGGGAGTTCGCCACGGCCCGGGCCGCGTTGTGGGCGCACCCGGAGCGCTCCCGCCGTGTCCTCGAGCAGCTCACCGACGCGGTGATCGAGCACCTCGTGCGCCAGGCGCGCGCGGGGGCGGACGTGGTGCAGGTGTTCGACACCTGGGGCGGGCTCCTCCCGGCCGCGGACTACGAGAAGATCGCGGCCCCCGGCCTCCGTCGCATCGCGAAGCGCCTCGCGGCGGAGCGGATCCCGAGCGTGTTCTACGTGCGCGCCGGCGCCCACCTGGTCGATGTCACCCGCACCCTGGGCTTCTCCGCCTTGTCGGTCGACAGCACGGTCGATCTCGCCCGCTTCGCCGCCTCCCCGGGCCGGGCAAGCATCCCCACTCAGGGCAACCTCGACAACACGCGGCTCCTCGGGGGGCGCGAGTCCATCGCGGAAGGGGTCGCGCGCATCGGCGCGGCGCTCGGGCTCCACCAGCCGGGCGGCCGGCGCAACCACATCGTCAACCTCGGCCACGGGATCCTGCCGTCCACCCCTCCCGACGCCGTATCCATCCTGGTGGAAGAGGTCCGGAGGCTCGGATGAACGCACCTACTGGTCTGGAACCCAAGGTCGGCCCAGAGCTGCACGTGCCGGAGGAGCTCGTGGCGCGCTATCGCACCCGCGCGCCCCGCTACACCAGCTACCCCACGGCGCCGCAGTTCGGGCCCATCCCCACCGCCGCGATCGACGCGGCGTTGCGTCGGAACCCCGGGCCGCTCTCGGCGTACGTCCACATCCCGTTCTGCAAGTCGTTGTGTCATTACTGCGGCTGCCACGTCGAGATCCACGCCCGCCGCGAGATCGGCGCCGGCTACGTCGACACCGTGCTCGCCGAGGCCGATCTGCTGGCCGCGCGGCTCCAGCCCGGCCGCACGCTCGATCAGCTCGCGCTCGGCGGGGGCACGCCGACCTTCCTGCAACCCGACGACATGGCGCGCCTGATCGACGGCTTGCGTGCACGCTGGCCCTTCACGCCGACGGCCGACATCTCCATCGAGGTCGACCCCCGCACGATCGACGAGGCGTACCTGAACCGGCTCGTCGACATCGGCTTCGGTCGGTACTCGTTCGGGGTCCAGGACTTCGACGCCACCGTGCTCGAAGCGGTGCACCGCGCCCAGCCGGCGGATCTGACGCTCCGCGCCGTCCGCACGCTCCGGGAGCGGGGTGAGTTCGACCTGAACTTCGACTTGATGTACGGGCTGCCGCACCAGACGCCCGAGACCTTCCGTACCACCCTCGATATCGTGGTCGCGATGCGGCCCACACGCATCGCCTTGTTTCTCTACGCGCACGTGCCGTGGATGAAGCCCGCGCAGAAGCTGGTAGAGAAGCACGGGATCCCCGACGCCGCGGCGCGGTCGCGGCTCTTCGTCCTCGCGAACGAGGTGCTGGCCGGCGCCGGGTACGAGCGCATCGGGATGGATCACTTCGCGCTCCCCGGCGACGACCTGCTGCAAGCCCAGGCGAGCGGCACGCTCCAGCGCAACTTCATGGGCTACACATCCCGCGCCGGGCTCGACCAGGTGGGGATGGGCGTGAGCGCGATCGGGAGCTTCGGTGGGGTGTACGCGCAGGATCTCAAGGATCGGGAGGCGTGGACCGCCCGCATCGCCGCCGGCGAGCTCCCAATCGAACGTGGATTCCTCCTGACGGAGGACGACCTCGAGCGCCGTCGGGTGATCATGCAGCTCTTCTGCAACTTCACGATTCAGCTTGAACCTGGCATGTTCGTGGAGGAGCGCGAGCGCCTCGCGCCCATGGTGAAGGATGGCTTCGTGGTGCTCACGGGGGACAACGTCACGGTCACTCCATTGGGTCGACACTTCATCCGCAACGTGTGCGCCGTGTTCGATCGGTACCTCGAAGCCGACGCTGCCGCGCGCCGCTACTCCCACACCGCATGAGCGCCCCCGGTGTCCAGACAGCGGTGATCGGCGCGGGCCTCGCAGGCCTGTCCGCGGCCGTCTACCTGCGGCGCGCGGGGCTGACGGTGCGCGTGTACGATCCCGAGCCGCCGGGCGGCAAGGCGCGCACGCTCGAGCTCGTACCAGGGTGGCGGATCGAGTGGGGGCCCCACTCGTTCACGAGCCGGGCCTACGCGCTGTTCGACCTCGCCGAGGTCCTCGGGATCGGAGACCGGGCGGTGCGCCTCACCGGCGCGGGCGCGCGCTACCTCGTGCGGGGCGGGCGGCTGCGCGGGGCCCCGTTCGGAGGCGCGATTCGGATGGGGGAGGGGTTCGGCCTCCTGCGCGGCCTGTTCCGTCGCGTCGAGGACGTGGCTGGGGAGAGCGTCCGCGCCTGGGTCGCGCGGCGCTTCGGCGAGGCCTTCGCGGCGGGGCCGCTCGACGCGATGATGACGGGCATCTGGGCGAGCGATCCCGCCACGATCGAGATGGAGGCGGCCTTCCCTACCGTGAGCGCCCTGGTGCGGTCCGAGGGGACCGTGTTCCGCGCGCTGAGCGAGCTCCGGCGGCTGACCGCTCGGCTGCAAGCCGCGGGGGCGGCCAGACCCGCGGGGACCTGGGGCTTCCCGAACGGCATGGGCGAGGTCGCCGAGGCGGCGCGCGCCTATCTCGGTGACGATGTTCTTCGCCCGGAGGCGGTCACGAACCTGGCATTTTCGTCGGAGGGCCCGGGCTACGATCTCACGACGGAGCGGGGTGTCTCCTCGTTCCAGGCCGTGGTGGTGGCGACCGAGGCGCCCGCCGCCGCGCGGCTCCTCGCGGGGCTCGCCCCGGACGCCGCCGCCGCCCTGGGCGAGGTGCGGTACGCCCCCCTCGCGGTCGCCCACTGGCTCGCGCGGGACGCGGCTTTCCCGCGGGGGTTCGGCTACCTCTCCCCGGCGAACGAGGAACGCGAGGTGCTCGGCGCGATCTTCGTCTCCGACCTGTACCCGGACCGCGCCCCGCCCGGATACCGCGCCTTCGCCACCATGATAGGGGGCGGCCGTCATCCCGAGGATCTCGACCTGCACGTCGACGAAGTGAAGCGTCGGCTCGCGGACGAGCACCTGATGCTCACGGGGCGTCCGGTGGCGATCACGGGCCTCCACGTCGTGCGGCATCGGCACGCGGTCGCGCCGCCCGCGCTCGGGCACGCCGATCGGTTGGCCCGCGTCCATGCCGGACTCCCGACGGGAGTTTTCGTGGCAGGTTCCTGGTGCGGGGCCGGCGCGATGGACGACGCGGTGCGCGCGGGACGAGCCGCGGCGCTCGGGATCGCCACCGGGGTGCACGCGAACAGCGATCCCTCCCTGTCGCTGAAGTCCCATGTCGCCTGACCTCCTCCCGGGCGCCGGCGCCCCGCTCGTCGCCGTGTCGTTGACCTGGCGGGAGGCTTCGAGCGCGATGCGCGCGCGGGCCAACGCACCGATGGACGCGACGCTGTACGCCGCGCTCCGTGCGCATGGCGTGGAAGGGCTGGTCGAGGTGCACACCTGCGCGCGTTCGCTCTGGCTGGTCGCCACGCCGCAGGCTCCGTGGGTCGGCGCGCTCCTCCAGTCGAGCGTAGCGGCGCGCGCCGGCGGGGACGTGCTCCCGACGGTGTACGAGGGCGTCACCGCGGCCCGTCACGCCCTGCGGGTGGCCCTCGGGCTCGACTCCTACGTGCAGGGGGAGTCCGACATCGGCGGCCAGTTCCTCGCGGCGTTCGACGCGGCGCGCGCGGCCGGCCACAGCGCCGTCACGCTCAACCTCCTCCAACAGTCCGCGGCGAGGGTGCTGGCCGAGGGCCGCGAGTCCGGCTTCGTGCGGCCCAACCGCGGCCTCGGCCAGCTCGCGGTCATGTCGCTCCTGGAGCGGGGCGTCGATCTCACCGTCCCCATCGCGGTCGTCGGCGCGGGCGCCATCGGGGGGCGCGTCGTGGCCTCTCTCCGACGCGCGGGCGCGGTCGCCCCCGTTCTCTACAATCGCACACCGCGCCTCGACACCCTCCCGCTGGAGCAGGTGGCGCGAGGCGGCCACGCCGCGGCGGTGGTGTGCACCGCCGGGCCCGCGCGGTGGTTCCGTCCGCACGCGGATCTGCGTCACGTCGTCGACCTCGGCCTGCCCCCGCAGGTCGAGGACGGCCCGGGGGTCATCGGGCTCGACGCGCTGCTCGCCGGCGATCCGCTCCGCCTCCCCGACGAGCGCCTGCGCGCCGCGGAGGACGCCGTGGAGCGCGAGATCGGCGGCCTGCTCGCCCGCGTGCGGACGATCCACTGGCAGCGCGGCCTCGCCGGGGCCTCCACGCTCCGCGACCACTTCATGGACCAGGAGCTCGACCTCCTGCTCGCCGACGCCCTCGTCGCCCTGAGCGAAGATCAACAGCGAAAGGTGCGCACCGCGACCCGCGGGGCGCTCCGCCAGTACAGCCACCGCATGCTCACCTGGATCAAGCAGGAGCTCGCGGTCCCCGAGGAGAACGGATGACCCTGCGGCTCGGCACGCGAAAGAGCGAGCTCGCCCTCGCGCAGAGCGGGATGATGGCCCGCGCCATCGGCCCGGACGTGGAGCTGGTCGGCGTCACGACCGAGGGCGATCGCCTCGTCGACGTGCCCCTCTCGGGCCAGCTCTCGAAGGGCTTCTTCACCGAGGCCCTCGAGGCGGGTCTCCGGGACGGCTCGCTCGATCTCGCGGTGCACTCGTTGAAGGACCTTCCCCTGGAGCAGCCGCCGGGGCTGATCCTCGGCGCGATCCCTCCGCGCGAGTCCCTCGCGGACCTGCTCCTGGTCCGGGAGGAGGCGTGGGACCCCTCGGCGCCCGTCCTGCCGCTGCGGAGCGGCGCGAAGGTGGGCGCGGCCTCCGAGCGTCGGCAGTGGCTCCTCCGCACGCTGCGGCCGGACTGCGATCCCGCCTTCCTCCGCGGCAACGTCCCCACGCGGGTCGGCCGCCTCCGGGAGGGGCGCTACGACGCCATCGTGCTCGCCGAGGCAGGCGTGCGCCGGCTGGGCCTCTCGCTCGACGGGTTGCGCGTGGCCCGGCTGCTCCCCGAACACTGGCCCAACGCCGCCGGGCAGGGGGCGCTCGCCTTGCAGTGTCGCGCCGACGACATCGGGACGCGAGCGCGATTGGCGGGGCTGAATGACCCGGCCACTGCTCATGCGGTCGAGACGGAGCGTCGCTGGCTGGGGGCGCTCGGCGGGGGCTGCTCGGTGCCGTTCGGGGCCGCGGTGTGGGCGGGGGGATGGGCGATCGGCCTGGCCGTGCCGGGACAAAATGCCGCGTTCCGCATTCGGCGGGGCGTGGCGCTCGAAGAGGGGGACGAGGCGCTCCGCGCGCTGCTCGCCGGCGATCCCGGCGAGGGTTGGCCCGCGTCTACTGGGTCCGAGCGGCCCGTCTGGGAGGTCTGGAATGGATAGGCACGAAGCACTTTTCGCCCGCGCGCAACGGGTGATCCCCGGCGGCGTCTCGAGCCCCGTCCGCGCGTTCAAGTCGGTGGGGGGCCACCCGCGGTACATCGTCCGCGGCGAGGGCGCGACCCTCGTCGGCGCCGAGGGCGAGCGCTGGACAGACTTCTGCCTCGCCTGGGGCCCGCTCATCCTCGGCCACGCGCACCCCGCGGTGGTCGAGGCCGTCTCGCGCGCGGCGCGGGACGGGATGGCGTTCGGCACCGTCAACCAGGGCGAGATCGAGCTCGCCGAGCGCATCCTGGCGGCGTTCCCGGGCCGGGAGCGCGTGCGTCTCGTGTGTTCGGGCACCGAGGCCGTCCTCACCGCGCTGCGCATCGCGCGCGGTGCCACCGGACGAACGAAGGTGCTGAAGTTCGGCGGCTGCTACCACGGCCACGGGGACGGCATGCTGGTCAAGGCCGGAAGCGGCCTGGTGACCCTCGGCGTCGGGGACAGCGCGGGCATCTCCCCCGCCGTCGCGGCCGACACCGTGGTGGTGCCGCTCGACGACGAGCAGGCCCTGGATGACGCCTTCGCGACGTGGGGGAGCGACATCGCCGCCGCCATCGTGGAGCCGCTCCCGGCCAACAACGGGCTGTTGACCCAGCGCCCGGAGTGGCTGCGCCACCTCCGCGCCCAGTGCACGAAGTACGGCGCGCTGCTCATCCTGGACGAGGTCATCACCGGCTTCCGCTTCGGCTACCACGGCTACGAGCGCGTGGTGGACGTGAAGGCGGACCTGACGACCCTCGGCAAGATCGTGGGCGGCGGGCTGCCGGTGGCCGCGGTGGTCGGGCGCGCCGCGGAGATGGACCTGCTCGCGCCCGCGGGCCCCGTCTACCAGGCCGGCACCATGGCGGGAAACCCCGTGTGCGTGGCCGCCGGCATCGCGACTCTCGACGTGCTCGCGAAGGGGGACGTGTACGCGCACCTCGACGCGCTCGGGCGCCACTTCGACGCCCTGCCGAAGAAGATGAGCTGGGTGCGCCAGGGCCCGATCCTCTGGCCGTGGCTCGGCGACGGCGCGCCGCCCCGCACGGACACCGCCATCCCGTCCAGCGTGCGCGCCCCCTTCGGAAAGATGCACGCCGCCTGGCTCGAGGCGGGCGTGTACTTCCCGCCGTCCGCGTTCGAGGTCGGCTTCTTGTGCTCGGCACACACGACGGCCGATCTCGATCACCTCGTGGAGGTCGGGGAGCGTGCGTTCGGCGCTTGAGCGGCAGGCCCGGTGGGCCAACATCGCCTACGCGGTGACGTTGGTCCTCCTCACGCTCCTCGGCGGCTGGTGGACCGTGCTCATCGCCCGCCTCGTCGACGAGAACCACACCCTCTCGCTCGCCCTCTCGGGCCCCACCGCCGAGGTCCTCGCCGAATACGGGCGCAAGCGCCTCATGCTCATCGGCGAGAGCGTCACCCTCACGTTCCTGGCGGTCATCCTCGCGGGGCTGGTCGTGCGCTTCGCGCGGCGGGAGCGGGCCCAGATCCTGCGCCTGGAGGGCGTGATGGCCGCGAGCACGCACGAGCTCAAGACGCCCATCGCCGGGATCAAGGCGCTGCTCGAATCGCTGCGGAGCGGGGTCCTGCCCCCGGAGAAGATGAGCCCCTACCTCGACAAGGGGCTCGCCGCCGCCGAGCGGTTGGAGCACCTCGTCGAGAGCATCCTGGCCTACCAGTCGGCCGTGGCGCGGCGCACGCGGGAGCTCGAGGCGCGGCCGCTCGCCCAGTGGGTCGCCTCGGTGGTGGATCACCACCTCGCCACCCCCGGCGCCGCCCCCGTCGATTGTGACCTGGGGCCCGCTGGCAGCGTCCCGGTGCGGGCCACCGCCGATCCGTTTCGTGTCATCCTCGAAAACCTGTTCGACAACGCCCGAAAGTACGGGCGGTCGGGCCCTTCGTCGACGGGCGGGGTGAGGCTCCGCGCCCGGACCGAGGGCGAGCGCGTCGGGCTCGACGTCATCGACGAGGGCGTGGGGTTCGCGCCGGAGGACGCCAAGGCGATCTTCGAGCCGTACCAGCGCGGCGGGGGCGCGGAGCGGCGTCACGGCACCGGGCTCGGCCTCTACATCGCTCGGACGTTGGCGCAGAGCCTCGAAGGGGATCTCCACGCCCGGAGCGAGGGGGAGGGGAAGGGGGCGACCTTCACGTTGTGGTTGCGACGGGCCTGATCGCGACGCCCGGCGGCGCCGCGCGACGAGTGCTGTGACGGTACGTCACACGGGCCTCGCGTCCGGGACCGGCGAGATAGAGTGCTCGGTGCATGTCCGAGCGCATTCTCCTGATTGAAGATGAAGCGTTGGTGGCCGATATGGTCCGCCTCAACCTCGAGCATGCGGGGTTTCGGGTCGACTCGGTCACGACGGGGCCCGACGGCCTCGAGCACCTGCGCACGCACGTGTACGACCTTGCCCTGGTCGACGTGATGCTCCCCGGGATGGACGGCTTCGAGGTCACCCGGCGGGCGCGCGGGGCCGGAGTGGTCACGCCGGTCCTCATGTTGACGGCGCGCGGGGAAACCCAGGCGAAGGTGGCCGGGCTCGACGCCGGGGCGGACGACTACCTCACCAAGCCCTTCGCCATGCCGGAGCTCCTGGCGCGCGTGCGGGCCCTGATCCGGCGGCACACCGCGGCGCGTGGGGTCCCCTCTTCGCGGGAGCTGCGGTTCGGCGTGTACCGGGTGAACTTCGACACGCGGGAGGCCATCACGAACGAGGGCCGGGTGACCCTCACGGAGCGGGAGTGCGCGCTGCTCGAGTTCCTGGCGGGGCGTGAGGGGGAGCTCCTTCCGCGCACCGACATCCTCGAGAACGTCTGGGGGATGGACCGGTTCCCCACCGCCCGCACGGTCGACAACTACGTGTTGAGATTGCGGAAGTTGTTCGAGCCCGACCCGGAGGAGCCCGTTCATCTGCAGACGGTGCGTGGCCGGGGCTATCGCTTCGTCGGGGAATAGGGATGGGTGGGCTCCGGCAGCTGATCGAGGTCTTCACCACGTTGTCGGGGGTGCACCTGAAGCCGTGGATGGGGCCTGCCGGGCTCCTGATCGCGATCGCGGTGTTCTGGCCCTGGATCCGGGTCAACCTGCGCACGGGAGACGCCCGCAAGCTCCTCGTCCGCGCCGCCCGCGAGCGTGGAGCCGCGCGGCAACGTCTCGAAGCAGAGGCGCTCGCCATGGTCGGGACCGGGCCGGACGGCCTCGTGGTGGTCGCGAAAGAGGCCCTCGAACAAGGGAGGAAGGAGCTCGCGGCGCAGGCGATCGTGAAGCTGCGCGCCACCGGAAAGCGCCTCCCCGACCTGCGGAAGCTCGAACGTGCCCTCGAGCCCCCGCTGCCCGGCACCCCGGCGGAGGCCGCGATCGTCATCGAGCGGATGCTGGAGACCGGCATGCGGGACGAGGCCCGCGCTCGGCTGGCCCAGGCCCGTCGTAAGTGGCCCTTCGATGGCGAGCTCGAGTCCCTGGAGGCGCAGGGGTTCGAGCCGGCTCCAGAGCGGCCTCCGGAGGCCGCCGTCACCCCCTGAACAGCTCGCGGACCGCCCGCCGCACGACGTCGGGGAGGTCCGCGTAGGTGCGCGCCCGGTAGAGCCGCCCGCGGCCCGCTTGCGCCATGCCCCGGCAGCTCCGCGCCCCTTGCGGATGGTGATCCCCCAGGTGCACGACGTGGAGCCGGGGAAAGTGCCCGGCCGCGCCGATGGGATCGTGGCCGACGTTCGCGACGCCGTCGGTCAGGAGGATGCCGACACGCTCACGTCGCGACGACCGCCGGAGCTGTTCGAGCGCCGAGGTGAGCCCACCGGCGATGTTGGTGTAGCCCTGCGCCGGCACGGAGAGGACCCGCCGCACCAGCTCGCGGGGGGCCACGTCCTCGCCGACACGCACGAGCACGTGCGGGTGCGTGTCGAACGCGACCACGGCCACGTGAACGAGGCGCAGGCGCAGGATCGCGGCCGCGACGGCCACGAGGGCGACCTTCTCGCCGGTCATGGACAGCGACATGTCCAGGATCGCGACGACGTCGACCTCGCGGGGCACCAGGCGCGTCAGGCGCAGGTCGATCGGGGCCCATGGCCGGGGGCGCTCCAGGGTGCTCTCGAGATCGAGCTCGCCGTCCTCCGGCCATCCGACCTCCTCTGCGCGCTGCGGGCGGGCGGCGTGGCGGAGCAGGCGGCGGGCGTGCGCGAGGATGGCGTCGATCGCGCGTTCGAGCACGATCTGGCGGTGCAGACCCGGCGGCAGGTCGCGCTGGAGGCGGCGCCACCCGGTCGCGGCCTCCCACCCCGTCGGCAGCGCGGTCGTGGGGCCTGGCGCGGCCTCCGCCCCGGTCGCGAATCCCTCGCCCTCGGCGAGCTCCGCCGGTGGCGCTACGGAAGCGCCGGGCTCGCGCTCGTCCGTTTTTTTTTGAGCTCGGCCAGCACGTCGGCCAGCACGTCGGAGAGGGCGGTGCCCTGCGGGTCGACCAGCTCGACGCGGGTGGGCAGCGCGATCGTGGCCGCGCGGGCGACGTCGTTCCCGAGGCGCGTGGCGATGTCCGCGATGGCGATGGCGGCGCGCACCGAGGCGCCGCGCCGGAAGCGCGGATCGCTGCGGGTGGCGCGCGTCAGCGCCACGGCCTGCGCGATGACCGCGGCGGACGGCGCGCACCGGGCTTCCTGCGTGACGATGGCGAGCTCGTCGAACACGGACTGGTAGTCCAGCCGCACGAGCTCGAAGCGGTCGAGCAGGGCCTCGGAGAGCGCGGCGGTCGCGACGAATTCCGTCGGGTTCTGCGTGGCCACCACGGCGAAGCCCGCGGCCGCGCTGACCT
Source organism: Pseudomonadota bacterium (assembly GCA_030685065.1). Taxonomy (GTDB): domain Bacteria; phylum Myxococcota_A; class UBA796; order UBA796; family SXON01; genus CAJBVW01. The sequence continues at coordinate 2,630 of JAUXQH010000109.1, read as the reverse complement.
CGCCGAGCTGCGGCACCACGACACGCCCCTCGTCCATCGCCGGGAGCAGCACGTTCTGCACGCCCTCTGGCATCCGGTTGAGCTCGTTCACGAAGAGCACCGCCCCCTCGCGCATCGCCCGCACGAGCGGGCCCGCCAGGAAGTGCTCGGGCCGGTAGCCCGACGCGAGCACCGCGGGCGGATCGAAGGCGCCGACCAGCCGCGCTTCGGTATACCGGCCGTCCCCATCCACCCGCACGAAGCCGCGGCCCAGCGCACGGCAGGTGGCGTGGGCGAGCGCGGTCTTGCCCACTCCGACCGGCCCCTCGAGCAGCACGTGCCGGCCGGCGTCGAGGCAGGCGTGGAGCGCCTCGGTCTCGGTGTCGCGGCCGACGATGACGGGGTGGAGAGGCACACCGATGCTTAGCCCAGAAGCACGAACGCCGCGCCTCCCTTGCGAGGGGGGCGCGGCGTCGAGTCGAAGCACGGTCGAAAGACCGCGAGGACTAGCGGCGGGTGAGCCGCATCAGCAGCGAGAGGATGTTCCAGAACAGGACCAGGAGGCCCATCGAGATGGTGTACGCGCCCTCGATGTGCATGTCCGTGTCGTACTCGTGGATCACCTTGTTGAGCTGGTACACGAGGCCCGCAGCCGAGATCACCACGAAGACGGCCGACATCACGATGCCGAGCGTGCCCCCGATGAAGCTCGGGAACGCGAAGCTCACCGCCATGAGGATCAGCATCGGGATGGTCATCGCGGAGAGGCCGGCGCCGATCAGCGAGAAGTCCTTACGGTCGGTCCACACGTAGGCGGCCATGCCGAGGCCGGTGAAGCCCGTGAGCCCCATCGCGAGCGCGATGAGCGTGAACGGGTTGCCGAGCGCGGCGGCGGAGGCGTACGCCGCGACGAGGAGAAGAAAACCCATCGCCACGCCCTGGGAGGCGGTGCCGAGCGCGAAGCCGACCGCCTTGGCGGGCGCGCCGGCCGGCCCGCGGAACACCATCGGCTGGGCGACGAAGTTGCTGACCGCCCACATGCCGAGGATGATGATCATCGGCAGGTAACCGGACAACATGCCGGGCATGAAGGCGAGCCCGATCGAGGTCACGATGCCCGTCACGCTGGCGATCCCGAGCCCGAGGACCGTGAGGCCGAGGGTCCTGCGGAGGTACGCGGTGCGTTGGGCCTCGGTGGCGCGGGCGAGGGGGATGCTCATGGAGGGGAAGGCCACGTGTGGCTCCTTGGTGTGCGAACGACGGCCAAGCGTAGCCACCCGACGCCGCGCGTAAAGCACAAACGACGAGTTCGGACACGAATCCGCGGCATCCCGCGGCTTCGGCTACCGGCGCGGGGCGTCCTCAGACGCTGATGGCGCCTTCCCGGAAGGAGGACGTGCCGATCTTCACGTTCACGAGCGCGGGCTTTCCGCTGTCGAGCGCGCGTTGGATGGCGGGGTGGATGTCCTCCGGGCGCTCGACGTACTCGCCGTACCCGCCCAGGGCCTCGACCATCCGCTCGTAGTGCGTGAACTCGAGCTTGGTCGCGGGGGTGCGCGCGTCCCCGAAGAGCTGGGATTGGCCGCGGCGGATCTGCGTCCACGCGGCGTCATTCCCCATGACGCCCACGATGGGGATGCCCTGCCGTGCCGCGGCCTCGAACTCCATCCCGTTGAGGCCGAACGAGCCGTCCCCGTAGATGATGATGGCGGGATCGGCGGGGCGCGCCAGCTTGGCCGCGATGGCGAAGCTCGGCCCGACGCCGAGGGTGCCGAGGGGCCCCGGATCCATCCAGTGGCCGGGGCGCCACACGTCCACCACCTTGGCGGCGGTCCCGACGATGTCCCCGCCGTCACACACCACCGTCGTCGTCTCCGTGATGGAGCGGGCGAGCTCCTTGGAGAAGCGGAGGGGGTTGATCGGCACCGCGTCGCTGTGGAGCTCGGCCTGCATCTTCGCGACGCGACTGTCCTCGAGGGCGCGCACCTGGGTCAGCCACGCGGGCCCCGAGCGCCGGCCCGCCTGGGCGAGCTGCTGCATGACCAGCCCGGTGTCCCCCACGATCCCGACCTGGGCGCCGCGGTTGTGTCCGATCACGTCCGGATCGAGGTCGACCTGGATGACCTTGGTGCCCGGAGCGATGTCCTGCCCGTAGCCGAGCCGGAAGTCCCACGGCGTGCCGAAGATGACGATGGCGTCCGCGCTCTGGAGGGCCTTGCCGCGGCAGAGGCGGAAGAAGCGCGGGTCGTCCGGGCGGATGGCGCCGCGGGCGCCCCCGTTGAGGAACACGGGGAGATCGTAGGCGGCGAGGAATTCCTGGATGGCCGCGCGGTACGGGCTGAACCACCACTGGGTGCCGACCACGGCCACGGGGCGCTCCGCCTTCGACAGCACGTCCGCCGCGGCCTGGATGCCCGCGGGATCGCCGCCGGCGACGTGCCGCGTGCGGTAGTCCGTCGGGATCGGGAGGCCGTTCGTGTCCTCCATGCTCATGAGCACGTCGAGCGGCATCTCGAGGAACACGGGGCCGGGAACGCCGGTCGTGGCCTTGCGGAACGCGGTGGCGAGGAAGTCGGGGATCCGCCGGGTCTCCGGGACGGTGACGCTCCACTTGGTGATGCTGCGCATCAGCGTCACGTGGTCCATCTCCT
>JAUXQH010000106.1 GCA_030685065.1 Pseudomonadota bacterium | reverse complement strand
GCGCCGCCCCCGCCGCGCCTCCCCACTCCGCCCGGCCCGCGCGCGGCGGCGGAGCCTACGCCGTCCGCCCCGCCGCCGCGCCTCGCCGTCGCGCCGTCCCCCGCGGTCGACGCCGGGCCCGCGGCCCGCGCCTCCGGCTTCCCCTGGCTCGCGCAAGCCGCGCTCCTGGTGCTCGCCGTCCTCGCGATCGTGTCCTGCGCCAACCTCCTGCACGTGCAGGGGCGGGCGGGCGCCGTGCACGAGGTGAGCCTGCTCCGTGGCGTCGCGCTCGCGGAGTCGCTGGCGAGCCGCAACATCCAGGCGCTCGCCGACCAGCGCGGCATCGCCCTCGACACGAGCTTCCTGCTCGATCGCGCCGGCGTCGTCAGCGCCACCCTCGTCGATTCGCGCGGCACCGTGCGGGCGCCCGCGGAGCGGCTCAACACGAGCGTGAACACCTCCCGCGCGTGGCAGGACGTCTCCAAGAGCGGCGAGCCCGCCGTGTACGAGGTGGAAGACGGGAAGTACGAGATCGCCGTGCCGATGCGCGGGCAGGCCGGCGGCACGGGTCCGCGCCAGCTCGTGGGGTACGCCCTCGTGACCTACGATCCCGCCGTGATCGCGGGGGGAAGCATGTGGGTCGGCATCGCGTCCACCATGTTCGTCGGTGCGCTCGTCGCGGCGCTCCTCGTGGTGGGAGGATGGTGGCTGTTCCTGCGCCCGTTGGACGCGCTTCGGGAGGAGACCGAGCTCGCGCTCCTCGGTGACTCGCACGACGTCGCCTCTCCCCTGCGACTCGCGCAGCTGGAGCAGCTGGCGCACAGCATCAACCGTGTGCTCGCACGCGCACGTGCCGCGGGCGGCTCGCGCCCCCGGTGAGTTAGTTCCTGTCGGACGGCACGCGCCGCCCGTTCGGGGCGCCGCGGCCCGCCCCGGCAAACCAGGAGAAACGGCGAGATGGAACGTGGTCACGCGTTGCTCGGCACCCAGGGGCTGCTCGCAGGCCAGCGGTTCGCGATCACGCCCGAGGGGCTCCGAATCGGTCGGGAAGTGGGCAACGAGGTCCACATCGACGATGCCGGGGTGAGCCGTCAGCACGCGCGGGTCCTGCTGCACAACGGCTCTGTCTGGGTGCAGGACGCCGGCTCGCGAAACGGGATCTTCGTCAACGGCGAGCGCGTCCCCGACCACAAGCAGATGAAGCTCGGCGATCAGCTCTCCGTGGGGGCACACGTCTTCGAGGTGGTGGCCTCGGGCTCCGCCGCGTCTCCCCGTCCTTCGGCGTCGGTGGCGCCGCCTCCCGCCCCCAGGCCGGCGGCGCGCCCGCAGCCGGCCGCGTCGCGGTGGAAGATCTGGCCCTTCGTGGTCGTCATCTTCGTGGTCGCGAGCTTCATCGCCTGCATCGGTTTTCTCGGCGGTTCGGACGAACCCGCGAGCGCCGCCACGGCCGGCCCCAAGTCCGCGTATTCCTTGACCACCTTGCTCGAACCCACGGCGTCGGGCCCCGCCGCCGGCGGCCCGGCCATGGCGCCCGCGGTCGCCGCCGCGGCCGCCGCTCCCGGCACCCCGAGCGTGGCCCAGGCCCTGGCGGTCGTCGCCGGCGCGGACCCGAGCGGGTCCTTGGCGAACATCCCGGACGCGCCGCCGGGCACCGGCTCGCGCGAGCTCCTCGAGCTGGCGCAGGGGATGTACGACAGCGGGCGGCTGGCGGACGCGAAGAAGCACTACCAGATGGCCCTGAAGCTCGACGCCACCTGCGAGATCTGCAGCGTGCGCATCGGTCGCATCGACACCGAGCTCGCCGCGAAGGTGCAACAGCAGTTCGACGCGGGCATGCGGTACTTCGACAGCATGCAATTCTCCCAGGCCGTCGCCTCCTGGGAAACCGTCCTGATGCTCGTCCCCGACCCCGCCGACCCGATGAACGTGCGGGCCACGGAGTACCTCCAGCGGGCCAAGGAAGCGGCCGGCGGAAGGTAGCTACGGGTTGTTGGGCGCCCTCCGGGACAACCGGGCGGGCGAGATAGGATAGACTGCGTCGCGGAGGTCGTACCGGTCCATGTTGGCGCGGCAGGTGGAGCTGGTGATCCGTAGGGACGGACACCCGGAGCGCCGGATGGTGCTCGTGCCCGGCACCGTGGTCGTTGGTCGCGCCGACGACAACGATGTCGTCTTGTCCGAGATCGGCGTCTCCCGCCGCCACGCGCGCATCGCCGTGGCCGAGGGGAGCATCGTCGTCGAGGACATGGGCAGCGGAAACGGCACCCTGTTCCAGGGCGAGCGGATCACGCGCCACCTCGTCACGGACGGGGACGAGGTGATGATCGACCCGTTCACCCTCGGCTTCCACCTGTCGGGGGGCGACACCACCGCCGAGGTCACCGCAGGCGGTGACGCCACGATGCTCGTCGGCGGCCTCCAGCCCGCGCTGGCCCGGCTCGAGCTCGTATCGGCCCACCGGATGGACCCGCGCACCTTCGACATCCCGGTAGGCGGTACGCTCACCCTGGGCCGCTCCGAGAAGGCCAGCATCGTGCTCCCCGAGCCCGCGGCATCCCGTCTGCATGCCGACATCGGAGAGACAGCCGGGAGCTATTGGGTCCGCGACCGCGGGAGCTCCAACGGCACCTGGGTCAACGGTCGCCGCGTCCGAGAAAAGGTGCTCGCGGACGGGGATCGCGTGCGCATCGGCACGGTCGAGCTCGCGTTCGTCGCGGCGCAGGTGCCGGTCCAAGAAGAGCACAGCGATCGGACGGAGGCGTTCGACTCTGTCATGTTCACCTCGGCGATCGCGCCCTCGCCGGCCGACTCGGGCCCGCCCCCGAACCTCGCGGGTCCGCGCCACGCGGGCCAGCCCCCGACGCGCCCCGGCCAGGCTTTCCCGCCGCCGGCCGGCCCGAGCCTCTCGAGCCTGAAGACCCCCCCGCCGGCCGAGCCCCATCGGGCGGCGCCGCCTCCGCGCCCCCACGCCGCCTCTACGCCGGCCGCCTCTACGCCGGCCGCGCCGCGATCCGCCGGGTCTGACCGCCCCGTGCCGCCGCCCCCCTCGCTTCCCTTCGCCCCCAAGGCGCTCGGGGTCCCGCGCCCCGCGCCCGCGACGCTCCGCCCCACGTCGGCCGCCGCGCCGCCCGCCGAGCAGATGGGCGCGCCGCACGCCGTCGAGCTCGACTTCGACGTGGCCAACGTCAAGGCGCGCAAGGGCCCCAAGGGGAGGGTGACGCGGCGTAGCACCGGGTTCCTGTCGCGCCCCATCAACCAGATCTCCGTGTCCGTGCTCGTGCTCGCCGGCCTGTTCATCGGCGCGCGCATGGTGATCGACATGGCGTCCTCAATCCTGACACCCCGCTCGGTTGCCAGCGTCGCCCCCCCCACCGCCGCCCCCACCACCGTCACGGGCGGATCCAGCGCCGGCGCCTCGGCCGTCGGGGCCCCGTCCGCCTCGATCGCCGCCCCGATCGCCGCACCGGTCACCCGCGTCGCGCTCGACCCCGTCGCCCAGGACGAAGTGGCCGCCCTCATGGCGGACGGCATGCGCCTCTTCACCGAGGGCAAGCAATTCGAGGCGGCGGCACAATTCTACAAGGTTCAGCAAGTGGATCCGGGCAATCCCGACGCCGAGCGCATGGGGTACGTCGCGTGCGAGTTCATCGCGATGCAGCGGATGTACGAGGGGCTCACCGCCCGCTCGGTCTCCGCCACCCAACGCACCGACGCCAAGACCCTGGCCCTCGCCGCCGTCGTCAAGGCAGGAACGGACGGTTCCGCCATCGGCGAGGCCCACACCCTGCTCGCCGCGGCGCTCGAGCTGAACCCGGGAGATCCCGAGCTCGCCGACGCCGGAGCCCAGCTCGCGCTGCGGGAATCCTCGATCGCGCGCGGCGCGGCCAGCCGCCGGCAAGAGAAAAAGCAGGCCTCCCTCCAGGACATGGTGGCTGGCGCCCAGCGTGACTTCGACAAGGGCAACCTGACGAAGGCCGTGCGCCAATGGGAGGCCGTGCTCGCCGCCGATCCCACCCGCGGCGCGCCCCAGTACTACCAGGCAGAAGAGGGCATCCGGAACGCGAAGGACCAGATGAAGGCCGACAGCAAGAAGGCCTACACCGCCGGCCTCGCCGCCTACAAGAGCGGCGACCTGGTCACCGCCCGCAGCCAGCTCGCCTCCACGGTGAAGTCGGATCCGTACAACGACGCGGCGGCCGCCAAGCTCGCCGACGTGCGGAAGCGCCTCAAGGAGCAGGCCTCGGAGATCTACAAGGAGGCGCGCGTTCTGGAGGACATCAACCAGACGGACAAGGCGCTGGCGCTCTACCAGAAGGTCCTCACCTACGTGGACGACAGCGGCGATCCCCTCGCCGGCAAGGCACAGGGCCGCATGAACGCGCTCCTCAAATGATCCTGCTCTGGCTGCTGGCTGCGGCCCCAGGCTGCGCTCACCGTGCCCCGGCTCCGCCCACCGCGCTCGCCGCTCGCGCACCGCGCGCACCGCTCGACCCCGCCTGCAAGGCCGCCCTCGAGGCCGGCGCGGCCGACCTCGACGTGGCCGTGCGGCGGGACGCCATCGCGGCGCTCCTCGCGGCCGACCCCACCCCGGCGGGAGGCGAATGGGGCCAGCGGGGGCGCTTCGATCCATCCGAATACGTCCAGCGCGCGACGGTCGCGGAGCTGGGGGCCCGGCTGGACGAGCCCGCCGCGCGCGCGCTGCTGCGGACCCTCGTGGATGACGCCGGCGTGAGCCCCTGGGTGCGCGGCGCCGCCGCGATCCCCCTCGCGCGCGGCGTGCGGGACGGCGGGGTCCCCGCCGACGAGCGGGAAGCCGACCGCGCGCGGCTCACCGCGGCCGCGGCGCAGGTCACGGGCGGGCGCGGCGGGGCGCTCCTGCTCGCGGCCGCCATCGCGGGCGACACCGCGGGCCACCCGGACCCGGCCGCGGCACGCCTCGCCGACCAGCTCGCCGCGGGCAACCTGCCGATGGAGCTCTGGTTCTTCCGCGCGATCGGCGAGAGCGGGGTGGGCTCGCTCGTGGCCCCGCTCACGACCGCGCTCGAACGCGTCGAGCCGGAGATCCAGCTCGCGCTCGCGGCGGCGCTCCTCGAGCTCGGGGGCCCGGCCGGCGAACGCGCCCTGGTCGCCGCGCTGGCCGAGGGAGGAGATCGCGCCCTGGAGGCCCTCGAGTACCTGGCCGACGCCCGGTCGCCGGCGGCGGATGTCATCCTCGAGGGCGCGCTCGCCGGCCCGCCCGGCGTCGGCGACACCGCGGCCCTCGTGCTGTTCGGGCGGGGGCGGGGCGATCTGCGCGACGTGCTCCGCCAGCTCGCGGAGGGAGAGCCCGACGGTCGACTCCTCGCGGCCCTGGCCGCGGGGCGCCGCCTCCGGCGCGAGCCCACGATCGACGGCGGCGATCGCCTCCGAGCGGCGCTCCGGAGCGGGCTGCCCGAGGCCGCCCCGGGCCTTCAGCTCGCCGCGATCGAGGCCCTCGGCGGCTCGGGCGTCGCCGCGGATCAAGCCGCGCTCACGACGCTGCTCGCGGACGAGTCCGTGCGCATCCGCGTGGCGGCGGCGGTCGCGCTGGCGCGCTGATCGCGCCCCGGCCGCCCGGCTAGCCGCTCCCATACGTCCCGACGCTCAGGTCTCCGAGACCAGCGCCTCCACGCGGTCCCACCACGGCGGCAGCGTGGCTGGCGCGAGCCGCGCATCGCGCGGGCGCGGCTCGGCGAGGCCCAGCTCCGCGAGCCGAACGGGCACCACCGTCCCGGAACGCACGCGGGCCCACACCGCCAGCGCGAACCCGTACCACGAGGCCTCCCCTCGTCCCGCGTGGTGGACCACGCCGCGCGGCATCGTGAACAACGCGTCCGCGAGGTCGAGCGACCACGTGGGTTGCACGCGCACGTCGTAGAGCGCGCGGACGGCCTCCCCCGCGCGGAGGCGGGCGGCCAGCGTGGAGGCGAAGGTGCGGCCGTTCGGGCCATAGACCCACCCGACCCGCGCCACGTGCCCACCCGCCCCGAGCACGGCCGCCTCCGCACGCATCTTCTGGTCGGCGTAGACGCCCGCCGGCCGAGGCGACGCCCCGGGCGCGTGCGGCCCAGGCCCACCGAAGACGAAGTTCGACGAGAGCAGCCATGTCTCGACCTCGGCGGCCCACGCGGCCGGCGCGGAGACGTTGACGGCTTCGGCCGAAGGGTCGTTCGCGCATGCATCTACCGCCGTCCTCGCCGCGCAGAACAGGACCGCGTCCGGACGATATCGCCGCAGCGCGTCCGACCGCGCCCGCGGATCCGTCACATCACACTCCGACCGGTCGAGGAAGACGCAGGCGTGCCCGCTCGCCGACGCCCGTGCCCGAAGCGCGGTCCCCACGAGGCCGCCGGCCCCCGGGATCAGGATCCGCATCGGCCCTCCTCGCGGCGCCGGATCCGGGCCCCGGCTTTGACAGGGGGGAAACCACGTCGGTACGATCGTTCTCGGCAAGGCGAGGGAAGCTCATGGTCCATTCGATCGAGTTCCACGGTCGCCTCTGCCGGGCGGGAGAGCCGCCCGCCAACCCAGGTCTATACGACCTCCTCTTCCGCCTCCACGCGTCCCTCACGGGAGAGGACGTGCTCTGGCAGGACGAGGTCCGCGCCATCTCGGTGGGAGCCGGCGGGTACTACCACGCCGTCCTCGGCGCCGGCAACGCGCTGGAGCGCCACCATTTCGACGGATCGCCCCGCTTTCTCTCCGTGCGGCTCCTCCTGTCGGGACACTGCACCGAGGAGGCCGCCGACCGCGTCCCGCTGCTCGGGCTGCTTGTCCATTTCGCGGACAACGTCGCCTCGATGGACGCACGCCTGACCGCGCTCGAGAGCGGCGGGGCCGGGGCCAGGGACACCGTGGCGCGGCGGCGCACGCGGCTCCTACGGCGGCGCTTCTTCGGGCTGGAGCACGGGGAGGGCGGGTTCGTGTCGCTCGCGGGCCGGATCGCGATGCTCGAATCGCGGCTGACCCGGGTCGACGGCGCGGCGGGGCGCCTCGCGCGCATCGACGATGAGCTGGCGGACCTGATCGGCCCCGACGGGGACGTGGTCGATCTCGACGCGCGCCTCTGCCGCCTCGAGGGGGGCACGCTCCCCGGAGAGCCCGACCGTCTCGCCGTCCTCGAGCGCCGGCTGAACGAGCTCGAGGCGCGTCTCAAGCGCAGGTAGGGAGCCCAGACACCCGAGGGTCACGATAGGCGGCACGGATGGAACCACTCCTCCCCGCCTGGGCCGCCTCGCTGCGTGACCGATACCTCTCCGGCGAGTCCAGCGTCTTCCTCCTGCACGGGAACACGCGCGACATCCACCCCACGCCCGAGCCGGACGGTACGACCGTCCGCTACACGTCCATCCGGGAGTTCCTGGAGCGGTTCCTGGGCCGCACGAAGGACCTGGTCGTCTACTACAACCTCTCCGAGGGGGTGGAGTTCGGCAGCCGCGCGCAGGAGGCCGCGTTCAAGCGCACGTTGACGGCGCGCCGGCTCATGGAGGGTCGGGACCCGGTGGACACGCTGCCGCGCTCGCCCGGGCAGGTCCTGCCGCTGCTGGAGGAGCTGGTCACCGACCCGACGCAGCGCGCGTCGGTGGTCATCGACTACATCGAGACGATCATCCCCAACGGGGAGCTCTCGTTCATGTCCGAGTCGGACAAGAACAACCTCGTCACCCTGCTCCGCCTCGGCGCGGACCCCTCGCTCGTGCAGAGCGACAACCTCGTGGTGCTGGTCACGGAGACCCTGTCCGACGTGCACCGGCGCCTCGTCGCGTCCAGCCACGTGTTGCCGCTGGAGGTGCCGCTGCCGAGCGTCGCGGAGCGCGAGGCGTTCCTCCGCGCGCAGGACCGCCGAGGCATCGTCCAGGAGCTCGACGATGCCCAGCTCGCGAAGGTGACGGCCGGCCTGTCGCTCACCCAGATCCGCGGCTTGCTACGCCAGGCGCGGCAATCCAGCCAGCCCATCACCTTCCGCGCGGTGAACCAGCGCAAGAAGGCGATCATCGAGCAGGAGTGCCACTCGCTCGTCGAGTTCGTCGATCCCTCGCACGACTTCTCGCACGTGGGCGGGATGGAGTCGATCAAGACCGAGCTCATGCGCATCGCCGAGGCGATCAAGCACGGCCAACGCAACCGCGTTCCGATGGGCCTCATCTTCGTCGGCCCGATGGGAACGGGGAAGACGTTCCTCGCCGAGGCCTTCGCCCGCGAGAGCGGCCTGACGTGCCTCAAGTTCAAGAACTTCCGCGAGAAGTGGGTGGGCTCGACCGAGGGCAACCTGGAGAAGATCCTGCAGGTGGTGGACGGCCTCGGGTACGTGCTCCTCATCCTCGACGAGGCGGATCGCTCGCTGTCGTCGGGCTCCGAGGGGGACGGAGGTACGTCGAGCCGGGTCATCGCGCGGCTCAAGGAATTCATGTCCGACACGTCGCACCGCGGCCGCGTCGTGATCCTGATGATGACGAACCGGCCCGACAAGCTCGACACGGATCTGAAGCGCCCCGGCCGGTTCGACGTGAAGATCCCGTTCTTCTTCCCAGAGGGCGCCGAAGAGCGCCGCGCGGTCACGGCGGCGGTCGTGCGCAAGGCGCAGCTCACGCTCGAGGAGGGCGCCCGCCTCGACGCGGTGGTGGACGGCACCGCCGGCTACTCGGCCGCCGAGATCGAGGCGGTCGTCCTGGCTTCCGCGAACTTCGCCGCGTGGGAGGGGCGCGAGCGCCTCTCCGAGGCGGACCTGGCCCGCGCGGTAGCGGACCTCATCCCCAGCCGGGATGTCCGGATGCTCGAATACATGGAACTCCTTGCCGTGTTCGAGTCATCCTCTCGACGTATGCTCCCAGAGCGTTATGCGGGCATGAGCACCCATGAGGTGCAAGCGCGCCTCGATGTGGTGCGTGCCCAGCTCGGTCAACGCGTTTCTTGACCCCACGTCGGGGTGTGTTAAGCGCGACCGGCTTCAAGGAAGGGTCGAAAACGATGTACGCGGTCGTCGTCACAGGTGGCAAGCAGTATCGGGTGTCCGAAGGGACAACCCTCGTTGTGGATCGCGTCGCGGCCGAGGTCGGAAGCGAACTCGCTCTCGATCAGGTCCTCATGGTCGGCGGCGAAAACGTGGTGGTGGGCGCGCCCACCATCCCCGGCGCAGTGGTCACGGCCACGGTCGCGGCCCACGTCAAGGGCGCCAAGACGGAGTCGATGCGGTACCTCCACCGCCAGCGCCGTCGTAAGCAGAAGAATGGGCGGGCCTCGCTCAGCGTTCTTCAGATCAACAGCATCCAGGCGTAGGGGGCTACCATGGCTCACAAAAAGGGACAGGGTAGTTCTCGCAACGGGCGCGATTCGAATCCGCAGTACCGTGGCGTCAAGCGTGGCGACGGGCAGGAAGTGCTCGCGGGGAACATCCTCGTGCGGCAGCTCGGCACGGTCTTCCACCCGGGCAAGAACGTTGGCGTGGGCCGTGACTGGACGCTTTTCGCGCTCGTCAGCGGCGCCGTCAAGTTCGAGCGCCGGCTCAACCGTAAGTACATCTCGGTCTACCCGACGGCGACGGCCGAGTCCGCTGTTCTAGCGGCCGAGTAGTCGTCGGGGCGCCGGGTCCCCCAACTGGAGGGTTTGTGCGCTTCGTTGACGAGGTAGAAGTCGACATCCATAGCGGGAAGGGGGGCCGTGGTTCCTCTTCCATGCGACGGGAAATGTACGTCGAGATGGGAGGCCCGGACGGGGGCGACGGTGGCCGAGGGGGCAATGTGTCCTTCCTCGCGACCAGCGGCATGCACACCCTTCTCGACCTCCGTAGTCGATCGGCCTGGCGCGCTGGTGACGGTGTCGCCGGGTCGGGTCGACGCCGGACAGGCGCGCAGGGCGCGGATCTCGTGATCCCCGTCCCTGTGGGCACGATCGTGCGGGACGCGGCGTCCGACGCCGTGTTGTTCGAGCTGCTCACCCTCGGGGAGGAGCGGATCGCGGCCCCCGGCGGCATCGGTGGCCTGGGCAACCCCCACTTCAAGAGCAGCACGAACCGGGCTCCCCGCACCACGACTCCGGGCGGGCCCAGCATCGCGTTGACCGTGCGGCTCGAGCTCCGGCTCATGGCCGACGTTGGGCTCCTCGGCTACCCGAACGCCGGGAAGTCGACCTTGATCTCGGTGATCTCGGCGGCCCGTCCCAAGGTCGCCGACTACCCGTTCACCACCCTGGTGCCGAACCTCGGGGTGGTGTCCATGGGCGAGCAAGGCAACTTCGTCGTCGCGGACATTCCCGGGCTCATCGAGGGCGCGGCCGAGGGCAAGGGCCTGGGCCACCAGTTCCTCCGGCACCTCCAGCGCACGCGAACCCTGCTCCACCTGGTCTCGCTCTCCCCGATGGAGGCCGACTCCGTGGCGCACCGCTACCGCAGCCTGCGGAACGAGCTGGTCGCCTACGACACCGAGCTCGCGGAGAAGCCCGAGCTGGTCGTGCTCACGCAGCGCGACACGGTGGACGACGAAGCCGAGGCCGAGGCCCGCCAGGCCCTCACCGAGGCCGGCGCCGGCGAGATCCACGTGATCTCCGCCATCGCGGGGGACGGCATCAAGCCCCTGCTCCAGCGCACCTGGGCCCGCATCAGCGAGATCCCGCGGTCGTGATCGCGCTCCTCGGGGTGCTGGCCTGCGTCGGCGCCGCCGTCGACGGGTCGGTCCCGCTGCCCGCCGCCGCGGAGAAGGCCACGTTCGCGACGGTGTCCGGGCTCGGCAGCTATCGCCTCCAGGCGGACGTGCGCCGGTCGATCGGCGGCGAGGGCGTCGAGCCGTTCGTGACCACCGAGTCCGTCGAGCTGCGCTGGCGGGACGCCGACCGCTGGTCCTACCTCCAGCGCAAGGACGAGCGTGTGCGGAGTGACGTCCGCGTGTGGGACGCGGTCGCGTGGACCAACGGGGGCGCCGGCCCCCTGGTCAACAAGGGGGACGCGGAGCCGTTCCGGGTTCAGCTCGCGGGCACCTGGGACCCCTGGTCCTGGGCGCTCGAGGGCCTCGCGAACGGCGTACGGCTCGAGCCGCAGGGAATGGAGATCGTGGAGGGTCGTCGTGCGATCCGCCACACCGTGTCGCCGCTGCCGCCGCCCGAGCCTCCTCCCCAGCGGGCCCCGCGCGGCTGGAGCGTGACCGCCGCCGAGGGCGAGGTCTGGATCGACGAGGCGACCGCGGTGCGCCTCAAGGGGCAGGTCAAGCTCGCCGCGACCTCCGGCCGACAGACCCAGGAGGTGTCCCTCTCCTTCAGCATCGTGGGGGTCGGCGTCGATCCCGAAGTTTCAGCTCCTCCAGGAGACAAGCCATGACTTGCCCGGCCCAGGGGGCGCCTGTATGGTACGATCCTTGATGGAGCCATGATGGTGCCTGCGCTCTCCTTCGCGTCGATGGTCGTCTTCTTCCCCGCCGCCTTCGCGGGGCCGATCGATGCGCCATCGCACGTCGCGCCGAGCAGCGCAGCCCCCGAGATCGCCGCCGCCGTCACCATGGACGTGACCGCCGCCAGCCACGCGGCGCGGGGGGGCGAGCTCATCGGCAGCAACTGCTCCTACACCACCGGCATGATGGCGCGGCGCGTGCTGGAGGAGGGGCAGGACTGGTCGTACGTCGGCACCCTCAAGGCATCGAGCAACGATCTCGCGAGCATGGTGGCCGTGCCCTACACCGTCTCGGATCGGTCACCCCCAGCGTCGGTACACGTCATCGCGAACGAGCTGATCGAGGTGCTCGCGGTCGAGGGCCACATCGGCGCCCGGCTATCTCTTGTCGGCAAACTGCTCGAGGTGGATGGCGTGCGCTATGCTGTCCTTACCTCTTTCAAGGTGATCAACGCTTGAACCGTGCCGCATGACCTGCGGCACAAACCCGCGAGGTGCCGTCATCGAGTCCCTTGATCTGGCCACTGCCGCCGCGCGCTTCGCCTCCGATCGCAAGGCGGAGGACGTGACCGTCCTCGATCTTGGAAGAAAAGCGTCGTACTGCGACAGCTTCGTGATCTGCACCGGCACCAGCCGGCGGCACGTCCGAGCCCTCGCCGAGGGGATCATCCACGACCTCCGCGAGATCGGCCAGCGGCCGATCGGTGTCGAGGGGGTGGATGCGTCCCGGTGGATCCTCATCGACTTCGGTGACGTGCTGGTACACGTCTTCGAGGAGCCGATGCGCGGGTTCTATGATCTCGAGGCGATGTGGGCCGACGCGCGGCGCATTCCGTTCGAGGCCCAAACGGCCGCGGCCCGAGGCGCCGCAGGGCAGACGAGGGTGTGAGGCTCGTCGCGAGCTCCGTCCGCTCGGGCAAGCTGCCCTGGGCGGATGATGCATGCGCCGACTGGGCGCGACGAATCACGCGTCACTTCCCCTTCGAGGAGCGGGTGATCCGCCCGTCCACCGCGGCGGGCGAGGCGGAGGCGTTGCTGGGCGCGCTGCCGGCGCGCGGTCGGCTCGTCGCCCTCGACGAGCGAGGAGACGACATCAGCAGCACGGGCCTCGCAGCGCTCCTGGAGCGCTGCGCGCAGGACGGGGTGACCTCGCTCGTGTTCGCCATCGGCGGGCCGTACGGCCACGCCCCAGAGGTGCGGGAGCGCGCCTGGAAGGTGCATCGCCTGTCCGCCATGGTGCTCGCCCACGCCGTGGCGCGGGTGGTGCTGGTCGAGCAAATCTACCGGGCGTGTACAATTCGCAAGGGAGAACCCTATCATCATGCGTAGCGGATCCCGCGGAGCCCCCAGGGGGGTAGGCAGAGAGCCAAAAAACGCAAAGGTTTGCACCAAAAAGCCGAGGGTTAGAGGGCAGAAAAAAGCGTGTGGCAGGTGCTGATCGACGCGCTCGCCGGATTCCCCCCGAAGATCCTGGCACCTAGGCACGATGTGACGAAACGTGGATCTCGATCCCCCGCATAAACCGAAAATTACCTCCTTTGACGCAGGCCTTGGACGTGAGCATTGATCGGCCATGCTCGAAGTCATCAGCTGCCTTGGAATCGAATCCTGCGTCGCCTGTGCATCGTGTCCGCCCGTGTCTGCGCGCGGCCCGTTGGACGGCCATCTGTGCCGCACCTGCCTCGATGTGATCCCCGAGCACCTGCAACGCCTCCCCGTGCTCCCGCCCGGGATCACCTCGGGTTGGTACCTCGGCAGCTACGCCGGCCCCGTCGGGGCGATGGTGCGTGCGGGCAAGTACGGCGGTAACGAAGCGATCCTATGGGCCCTCGGGCGTCACTGTGGGCGCGAGCTCGACGTGAGCGCGATCGACTCGGTGGTCGCCGTGCCGTCGAGCCCCTGGCGCCGCCTCATCCGGGGAATGAACCCCGCCGACCTGCTCGCCTATCCGGTCGCCGCGCATCAGGGCATCCCGCTGTTCCACCCGCTGGTACGCCGGCGGGCACAGTCCCAGGCGCGCCTCGGCCGCCGGCTGCGCACCGCCAACACCCGGGACGCCTACCGGGTCACCTGTCCCGTTCAGGGCCGTGTCCTGCTCGTGGATGACGTCGTCACGACGGGGAGCACCGCTCGCGCCTGCGCCGAGGAGCTCCTGGCGGCGGGAGCGGACGAGGTGCACCTGCTCGTGATCGCGGCCTCCCCTGGGGGAATTGTACCGGAATCTTGACAATGTACGACGAGTGCACCAGCGCCCAGGTGCGTATGTAGGGAACGAAGCGCACACGCGGCCGCAATCCGGACTCGAAGGCCTCTGGCACAGCACTTGCAACCTCCCGTTGCCAAGCGCGAAGGCCAGAGCCCAGCAGGGCGCCAAGGGGCACCCTGAACGTGCGCACCCGGGTCCCAATCGGGTCCCGGACCAGTCGACTCCAGGAGGGCAGCATGACCATCAACACGAACCTCGGCGAGCTCATCTCGACCATCTACGAGGAGTTCCTCGCCCAGTATGGGGATGAGGAGCTCGCGAGCGTAGCGACGGCGGCCGTCATCAACGACCTGCTGACGTCCGGCCCCCGTCGCGCCGAGCGCGAAGAAGCCGCGTAGCTCGTGCCTCCCGGCGGTTCCGGTTCGCGATAGGCTGCGTGGGACGCCCAACGCAGGGCCGACGGCTCGTATGTCGTCCCCGCCCGCCCCTCGCTTCCCCCGCGCCCCGTACTGCCCATGGAACCACCGATCGCCATCCCCCCGCAGCAGGCGTCAGACCCGCTCCGGCGCCTCTGGGGTCCGATCACGGTTCGCGTCGCGTGGGATCTGCTCCGGGCCGGGGTGCAACCACGCCCCTCCACGCTCCGTGCGGCGCGGGATCACGCGCTCTGGCGCCTCCCGGCGGACGCTGGCCTGGCGGACGCCGAGGCGCGCTCCACCATCGCGGTGGAGGACTACCTCGCGCGCTGTGGCGGTCGGTATGCGCCGTACACGCTCGATGCGGACCTGGACATCCTCCCCTCTCCCGCCTGGCGGGACGGCATCCTCGCCGCGTCCGAACCCATCCATGGTGCGGTTGTGCGCCTCCACTATGCGGATGGCCTCCCGCTGGAGGAGGTGGAGCGGCGCACCGGCCTGGAGACCGCCCTGCTCCGCGGCGCACGGGACGCTGTTCGCGAGCTCGCCCGCGAGGTGGTGGGAGAGGACGGCGTGGCGCTCGAGGGATGGGAGCCCGGCCGCCTGGATCGCCTGCTCGTCCGCATCGCGACCGCCGCGCGGGACCTCTGCCCGGGGCCCGGGGGCCTCGCCACGGAGCCCGGCCGCGCGCACGCCGAAGGCTGCCCGCGCTGCTCCCGCGCGTTGCGGATGTTCCGGGAGGGGATGCTCTCCCCCGCCGACCTGTTCCCCCCGGAGGACGGCCTTTGTCGCCCCACGGGCACCGTCGACCTCTGCTGCGTGAGCGTGCACCCCGATGCCCGGCGGCACACCCGCGCCCTCGCCCGCGCCCTGGGAGACACCGCGCGGCTCCTCCAAGAGGACGTGTTGCTGATCGACGCCTCCCGGATCGATCCGCAGGCCATCCTCGACCAGGCGGCCGAACGCGGCGCCCCGCCGGCCGATCGCGTGCGGATCGTGCGCCGCACGGTCGCGGGGCGTTGGATTCCACGCGCCGTGATCGGGCCAGGGGTGGACACCCTCCTCGCCGCGCTCCAGGGGATGACCTGGGGCGAGGTCGACGGCCTGGAGCCCCTCCCCGAGCCCTTGCCTCCGCCCCCGTCGGCCGCCCGCTATTGGGTCGGCGCCGTCTTCGTCGGGCTCCTCGCGGTCGCCGCGGGAGTGTGGGCCTCCCTGCCCGTGCCCGCCGCCACCGACGTGACGCTGGTGGCGCGCGCCGACGCCGGCGGCGTGCTCTTCGACACCGATGACGACGCATGGATCGAGGTCATCGAGCTCCGCGGCGCGCAGGCGGAGGTCGTGTTCCACAGCGACAACCCCGGGGACAAGGGGAAGCTCGGCATGGGGGACGGCCGCTTCCGCATCCTGACGGACGCCGACTCGGTCGTGCTCGTCGCGAGCCGATCGCGCCTCGTGGGAATCGAGCGGGTGCTGGGCGTGCTCCCCCCGAGCGACGAGCCCCCGAAGGAGGTGCTGATGGAGCGCCTCCGCGAGCGGTATGTCGGTGCCGCCGTGGTCGGCGTGCCATGACGCGGCCCGCCATGCCTCGAGGCGCCCGGGCGGCGCCGCTTGCTTCGACGCCGCTCCCCTCGGACGCGGGATAGACGCCCCAGATGGCCCTCACCCCGCTGGACATCCTCCAGAAGCAGTTCGGACCCGCCCGCAAGGGCGGCTACGACCCCGAAGAGGTGCATCGTTTCCTGGACGAGGTCCGCGAGGCGTGGGAAGGGTCCCTGAAGGAAAACCTCCGCCTCCGGGAGGAGCTCGGCGCGCTGGACGACGCCGTGGAGACCCTGAGGAGCGAACAGGACGAGATCCGGCAGACGCTGATCCTCGCCCGTCGCATGGCGGTCGACCTGGAGAACACCGCCCGGCGGGAGGTAGATGTTCTCGTCGGGGAGGCCCGCCTCGAGGCCGAGAGGATCCTCGCTGCCGCCCACGAAGAGCGCCGTTCACTGCAAGAAGAGCTCGTGCACATGAAGTCCACGCGCCTCCATCACCTCGCCCAGATGCGCGCCCTGGTCGATGCCCACGGACGGATGCTCGATGCTATCGAAGCACAGGACTAGCGGGGATCCGGGCCGGATCGACCTGCACATGCACACCGATCGCTCGGACGGGCGTTTCCCGCCCGACGACGTGCTCTCCCGCGCCTTCGCGGGCAAGCTCGACGTCATCGCCGTAGCC
Source organism: Pseudomonadota bacterium (assembly GCA_030685065.1). Taxonomy (GTDB): domain Bacteria; phylum Myxococcota_A; class UBA796; order UBA796; family SXON01; genus CAJBVW01. The sequence continues at coordinate 8,420 of JAUXQH010000106.1, read as the reverse complement.
GACCACGACCTCCCCAATGTCCTGACGCCGGGCGTACACGTGCGCGGAGCCCGGGAGCTGCGGGTGATCGCGGCCGCCGAGGTGTCCGGGAGCCACGCCGGGCGCGAGCTGCACCTGCTCGTCTACTTTCCCGGGGAGATGCCGGAGGAGTTCCGGGCGTTCCTCCGGGAGCGCGCCAAGGTCCGCGCCGTTCGCTACGACGCCGCGGTCGCGAAGCTCGGCTTCTCCGACCTCGCCGTGGCGGACGAGCCCGCGCGCGTCGGCGATCGCAGCCTCACGCGCCACCACCTCTACAACGCGCTGAAGACCGGCGGTCACGTCCGCGATCTGCGGGAGGGCTTTGCCCTCCTCGGCGGCGCTGGCGTCGTGCCGCTCATCGAGCTGCCCTTCGTCGACGCGATCCGCGCCGCGCGGGCCGCGGGAGGCCTGACGAGCTGGGCCCACCCCTCCCTGGTGGACGCCCAGGCGTGGACCTCCACCTTCGTCGCCGCGGGCCTCCAGGGCCTTGAGGGGGTGCGTCCGCACGTCGATCGCCGCACCCGCAACGGGCTCAAGGTCATCGCGGAGCAGCACGGGCTCCTCCTCACCGGCGGATCCGACTGGCACGGCTGGCACGAGACCCCCCTCGGCACCTTCGCGGTCACCGGCGAACGCGCGCGGGACTTCGTCGCGCGGCTCGACCACGCGAGCCTCCAGGCGGGCCTCGCGACGGCGGCGCGGCCGGCGCCCGCCTCCACGCCTCCGCACTCCACGGCCCGTTGAAGCCGAGCCCACCCGGCCCCCTGATCGTGTTCGGGGGCGGCCATCTCGGCGGCGCGGTGGCCCGCTACGGCGCGGCGTCGGGGCGAAGCGTGATGGTAGCGTCGCCGACCCCGCGCCCCCACAGCGGGCTCTGGCGGCGCTGGGCCGCGGGGGAGCCGGTCGGGCTCCGCCTCGAGGGCGCCACCGTGTGCATCGCGTTGTCGCCGCGAACCAGCCGCGAGGCCCCCGAGGTGTGGGGCCAGGTCGTGGGAAGGCTCGCGGCGTCCGCCTGGCGCGACGGGGCCGCGGCCGTGACCGTGTGCGGCCCCGCGGGGCAGGGCGAGCCAGGCCTCGACGCGTTCGAGCGCGGCCTGCAGGATCTCCGCGCGGCGCCACGCACCACGGTGCTGCGGTTCGGCCCCCTCTTCGGCGTCGAGGACGGCTGCGTGTGGCCCATCGTCTCGGCGATCCGGCAGAGCGGCGTCGCGCGGCTCCCCCGCGGCGCGCCCGCCTCCTGGCCCCTCCTCCTGGAAGACGCCGCCCGGGCGGCCCTCACGTTGACGGACGCCGGCGGAGAACACGTGCTTCGCGGAGCCGAACAGCTCCGCATGGAGGACATCGGCAACGTCGTCACCGCGCGCTTCGGCGGCCGATGGGCGTGGCGGTGGTGGGGGGGGCTGGCCCACGCCGCCCGCCTCCGCGCCTGGTCGGAGATCGGCGACTCGTGGAGCGACGCCGAGCTCGGGCCACGCCAATCACTCGCGACCTGGGTCGGGAAGTTGCCGGGCCTGCGTAGAAAGCGATAAGCACCACGGTCACCGAGGACCACAATGGCCGACACCGCGGAATTCTTCGACAAGTTCATGCCCGAGAAGCTGATTGCCAAGCCCGACCTGGCAGCCTCGGTCAACGCCGTCTTTCAGTTCGACATCACCGGCGCGGGTGTCTGGACCATCGATCTCGCGACCCCGGGCGGCGCGGTGAAGGAAGGCCCCGCCGAAACGCCGGGCTGCGTCATCACCGTCGCAAAGGCCGACTGGGAGAAGATGCTGGACAACCCGAGCTACGCCATGCAGCTCTTCATGACCGGCAAGCTCAAGGCCTCCAACGTGGGCCTCGCGATGCAGCTCCAGAAGATCCTGGCCTAGTCCGTCGATCTCTCGAGCTTCGAGGCGCCCCGCTCCGGCCCCGGCCGGAGGCGGGGTGTCGTCGTTTTTGGGGGTCCGGGCCTGCGCCAAGCCGGGGCCAGGCCCAATGCCGGTCTACGCCCCGAAGCGCTGCTCGGCGGTGCTGAGCACGTCCCGGTGCGCGCGATCCTCTTCCGCCATCTTCTGGAACAGCTCGGCGAAGTGGGGGTGCAGCTTGAAGAACTGCGTGCGCCCGTGCAGCTCCGCGCTCGACTCCTCGACGCGACGCGCGGCGCGGAGCGCCTCTCCGATGGTCGGGGCGGTGCGCTCGTAGCCGATCCGGAGCGCCCGGATCTCGTCGAGCACCTGGCTCGCCTCGACCGCGCCGATCTCGAGGGGCTCCATCGGCTCGCTGGACGAGAAGGCGGCCTGGTGGATGCGGATACTGGCCGCGTGGTAGCGCTCGGCCTCGGCGTAGATGCGCCAGAAGAAGACCACCTCTTCGCGCCCGGCGAAGCACCGCCCGAACACCTCGTAGAGCGCCGCGCACTCCAGCTCGATGGCTACGGCCAGATCGATGATGTCGGGCGTGTTCATGTCTGCCTCGCGCCGGAGCACTGTAGCTTGTCGGATCCCGGCGCGTCCATGCAGCGTCGGTAGCCGACTACGTGCCTAGGAGCGTTCGGGAGAAATGCTCCTACAGCCGCCGGCGCCGCAGCCAGGTGGCCACCGCCCCCACGATCGTCAGCCCGGGCGCCACGACCAGGGCGACCACGCAGGAGAGGAACACCGTCACGATGTTGAGGTTCAGCTTGCCCTTGCCCGCCTCGTTGGGGCGGATGGTCACCTGATCCTCCTCCCCCACGATCCAGGCCACGGCGTTGAGCAGCAGATCCTGGTTGACGCCCACGGTGATGAGCTTGTTCGAGGCGAAGTCGCCGTCGCCATACACGATCACGCGGCCGCCGGCCTTCGGCGGGAGGGCGGGCGCGGCCTCGATGGCCACGGCCGGAGCCGCGACGGGCGGGGTCGGAACGGGTGCCGCGGAGCCCTCGACGGGCGCGGGCACCGCCGCCACGGTCGTGGTGCTCACGGCGGCGGGATCCGCCACCTCGACCACGACGGCGAGCGGCACCTTGCCCATCAGATCGATGCCCTCGTCCGGCACCCAGGTGTCCTGGGAGTCGGCCAGGGAGGTCTCCGCCCAGCTCTTCTCGGAGGCCGTGGCGATCACCTGCACGGTGAGCCCCGGGATCTCGGCCCCCTGGCCGACGGAGCGGACGTTGCCGAACAGCCCGCCACCCTTGAGCTTCGCGGTGATGGGATGCACGTCGAAGCTCGAGTCGTCGAGCATGACGTAGGTGGGGCCGCCCTGGGTCTGGCGGTAGGGATCGGCCTCGATGACCAGGTCGTTTCCGACCTTCACGCCGTAGCGGGAGAGGTCGGCGGCTGTCTCCGACGCCACCATGGGATCGACGGTCACGATCAGGCCGCCGCCCGCGGCCACGTATTGCGCCAGGCGATCGCGCTCGGCAGGCAACAGGTCGACCTGGGGCGACGCGAGGATCAGCACCTCGCACGACTCGGGGGTGGGCTGGCTCTCGAGGAGGGAGACGGGCTCGACCTTGTAGTTCACGCCCTCGAGCTTCTGCTTGGCGATGCCGATGCCGTCCGGGCTCTGGTCATCCATCAGCTCGAGCTCGCCGTGGCCGGTCACCACGCACACCGAGTGCTGCACGTCGGACTTCACCCGCACCAGCGCGCTGGTGAACGCCTGCTCGTCGAGCGAGGTCTCCAGGCGCTGCGTGTTGTCGCCGACCTTGAGGATGACGACGGGGCTCTCCGTACGGACTTCGTTCTGCTCGGCCATCGTGGGATTGGCCCAGGGGTCGTAGTACTCGACCTGCAGGAGCGACGTGTGCTCCTGGTACCGCCGCATCAGCTCCTTGAAGTTCGCCTCGTCGGGCATGCCGCTGCGGAAGAAGGCGATGACCTCGATCTCGCGGTCGAGCTGCTTCGCGATGTCCACGCTCTGGGGGGCCAACGTGTAGCGCTTGGTCTCGGTCAGATCCCACTGCTTGTCATAGCGGTAGACCACGACGTTCGCGGTCACGGCGATGCCGAGCGCGAGGAGCGCCGCGAAGGACGCCGTAGTGCTCCTGAGCACCGTCTGGTCGCTTCCGAGGTTGCGGAGCGAGCCCCAGTCGAGGAAGAGCCAGCCCGCCATCATCGCCGCGCCGACCCCGCCCACGACCTTCAGGGCGAGCGGCGGATCGGGGAAGACCGCGAAGGAGAGGCCGGAGATCCCGACGAGGAGGAGGCCGAGCAGGCCGAAGAGCCACCCGAGCGCGCGCAGAGCGAACATCAACGCCACCGCAAGGCTTCGACCCGTTGCGTCGACGCAAACAAGAAGAAGCCGATGAAGGTCAAGAAGTAGACGATGTCCTGGAGCCGGAGGACGCCCTTGGACAGCTGCTCGAAGTGGCTCAGCATGGAGAGGTACTCCACCGTGCTCTTGAGCGCGCCTTCATCCATCAAGCCGCCGGTCCAGCCGACGATCCAGAGGAGGAGGTTCAGGCCGAAGGCGACGATGAGGGCAACCACCTGGTTCTCCGTGAGCGACGACGCGAACAGCCCGGTGGCCATGAACGTGCCGAACAGGAGGATGAACCCCACGTAGTTCGCGAACATGATGCCGGGATCGGGCTCCCCGAGCAGCATCAGGATGGCGCCGTACAAGAAGGTGGTCGAGACGAGCACCGTCGCGAAGCCGATCGCGCCGAGGAACTTCCCCAGCACGATCTCGGAGGAGCGGACGGGAGAGGTCAGCAGGAGATCGATCGCGCGGGTGCGGCGGTCCTCGGCGATGAGGCGCATCGACAGCGCCGGGGCCGCCAGGAGCGCGATGACCAGCATGTTGCCGAACAACGGCGCGACGATCATGTCGTTCACGTTGATCTGGTCGGCGGCGTAGGGGTTGAACACCGCGTCCGCGGCGGCCTGGTCGTACTGGAGCAGGCCCACGACGAAGAAGAACCCGAACATGAGCACGAAGCCGCAGAGGATGATCCACCCGATCGGGGCGGTCATGTAGGCGGACAGCTCACGACGCCCGATAGCGAAGATATTCCTCACGAGGCACCTCCCGTCGTCAGGCGTAGATAGATGTCCTCGAGCCTTTCCCGCCCGGCCATCTCGAGGAGGCCGAAGGGAACGGCCACGCGGGACACGGCCTCGCGCAGGTCACTGTCCCCATGGACGACGTACCGCTCGTCGATCTGCGTGACGTTGCTCACGCCGGGAATCGCCTGCAACGCAGCGAGCGCCTCGGCGCCCGGCCGCGCGAGCTCGATCTTGACCGCGCGGCCCACCGCGGAGAGGCGGGACAGCTCGTCCTGCGCGACGATGCGGCCCTTGTTGATGATGATCACCCGCGAGCAGATGGCCTCGATCTCGCCGAGGACGTGCGTCGAGAGGACCACCGTGCGGTCCCCGCCCGCCAGCTCCGCGAGGAGGTTCCGGATCTCCACCCGCTGGGCGGGATCGAGGCCCGAGGTCGGCTCGTCGAGGACGAGCACCTTCGGGTCGTGCACCAACGCCTGCGCGAGCCCGACGCGCTGCCGGTAGCCCTTCGAGAGGTGCTCGATGAGGCGGTGCGCCACCTTGTCGAGCCCCACCCTCCCCAGCGCCTTCTTCGTGGCGGCGGACACGTCGTCCACCCCCTTGAGCGTGGCGGCGAAGGTCACGTAGTCGCGAACCGACATGTTCGTGTAGACGGGCGGAACCTCGGGTGCGTACCCGAGGATGGCCTGCACGCCGCGCGGATCATCAGCCACGTCGAAGCCGCCCACCCTGGCGGTGCCGGCGGACGCACCGAGCGAACCCGCGATGATGCGCATGGTCGTGCTCTTGCCCGCGCCGTTTGGCCCGAGGAAGCCCACCACCTCGCCCCGCGCGACCTGAAAGGAGACATCGTCGATCGCGACGGTTTCTCCGTACCGCTTTGTGAGCCCTTGAACCTCAATCATCGTCAGTGAGCCCTTCTCTTACAGGGGCGCAGGGCTAACCGGTGGCCCGCGGCCTGTCGAAACGCCGAGGAGGGCGTCCATCCGGTGATGACGGCTCTTGACGCGGGCCGCGGTCCGGGAGGGGATCGGCCGCCCGTCGGGAGGGCGGCGCGGCTCGGGCTGAAGGGTCGGGTTGCCGTTGGTCCAATGGCTGATCTAAACTGTGGCGCTTCCCGAGTCCCCCATGCGCGGTCTGCTGTTGCTCCTGCTCCCAACCTTCGTCGCGGGGTGCGGCACCACGTGGACCCTGCGGGACGAGGACGGGGACGGGAAGAGCATCCTCGACGGCGACTGCGCGGACTCGCCGGACGGCGGGGGCGAGGTCGGACCGGAAGCCGCGGAGATCTGGTACGACGGGATCGACCAGAATTGTGACGGTCTGTCCGACTTCGATCAGGATGGGGACGGGTTCGATGCCGCCGGCACGGGCGACGGGACCGACTGCTGGGACGACCCGAACGTGATCCCCGAGGCCTTCGAGGCCATCAACGGCTTCGGGGCGCTCACGGCGGCGAGCGTCAACCCGGACGCGCTCGAGGTCTATTACGACGGGGTCGACGCCAATTGCGACGGCCTCTCCGACTTCGACCAGGACCTCGACGGCTTCGATACGTCCAACGGCGACTATCGGCAGCCGGACGGCTCCCTGGGCGACGACTGCTACGACTCCGTCGAGGCGGACGAGTACCCCGAGAGCGGCACCGTCACGGAAGACTTCGAGCCGGCCGACGTGTACCCCGGCGCCTCGGACACCTGGTACGACGGCACCGACTCGAACTGCGACGGTCAGAGCGACTACGACCAGGACGGTGACGGCTACAACCTCGATGGCGAATGCGACGATTTGAACGCCGACATCTTCCCCGACCCGACCGTTCCGGAGGTATGGTACAACGACTTCGACGAGAACTGTGACGGGAACCTGTACGACAAGGACCTGGACGGGCACGCGAGCGCAGACCACGGCGGGGACGACTGCTGGGACGACTTCGACAGCATCCCCGCCGACTTCGTCGCCATCAACGGGCGCACGCAACCCCCGGCCGACGCGGTGTTCCCCGGCGCGGAGGACGCCTGGTACGACGCGGTCGACGCGGACTGCGCGGGCGACTCCGACTTCGACCGCGACCTCGACGGCTTCGACACCGACGAGCTCCCCGCGCGCAGCGGCACGACGGGCACCGACTGCGAGGACGAGGACGCCGAGGCGTACCCCGGTGCCTCGGAGATCTGGTACAACGGTGTAGACAACGATTGCGACGGTCTGTCCGATTACGACGCCGACGGGGACGGCTTCGACTCCGAGGACGAGATCAGCACCGGGACCGACTGCGACGACGTGCGCGAGCTGGTCAACACCGCGATGAACGAGGACTGCGGCACCACCTACGACGACAACTGCGATGGCGGAGACGACCTCCTCGACGCCACCGACTGCGTGGTCTTCTATTACGACGGCGACAGCGACACCTTCGGCACCACCGCGACCGAGTGCTGGTGCGAAGCGCAGACCGCCACCGGGTACGACGCGGCCAACAGCACGGACTGCGACGACACGAGCAACACCGACTACCCCGGCGCTACCGAGACGGTCGCGAACAGCGACGACGAGGACTGTGACGGCTTCGACTCCTGCTACGCCGACGCCGACAACGACAACTACGGCACCACCACCGTGGTCGTCGGCTCGTCGCTGAACTGCACGACCGGCACCGGCGCGCCCGTCGCGACCGACTGCGACGACAGCAGCAACACCGACTACCCCGGCGCCTCCGAGATCGTGGCGAACAGCGACGACGAGGACTGCGACGGCTTCGACTCCTGCTACACCGACGTGGACAACGACAACTACGGCACCACCGTCGTGATGGTCGGCTCCTCGCTCAACTGCACGACCGGCACCGGCGCGCCCGTGTCGACCGACTGCGACGATGCGAGCAACACTGACTACCCGGGCGCCACCGAGACCGTCGCGAACAGCGACGACGAGGACTGCGACGGCTTCGACTCCTGCTACACCGACGTGGACAACGACAATTACGGCACCACCGTCGTGATGGTCGGCTCGTCCCTGAACTGCACGACCGGCACCGGCGCGCCCGTCTCGACCGACTGCGACGATGCGAGCAACACCGACTACCCGGGCGCCACTGAGACCGTCGCGAACAACGACGACGAGGACTGCGACGGCTTCGACTCCTGCTACACCGACGCCGACAACGACAACTACGGCACCGCCGTCGTGATCGTCGGCTCGTCGCTGAGCTGCACGACCGGCACCGGCGCGCCCGTCGCCACCGACTGCAACGACGCGGCCTCGACCATCAACCCCGGTGCCACCGAGGTCGTCGGGGACGGCGTCAGCCAGGATTGCGACGCGGACGAGACCTGCTTCGTGGACGCCGACAGCGACGGCTACCGGACCATCAACACGGCGCTCACGGTGGCCTCCATCGACGCGGACTGCACCGACGCGGGCGAGGGC
>JAUXQH010000097.1 GCA_030685065.1 Pseudomonadota bacterium | reverse complement strand
GATCGTGAACACGATCGCGTAGACGACGATCATGACCGGCGCGAGCGTGATGTTGCGCTGGTAGGCGGTCTCGATCTCGGCCTCGCGGCCCTTCCAGCCCACGGTGATCTTGCCCCACCACGCGGGGGCGCGGCTGCCGAGCTGCTCCGCCGCCACGCCCAGGTCGGGGCGGAGGCTGTTGCGGACGAAGGTGAGCGAGAGCAGGAAGAGGATGCCGAGGAGGACGGCCTGGCGTGCCACGAAGAAGCCCGGCTGGAGCCAGATCGCCTTGTGGCCGTGCATCGGCTCGTGGGTCCACTCGTAGATGTGCAGCCCGCCCGCGAGCAGGAACACCAACCACAGGACGTAGAGAATCGGCAGCATCGCGGAGAAGGACTCTGCGATGCGCTTGAACGGCCGGCCCCAGCGGCCCAGGCTCGCGGTCTGCGCGACCGCGAACATCACGCCGCCTTGGGACACCCCGATGAAGTACACGAGGCAGGTCAGCACCATGCCCGCGGTACGATCGGCGTGCAGGAAGAGGCCCGCCGCGATCGACGCGAGGCCGACCACCAGGCCGATGGTCGTGGCCGTGCGCACGGTGGCGGGCACTTCACGCGGGGTGGACTGAACGGCGCCGGAGACGTCGGGGCCATTTCCGACGACGGTGCGCGCGAGCGCGATGAGATCGACGTTGTTGCTCATCCCTCGGTCCCCCCCTTTGCGGGTACTGCTGCGGGCACGGCCGCGGGCACCGGCGGCGTGGTGGGCGGCGCGAGCTGCGCGCCCTCGAGCGTACGCATGTACGACACGATGGACCACCGTTCGTGATCGGTGAGGCTGATCCCATAGGCCGGCATCAGCGCGCCACCGTTCCGGATCGTGGCGTAGATGTACCCGTCGGAGCGCAGCGCGGTGACCGCGCCGGGGCCCGAGAGGAGCGGGGCCGGCAGCGGAAAGCGCCGGATGTCCTTGGCGGGGTCGTTCTGGGTGACCGGGCCGCCGCCCTTGCCATCGACGCCGTGGCAAGGCGCGCAGGTCACCTGGAGGAGGGCCTTGCCCTCGGCCAACGCCGCCGCGTCGGCGGGGTAGGGGTTCACCAGGGCGTCGGACTCGGTGACACGGTCTACCGGGGCGACGTAGGCTACCTGGTAGGCACCGGGCGTCTTGGGGCCCGTGGGCGCCCGCTGCACGGAGGCCTCGGGGGTGGGGCGCATCTTCCACTCGTAGGCCTTGCTGGCGTACGAGTCGACCATGTCGATGTCCCAGGGGCTGGCCCAGGCCACCCCGGCGACCAACAGGCCTGCCGCGACGACGAACCGGCGGCGCTTGCGCGGATCGGCTTTCCGTTCGATCTCAGCCATGGTGCGCTCCGTGGGCGGCATCGCTGCCTCCGCCCGTCACTTCGATCGCGCCCGAGTGGGCGAGGATGGACTTGATTTTCGCCGAGTCGTGCGCCGCGACGCGTTCGACGACGATCCCGAAGTGATCGTTGCTGAAGCGCGGATCCTCGACCTCCTTGGGGAGGCCTCGCGACGGGAGCCGGCAAAGAAGGAGCAGGCCGATGAACGTGAACATCGACGCCCAGAGGATGGTGCCCTCGAACGTGATGATGATGAACGGCGGGATCGACACCAGCGGCTTTCCGCCGGGCATGATCATCGGCCAGTTGGCCGACATGAGCGCCGTCATCGTGAACGCCATCGTCGCGCCGAAGATGCCACCCACGAGGGTGAACCAGCGCACGGGGCTCGGCTCGCCTTCGTAGAGGAGCTCCTCGACTTCGTGGCGGGGGAACGGGGTCAGGACGTGGAGGTCACGGACCCCGGCTTGCTTCAGGTCGGAGATGCCTTGGACGAGGCAATCCAGGTGCTTGTAGACCGCCTTGATGGGCGCCACGGAAGCGGCGGCCTCGACGGGAACAGATACGCTCATTTGGCGGCGACCTCCTCATCGGACTTGAGCGGCGGACGCATCATCTCCTTCACTTCGGCGATCGCCACGGAGGGCATGATCTTCACGAAGAGAAGGAACCAGGTGAAGAACCAGCCGAACGAGCCGAGCATGATGCCCCACTCGATGTAGGTCGGCTCGTAGTACACCCAACCCGCCGGATCGAAGGAGTGGGCGAGCGAGCTGGCGATGATGTTGTAGCGTTCGAACCACATCCCCACGTTGATGAGGACGCTGATCACGAAGAGCCACAGGTAGTTCGTGCGAACCTTCTTGAAGTACCAGGCGAGCGGCGCGATGCAGTTGCAGAACACCATGGTGGCGAACACCCACCAGTAGTTACCGACCACGCGATCGACGAAGGTGCCCCACTCGTACATGTTGTCCGAGTACCAGGCGATGAAGTACTCGGTGCCGTATGCGTAGGTGAGAATGCCGCCGGTGAAGAGGCAAAGCTTCGCGAGGTGCTCGAAGTGCCACACGTGGATGTAGTCTTCGAGCTTGAAGACCTTCGTGAGCGGCAGCATGAGCGTGATGACCATCGCGCAGCCCGAGAAGATCGCGCCCGCGACGAAGTACGGCGGGAAGATCGTCGAGTGCCAGCCGGGGGTCTGCGCCATCGCGAAGTCCCAGGAGACGACGGAGTGCACCGAGAGCACGAGCGGCGTGGCGAGGGCGGCGAAGAATCCGTAGGCGCCCATGTAGTGGCGCCATTGGCGATCCGTGCCGCGCCAGCCGAGGCACATCGCCCCGTACAACTTCTGCGTGAACCCGCGGGTCGAATCCCGCACGGCGGCCATGTCCGGGATGAGGCCGATGAAGAAGAAGACGGTCGAGACGGTGAAGTAGGTCGACACCGCGAACACGTCCCACATCAGCGGGGACTTGAAGTTGACCCAGAGCTGCCGTTGGTTCGGGTACGGGAACAAGAAGTACGCGTACCAGGCGCGCCCGACGTGGATCGCCGGGAAGAGCGCCGCGGTCATGACCGCGAAGATCGTCATCGCTTCGGCCGCCCGGTAGATGCCGGTACGCCAGCGCGAGCGCGTCAGGAACAACACCGCCGAGATCAGGGTGCCGGCGTGGCCGATACCGACCCAGAACACGAACGTGGTGATGTACACGCCCCAGAAGACCGGCGGCCGGTAGCCGGCGACGCCGAGGCCATGGATCAGCTGGATCGCCCAGCAGTAGCCGCCCCAGGCCAGCGCCGCGAGGGCGAGGCTGAGCGCGCCCATGTAGGCCGCGCTCGGGGTGAAGAGGGGGGCGAGGACGTCCCGGTTGACCGAACTGTAGGTGGGGCCTTTCATCATCCCTCCTTGTGGGCCGGAGCGTGGGCCGGAGCTTCGTGGGGCGGAGCGTCGTGCTTGCCGGGGGCGGCGCCATGCTGACCACCACCGTGGCCGCCAGCGTCGCTCACGGCGCCGTCAGAGAAGCGAGCGCGCGCGAGGTAGCGAATCCCCGGCTTGGTGTTGAGCTCGCCCAGCAGCGTGTACGCCCGGGGGTTGCCCCACTTCTTGGCGACGGTGCTCTCGGCGTCCTTCGCGTTGCCGAAGGTGATCGCGTCGGAGGGGCACGCGGACGCACAGGCGGTGAGCTTCTGCAGGGCCTGATCCGGCACGGTCTCTCCGACGTCGCGCCAGAGGTCCTTCGCGCCGCGGATGCGCTGGACGCAGAAGCTGCACTTCTCCATCACGCCCATCTCGCGGGTGCTCACGTCCGGGTTGAGCATCAGGTGCATCGACTCGGGCCACTCCCACGAGTGGAAGTTGAAGCGCCGCGCGGTGTAGGGGCAGTTGTTCGCGCAGTACCGGGTGCCGACGCACCGGTTGTAGATCATCGCGTTCAACCCGTCGAGGTTGTGATACGTCGCGAGCACGGGGCAGACGCCCTCGCACGGCGCGTGCGCGCAGTGCTGGCAGAGCGACGGCATGTGCCGCACGTCCTGGTGCTCGCCCTCGCCCTCCCAGAACCGGTCCATCCGGATCCAGCTCATGACGCGGCCCTTCCGGGTCTGATCCGGACCCACGAAGGGGATGTTGTTCTCGAGGTTGCACGCCACCACGCACGCCATGCAGCCCGTGCACACGTTCGTGTCGATGGCCATCCCGAACCGGTAGGTCGGGTGTTGCGGCTCGGGGTACATGTCCGTGATGCCCGCCGACGTGAGCCGCTCGTCCACCGGGATCTGGTGCAGATGCACGATGCTGCCGGCCTTGCCGTCCACATTCGCGACCGCGTCCTCCACGGTGACGGTGTTCGCGATGGGGCGGCCGTCCTGCGTGAGGTTGCCGATCGCGGCGTGGATGTCGGACTCGCCCGGCGTGCGCGCGACAGATGCCCGCACGCTGTAGTAGGCGAGCGCTCCGCTCACGGGATCGGACGCCGAAGCGAGGAGGCGGATCGGGTTGGCGCCGCGGCCGGTCCCGTACCGACCCATCTGCTCGTGGCCATTCCCGAGGTTGATGGCGACGACGTTGTCAGGCACGCCCGGCGAGGCGAAGTAGCCGACCTCGAGCTCGCCGGAGGCGGTCTTGATCTTGACCTTGTCCTTTTCACCGAGGCCGAGCTTCTTCGCGGTGCCCGGCGAGATCTCCGCCCAGGTGGTCCACGAGAAGGTGGTCAGCGGGTCGGGGAGCTCCTGCGCCCACGGTTGGTTGGCGTTCCGCCCGTCCGCGAGGTGCGCGTGCGGGAAGACCACCAGCACCGGATCCGCGCCGGGAGTGAGCCCCGCGATCGCGGGGGCGCTCGTGAGTACGAGATCGGCGCGGGCCTTCGGCGTGTCGACGAAGTAGCCGCCGCGCTGGAGCGTCTCGACCCAGAAGGCCTTGAAGTCGTTCCCGCCGGAGAGAGGGAAGATCTCGCGCTCCCAACGCGCCTTCACGTACGTGCCGAAGTCGGCGTGGGCGAAGCCCATGCGGGAAGGCACGATCGAAGCGGGGGCGGTCTCGGCGGCCGGGACGACGGCGGCGGGCGTTGCGTCAGCCGGATTTGCATCGGCGGGCGCGAGCGCTCGGCCGAGCGCCAGCAGCACGTCGCCGATACCGCGCGTGTCCAGCAGCGGGTTCATGGCGGGCTGGAGGATGGAGTGCACGCCGGCGATGAACTCGGTGTCTCCCCAATCCTCGAGGCCCGAGCTCGCCGGGAGCACGATCGCCGCGGGACGCAACGAGTCGTTGGGCCCGGAGGTGAAGTGCACCAGGGTGCCGACGGCGTCGAGCGCCTCGGCCACGTTGTCACCGAGCGGAAGGTTGTAGACGGGGTTCACCCCGTCCACGAAGAGCACGCCCACCCGACCGGCGCGCGCGTCCTCGAGGAGCGCCTTCACGTCGGTGTAGCTGTTCACCGGACCGGGCTGGAGCTCGCGACCGAACACCATCGAACGGCCGACGTTGCCGGCGAATTCGTTGATGAGGAAGGTGGCGATCGCGAGGGCCGTTCCATCGACCGACGCGTTTGCGTGGCCGCCGGGGAGCACCACCGAGGGCGCCTCGGTGATCCAGCCGGCCACCTGCTCGAGCTTCTCCTGGGAGATGCCCGAGGCCTGGGCCGCCGCGGCCACGTCGACCGATGCGACGAGGGCGCTCCCGGGGCCGACGTACTGCACCTTGTCGTGGACGAGGCGCGCGAGCGCCATCGCGACCATCGCCTCCGTGCCCGGGGTGGGCGGGAGGAAGTTGTCGGCCTGCGCGGCCGTGGTGCCGACGCGTGGCTCGATCGCCACGAAGCGGGAGATGAACCCGCCCCGCTGGGGATCCCGCGCCTGCGACCAGCCGTGGATCATGTGCATGGAGTCGACGGAGGTGGACAGGAAGTCCATGCCGAACGACACGATGGTGCGGGCGTCCGAGAGGTCGTAGGTCGGGACCACGTCCTTGTTGAACGCGGCGCGGGAGGCCGCGAGGAGGGTCTCGATGCCCAGCGCATCCCAGTGGACGCGGCGGAGGCCGATGCCGGCCGCGAGCTCATCGAGCAGGCGACGGAGGCTGCCCGTGCGGTACTGGCCGAGCCAGGCGACGGTCTTGCCGTCCGCCCGCGCCTGGGTGATGGCCTGCTGGACCGCGGCCAGCGCCTCGTCCCAGGTGGTCGGCTTCCCCGCGTTCAGCGGGGTCGCGAACCGGTCGGGGTTGTAGGCCTCCGTGAGCACCATGTGCCCGCGCGTGCAGAGGCCGACTCCGCTGGGGTTGTCGGGGTTGCCCTCGACGAACACCACGCGCCCCTCCTTCACGCGGGCCAGCATGCCGCACGCCGAAGCGCAGGCCGTGCAGGTGGTCGCGAAGTATTGGGCGACGCCGGGGAGCATGTCGTCGTCCTGGTGGACGTACGGCAGCACGTGCTCGGCGGGGACCTTGGGGTCGTATACGCAGGCGGCCGCGGTCGCGCTGCTGGCGACAGCGGCGTTCCGCAGGAAATCTCGACGGTTCATCGTGGCCATCTCGCCGCTCCGCCTACTTGTGGCAGGTGTAGCAGTCCTTCAGCTCTGCGCGCCGAAGTTCCGCTTTGGTGCCGTAATTCTCATCGATCTTGTCGTGCTGGGCGTGGCAATCGAGGCACCAGCCCATCTCGAGGGTGGCGACGCGCTCGGCCACCCCCATCTCCTGCACTTGCCCGTGGCACTCCTGGCACTGCACGCCGCCGAGCACATGGCGCTTGTGGCTGAAGTACACGAAGTCCGGCAGGTCGTGGACCTTGACCCAAGGGATGGGCTCGTTCCGCGCGTAGAAGTCCTTCAACTTGTCGAGCTCCGGGCGCCCCTCGGTCGGCACGAGGTTGTGGCAGCCCATGCAGAGCTGCGTGGACGGCACACCCGCGTGGACGCCCTTGCGAGCGCCCGAGTGGCAGTACTGGCAGTCCATCCCGAGGACCTGGACGTGACGGTCGTGCGGGAAGGCGATCGGCTGCGCGATCGGCTCCTCGAGGGGCTGACCCACCGCGACGACGAGCTCTTTGTCGAAGAGCTCGGGGGGGAACAGGTTCTTTGTGCCCGTGGTGAACGCCGCCTGAGCCGCATCTTGAGCGGTGGCTTCGGTTGCGCAGCCGGAGGAGCCGAGTACGGCTCCGCTGACTACCGCGAGCACCAGGACGGTTCCTGGCAAGTTGCGCATGCATCCTCCGGCCGAAGGGAGTGGAACGCGTTCCATGAAGGGGGGGCCTTGCGGGCCGGTAGGGGGCTTGGGGGCCGCACCCTAATGCAGCGCTGGAGCGCAAACAAGGGCTCGCGCATCACTCCGACGAGCTCCCGTCGGAAAAGGCAGCGGGCATCTCCCTCGTCTCGTGACGCGTCGTGACATCAAAAACGAGCGACGGCCGCCGGAGGGATCCGGCGGCCGCGCTGGAGCTCGTTCCGGAGGGCTACTTGCCCGCGAACTCGGCGTCGAGGTAGGCCATGACTTCCCACGCCTGGTCCTCGGTGAGGCCGAGAGGAGCCATGCCGGTGCCCTGGATGCCGTTCAGGAGGATCCAGTGCTTCGCGCCGTCGGTCGTGGCGTCCCAGCGCTCCTTCCAGTGGAAGTTGGAGGGCTTCTGGGGAAGGGCCGCGCCCGCGACACCGTCGCCGAGCCCGGTGGCGCCGTGGCAGATCACGCACTTGGCTTCATACAGGGCCTTGCCCGCGGCGATCGCGGTGGCGTCCCCCTTCTTCGGGTTCGCCTTCGCGTCGGCGCCAGCAGCCTTGGCCTTCTCGTAGGCGGCCTGGGCCAGCGGGTCGGGGGTGTAGGCGCCGGTCTGGCCGGCGGCGGGCGCGGCGGGCGGCGGAGCCGGGGTGGGCGCGGGGGCAGGCGCGACCGGGGCGGGCGCGGGGGCGGGGGCCTTCTTCTCTTCCCCGCCGCAGGCGGCGAGGCAAAGGGTCAGGAGCAGTGCACGATACATGGGATGACTCCGCGCTTGGGGCTGTTGCGTTGCAGGTAGTGTCTGGAAAAAGGGGGCCGCTCTAACTGAACTGTGCGCGCCCGGCAACCACCACCCGCCTCGACGCCCCGCTACTCCGTGAGCGTGGGCCCCGTGATCGCGAGGCCCGTCGGATGGTGGCCGGACACCGCCCAGTGCTCGGCCAAGACATCGGCCGCTGAGATGCGCACCAGCTCGCCCGTGAAGGCCGGCGTGGGGTCCGTGAACTCGGAGAGCGAGGAGGTGCTCAGCGTGGCGGTTACCAGCCCCGCCCACTCCGCGGCCTGCGTGGTGGTCGGCACGACCTCGGCGCCAAAGGCCCGGAGGTAGTCGCCCTGCCCGGCGTCGACACCCTCCAGGTTGAGCTGGAGATCGAAGCTCCGCCACGCGACGAAGCCCTCGCGCGCGCCTCCCTCGAATTGCGCCGGGATCTCCATCGGGGGCTGATCCGTGAACGGGCGCTCCTGAAACTCGTAGGGGCGGGACCCGGCCACAGGCAAAACCTCGAGCTCCCCCGAAAACGCGATCAGCGCGACGTCGACCGTGACCGCCGTGACCGCGTAGGGGATGGCCGCGTTCATGTCCTCGCGGTCCTGGGGCCCCCACCGGATGGTGGCGGCGACGGGGATGCGAACGTCCGAGCCGTCCCGCTCGGGATCCCCGAGGGAGAGACCGAATCCGTTGCTCGCGTAGCCGAACGCGGCATCGTAGTCGGGGGGGTACTCGTCCGATTGCGGGACGTCCGTGTCGATGGAGAAGCCGTCGATCACGGCGACGAGCGTGGCGTTGGGGGGCAGATCCATCCCGTCCAGCACCAGCGTCGTGGACCCGTCGGGCTCTGGCCCCACCTGGAGCGTCGCCGTTCCGCGCACCACCTGTACGCCGGCGCCGACCACCCGTTGGTATCGCACCCGGTAGTACGGCACGTCCGTGAAGGTAGACCCCGTCGACCAGTCACCGCCGACCAGCCCGAGCTCCAGGCTCGAGTCGTCCTTCAGGCCGATCCGCAGGTAGGAGATTCGGTGGGAGAGGGTTTCCCACTCGTAGTTCCAGCCGGTCAAGAGGAGCTCGGGCTCACTCGGCGCGCAGGCGGGGAGGAGGAGGGCGAGGAGCGACAGCATGGCCTTACAGGTATCCTTGAGGGCGCAAGGCGTACATGGCCTCCATCAGCGCGTTGAACGCCGCTTCCTCATCCTCGATCTCGCCGATGTCCTCGATGCTCGAGAGCACGCTCTCGATCGAGTGGTTGCGGAGGGTCGCGAGGGCGTCCTCCTCCGCGATGATGGCGGCCGCCGCGGCGGCGTCGAGCTTGAACATGCGGGCTCCGTGCCGGGGGAGCATAGCTCACGGGCCAGGACGCGAGCGCCGGCGGCCCCATCGGCACGGGGGGACGCCCTGCGGCCCAGGTGTTCGACGTGGTAGGGATCCGCGATTCGCGGTCGCCCTCTCTCCGCACCTGAGTCACCGCATGGAGCCAACGTCGTGATCCTGGCGCTCTTCCTGGCTTGTTCTGGTCCTCGATCCGCCGCCGAGCTCCCGGTGGCCGATCCCCCGTCTCCCGACGTCACGCCGTCCCTCGCCGAGGGGGAGGCCTCGACGGTCGAGGGCGATCCCTCGGTGGGCACTCCGGGCCAGTCCCCGCTGACCCCGACGGAGGCCTACCTGGGGTGCAAGGACCGCGTCGAGGGCGTGGAGACCGCCGGAGAGTGCACGACCGACGCCGATTGTGCCAAGACCGGCTGCTCCCAGGAGGTCTGCGTGGCGAAGGCCAACGCCGGGGATGTCATGACCACCTGCGAGATCCTGACGTGCTTCTCGGTGCTCGAGGCCTGCGGCTGCCACGAGGGCCTCTGCTCCTGGTCGCTCGCCGACGCGATGCCGGCCCTCGGCCGGATCAAGTTGCCCCCCAAGCCTCCTGCCGAGCCCGCGCCGTCGTCCCCCGGAGCTCCCTGATGATCAAGATCACCGGGGGCGAGCTGCGCGGCCGGGTGCTGTCGGCGCCCGTGCCCCCGAACGTCCGTCCCACCGCGGCGCGCGTGCGCGAGGCCGTGTTCTCCATGGTCGGACAGCGGTTGGACGGGTGGTCGGTGCTCGATCTGTTCGGCGGCACGGGCCTCATCGCGATCGAGGCCGCCTCCCGCGGCGCATCCCCGGTCACCGTCGTGGATCGAAACGCCGCGGCGCTGGCGTGCATCCGTGAGAACGTCGCGGCGCTGGGCGCCAACGTGCGCGTCGTCTCCGGGGACGCGGCCAACCCCCGCCCGCCCGCCGATTTCGTGTACCTCGACCCGCCGTTCAAGGAGCCCATTCGTCCTTGGTTGGAGCGCGCGGCGGCGCTCTGCCTGCGCGTCATCGTGGCCGAGGCACGCGCGCCGGTCGAGTGGCCCGAGCGCCTCCGTGGAGACGGCGTGCACGGGTTCGCGCTCGATCGCGCCCGGACCTACGGCGACACGGCGGTGGCCCTATACGTTCGGATCGGGGCGGACACCGGTGGCGCGGAAGCGGATGTAGTCGGCGATGATCGCGGCGTGATCGAAGACGATGGGGGAGGGGAGAGCGCCGAGGGGAAACCACTGGGCGTCCCCCGCGTCGTCCCCGGCGACGAGCTCGCCTGATCCCTGGGCCGTGAACACCACGGAGAGCGTGGGGCGGCGTGGATCGCGGCGGGGATCCGAGTAGACGTGCAACAGCGCGCCGAGGGTGATGTCGAGGCCGGTCTCCTCCTTCGCCTCGCGCACCGCCGCGTCCCCCACCTTTTCGCCCGGATCGACGAACCCGCCGGGGAGCGCCCAGCCCAGCGGCTCGTAGCGTCGGCGGACGAGCACGATGGCGCCGTCCCGCTCGATGAGGGCGTCGACCGTGGCGGCGGGGCCGGGCGGGGGCTGGGACATCGAATCCTCCGAGACGTCGGGTTTCTATCCCGCGCGTTTCCGGGTTACCCGCCCGAGCGCGCGTCCGGTACCGCACCTCCGTGGCCGGCGGCGATGGAGTGGTGATGGCGGACGATGCGGTCGTGGTCGGTGGTGGGCCGGGCGGGTTGCGCGCGGCCGCGGCGCTGGCGAGCGCGGGGCGTCGCGTCACGCTCCTCCAGGAGGGGCCGCACGTCGGCGGCTACGCCCACCCGGACATTCCGCTCTCCCGCGGCGTCACCCCCGCGGTCGGGGCGCTCGCCGAGCACCTGTTCGGCGCCATGGTGCCGGTCGAGGGGCTCGATCGCGGCGTCCACATCGACGGGCGAACACACCGTCTGCCGCTCGGTCGCGCCGAGATCGCCCGCCTCGTCCCGGCCACCCAGGTGGCCTCGGCCGCCGTCGCGTGGACGCGCACGCGGGGCACCATCGAGCTCCGCAAGATCATCGGCGGCGGCAACGAGCAGCGAACCTACCGCGATTGGGTGATCCAACGCTTCGGCGTGCCCGTCTTCGATCGCTTCTACGCCGCGTATTGTCAGGCCCGGTTCGGGCCCCCGGAGGAGATCTCCTGCAACGTGGCCCGCGTGTTCCACGGCATCGTGCCCGAGGGCCCCGTGTACGCGCCGGCGGCGGGCCCCGCTCTCCCGGGCGCTCGGCCCGTCACGGGCGTCGAGGTGCGGACGAACGTCGTGATCCGATCGGTGCAGGGCGGCCAGGTCGACACGGAGGATGGCCTGTTCACCGGGGAGGTGTTCCTCGACATCGCCCCGCGTCGCGTGGTGGAGTGGCTCGGCTCCGCGGCCACGCCCGCCCTCGTGCATGACGTGGGCTTCCTGACCGCCCGCAACGCGCTCCAGGTGCTGGTCCGCTGCCCCCAGGACCTCCCGGTCGAGACCCACGTGCTCGGCGGCGCGCCGTTCTACCGCATCGTTCGTCCCGCCGCGCTCCCCGCCTGCGGTGCGCTCGAGGGCACGCTCGGCGTGCACTACGCGCTCGAGGCGGGGGATCCGTTGTGGTCCGCCGATGACGCGGTCGTCGCGTCTCGCACCGTCGAGGCCCTCGCCGACATCGGCATCGAGGGCGCGTCGGCTGCGGGGGCGAGGGTGCAGCGGATTCGTGACCATCACCCCAACTGGACCGGCACGCACCTCGTGCGGATGCGCCGGTACGTCATCGCCCTGGAGGCGCTCGAGCTGGTTCCCGTGGGCCGGGCTGGGCTGCACGCGCCGCTCGAGCTCTCCGCGGAGACCGCCTACCTCGAGGGGGTCCTCCTCTCCGAGCGGCCGACCCTTCGGGCGCTGCTGCGGCACCACGTCGAGCCGCCCGTTCTCGACAGCGTCGAACGGGCGCACCTGACTCGGTTCGTGGAGCGGTAGGGGCGGCGGGGCCTACCTCACCGCCTCAGCTCGAGCACCCGCCTCGCATCCGGATGCGGATCGGCCGCCAAGGCCTGGAGCGCCTCCTCGCGCTGGACGGTGTCGAGCTCGCCCCATTTCGACTCGACGAGCGCCCGCAGCTCCGCGCGGAGGAGGGTCTGCGCGGCCTCGCGCCCGCCCGAGCTCCACGGCAGGCCCTCGGACGAGATGCCGCTCCACTCCGCGTGATCGCGCGTCGCGTCGAGGCGCAGCGTCCCCGTGAGCGCGCAGCGGTTCTGCCCCGAGAGGGTGATCACCCAGGTCCGCTTCTCGAGAGTGCGGCGCCCGCCCGGATCGTCGGCCGGGGGCGCCGCGAGCGGATCGCCGAGGCACGACGCGAGGATGCCGCCGATGGGGGTCCAGGTGGTGCGGCCGGGCACCCGGTCGAAGCGGAGGCGGGCTCCCGCGCGCTCGACCCGGAGCCTGGCCCCGTCGGCGCGCCAGTCCTCGACGAAGCAGGGCGGGCCCGAACCGTGGAGCGTCGCGTTCAGCGTCGCGCAGGCTGCCCCCAGGAGCGCCGCGCCGCCTGGGAGCGTGGGCGTGTCGAGCCCGTCGGAGGAGGCGCGCCCCTGGAGAGTCCAGGGCGGAGGCGGACTCGCCGCGACCGTCGTGACGACGGCCGCCACGTCGGGCTCTGGCGGCGAGGCGCACGCGACGAGGAAGGGCCACATACCGTTGACGATAGCGCGGCGGCCGTTTAGAAGGCAGCGGCAAGCCGAAGTAGCTCAGTTGGTAGAGCAGCTGATTCGTAATCAGCAGGTCGTCGGTTCAAGTCCGATCTTCGGCTCCACCAGATAAGCAAGGCCCGCCGAGGATTTATCCTCGGCGGGCCTTCTTGCTTTCGCGACGCACTACCTACTTTCTACCTACGGCGCGTAGGGTCTCCTCACGAACGGAGATTCTCATGGGCTGGACGATCCAGGGCAGCGCGAGGAAGGGCGGGAAGTACTGCCAAGCCGTGTGGGGCTCGGGCACAGAACGGGTGCGGGTCACCCTCGGCACGCTGACCAAGGAGCAGGAGGCGGCGGCCCTCGACGCCCTGAAGCGCGTCGGGGACAAGATCCTCCGGTGGCCCGCTCCCGACGTGAGGGCGTACGCGACGGACCCCGACGCGTTCAAGGGGAAGCTCAAGGGGCGGGTGCGGGAGGCCGTCGCGGGCGAGTCCGACATCGGGTTCGGCAACGT
Source organism: Pseudomonadota bacterium (assembly GCA_030685065.1). GTDB lineage: Bacteria > Myxococcota_A > UBA796 > UBA796 > SXON01 > CAJBVW01. Next base: position 7,557 of record JAUXQH010000097.1, on the reverse strand, counting down.
CTCCTCGGCCGTCCGGTCGTGGGCCCTCGACGGTGCCGATGCGGTGGTGGACGAGGTGGTGTCCGAGCTGCGGCAACGTGAGGCCGAGGCCATCATCGCGAAGGGGAGGTTCGGCGACCTCCCTCTGCGTGAGTTCGTTCGCGAAGTGTGGGCCCCCATCCGCAGTCGGAAGCCGGGGACGTGGAAGCGGGAGCAACGGCTGTGGAACCCGATCCTCGCCTCGACGCTCGGCGACACGAAGGTGAAGGAACTCAACCTCGTCGGGTGGGACCGCTTCCTACAGGGCCGGACGACGTGGAAGGGGCGCACCCGCTCCTTGGCTCAGAACGCCTCGACACCCTCACCCCCTCCGAGGTGGAGGTGCTCATCGCGAACGCGGGGAGCCAGATGCACCGGGCGCTGTTCGCGCTCACCTTTGAACTCGGCGTGGGCCCGAAGCCCGCCATCGCCTTGGACTGGGCCCACGCGGATATCCCCGGTGCTTCGCTCCACATCCGGACGAGAAAAACGAGCACCGAACGCGTGACGTGCCCCTCCTCAGCGCGTCCCTCCGGGAGATGAAGGCCTGGTGGGAGGTGTGCGGTCGCCCGAAGTCGGGCCCCGTGTTCACCTACAGGGGGCAGCCCTACAAGAGCGATACGGCATACCGCACGGCTCTCAAGAACGCGGCGACGCGGGCCGGGTGGGAGAAGCGGCACATCGTCAGGTACAGCGGACGCCACTCCATGTTCACGAACTTGGGCTCGGCCGGAGTCCCCGAGTCCGTCGTGAAGCAGATCGGTGGCCACGCCTGTCCCGTCCCAGGGATTTCTACCGGTCCCATCCCACGTTCGGCTCCCACTCCTGGGAGCGGGCGATCCTCGGAGAAGCTCGTATTCAAGGGAGGGCTTGGTGGATTAGCTGGGAGCCGATCGTGGGATGCAGGGCTTCTGAGCTGGGCGGAATCGCTGGGACGGGACACTCGGCACACACACGGGCTTCGGCTTCACGATCGGGCGCGGCGCCCTCCGGGCGGTCGTGGGACTCCGGGCCAGCGCGAGGTTGGGGTTGGAGCAGATCTGGGGGTTCTCCGCCACCCCGGAGGGCACGTACAGCTGGGACTGGACGCCGCTCGCGGCGCGCGTGGATGCGTACGCGGGGGTGTCGTTCCGGTGAGGGGTGTCGACCCTATGCTCGCGGAAGACCTCGACGTCGATCACGTTGGCGTCGACGGCGCCATTGCCGGGCCCGTTGGACCGACCTGAGATCGCGGGACCGCTGTCCTAGTCGTCACATTAGTACGCCTCGTGCTCGCCCTCCTCCCCCTCGCCTGCGCTCCCGCCCTCTGGCGCTCGCCTCGATGCCGGGGACGGGTCGGACGGCTGGCATCGTCGGCGCGATCACGCCGAAAATCATCGCGGTGCAGCGATTAGCCAGCGCCGGTGAACGTTCTCCGCTGGGCACCAGAGGCGGCGGGCGGCACTGCGCCGATGCGCGTGGCACTGACTGACGCATCGTTGCGGCGCCTCGGCCAGTACGAAGAGCTCCACCCTTGACGGTTCGTCGACCATCGGGAGGCGCGGTCCATTGCGGCTGGCCATCGAACCGAACGTGGGTCCGCGCACACCTGATGGCTCGGGGCGCGCCCTGGGACGCGCTTGTGCTCGTCGCACCCATTCCCGTGTTTCCCTTTCGAGAATGCGGGAGGCGAGGATGGCGGAAAACAAACGCTATGTGGTCGATTGCCGGCGGCATCCGAGCGCGAGTGGCTGTACACTGACGATGGCGGGTACGGAGCAGGAAGTGCTCGATTGTGCGGTGCTGCACTCCGTCTCCGTGCACGGGCACGCGGACACACTGGAGCTCCGGGACTCCATCCGGGCGATCATGACGGAGGAGAAGCAGCCTGCTCCGGTGTAATCCAGGCGAATCGTCGCGTCTCATATGGGATACCCGACTCCGTCCGAGCAGCGCCCGCGTGGAGGCGGACGTCCGGATGGCTGGGTGGAAGAGGGGGGGCTGCCAAAGGTGAAGTCGCGTGAAGAGTGCTCACGATGCTGCTCGGCTGCGCCGCCTCCGCCGGCCTGGGCGCCGCGAATCCGTTCGACGAGGACGACCTTGCCGCCGCTGAGGAGCTCGGCCCGGGTTCCGGCGCCCCGGGGCCTTCCTCTACCAACCCGGTACGGTCCTGGACTTCTCCCTTGAGCTCTCCGATGAGAACCGCGCGATACTCGGGGTCTGTAAAAAAAGCGCTTGGGGAGTCTTGAACGAGCGCTGGGTTCCCCCCGACACGCGGGACTCCGTCATCGACTTCGTGCGCACCTGGTCGGAGCGAACCGAGATCCCGGCCGCCCGCTTCATCACGTGGATCGGTGTCCAGCGCGGGAAGTTCTACGACTGGAAGAAGCGGTACGGCAAGGCGAACGAGCACAACGCGCTCGTCCCGCGTGACCACTGGCTGGAGCCCTGGGAGCGCGAGGCGATCCTCTTGTTCCAGGCGAAGAACCCGCTGGAGGGCTACCGCCGGCTCACCTTCATGATGCTTGGCGCCGACATCGTCGCCGCGTCGCCCACCACCGTCTGGCGGGTCCTGAGCCAGGCCGGCGTCATCGACTGTCGACGGGGACCCAAATCCGCGTCCAGTCGGTGAATAGCAACAACTGATCCCCATCGACGCCGGTGACGCCGGCGGTTTCCGGGTCCATCGTTACGCACTGTTGCACTTGGCCCCGATCGGGTTCACTGGCCGGATCCGCACCGCCGAGGACGGGGCGGAGCCGCGGGAACCGCGGCTCCGCCCCGTCCTCGGCGGTGCGAGTAGACTCCAGCCGCCCCGCGGTGGGGGCCTGGAGCGCCAACTCCAAGCCCCCGGGGGCCGGTCCCGCGATCGACGAAACGACGAGCCCCGCGTCAACTTCGCCGATGCGGGCCGGTCCGTCCAGCCCGGAGCCCAGGCTCCGCGATCGACGCCTCCTTCCGCCTCTTCAACTGCGCTGCCTGTCGGGGGTAGGTGTTCATCTGTCCCCGATGCGACCGCGGGAACCGGAACTGCTCCACGAGCTGCGCGAAACTCAGAAGGAAGGAAGTGCTTCATCGCGCCGGAAAGGTCTACCAGGCCACCCGCCCTGGACGGCGGAAACACGCGGCCCGGCAGGCGAGCTACCGGTCGAGGCAGCTGCAGAAGGTGACGCATCCGTCTTCACGGAAAATGCCCGCCGCGTCGACCCTTCTCGCATCCCCGGCACCTTCCTTCGCCGGGGCGGAGCTCGAAGATGGAATCCTGGAAGACGATGCTGCAGCTGACCCCGCGGTCGATCCGGCTGCTGGTCACGGACCACGAGCGGAACGAGGTGCTCAAGGCGGTGCTCCCCCCGTTCCCGCGACACCCGCGGGAGCTGCTGACCTGTCTGGAGGGGCTGGCGCTCTGGTCCGGCGAGGCGGTCTCCGCTGTCATCTGTGTGGAGCGGCGGGTGGACCCGCGCTGCGCCGAGGCCCTCTTCGGCGACGGACTCCTGCCGCTCGACAGCGCCCTGGTGCGCTTCGACTGCCTGTCGCCCCAAAGCCGTCGCCGGACGATCCCCGGCGTCGGTGACTTCCGGCAGCTCCGCCTGCTGAACGCGAGGCGCGCATGATCCCCGCCGAACAGGAAACAAGGATCCTTCGGCTCTTCCACGCCGAGAGGTGGAAGGCCGGCACGATCGCGAAGCAGCTCCACGTGCACCACTCGACGGTGCGTCGCGTCCTCGCGCAGGCGGGCCAGCCCGAGGGGCTCGCGTCGATGCGGCCGTCGATCGCCGACCCCTTCGTGCCGTTCATCGTCGCGACGCTGGAGAAGTTTCCGGACCTGTGCGCGAGCCGGCTCTTCGACATGGTCCGTGAGCGCGGCTATCCGGGCAGGCCCGACCATTTCCGGAGCATCGTCGCCCGTCATCGCCCGAGGCCGACCGCCGAGGCCCTTTCTTCGGCTCCGCACGCTCCCCGGTGAGCAGGCGCAGGTCGACTGGGGCCACTTCGGGCATGTCGTGCTCGACGGATTCCGGCGTCCGCTGGTCGCTTTCGTCATGGTGCTCGCCTGGTCGCGGCAGATCTTCCTGCGCTTCGGCCCAGACCTGAAGACGGGCGCGTTCCTGCGCAGGCACATCGAAGCCTTCGAGACCCTCGGCGGCGTGCCGCGGGTGCTGCTCTACGACAACCTCAAGAGCGCGGTGCTCCAGCGCGTGGGCGACGCGATCGTCTTCAACCCGGATCTGTTGGCGTTCTCCGGCCACTACCACTACGAGCCGCGGCCGGCGGCGCCGTACCGCGGAAATGAGAAGGGGCGCGTCGAGCGCGCGATTCGGTATATTCGAACTTCGTTCTTTCCCGCGCGTGAGTGGAAGGACCTCGAGGATCTCAACGGCCAGGCGAAGGCCTGGTGCGAAGGACTGTCCGCCGAACGCAGGTGTCCCGGGGACCGCACCCGCACCGTCGGGGACGCGTTTGTGGAGGAACGCGGCCGGCTGATCGCCCTTCCTGGTGACCGGTACCCCGCGGAGGATCGGCTCGCCGTTGCCGTGGGAAAGACGCCATACGCCCGCTTCGACCTCAACGACTACACGGTCCCCCACGACCGTGTCCAGCGCACGCTGGAGGTCCGGGCGACAGGTGACACCGTCCGCGTCCTCGACGGCAGCGAGATCGTGGCGGTTCACGCCCGGTCGTGGGGCAAGGGCCTGCAGGTCGAGGATGCCGCGCACCTCGCGACGCTGGTCGCGCACAAGCGGGAGGCGCGCCACGAGCGCGGGATGGATCGTCTTCATCACGCGCTAGCACGGAGCGAGGAGTTCCTCCAGAGGGTCGCCGAGCGCGGTAGCAACCTCGGCTCCACTACCGCGGGCCTGCTCCGTCTGCTCGATACCCATGGGGCCCCCGCGTTGGATGCGGCAATCGAAGAGGCGCTCGCCGCAGACGCGCCGCACCTCGGCGCCGTGCGCGTCGCGCTGGACAAGGCCCTCCACGCCGCGGGCAGGTGTCCTCCCGTCGCTGTGGCGCTCCCCGACGACCCGCGCGTCCGGGACATCGTCGTGAAACCACACGCACTCGCCAGCTACGACCGCCTCGGTCGCCAGGACGAAAACAATGACGCATGACCAGATGCGAAGCCGCGCGGCGGCTCTCGGACTGCACGGCCTCGTCGCCCGCTGGGACGAGCTCGCAGACGCCCCATGGGTCACCGCGCTCCTCGAGGGAGAGGAAGCCGAACGGAAGCGCCGCAGCCTCGAGCGGCGCCTCAAGAACGCCCGGATCGGCGCCTGCCGACCTCAACTTTTGGTCATCGACGAAGTGGGGTATCTCTCCTACGATAATCGTCATGCAGACCTGCTGTTCGAGGTGGTGAGCCGACGCTACCGTCAACGGTCGATCGTGGTCTCGACCAACCGGATCTTCGCCGAGTGGAACGAGGTGTTCCCGAGCGCGGCCTGTGTCGTGGCCCTCGTCGACCGTCTCGTGCACGACGCCGAGATCATCCCCATCGAGGGGAACTCCTACCGCGCGAAAGAGGCCGGCGAGAAAGCGTCCAAGCGCGCGGTGGCACGGCGTAAACCCAAGACGTAGGCGGATTGCCTGCGGATGCGACGCGCGGACTTCACAAGTGTGAACGGTGGGGTCGGCGCATTTCGTCGTGGTCGATGGCGGTACCGGCGCGTTTCACTGGGCTCCGCGGGGGCGGCGCGCGATCTTCACCGACTGTGCGCGGGTTGTGATCCCCGGCAACAGGTCCCGTAGCCACCGATCATGCCGCCCCCGAGGAGCGGGACGAGCGGTGGGTCCGGCGGCTTCCGGGGCAAGGCGAGCCTCTAGCCGGTCACGACCCCGTGCGTCGGATCGACGATGTCCCACCATGGTCTACCGATCGCGCGAGACGGGACGTGGGGGCGAGGGTTGGGATCGGGGAGGCTGCGGGCGGGAGGAATCGGTGGGACGGGACACAGAACGTGTCCCTGGATGGCGCCATCAGCGGCTCCACCTTCGACGGCGTGACGTTCGAGCGCGGGATCTCCGTGAACTGCCAGGCCAAGACGGCAGCGCCTCCCTTGGTTCTGACCAGCGCCCAGATCCTGAGCCCGGACATCTACAACGGCTTCCGCGTCGATGGGTCAGGCTATTGCAATCTGGACGTTTCCGGGTCGACGGTGACGAACCTGATGCTGTCGGGCCAGGTAAGCAACCTGAAGATTCGGAGCAGCACCGTCATAGGCGGACGGGCGAACGACGGTAACCAGTCGCGGCCACGCGGGGGCTCTTGTACGAGTTGCGACTTCAATGGAACGGTGTTCTCCAATTTCGACTTCTCGGTGTTCACCTTCGCCGGGGCAGATGTGACGGGGATGCGGCTCGACGGATCCAAGGGGTTCCCGGGGGCGGTGTCGGGTCTGGGCACCGTCGCGGGGCTGGAGACCGTCACCGGGTATTGACCCCAGACGCGACGGTGGCGCAGCCTCGACACCGCCCGCCCGCCAGGCTACGCCGGAGCTTGCGAAGCGTCGGATTTCTGCGCAAACAGCCCTTCGAACGCCAGCATCTCCTCGGTTCCCCACCCATTCGGGTCGAGCCGGAAAGTTCGATAGCCATTCGGCCATCCCGACCACTGGCGCGTGCTTGAGTGTCCCGTCCCAGGGGTTTCTATCGGCCCCATCCCACTTTCGGCTCCCAGTTCTACCCGCGCCGGTTCGAAGTCGGAGCCCGCATTCAAGGGAACGCCCGGGCCTGGAACTGGGAGCCGCTCGTGAAATGGAGCGCCTCTCCACTGGGCGAAATCGCCGGGACGGGACAGCACAACGGCGTGCTCACCTCCGCCAAGGGATGCCCACACTGGACGCTGCGCCTTCCTTCGTCGCATCGAATTCCACCACACGCCCAAGCACGCCAGCTGGCTGGACATGGCCGAGATCGAAATCGGCGCGCTGAGCAAGCAATGCCTCGACCGCCGCATCGGCACCATGGAGGTACTTCGCGCCGAAGTCGAGGCGTGGAAGGAGCGCCGCAACACCGAGGGCGCGACGATCCGGTGGCTCCTCTCGGCAGAGGACGCACGCAAGAAGATGGGACGCGCCTACCCCAAGTTCAACCAGTCATGATCCCTGCGACGAGGTACTAGTCAAAGTCACCCACGATCGGCGTTTCACTGCTCCCGCCGAAGCCGGAGTTGTATTCAAACAGGTACGACGCCGAGAACCCCCCCGCCCCGTCGTTGGCCTTGCCGACCCAGCTCGCCCTTGACGCGTCGTACACGCCGATGTCGTCGAAGCCGTCTCCGTTGAAGTCACCAACGATCGGCGTCTCGCTGCTCCCACCGAAGCCGGAGTTGTACTCGAATAGGTACGACGCCGAAAATCCGCCCGCCCGGTCATTGCCCTTGCCAACCCAACTCGCAGTGGCCGCGTTGTAGACGCCGATGTCGTCGAAGCCGTCTCCGTTGAAGTCGCCCACGAGCGCCGTCTCACCGCTTCCGCCGAAGCCGGAGTTGTACTCGAACAGGTACGACGCCGAGAACCCCCCCGCCCCGTCATTGGCCTTGCCGACCCAGCGCGCCGTGGC
>JAUXQH010000088.1 GCA_030685065.1 Pseudomonadota bacterium | reverse complement strand
TGGAGGTCCATGCCGACGTAGTCCATGTCGATGCTCCAGAGTGAGGGGTGCACGCTGGAGGATACCCGAGCGAGCCACGAGGGCGCGAGGGGCCGGCCGACCAGCTCATCCCATCTTTCTGGATCGACACGCACGGGTGCTCGGGCGCGGAAGTGGTGGCGTTGAAGGAGAGCTTGGTGGGCGGGTGAGGCACAGGTCCAGCCGGCCCGCGATGCGCCCACGTGGCCAGGACGCCCGAGCGTCACCTGGTCCCCCGCCGTGCGTCCCACCGGCTACCCCTGGAGCGAGCCTCACGCCGGCCGCCCCCCCCCCGGAGGCGCCCACCGCCTCGCCCGAGGCCATCCGGGGACCGTCCGAGCACTGTACCCGTTCCGCCAGTCCCACACCCTCACGAACGTCCGCGCGTCCGAGCGCCTCGTGCAGGGCTGATCGTGCGGTGGTCGGTGGGGGATCGAGCGCGGCGCCCCGCCGGGCGAGGACGCCCGGCGACGGTCGTCCTTCAGGCTCGCGCTCACGCGCTCGGTTCGCGCCGCCCCGTCCGAGCCCGGGCCGACGCGGAACCGCCGGCGCGGCGCCGGCGCCCTCCGGCCGACCTGGCGCGGCCCGAGCGCGGACGGGATGCATCTTCCGTCCGCACAGCGCGATCGTATCGCCGCCTCATCGGTGGCGGTGGGGGTTGACGGCGACCCGCTGCCGAACGTCGTCCCGCACGGTGACGGAGGTCCGACGTTGGCTGCGCTCGATCGCGCCGAGCCTGACGAGACACGTTGCTCGCGCCCGGGGTTACGGCCGAGGAGCGTCGGTCCCGTCGCTCAGCGCGCGATCCCGCGAGCGCGGGGATGGCGGACGCCGCGGCGTTCCTCCTGGGCCCGGGCGTGGCGGGGATCACCGACGAGGAGCGTAGGTTCCGTCGATCAGCGCGCGTGGCCGTCCCCCGGGAGCCCCGCCTCCACGAGCCGGTCGAGCAGCACCCGCGCCTTCTTCAGCCCCGCGGCGCGGTCGGCGGCGGCGTCCACCGCGAGCTCGACGGCCTCGCGCGCGTCGGCCCAGAGCCGCGCGGGATCGGGGTGCGTGCGCACGGCGTCGGGCCGCTCGGCGAGGCACCGCTCGACCTCCGCCACCCGCCCGAGGGTGACGGCGGCGTCGAGGTCCGGGGCGTGGCTCGAGCGGTCGAGCACGCGGATCGTGTCGTCGTCGGCCGCGAGCGCGGCGGCGTACCACGCGCTCGCGCCGCCCTCGTCCCGCCGGTAGGGGTCGGCGCCCGCGTCGAGCAGCACCTTCGCCACCTTGGCCTGCCCGTGCCGCACGGCGTAGTGGAGCGGCGTCTGGCCGCCCGCGCCCGGCGCGTCGAGGTCCGCGCCGCGCTCCAGGATCAGCGTGACCACCGCGCGGTGGCCCTGCCATGCGGCGAGGTGGAGGGGGCCGTCGCCGTCGTCGTTGGTCGCGGCGAGGAGGCCGGGATCCGTGTCGAGGTGCTTCTGCACGGCGGCGGCCTTCCCCTCTTCGGCGGCGGCGAGCAGCTCGGCGGGCCCCGGCTTCGCCGCGGCCGCCTTCCGGGCCGGACGCGCGCCGAGGCCGAGGAGGCCGATCAGCCGCCGCGCCTCTCGCGCGGTCCGCCCCTGCCCTGCGAGATCCTTCAGCCGCTCCCGGTCTGGGTGCTCCGCGACAACGTCCGGCGCCTCCCGGAGCAGCGCGGCGAGGCCCTCTTCGTCGCCGTTGGCGAGCCGGGCTTCGAGATCGTAAGCGGCGCCCGCCTCCCGCAGCAGCGCCACCCCCTCCGGCCACCCGCCCGTCTTCGTCAGGGGCCGGTCCCCTGCGCGTCGACCGGATCCGGGTCCGCGCCGGCGGCCAGCAGGCGTCGCACCGCGGCCCCGTCGCGAACGAACGCCGCGCCGTGGAGCGGCGTGCGTTGCATCCCGTCGCGCGCGTCGGGATCGGCCCCCGCCGCGAGGAGCGCCTCGACCAGCGCGGAGGACTTGCGGGAGCACGCGACGTGGAGCGGCGTCTCCCCGTCGTCGTTGCGGGCGTTGACCGCCGCGCGATCGGTGGCGAGGAGCGCGCGCAGGGGCTCGAGGCGCTCCCGCTCGACGTGCGTGAAGACCGGATGCATGGGCCAAGATGCCACGCGCGCGCGTGGAGAGCCACCGCGCTTCCGACGCGCCGCCCGCGGTCCCCTCCGCGTGAGTTCACCGGCCACTACGCCCCCGCCCTCGCGCTCCGGCGCGTCTGGACCCACTCGCTCGTGCTGACGGTGGCGTGGGCTGTCATCGCCGCGCTGACGCGCGCCCGCGCTACCGCCGCGCGGCGCTCGGCGTCGGCCTCGCCGTGGCGTCCCACTGGCTCGCGGACCTGCTCGTGCACACGCCGGACCTGCCCGTGACGCTCGATCCGGCCTCGGCCGTGGGCCGGAGCCCCGCCCGCCGGTCAGTCAGCCGCATACTCGTCTTCTCCCTCGCCTCCGCCGCCTTCGCCGGCTCGCTCCTCGACACCGTCGTCGCCCGCGCTTCCGCCGGGTGGTCCCCCACACCGAGGACATCGAGCGCCTCGTGGTCCGCATCGCGGAGGCCTGCGAGGCCTGGCTCTCCAGGCGGGGTTTCGGGCCCGAGGACGAGGGCGACGTCGAGCCGGACGTTGCCCAGGCGGTGATCCAGCAGGCCTCTCTCTTGGGTCAGGCGGCGCTCGGCGAGCGGGCGGGCAAGCGCGCCCGGCGGGTGCCGGTGCTCGGGGGAAGGACGTTCGACGTCCCGCCGCGGTGCGCGAGCTTCGCCGGGTACAACGTCCACGCCGGAGTTGGTTTCAGGTCGGGAGCGCTGAACAACCGCCCGCCGAAACCACAAGCGAGAACGCCCACCCTCCGGCGAACCGAAGAGTGGGCGTTCTCGGCGCGGTGCTCATCGTCGATGACGACGACTGGGTGCGCTTCTCCAGCCGGCGTCTGATCGAGGGCATGCGCCGCACGGTGCTGGAGGCCGTCGAAGGCGTCGACGCGCTCGCGGTCTATCGCAAGCACGCCGCTGAGATCGCCTTCGTGCTGCTCGACCTCCGGATGCCGCGGATGGACGGCGCTGAGGCCTTGCGCGAGCTCGTACGCCTCGATCCTGACGTCCGTGTCATCCTCAGCGGGGGAACTCCTATCAGCAACGCCACCACGTACATGACCTGCTTCTGGGACCGGAAGCGTCCCGAGTCGGGTAATGCTGCGTCACTGCGCGAACGGCAGGGGAACCCAGGTCGGCACCGGACTTAGGAAGTGGCGGAAGGAGCGAACCTTAATGTCCATCTTCAGAAACGAGCCCGTCACGGTGAGGGTGACACCCGCCGATCTCGCGTGCTTCGACGACGCGGAGCTCGCCGCTCTGAACGACGTCCGGGAGGCTCTCCTCCGCGGTCACCTGGCGGCGACCGACGCCCGCCTCGCCGTTCGTCGCGTCCGCGACGACTACGAGCGCATCGCGGCTCGGCGGGGGGGCGCCAAGGCCGACGTCAAGCTCGCCAAGGCCGAGCGGAGCTCCGCCCGTGCGCATACGGATGTACACGGTGCCTTGGAGGCAGAGCGCTCCATCTCCTCGGCGCAGGGGGAGAAGAGCTTGCTCAACATGCGAATTGCCTGGCTTCGCGCCGAGGTGGCGGCCGCGGAGGCGCGCGAGGCCGAGATGAACGCGGGCGCGTGGGCGGCGGAGGCGGACTACGAGCTCGAGCGCGCGCGCCTCCTGGCCTCTGATCGACCGCGCGGCGAGGCCAACCTCCAGGCGTACGTGAGGCAGGCCGAGGAGTGTCACAAGGCCTTGGAGAACGCCCGCCATCGCTCGGTCCAGCATCGGGCGGAAGCCGACAAGCAGAAGAACGCGTGGCTACGAGCCTCCGCGCCACTGGAAACGGTGTAGGCAGGGGCGGGTTCGCGGCCTCGCCGTCCTCGACGCGCGGCTGTTCGACATCGACCTGCAGCTCACCGCACTGGCCGCCGGGGAGGTGCGGGACGACACCCGGAAGGCGACGCGCCGCGGACGGGAGCTGGGCCTGTCGCGCGCGTCGATCCTGGCGATGGGCGAGGAGGCGCCGACGACCACGCTGGATCCGGGCTCCGCGGCCGCGGACGTGCCTCGCGCGTGCGTGTCGTGGCCGACCTCGGAGTGGCTGGCGCTGTCGCCGGACCGCCGGCTCTTCCTCTTCTCGATCGTCGACGCCCTGATCGCCGCCGGCGACGGCGACGCGACCGAGGCGTGGATCGACGCGCTCACCGCGGGCGAACTCGCCGTCCTCGATCCCGCGAAGCGCCGCGCCCTCTGGGACGGCAGCCGGGGACAGGCGCTGCTGGCGCTGGACGGCGAGCGGTGTTCGGCCGGAGCATGGGGTGACGACCCGTCGTTCCCAGGCGCCGATGGCGCTAAGCCGGTCGGGTCGCACGGAAGGACCGTCCTCGCTTCGAGAGAAAAGCACCCGAGCCCTTGCCCTGGCTCGCGTCGTTCCGCCTCCAGGTGGCGGCGGGCGCCTCGCGCCCCGGCGCGCTCAGGTGGACCGCCGCGGTCGAGCCGCGTCGGGATGGTGATCGAGTTCTGAGGGCCCAGCGGGGGCACGAGCGTCAGCGAGCGCGTCCGGTGAAGCCGCCGGGGCGTCGCCGGGGCATCGCCGTACACTCGTTGACAGCCGGGTCCGCCGAGGTGGACATCATTTTGTATCGTGTGGCAAACGAGAGGAGGTGACACATGGGCGAGATCATCGACAAGGCCAAGGGCCGCGTCAAGCAGGCGGCCGGCAAGCTGACCGGGAACAAGAAGCTCGAACGCGAAGGCGAGCGAGACGAGCTCAAAGGCAAGGTGGAAGGCGTCGTCGAAGACGTGAAACACGAACTGAAGGACAAGCTCGAGTGAGCTCGTCCACCGCGGAGGGTACACGCACTTGGACACGACCACGCTGATCCTGCTGTTGCTGGTCGCGCTGCTCGTCTTCGGGGGCGGCGGAAGCTACTATTATGGGCGGCGGAGGAGAAGAGGTTGACGCCTGGCACACCCGCCGGGTGAGGAGCGTCCGAATCGTTGGTGACACGGCGGAGCTCTCCACCGCGACCACCGGCAGATGGCCCGTTGCTGGGAGTTGGTTGCCGGGAGTTGGACGTGCCGTCCGCCTCGGCGCGAAACCGTGACGGCGCGTCCAGCGCCGGCGCCGATGTTGGTCGAGGGGTGCGAGCATGTTGTCTACGTTGTTGCTGCTTTGTGGTTTGGCGGAGGCTCGGGTCTACGACATCGGGACGAAGGGCTTCGGCGCCGGACTGGTGGTCGGGAACCCCAGCGGGGTGTCACTCGCCTGGCGCCCGGACGGCTGGAGCGCCGTACAGGCGGGGGTGGGATGGAACCTCTTCCGGGGACGCCTCGACACGAGCGTCGACTATCTGCGCACGATCGCGGTCGCGCATCCCGACGCCCCATTCCAGGTTCCGGTGTACGTCGGTCTCGGCGCCAAGGTCGGCATGGGGATGTTGGGAGACGGAAGGTTCGCGTTCGGGGGCGAGGATCCCGAAGTCGCGCTCCGCGCGCCGCTGGGGGCGTCCATGTACTTCGACCGGGCGCCGATCGAGTTGTTCGTGCAGGCCGTCCCGTACGTGCAGGTCATCCCGGACACTCGGCCGGGGATCGACGCGGGCTTCGGGGTCCGGTACTACTTCTGAGTCGGGTTCGGCGGCCAGCCGATGGAGTTCGAACCATCCGAGTTGGGTTCAAGGCGAGCGACCGGACCGGCCTCGAGCGCCTGTGTCGCTACATTCTTCGCCCCCCGCTCGCGAAGGACCGGCTCCAGCCAGCGCCGCGAAGACGGCAGCGTCGTGGTCCAACTCAAGAGCGTGTGGAGCGACGGCACCGCTGCGGTCGTCTTCTCCCCTTCCGAATTCGTCGAGCGCCTCGTGGCCCTCGTGCCCCCGGCGCGCGCCAATCAGGTGATCTACCGGGGTGTCCTCGCTGGAAACGCAGCGTGGCGCGCGCGGTCGACGGCTTTGCCTGTCCCGGGTGCGGGGGACAGATGGTGGTGCGCTGCATCGTCGTGAATCCCCCGGCCACGCGGCGGATCATCGAGGGGCTCCAACGCGCCACCGGGCCTCTGCGGTGCCGCTACGCCGCTGGGCGACCTCTTGGGTGATCGGGGTAGTCACCTCGAAGCTCCTTCAGGGGAGCGGCCAGAGTTTCCGGAACGGGAGCGGCCAGAGTTTCCGGAACCGGCACGTGAACACGCGTGACCGGGGGCGGAGCTAGGCGTGAGGTCCGGAATTCAGCTCCGATCGTGCTGAAAGGCACGTCGGGCACGCGCCGTGCGCGCACTTGACGGGGGATGGCGGCGTGGGGTGGGGGGCGGGGATGGGGGTTCACTTTCCTGTCTGCCCGTGCGCCGCAACGTGGCGTCCGCAAAGCCGTCACCTGCGTCGTCGGGAACGCGGAACAACCGCCCGCCAAAACCACAAGCAAGAACGCCCACCCTCCAGCGAACTGAAGGGCGGGCGTTCTATTGTGGTCGGCCGGACTGGATGATTATAGAACTTCTATGAGCTGGTCGGCCACGTCAAGTGTCGGCGCCACGATCTTTGCCTTCCGGGCGTTCTTCGAGAA
>JAUXQH010000081.1 GCA_030685065.1 Pseudomonadota bacterium | reverse complement strand
CGCGCCGCCGTCGGCGTCGCGATCGGCCTCGGCGCCCTTGATCCCCGGGGGGGGGCCGTTGCCGCCCGGAGCGTTCCCGCCCGGGACGCCCGCGCCCGGCGGCAACCCACCCGGAACGAGCGGGCCCGCCGAGGGCCGGATGCGCTCCTGCTTGGGAGCGTCGGGCGCCGGAGGCTCCTTCTCTCCCTGCTTCTCGTCCTGGGCCCAGGCCAGATCCGGGACCGCCAGCGCCAGGAGCGCGGGCACGCCGAGGAGCGCCAGCGCGCGGATCGCGCGGTTCCGGGAGGGCCAGCCGAGCGAGGCCCAGCCAGGGGAAGGGAAGGAAGAAGCGGTGTTCTGCAACGTCGGCCTGCTCATACGTGTGCTCATGGTCACCGGACCTCGAAGCCCAGCGTCTGGCGCTGGTTCCGGCGGGTGATGTCGAAGGTGAAGCTCTTTTCGCTGCGAAGAGTCTGGTAGACCTGGAGTGCGCCTTCGGTGCTCGTGAGCCCCTGGCCGTTCACGCCGTGGACGATGTCGCCGTTCTTGATGCCGAGCTTCTCGAACAGGCTTCCCTTGCGGATCGCCGAGAGGCGATACCCGTCGATCGCGCCGTCGGAGCCCTTGTGGGGCACCACGCGCACCTGGGTGGCGAGGGCCTCGAAGTTGTTCATCGCGTCGTCGATGACGGACTGCTCGACGACGGTGGTCTCCCCTTCCTTGGAGATGCCGCCCTCTTCGGGCTTGCCGCCCGGGGCGGCCGCGATCTTCGGGGTGTCCCCGCCGATGCAGATGCAGGTGCCGCCGTCGAGGCACACCTTTTTCTGCTCGATGAGCGTGATCCGGCCCTCGCCGCCCACGTCGTCGCCGATGGCGTAGCCGTCCGCCTTGGCGTCCCGCGCGGCGCCCGTGGCGATGAGGGCGGAGGAGTAGGTCGGAGGATCCGCGACCACGGTGGCGAGCAGCCGCACGTTCGAGTCGGACTTGCACTCGCCCGCCACGCCGCCCTCTTTGGCCGCGGACGGGTCGTAGACCGCCGAGGAGTCGAAGATGTTGCGGCGCACGATGATGTCGGCGTACTGCTTCTGGGAGATCGGGCGCGGCCGCTTGGGGCCACTGGCCACGAGGCCCCCCTCGGGGGGCTCGGGCTGCTCACCGGGCTCGGGCGGGGCGGCGTCGACGTAGTCGACCAGCTCGGCGTCGTCGGGGAGCGCGAGCACACGCGCCAACCCCTGGTTGACGAGGGCTCCCCCGCCGAAGCCGAAGAGCCCCACGACACCGAGGACGAGGAGGATGCGGCGGCGTGTAGAAGCGGAGGACGGTTCAGGCACGTGGTTGTTCTCGCCCTGGGTATGGAAGGGTCAAAGCCTTAGCAAGCTCCGTGCCCGCCGGAAAGGCCCCGCGACGGGCCTTTACACCCCCGGTTCTGGACAGGTTGTCGCGCGCGGGGTGCAGGGCGCCGCGGGCCATGACAGCTTGTCAGTCTCGGAACGTCACGGTACCTGCGGTCGACACGGCCCCTCCGCAACGGATAGACTCGCGCGGCCGAGGAGGCCTCGCGTGCAGATACGCACCCGCACCCGCACCGTGGTCTTCACCGACATGGCCGACTACACGCGGCGCACGTCGGAGAGCGACCGTGAGGGCCTACGGAACCTGCTCGCGATGCACCAGCGCTTCGTCGAGCCGGTGCTCACCGGGCGCGGTGGGCGCATCGTCAAGAACATCGGCGACAGCTTCATGGCGCTCTTCGAGAGCGCGACCGACGCCGCCCGTGCCTGCATGGACCTGGTGGAAGCCCATGACGCGACCCGCGGCTCGGACGTGTCCTTCCGGGCCGGCATCGCCACGGGAGACGTGGAGGAGATCGAGGGGGACGCCTTCGGCGAGCCCGTCAACCTCGCGTCCCGCATCATCGCGCGCACGCCCAATGGAGAGGTGTGGTTCTCCACCGCCACGTGGCACTGCCTGAACCAGGCCGAGATCCCGTGGGAGTCGGCGGGCCGCCACAGCCTGAAGGGCATCCCCTGGGAGACCGAGGTGTTCCGCGCCGTCCCGCAGAACCAGGCGTGGCTCCCGGAGGCCCTCGCGGCCGCCGCGCGCGCGCGCACCCTGGTGATCTGGCGCTCGGGCGACCCGGTCCCGGTCCTCCTGCCGAACAGCCAGCTGGTGCTCGAGGGCTTCCGGCCGGGCAGCCCCGCGCTCACCGAGGCGGTCGATCGCCTCCCCCTCCTCGATCCGGCGCGGCTGTGGCTGTCGACCTACAACGTCTCGCCGAACGATCGGTACGAGTGGGTGCGGAACGGGCGCGGCCTGGTGATCGGCACCCCCGTGGCCATGCGCGCCGCCGTCCACCAGCAGATCCAGGCCTCGTCCCGCTCCGTCGGGTCCGACACCATCATCCTCGACACGGGCTCCGCCTCCGTGCTCGACCTGGTGATCGCCGGCCTCGCGCTCCCCTGCGTGCCCCTCTCCGAGGTCGTCGCCGGCTACTGCTACGACCTCGCGCCGGACGGCCGCTGGCTCAACCGCAGCGAGCGCGCGCTGATTCGGGTGGACGTGTCCTCCGCGGGCGCCACCGTCCTGGCGCTCGCGCCCGGCGTCACGATCGGGGCGCAGCAGGTCCCGGCGACAACGCCGACGCCCCTCCAGCCCGGCATGACGATCCAGACGCCGGCGGGCATCCTGCGCTATGTCGCGCTCGGTGGCCAGGAGGGCTACCTCGGCGCGCTCGTCGGGGACACGCAGGTGCGCCTCGGCGTCGGCAACGGCCAGCAGGTGGAGTTCGGGCGGGAGCCCAACCACCCCGGCCTGCTCCTCCCCGACCGCAACTCGCAGGACAACATCCGCTGGCTCTCCGGGCCGCGCGCCACGCGCGCTCGGGAGCGCGGCTTCACGCTCGACAAGGTGTTGACCGGGCGCCACCACGCCGCGCTGCAGGCCACGAACCTCGCGATCAGCGTGATCCCCCTCCACGAGACGTGCGCCACCTTCCTGGTGGACACCGAGCAGCGCGTGCGGCGGCTCACCGAGCCTACGTCCGCCACGCCGGAGTGCCTGCTCCTGCTCGGCACCATGGTGATCGCGCTGCGTGAGCCGGCGTTCTAAGCCTGGACCTCGGCGGGACCTCGGCGGCACCTCGGCGGCACCTCGGCGCCCGCCGAAGCTAGCCGCCCGCCGACAGTGACAAATTGGCGAGCGCGTCCGAGATCGTGACCGGCCAGGTGCCCGGTCGTTCGATGTCTCGCACCGTCGGCGGCAACGCGGCCACCTGAGCGGCGCGGTGCTGGCGGATCAACGCGAGCGGCGGGTCGGGCTCGATGCGCTCTCCGTCGCGCATGACCGCGCGCAGCAGCGGCGCGGCGCCCATCTGCGCCTGGCCCCAGGCCTCGTGCTCCAGGCACAACACGTCCCGATCGGCGTACCGACAGATCTGCTTCCGACCCGGGTACGGCGCGCTCCCGGCGCGGGCCACGGGCGTGGCGTGCGGGCCCCGCATCATCTCCGCGATGCGGAAGGCGACGCGGGTGCCCTGATCGCTGGCCGTCGCGAGCGCGCGCCCGACCGCGAACAGCTGGATCGGCGCGCCCGCGTCCACGAGGCGGCGAATCCGCGCCTCGTCGAGGTGCCCCGAGCCGAGGATGCGCACGTGCCGCATGCCGTTGCGGTCGAGCGCGGCGCGGACCAGGCGGGACATCCGGTCGAGGTCCTCGTGGTCGATGCGCACCGTCTGCACTTCCTTCTTGAAGGGCAGGAAGCGCTTCACGCCGTCGACCGGGTCATCGTCCGGCAGCGAGAGGTGCGAGAGACCCGGGAAATGCAGGCGGAAGGCCTCGAAGGCGAGCCGATCGTCCCCGTAGGCCGCGAGGAAGGTGTCGGCCATCGTGCCCATCGGGGGGATGCCGAGGTGAAGCGCCGCGAGCGCGTTGGTCGTGGCGGACACCCCGCCGATGTAGGCGGCGCGCGCCGCGAGCAGCGCGGACTCGGGCCCGGGACACCGGCGGCTGCCGAAGTCGAAGACGGAATTCCCGCCCGCGACATCCACCATCCGCGCCGCCCGCGTCGCGATCGCTGTCGCGGCGCTGACGATCTGGATCGCGCGCGTCTCGAGCAGCGTGCAGGCGAGCAACGGTGCGGTGACGCGCACGATCGGCTCTCCGGGGTACACCACAGTGCCCTCGGGAACCGCCCACACCTCGCCCCGGAAGCGGAACCGCCGGAGCGCCTCGAAAAACGAGGGTGCCACCTTGGCGAACCGAGGTTCTTGCCGGAGGAGCTCTACCTCCTCGTCGGTGAACACCAGCGCCGAGAGGTGGTCGAGCAGCGGCCCGAGCCCCGCCGCGACGAGGTACCCGTGGCCATCCGGGAGGCCCCGCGCGTAGAGGTCGAAGGTCGCGTCACCCCACAGGCCGTCGGCGTGGTACACCGCCGCCAGTACGAACTGGTAGAATTCAGCCTGTAGCGCGAGGTGTCCCGGCATGAACAGCGGGCGTTCCATCCCCGGAGTCTATCGCGCGGCAGGCGCGCTGACGGTCAACGGGTACAGCGAGAAGTGGTTGCGCCAGGGATTTCCCTGGGTCTACCCGAACGAGGTCACCGCCGGGCAGGCGCGCCCGGGTGACGTCGTGCGCCTGGTGACGGCCGGAGGCGTCGTCCTGGGCACCGCCCTCGCCGATGACGGGTGGATCGCGGCCCGGCGGTTCCGGGACGACGAGGGCCCGCTCGACGCCGCGTTCATCCGCGCGCGCGTCGAGGCGGCGTGGGAGCTCCGGCGGGGCGCGCTCCCGCCCGACACGACGGCGTGGCGGCTGGTCAACGCCGAGAACGACGACCTCCCGGGAATCCGCATCGACGTGTGGGGCACCCAGGTGGTGATCACGCTCGACGCCGCCGCCCTCTCCCCCCTGCTCGATCCCCTCGCGGACGCCGTCGAGGCCATCCTCTCGCCGCGCGCCATCCTCCTCGCCTGGCGCCCGGACCCCCGGGAGAAGGAGCGCCCCACGCCGCCCCCGCGCGTGCTCCGCGGAGCGCCCCAGGCCGAGGAGCGCGTCACCGAGCGCGGCGTCGCGTTCCTGGTGCGCCCCGGCGCGGGCAAGGACGTGGGCTTGTTCCCGGACATGCGCGACAACCGCGCGTGGCTCGAGCCCCACTGGCAGGGGCGCACCCTGCTGAACCTCTTCGCGCACACCGGGGCGTTCTCGGTCTCCGCCGCGAAGCAGGGCGCCGAGACCGTCACCGTCGACCTCTCCCAGCCCTACCTCGATCGTGCCGCGGCGAACTTCGCTGAGAATGGGCTGCCCTCGGGCGAGCTCCTCGCGGAGGACTCCTTCAAGGCTCTGGACCGGTTTCGTCGGCAGGGGCGGCGCTTCGATCGCGTCCTGCTCGATCCGCCGGGCCACTCGCACTCGAAGGACGGCACGTGGTCCGGAGAGCAGGACTATGGCCGGCTCGTGTCCGCGGCGCTGCGCGTCCTTCCGCCGGGCGGCTGGCTGATCGCGGCGTCCAACCTCGGCTCCGTGACCCCGCACCGCTTTCAGGGAATGCTCCTGGCCGGGGCGCGCAAGGCGGGCCGCCCCCTCCGCATGTTGCATGACGGCTCGCAGCCGTTGGACTTTCCGGCCGCGCTCCAGTTCCCCGAGGGGCGGTTCCTCAAGTTCGTCGTGTGTGCCGCGTGAGCCCGCCGGAGACGCCGCCCGCCCCCCCCCCGGTCGCGCCTCCGATCACGCCGCAGATCACGCCGCAGATCACGCCCCCGATCACCGAGGGCTGGTTCCGCGCCCTCTTCGAACACTCTCCCACCGCGATGGCGGTCCTGGGCGCAGACGGGCGCACGCATCTCGCCAACGACGCGCTGGGTCGGCTGCTCGGCCGCACCGCCGCGGAGCTCATCGGCGTCACGTTGACCGAGGTGACCCACCCCGACGACCTCGCCGAGTGCCTCAGGCGCATTCAGGAACTCCACCAGATCGGTACCCTCGATTGGGAGAAGCGCTACGTCCGTGGCGACGGCACCATCGTGTGGGGCCACATCACCGGGAGCTTGTGGACCGGGTTGGACGGCGTGCGCTGGGCGCTCATCCTCATCGAGGACATCACGGCCGCGCGAGAGCAACAGGAGGAGCTGCAGCTGCTCAACGAGCACCTGCGCCGATCCCAACGCACGGAGGCCGTCGGGCGTGTCGCGGGCGGGGTCGTGCACGACTTCAACAACATGCTCGCCGTCATCCTGAACGTCGCGGAGCTCGCGCGGATGCGCGCCCCCGACACGCGCAGCCGCGAATACGCCGAGCAGATTCACAGCGCGGCGATGCGCGCCGCCGCCCTGTCGAAGCGCCTGATGTCCTTCGGCCGTCGTGACTCCGTGGCGCCGGAGCTCCTCGATCTGAACGCCCTCATCGCCGAGAACCGCAACCTCCTCCAGCGCGTCGCCACCGAAGACATCACCTGCGTCACCGAGCTGACACAGCCGCTCCACGCGGTCCACATCGTCCGTGCCCAGCTCGAACAGGTGCTCCTCAACCTCGTGGTGAACGCGCGCGACGCCATGCCGCTCGGCGGCCGGCTCACCTTCCGCACCGCGCACCGACGCCTCACGACGCCGGAGCTCGGGTTGCCCGCGGGCGACTACGTCACCCTCGAGGTGGAGGACACCGGCACCGGCATCGCGAAGGAGCTGGTCTCCGAGGTGTTCGTCCCCTTCTTCACCACCAAGGAAGATGGTCGCGGCACGGGCCTCGGCCTCTCCATCGTGAAGCAGGTCGTCACCAGCGGCGGCGGCGCCGTCCAGGTCCGGACCGAGCTCGGGGTGGGGACCACGTTCCTCATCCTCCTCCCCGCCGCGAAGATGGCGCTGCCGCGCGAGCCCTCCGCCCCCGCGCGCCAGGTGACCCCGGGGCGCGGCGAGCGCGTCCTGGTCGTCGAGGACGAGCTCACGCTCCTCGATCTGACGACCCAGGTCCTCGCGGAGAACGGCTACGTGCCGCTCGCGGCCCCCGGCGCGGAGCCAGCGCTCGAGCTGGTCCGCCAGATGCGGAACCGGGTGCACCTCCTCCTCACGGACGTCGTGATGCCAGGGATGTCCGGCACCGATCTCGCCGCGCGCGTGCGCGAGATCCACCCGGAGACCCGGGTCCTGTTCATGTCCGGGCACCCGGACGATCGGCTCTCCAAACACGCGTCCCCCGGGCAGACCCACCAGCTCCTGCGGAAGCCGTTCAGCTCGGTCGAGCTGCTCGCCGCGATCCGCTTCGTGCTGGACCAGCCTCCTGTCGTTCCCCGATCCGCCGATGTCGTTCCCCGATCCGCCGACGACGTCGACCGATCCGAGGATCCCTGAATGCCGCGAACGGTTTCGCGGATCGCCCTCGGCAGCCGCGGGATGGATCTGACGCTGATCACCATCGCGGCGCCCCACGCGCCCCCGGGCGCCGAGCGGCGTCGCATCGGCGGGAAGGGGCCGGTCGTCGCGATCACGGCCAACGTGCACGGAGACGAGTGCACCGGCGTCGGGACGGTTCTCCGCCTGCTGCCGATCCTGGACGCGACGCTCCTGCGGGGCACGGTCCACCTGTACCCCACGTTGAACCCGGAGGGCCTCGAGCGGCGCTCCCGCAAGGTGCCGGAGGACGACCAGGATCTGAACCGGCTGTTCCCCGGCGACCCCTCCGGGAGCCCCTCGGAGCGCCTCGCGCACGCCGTGTGGACCGACCTGTGCGCGCACACCCCCGACCTCGTGATCGATCTCCACACAGACGCCCCCGCCTCCCTCCCCTACGCCCTGCTCGACCGCGCCACCGGGCTGCGGCACGCCGTCCGCGGTCCCCTGGAGGCGAGCGCGCACGCCATCGCGACGAGCAGCGGCCTGACCGTGCTCCACGAATACCCGGAGGACCGCTACGCGCGGTATCGGCTCGACCGCTCCCTCACCGGCGCGGTGCTCAACCGCCTCCAGGTGCCCGCGGTGACCATCGAGGCCGGCCCGCGCCTGTACCTCGACACCGCCGCGATCGACACCGCCACCGACGCCGTGCTCGGCATGCTGCACGCGCTCGAGATGGTCGAGTCGCCTGCCGTGCCACACCCCACCCGCGTCGAGGGCGGTCCCTGGCGGCGTGACAGCGGGCCCCGCGCGTCCTCCACGGGCGTCCTCGTGCCTCGCGTCGCGCCCGGCATGCTGCTCGAGCGCGGCGATCTCGTCGCGGAGATCCGCGCCCTCTCCGGGGCGCTCCTCGAGGAGATCCACGCCGACGACACGGGGTTCGTGGTGAGCCTGGCCGAGCGCACCCACGTGGTGGCGGGTGTGCCGGTCTGCACGTTCGCGCTCCGCGAGTAGGGCGGGGGCCCGGCCGGGGCCGTGGGAAATTGTCGGGGGCTGGGGGGCCGGTCCGGCGGGGGGGCAGCGGGCGGCGACGGGGTTCCCTGCTACCTCCGCCTCCCGCGCGTCCAGAGCTCCCCCTGGCGCCGGTACCCCAGGCCATCCAACACTGCCGCCGCTTCCGATGGCGGGAGCCCATCCGGCGTCCGGAACGTGCCCCCCCGCGCCCCAGCGCGCGCCTTCGCGGCGAAGGCCTCGAGCGCCTCCACCTGCACGGGGATCCCCCCGACGATCGGCGTCCCGACGGCGCGATGGTAGCCCCCCGAGCGATCCTCCCCGTGCTGGGTGCGCCAGAGGATGGCGTGCTCCCGCGCGCCCGGCAGGAGCGGGAGCGCCCACACGTGCTCCACGCCGAAGCGCACGCCGATGCGGGAGAGCACGCGCCGGTCGCGCTCGGGGATGGCGCGCACGAGGTCCGCCGCCTCCTGGGCGGGCACCACGCCGAGGCCCTGGGTCAACGCGTAGAGCAGGCCCTGAGCGGGGCCATGGAGCGCGTCGGCCTCACGACTCTGGAGCGGCGCCACCACCGCCGCCGCCCAGTCCCGAACAAAGGCCGTGACACGACGCTGGACCCGCTGGAGCGCGGAGGGGGCGAGCAGATCGTGGCGCGCCATCTTCAGGCCCGGGAGCAGCACGCTCGGCCCCGCCACGAGCCGCGCCACGACGCCGCCCTCCCAGCTCACCTGCCCCTCGTCGTCCAGCGCGTACGCCTCGTGCGGCGCGGCGATCGCGCGCTCGACGCGCTCGGCGAGCTCGCCGGCGAGGGTCTCGCGGGCGGCGCGCTCGGAGAGGCGATCCCCGTCCTGCGCGGTCCACGTGAGGCCGAGCAGCGTGCCGACCACGTAGCCGCCGACCCGAACCTCGCCGCTCGCGGGCAGCGCGCCGTGTGACGCGCCCGCAGATCCGCCCTGCGCCCCCCCCTGGAAGCTGCTCAGGGCGAGGGTCCGCCGATCGACGAAGCGCTGGGTGAGCTCGGCGTGGAGCGCGTCGGAGAGGCGGTCCTCGATGGCGCGGGCGCGAGCCTGCCACCCGAGCGCGTCGTCGAGCCACGCGGACCGGCTCGACACGTAGGTCCAGGTGCGGACGTGGGCGAGGCGCGTCATCAGCAGATCGAGGTCCCCGTCGACGCGGTCGAGCTGCTCGAGCTGCCGACCGACCCAGGCCCCGGGGATGGTCCCCGATCGCGCCACGTGGCCGAAGATGCGGGCGAGGAGCTGGACGTGGGCGTCCGTGAGGAGCTTGCGGAAGTCCGGGATCTGGCACACCTCCCAGAGCAGGCGCACATCGTCCGGCCCGTGGACCGCGAGGCGCACCTCCGGCATGCCCGCCAGCGCCTGGAGGGCCCGCTCGTCCTCCTCCTCCCGGGCCGCGGCGAGGAAGCCGGCCGGCGGCCGCACGGCGAGGCTCTCGCGCAGCGCGTCGATCGAGCTGAAGTCGAGCTCCGAGCTGCGCCACCAGAGCCGCTTGAGCGGCGCGAAGCTGTGGCTCTCCACCGCGTGGACCACGTCGGGGTCGAGCTCGCCGAGCTCTCCGGTCGCGCCAAAGGTGCCGTCGCGACGGAAGCGCCCCGCTCGGCCCGCGATCTGCGCGGTCTCCGCGGGGGTGAGGCCGCGGAACCCGGTCCCGTCGAACTTGCGGAACGCCGAGAACGCGACGTGCTCGATGTCCATGTTGAGGCCCATGCCGATGGCGTCGGTCGCGACGAGGTAGGGCACCTCACCGGCCTGGTACATCGCGACCTGCGCGTTGCGCGTGCGCGGAGACAAGGCGCCGAGCACCACCGCGGTGCCGCCGTGTCGGGCGCGCAGCCGCTCGGCCAGCACGTAGACCTCGGCCGCCGAGAACGCCACGATGGCCGTCCGCTTGGGCAGCGCGCCGAGCTTGCGGTAGCCGAGGTGCGAGAGCTTCGAGAAGCGCGGTTGACGCTCGATCTGCGCGGTGGGGACGAGGCGCTCGAGCAGCGGCGCGATCGTGTCGCTCCCCAGGAACATCGTCTCGCGCATGCCGCGGGCGTGGAGGAGGCGGTCGGTGAAGACGTGCCCGCGGTTTCGGTCCCCCGCGAGCTGGATCTCGTCGACCGCCAGGAAGTTCACGGGCCGATCGACCGGCATGGCCTCGACCGTGCACACGAACCACTTCGGGTTCGCGGGGATGCGCTTCTCCTCGCCGGTGACCAGGGCGACGGCCTGCTCGCCCTTCTCGGCGGTGATGCGATCGTAGACCTCCCGGGCCAACAAGCGCAGGGGCAACCCGATCATTCCGCTGCGGTGCTGCAGCATGCGCTGGACCGCGCGGTGGGTCTTGCCAGTGTTCGTGGGCCCCAGCAGCGCGGTGATGGTGCCATCGGCGGGGAGGATCGTCATCGGAGGGGACCATCGGAGTAACCCCCACATGCGGGAGGGAGCGTCCATCGGGGCCGCTCGGAGGGCCGTCGTCGCTGTTCGGATGAATCGGACGCCCGGTATACTCGCGCGGATGTCCCTCACCGAAGTCGCCGGCCAGCTCCTCGAAGGCCTCCACGCCCAGCTCCCGGGGAGCGGGTTCCGGCTCGCCGGGATCGAGGTGCAGGTGGGGCGGATGGTCGACCTCGATCCGGAGCACCTCCGCGCGATGTTGTGCTCGCTGCTCCCGCGGGTCGAGGTGCGCGTCACGGTGGTCGAGCCGCTGCTGAAATGCAAGGATTGCGGCGCCGAATACCCACACGACGAGCACCCGTGCCCGGTGTGCGGATCGCCCAACGCCGAGCTCGTTCACGGGGGCGAGCTGCAGATCGTGCGGGCCTGGGGCGAGACGATCTAGGAGCCCGCGTCGCGTGACGCCAACGGGTTAGTCAGGCGGGCCCCAGCGGAGCGCCCCCGTGAGCTTGAAAACCGACGCCCTCGACTACCATTCCGAGGGCCGTCCCGGGAAGATCGAGATCGTACCGACGAAGCCGCTACTCACGCAGCGAGACCTCTCGTTGGCGTACACGCCCGGCGTCGCCGAGCCCTGCCTCGCCATCCACCGCAACCCGGACGACGCGTACAAGTACACCGCCAAGGGCAACCTCGTGGCGGTCGTGACCAACGGCACCGCCGTGCTCGGCCTCGGCAACATCGGGCCCCTCGCCGGCAAGCCGGTCATGGAGGGCAAGGCCAACCTGTTCAAGAAGTTCGCCGACATCGACGCGGTGGACATCGAGCTCGACGCGCCGACCGCCGAGGAGGTCATCGCCGCGGTCAAGGCCATCGCGCCGAGCTTCGGCGGGATCAACCTCGAGGACATCAAGAGCCCCGACTGTTTCCACATCGAGCGGGAGCTCCAGAAGATCCTGGACATCCCGGTGTTCCACGACGATCAGCACGGCACCGCGATCATCGCGGCGGCCGGGCTCCTCAACGCCACCGCCCTCACCGAGCGCACCCTCGGCGAGACACGGGTGGTCTTCTCGGGCGCCGGCGCCGCCGCCATCGCGACGGCAAACCTGCTCGTGAGCCTCGGCGTGCAGCACTCGAACATCTGGATGTGCGACTCGGAGGGCCTCGTCTACGAGGGGCGCAAGGAGCACAACTTCCCAGAAAAGAGCTGCTACGCCCAGGGAACCGAGCCGAAGGTCCTCGCGCAGGTGCTCGTCGGCGCGGACGTGGTGATCGGGCTCTCGGTCGGTGGCGTGCTCAACGGCGACATGCTCCGGTCGATGCGGCCCCGGCCCATCATCTTCGCGATGGCGAACCCGAACCCGGAGATCTCCTACGAAGACGCGAAGGCCGCCGTCCCCGAGGCGATCATCGCGACCGGGCGGTCGGACTACCCCAACATGGTGAACAACGTCCTCGGCTTCCCCTTCCTCTTTCGCGGCGCGCTCGACTGCCGGGCCCGCGCGATCAACGAGGAGATGAAGGTGGCGGCCGTGCGCTCCCTCGCGGCGCTCGCGAAGGAGGACGTGCCGGATGAAGTGCTCGCCGCCTACGGGCTCACGAGCCTGCAATTCGGGCCCGACTACATCATCCCCAAGCCGTTCGACCCGCGCGTGCTCCTCTGGGTCGCGCCCGCGGTGGCGGAGGCGGCCGCGGCCTCCGGCGTGGCGCGGCTCCCGATCGCGGATCTGGACGCCTACCGCGAGCGCCTCGAGCGCCTCATGGCCCGCAGCAAGGAGATCCTCCGGCCGATGATGAACCGGGCGCGCTTGAACCCGCGCCGCATCGTGTTCCCGGAGGGATCGAACCCCAAGGTGCTGCGCGCCGCGCAGATCCTGGTGGACGAGGGCATCTGCAAGCCCATCCTGGTCGGGGAGGAGTGGAAGATCCTCAACCGCGCCGCCAAGCACAACATCGACGTGTCCCACATGGAGATCGCCGAGGTGCGGGAGGACGATCGCTTCGAGCGCTACATGGAGGCCCTGTGGAAGCGCCGCCAGCGCAAGGGCATGACCGAGAACGCGGTCCGCGCCGCGCTTCATCGGCACACCGTCTACGCCTCGATGATGGTCCGCGAGGGAGACGCCGACGGGCTCCTCGGCGGGCTGCTCGCCGCGTACGCGGAGACCATGCGCCCGGCGCTCCAGATCATCGGGCGGCATCCCTCGGTGTCCGTCGTCAGCGGCGTCTACATGATGCTGTTCAAGCAGCGCCGCCTGTTCTTCGGCGACTGCACGGTCAACCGCGACCCCGACGCGAAGACCCTCGCGCAGATCGCGATCAACACCGCGCGCCTCGCCCAGTCGTTCGGCTACACGCCGCGCGTCGCGATGCTGTCCTACTCGGACTTCGGTGAACACCGCAACGATCCGGACGTGAACAAGATCGAGGAGGCCATCGGCATCGTCCGAAAGGACTGGCCGTCCCTCGTCATCGACGGCGAGATGCAGGCCGACACCGCGGTGAACGCCGAGCTCGCGAGCACGGATTTCCCCTTCTCCGCCATCCAGGGGGATGCCAACGTCCTCATCTTCCCGACGCTCGGGGCCGGCAACATCGCCTACAAGCTCCTGCGCGAGCTCGGCGGCGCCACCGCCGTGGGCCCGGTGCTCGTCGGCACCGCCCAGCCGGTCAACGTCCTGGCGCTGGGCTCGACCGTGTCGGACATCGTCAACATGGCCGCCATCACCGTAAACCAGGCGCTCGAGCAAGAGAGCCGCCGCGCCGCCGCCCTCTCGGAGCCTCCCAATGTCTGACCCCGCCGCCCTCGCCGCCATCCTGGCCCGCACCGCCGGCCCCGCCGCGGACCCCGCCACCATCGCCTGGGCCCACGAGGGCAAGGGTGACCTCTCCGCCCTGCCGGACCCCCACCTCGCCATCGCCGCCGCGGCCGCGCTCGGCAACAGCCGCGCGCTCCTCTCGGTGACCGGCCCGAAGGAGCTCAAGAAGGCGGCCGCCGCCGCGCTCCACAAGCTCAAGTCCCGCGGCGTGAAGATCGAGGAGGCCCCGGCTCCGCGCGCGTTCGTGCTCGGCAAGGGCGAGGAGCCCCTCCCCGCCCGCGCGTTCCTCTCGCTCCCCGACATGACCGGCGACATGGAGCTCCTGCTCACCACGAGCGACGCCGGTGGGAACTGCGCCCTCGGCGTCATCCTCTCCGCGGGCCGCGCGAAGCAGACCCAACACGGCCATCTTGCCCGCGCGGAGCTGCGCGACGTGTGGAAGCAGGCGACCGCCCGCGGCGATCTCGTCGAGATCCCCTACATCGTCGGCCTGCACTACGCCGAACGCTTCCTGGCCACCGGCGAGCACAAGCACGATTGGACGCATTTTCTCGAGCACGTTCCCTCCGCGTTGCTCCAGAGCGCCCGCGTCCTCGATCCGCTGGCCAACCCGCCGGCCGCGGTCGATGAGGGGGAGGATCCGAACCCCCGCTGGATGGCGCCTCTCGGCGTGCTCGACAACGCCGCCCTCAACCACGGCATCAACCAGATGCCCGTGGTCGTGGCCTCCGCGGAGGATGATGCCGCGCGCGACGCGGGCCTCGCGGCGCTCTACACCGAGACCGCCGACAACGCGCTCGAAGCCGGCGATCGCGCCGCGCTCGCCCGCTCCGCCGATCTGACCGCCGTGGCCCTCACGTTCCACGGCCGCCCGCTCGGCGCCGCGATCGTCCGCGCCCAGGGTGAGGCCGCCCTCGCCGGCGCGCCGGGCTCCGCGATCGAGGGCGTGGCGATGAGCGTGCGCCTGCTGCTCATCACGCAGACGCAGCAGCGGATCCAGGACCGCGTGGCGGAGATCAATCGGGAAGGGCTCGAAGGCGCCGCGCTCGAAGGCGCCGAGTAGGGACAGCGCATCTGCGCGCGACGAGGAGCGACCCGTGAACAACAACGACGTGCTGCGACGCCTGCGCTTCGCCCTGAAACAGAGCGACGCGGAGGTGCAGCGGCTGTGTCGGCTCGCCCAGGTCGACCTCGGCGACGCCGAGCTGCGGTCGTACCTCGCGAAGGAGGGCGATGCGGACTTCGTCCTCTGCCCGGATCCGGTGCTCGCGGCGCTCCTCGACGGCCTCGTCCTCCACCGACGGGGCCCCCGCGATCCGTCGGTGCCGCGGCCGCCGGAGGGCAGGTTCGACAACAACATGATCCTGAAGAAGCTGCGCATCGCCCTCGAGCTCAAGGAGCCCGACATGCTGGCCCTGCTCGAGCTCGGCGGGATGAAGATCTCCGCCTCCGAGCTCGGCGGGCTCTTTCGCAGCGAGACGCACAAGCACTACCGCCCGTGCGGCGATCAGCTGCTGCGGAACTTCCTCAGGGGCCTGACGGTGAAGCTGCGAGGGGTGGGAGCCGCGAGCGTCGAGCCGTAGGCCCCGGAGCACTAAGGGGGCAACTGCCCCCGGATCTCCGCGTAGGAGTGCAGGTCGACCGTGTACCCGAGCCCCTCCAACGTCTCCGCCATGTCGAACAGCTCGTCGATGGTCGCCCAGGTCGTCCCGACCTCTTCGTTGAGCCCCACGCGCAGCTCGCCCGGAAAGAGGGCGGCTTCGCCGGCGACCGCGGACACGATCAAGGCGTCCGTGTCGCGTTCGTAGGCCATCATCGACACGCTCGCCACGTCGGTGCCGATCCCCGTGAACCAAGCGTCGCGATCGGCCGCGGCGCCCCACCCGATCGAGCCGGTGCCCCCGAGGGAGGCCGGGAGGTTGTCGAACCACACCGGGAGATCGGCGCCCACGGGCAGCGCCGCCCCGGACCCGCCGTCGAGCGAGCCGCGCGCCGAGTGGTAGGTGTCCGCGAGCTGGCCGAGCCGCAGCGCGCGGTCGGTGTCGGAGATCGTGGACCAGTCGCTCGCGCCCTGGGGCTCGATGTCGAGGTGCAGGCCGTCGAACGCTTCGGCGGGATCGGACGTTCCAGCGTTGAAGAACACGAGACGCTCGTCGATCTTCTCCTGCATGCCGGACCACTCGCGCGACGAGATCCACGCCGCCTCTCCCACCAGCACGTGGCTCTCGATGCCCGCGGTGTGCAGGCGGGTGTTCCAGGCGGCGATCACCGCCGGCTCGGTCGTGGCGCGGTCGCCATAGGCGCCGTACACGCGGTCGACGCCCCAGTCGATCAACGTGTTCACCATCGCCTCTTCGGCGGCGATGTCTCCGACCACGGCGTCCGTCCCGTTCGGGTCCCCGCTGTCCCGCCAGGCCCAGACGCCGCGCGTGCCGGCGGTGACGCCGGTCGGTGCGCCCGAGTCGGCGGTGTCGGCGGTGTCGCTGTCGACCGGGCCCGCCGTATCGCCGAAGAGGTCGTCCCAGTCGAGGACGCATGCCGAAAGGAGGAGCGCGGAGAGGGACAACATGGCGGTTCCGGGGCCGCGAACTCTATAGCAGCCCTGGCGGGGCCGCGGCGGTACGAGCCGCCACCGCCCTCGCTCGAGCTCCGCCACCCCTCACCAGGCCACGGTCCCCCGCCCCAACGCCAGCTCCAGGCCGCGCACCGCGTGGCAGGCGTCCCCGATGACATCGAGGAAGAGCTGCTCGTCCTTGGTGCGGAGCGCCGCCATGTTGTCGAAGGTGCCCGCCTTCTGGAGGGCCTCGACCACGAGGACGAGGTTCTGCGCGGCGCCCTCGAGGAGCTGGGTCTGGGCATCATCGGGCACGTACAGGCCCATGGCCTCCATCTTCCCCATCGTCTCGAGGAAGTGCCCGAGGAACTTCATCCGCTGCACGAGCAGCCGGACCTTGTGCTTCGGGTTGCCCTTCATCGCCTCGTCGTAGATCGCGAGCTCGATTGGGAGCCGGTAGAACATCAGCGGGACCTGGGCCTCGATCGCCTTGCGGTCCTGTGGCGTGCCGTAGCCGCGCGCGACCGCGTAGCTGGCACCCTGGAGGAGGTGCGCGCCCCCGCAGGTGTAGCTGAACAGCGGCTGCCCCTTGCGTTCGAAGCTCCGGCGCCGCTGCATGGCCTCGAACAGGAACCCACTCTCCTGCGTGAGCACCCGCACGGTGAAGCTCGCGAGGAAGTCGAGGTCCATCGAGGTGCCGTCCGTGGCGGTCCACTTCAGCTCCCCCGGCGGGGCCCACTGCGCCAGGGCCTGGAGGCCCCACGGCATGTCGTTCGGCCCGTCGAACGAGCTGTGGTTCTTCTCGGGGACCAGGTACGTCTTGAGGAGGGTGTACCGGTACAGATCGGCGGCGGAGACGGTGCCCGCGCGGGAGGGGAACGTCGCGTCGGGCGGCACCCCGATCTCGCCCATGTTCTTGAGCAACAGATCGGTGTGGGGCTCGACGCGGACGGTGCCGAGCGCCTTGGGAAAGCCGACCAGCGTGCGCGGTTGGCCAGCGAGGGTGGCCAGCGGACGTGGCTCCGCGTAGGCCGTGAACAGGTGGGGCACGCCCTCGCGCTCGTCGACGAGGCGGAATTGGGTCCCACGGGCGAGGATCCCGTGCGCGATGGCCCAGGGATTCTCGGGGTCCCCCGCCCAGGTCTCGACCACGCCGCCGAGGGTCAGGAGCGCGGCGTCGTACTTGGGGCCGGCCGCGATCGGGCGCGCCACCGTGGTCAGCCGCGTGGGCGCCACGGGGACGAGCTGGTCGATGTTGTCGGCGGTCCACACGGTCGTGGGGACGGGGACGGCCGAGGCGCTGGCTCCCGCGATCGGCGCGGGCACGGCAGGCACGGGTACGGCGGGCTCGTCCCCACCGCAGGCCAGCGCGAGAAGCAGGAGGATCACTCCTTGCCCGCCTTCGCGTCCGCGGCGGCGGCCTTCTTCGCGTCCAATTCGTCGGAGCGGATCTGCAGGGCGTCGGCCTTCACGATCCGGTCGCGGTCGGTGACGAACACCATCCCCTGGGACACGGCGAAGCGCGGGCGCTCAAAAGCGATGTCGCTCACCTTGACCTTCCAGTCGAGCTTGCCGGGCTTCTTGAAGTTGAACACCCAG
The DNA here is from genome assembly GCA_030685065.1 of Pseudomonadota bacterium. GTDB lineage: Bacteria > Myxococcota_A > UBA796 > UBA796 > SXON01 > CAJBVW01. The sequence goes on along the minus strand of JAUXQH010000081.1, from coordinate 36,368 downwards.
CCGGTGTCGGTGAGCGCCCAGAGGCGGCCCGCCTCGTCCTTCGTGAGATCAACGTCCTCGAAGCCCTCGCCGAGGATGTCGTCCCCGATGACCGTCGCGTAGCGGAAGCCGTCGGTGCCGTACTGCGTGACGTTGGATCCGAACACCAGGTACAGCTTGCCGTCCTTGCCGGTCTCGACCGCGTTCGGGGTGCCGTCGGCCACCTTCCAGCGCGCGACCTCCTCCGAGTCGAGCGTGAACACGGTCGCGGTGTTCCCGATGAAGACCACGAGCTGCTTCTTCTGAGGAACCCAGGCGAGGTACCCCTCCCCGCCCACCTTCGGCTGCATCTTGTGGTCGACCCGCACCGTCCACCCGATGAGCGGCCGGCCCTCCTCGTCGAAGATCTGGACGCGGCCCGTCGCGTCGAGGGTCGCGAACTTGTCGGCCTCCTTGCCGGGGATGAGCTCGACGTCCACGGGGTTCACGAAGGAACCCTGGTCCTCGCTCGCGCCGCTGCCGGCCGCGTACCAGGTGCGCCGACCGTCGAACCAGAGGTTCGAGATGTCGGGCTTGGAGCCCCACTGCTTGGCGGGGAGGCCCTCCTGGCCGAACATCTGCACGCGGTTGTTCCCGACGTCGGCCACGTAGATCTGCCCGAAGCGGTCGATCTCGATCGCGGCCGGCTCTCCATAGCTGCGCAGGGCGCCCACTTCCCAGCCGGGCTCGCCCCAGGCGTCGATGCTGCGGCGCCCACCGCTCTTGAGCTCCTGGTAGGCGTAGAAGATCTCGATGTTCTCGCGGATCTGCTTCTGCTGCTTGCCGATCGAGCGGAGCGCCGCCATCTCGAGGCCCGGGATGCCGTTGGGGTCCTTGAGCTTGAGGATGGCCTCCATCGCCTTCTCATCCGGCACGATCGCCGCGGCGCGGTAGCCCTCGGGGACGAGCGACGTGACCTTCTTGCGGAGGTAGGTCGGCCCGTCACCGGCGGCGGCCATCAGGAAGTCCATCGCGACGTTCTCGTCCTCGTCGGCCTTGTGCGCCGTGAACGCCTCGACCACGTCCGCCTCGTGCTTCTCGAGGAGCTTCGCGCCCTCTTTCGAAGCGCGCCACGCGTCCACCTTCTCGACCGCGCGGCCCCGCTCGCCCTCGGTGAAGTTGATCGCGACCTCGCTGATGTAGCAATCGGCGAAGACGATGCCCTCGAAGCTCTCCACGACCTCGATGCGGACCTTCTTGGCGGCCGCCACGTCCACCGGGATGTCGTAGCGCTTCAGCTCGTCCTGCAGGCGGAAGCCCTTGAAGGCGCCCTCTTCGTTCTTCTCGCCCTGCTGCACCCCGTCGATGAAGACGCGCACCAGCTTGGGGCGGGCGTACTCACGGAAGGACTTCTTGCCCTCGGCGAGGTTGCCGCCCCAGAACGAGACGACCTCGAGCCTGGTGGGGGACGCGAGGTCGAATTCCCACCACGCGCCGTCGCCGTGGCCCATGCCCCCCTCCGCCCAGCCGGTCGAGAGCAGCCCATCGAGCGCGAGGTCGGCGGTGTGCTTCCCCGAGATGTCCTCGGCGACGGAGGAGGCCACGGGCTTGGCGTGGGCGAAGGAAGCGGTGAGCGAGGCGGCGAGGATCAGCGGGAGCATGGGGGCCTCTTGAAGTACGGGAGCGACCGGCGGCAATAGCGTGCCGTCGTGTACGACGTCAAACCAAGTAGGGCCACAGAAGGTGAGAGGGTCGTAAAGTCCGGGCCGCGCGCGATAGCCCCACCGCATGCTGGCTCTCCTCGCCGCCGTCTCCAGCCATGCGCTCTCCGGCGCGGCCCTCGCCGCCGACATGCAGGCCGACCTGCACCTCGACACGCCGACCCAGCTCTTCCGCAGGAAGGTCGGCCTCGACGCCGACGGGCTGGAGGCCGGGCTCCCCCAGCTCCGCGGCGGCGGCACCAACCTCGCCGTGATGGTTCTCTGGCCGCCGCGCGAGGCGAAGTGGGAGGCCCACGTCGAGTCCCTGCTCTCCATCCTGGAGAAGGAGGACGCCCGGCTGGACGCCGTCACGCTGGCGCGCTCGCCCGAGGAGGCCCGCGCGATCGCCGCGCGCGGCGGCGTGGCGATGATCTACGCCTTGGAGGGGGCCCACGGCATCGACACCACGGGGCTCGTCGGGCTGCGCGCGCTGCAGGCTCGGGGCCTCGCGCTGCTGGGCCTCACCTGGAGCTTCTCCAACCGCTATGCGGGCTCGTCCGGCGATGCCGGCGCCGGCCTCACGGAAGACGGTCGTGCGCTCGTGGCGGAGGCGCAGCGGCTCGGGGTGGTGATCGACCTGTCCCACGCGTCCGCGACCACCACCCTCGAGGTGTGCCGGGGGTCGAGCGCGCCGGTCATCGCCTCCCATTCGGACGCCGCCGGGGTCAAGGCCCACGCCCGCAACCTCACCGACGAGGAGATCGCGTGCATCGCCGCGACCGGCGGCGTGGTGGGGCTCAACCTCCACAGCACCTTCCTCGGCACGCCCGCCGGGGTGCGCAAGGCGGCCGACCACGTCGAGCACCTCCGCGCGGTCGGCGGCATCGGGGTCGTCGCGCTCGGGAGCGACTTTGACGGGCTGATCACCCCGCCACCCGACATCGCGACCGCCGGCGCGCTCGGCGGGCTGTGGGACGAGCTCCGCCGCCGCGGGTGGACCGAGCCCGAGCTCCAGGGGATGCGCGGAGAGAACTTCCTGCGGGCCTGGTGGGTGGCCCGCTCGCTGGCAAACCAGCCCTGACCTTGCCCGGATGCCTTCGGGGGGTGTCAAATGCGCACGAGGTCACCCGATGCTCTTCGCCCTCCTCTCGGCCTGCACCCCCACCGACACCGCCGACACCGCCGGCGACAGCCTCCGCACCCTCGCCACGTGCGAGACGAACATCGCGGACGACGTGCCCGCGTTCTTCCAGGAGCTCTACCGCTGTGTCGACGTCGTGCTCGCCAGCGACACGATCGTCGTGAGCACCATCGACCTCCCGCCGCACCCGAGCCCGTACTATGCGGAGACCGACCCGAACTGGGTGGCCTTCGACGATCAGGGCGGCACCCACTTCCACAACCCGAACGAGCTCTCCGAGCAGGCCGCGACCGTCACGATCCCGTCGACCCCGACGGCGAAGGGCATCACCATCACCGCGGAGATGGTCGATCTGGAAGCCGGCACGAGCGATGAGGAGTACCCAGGTGGCGACGGCGTCGGGCTCGACGGGACGGTGCTCTTCGCGGCGATGGCCGCGCCGGGTGACGACATCGCCGAGGAAGCCCAGACCTTCGACACGTGGGAGGCCCACCCCCAGAACACGGGCATCTACCACCACCACGGGCCGACGCCCGCGGCGCTCGCCGTGCTCGTCGACAGCGGGTGGGCAACCACAAGCGTGCCGGGCGCGGCCGAGATCGAGGTCTACGGGATCATGTGCGATGGGACCGTGCTGCTCGGCTGCACCGAGCTGAACGGCGCGGCGCCGGACGCGACCGACTTCGACGCGCAGGGTGGCCATGTTCACGACCTCGTCGCGAGTGACGGCACCACCTGGTTCGCCGGGCGCTACCACACGCACATGTGCGTGGGGACGTACGACCACATCTACACGCCCGAGATCCAGTACTACGAGGGCTGCGAGCGGGCGCGCCCGTAGCCCGGGCCGCGATTCGCGCACACCTAGTCCTCGCTGAGGTTCGATCCGAGCGAGAGGCGCTGCTGCACGGGCTCGAAGTTGGCGGGGTCCCAGTGGGCGCGGCACCGGGCCTCGTAGGCGTCCGACTCCCCGACGAGGAAGCGCGTGTCGCGATTGACCACGCGCTGGCTGCGATCGCAGGGGTTGCCGCACACCACGCAGATCGCGAGGTTCTTGGTGATGTACTCGGCGATCGCCAACAGGTGGGGCATGGGCTCGAACGGGCGGCCCAGGTAGTCGGTGTCGAGCCCGGCGACGATGACGCGCTTGCCCTCGTTCGCCAGCTTCTCGCACACGGCCGGGAGCTCGGCGCCGAGGAACTGCCCCTCGTCGATGCCGACCACCATCGCGTCCCCCACGAGGGGCATGATGTCCGCCGCGCTCTCCACCGAGAACGAACGCAGGCGCATCCCGGAGTGCGACCCGACGCTGTCCTCGCTGTACCGGGCGTCCATCCCGGGCTTGAACACGACCACCCGTTGCCGCGCGTACTGCGCCCGGCGGATGCGGCGGATGAGCTCTTCGGTCTTGCCGGAGAACATGCAGCCGGTGATCACCTCGATCCAGCCGACCTCGCGGGGCATCAAGTGGGGGATCATCCGAGCTCCATACGCGGGCCGCTGCCCTCGTGCCACCGCATCACGCGGAGGGACGCGCCGCCCGGATCGGCGGCGGCCTCGCCGCCGAGGGGGGGCAGGGCGCGCGCCGCGCGGCTGCAGCCCACGTCTTCGGCGAAGCAGCAAAAAGGAATGTCCGCCGGGGTGAGGCGGTGGGTGGCCCAGGGGTTGAGCCAGGCGCGCACGCCCATCGCCATCGAGACCGTGGGGCGGCGATCGACGAGCAGCAGGCCCGCGACCGAGGCGTACAGCGGATCGCGGAAGACCGACACGCTCCCGGAGCCGCTGAACTCGACCTCGCGGACGCCGCCCTCACGGCTGATCCGCCGCGCGCGCCCGTACAGGAAGTCCCGCAGGTAGCCCTCGTTGACGGCCCACGGCTGGTCGGCCGCGCAGGCGATGAGGAGCGGGAGATTGCGCTCCGCCGAAGCGACGTGGCGGTCGAGCTCGGCGACCACGCGAGGCTCGAGCACCTCGAGCGTGCGGTGCGCGTAGAACGGGCCGAGCGTGAGCGCGACGGGCGACTGGCGCGCCTTCGCGCGCTCCCCCGTGAGGCAGAACTCGAGCGAGATGTGCTCGTCCTCGTAGGCGGCGTAGCGGCCCTCCCACTGCCCGTTGGCCACCTGGCCGAGCCACAGCTCGATCGCGCGGCGCACGGGCTCGGGGTTGAAGTCGTGCGGCAGCCAGCGGCGGACGAGCACCCCGAACCGCTGCCTCGAGGACACCCGCGCGAGCGCCTCGATCAACCGGCGGCGGGTCTCCTCCTCTCCGCCGGGGCGGGTCTGGTGGAGGAACGCGAGCACGGAGAGGAGCATCGGCGCGCTGGCGGCGCCCGAGAGCGCGCCCCCGACGCGCGTGATCTCGATCCGCGGCCCGGGCGGGCAGAGCCCCGTGGCGCGCCAGCCGGCCGGCTCGAGCGAGGCCAGCGCGGCCACCTCGGCGAACCCCTGGAAGAACCGGCGGTTCTCCAGAGAGCTGAGCAGCTCCGAGGCGCGGCCCCGCATCGGCTCGCCCAGGCGGGAAACCACACGCTCGAGCCCCGCCCGAAGCACGGTCCCATCGGGAGCGCACAGCTGTTTGAGGTAGCTGTGGCCCGCGCCGGGTAGGCGCTCGAGATCCGAGACCAAGCGATCCGGAAAGAGGTCCAATACGCCCTTCCCCGAGGACCGGCGCGACTATCCGGAGAAGGCCCGGGCGACAAGGCCGAAGGCCCGCGGAAGCGCACGATCTGCGCGGACCGCCGCCGGACGCCGCCCTCGAAGCGCCCTTAGAACGCCTCGGGATCCGCCGGATCACTCCCGACCGACCAGGACTCCACCGAGTAGGTGAGGAGGGTCTCCACGTCGATCTCCACCGGGCGCCAGGCCGTCCCCACTTCGCCGGGCGACGCGGACCAGTACCGGGGCGTGTCCTCGCCCGCCCACACCTGGAGCACCGCGTCCGAGCCCGCGAGCGCGGTGGTGTCGTCGTCCGAGCGGTTGTCGTTGTCGAAGACCGAGAGCCGCACCACGCCCTCGACCGCGAGGCTCGAGATCCACACGGTCTCCGGCCCCTGCCCGTCCGCGTCGGTGCGCTCGATCCACGCCTCGCGATCGGCTTCGTCGCCGCGCTCGGGGTGGGACGTGGCGCCGGACCAGAGGTGGTACTGGCCGGTGCCGTCCGCCCCGGCGATGCCCCCCTTCAGGGGCGCGGACAGGTGCAGGTCGAGGTCGAACGGGGAGTCCCCCCAGGAGACGCTGGCGCGGAGCTGGCCGGGCCCGACCGGGGCCCCCAGGAGGCCGACCGCACGGCCTCCCGTGGCGGTGAGGAACGCGGGAAAGCGGGCGGCGCCGTACTCGCCCGATGCGGCCGCCGTGACCGTGTAGGCGCCCGCCTTCGTGGCCTCGAAGCGAAACTCACCGGTCGCGCTTGTCTCGCCGGCGCCGACGGCGGAGTCCCCGATCCGCGCGTTCGCCCCGGCCTGCAGAGAGAGCGGGACGCCGGCCACCGGATCCCCGGTCACCGCGTCGAGGACGCGGCCGGAGACGAAGGCCACGTCGGCCTCCTCCGCGAGCCGGACGGTCGCGAGGGTGCGCGACGTCGCGTCCCAGGTCTGGCCGGGCCCCGCGAGCAGGGTGGTCGTGTCCGCGGAGCGGACGTTGACCTCGAACGTGGCGCGGCCTTCGGCGTACCCGCCCGCGCGCACCAGCGCGACCAGCACGTTGCCGTCGAGCTCGGTGCCGTAGAGGGGGGCCCGCCACTCGCCGTCCCCGGTGGTGCGCACCTCCGCCACGGACTCGCCGGCGGCGGTGGCGAGCACGACCGTCGCGCCGTTGACCGCCGCGTCGTCCTCATCGACCACCCGGCCATGCACCTCGACCCAGAAGCCGTCGAGCCCGGCGGGCGTGCACCCGGCGAGCAGCGCGAGGGCGGCGAGGAGGCCGAAGCCCCGGCGGGCGGTCATGCGCGCCTCCGCACGGAGGCCAGCGCGACGAGGAGCCCCAGCGCAGCGCCCCAGCCAGGGCCGGAGGCCGTGCCCGAGGCGCACCCGCACGCGGTCGGCGGGAGGGCGTCCGCCCGCGCGGCGCCAGCGCCGTACGTGTCGTCCGGGCCGGGCGGCCCCAGATCGCGGGCGTGCGCGTACAGCCAGGTACGGAACACCTCGGGCTGGTCGCGGCGGTTCGAGGCGTCCACCCAGAGGGCGGCGAGCCCCGCCACGTGCGGCGCGGCCGCGCTCGTGCCTTCGAAGGCACCCCGGCCGTAGGTGGCCGTGCTCACGCCGGTCCGCGCGACCACGTCGGGCTTCGTGCGCCCGTCGTTCGTGGGCCCGCGGCTCGCGTAGGTCGGAACCGAGTCGTCTGCGTACAGCGCGCCCACCGAGATGCCTCCCCGCGTGTCCCCCGGTAACGTGAGGTCCTCGGTGTTCGTCCACTCCGCGGCCTCGATCGTGTCCGGGGCGTACAGGTAGCCCTCGAGCCCGATGGGATCGACCGCGGGATCGCCGGCCACGATCGTCGCGGTGACGAGCTCTGAGCAGTCGACCGCGGTGATGGACTCGAAGGGATCGTCGTCCCCGTCCTGCGGATCCGAGGAGCGTCCGCACTCGCTGCCATCTTCGTTCAGGAGGACCAGGTCGAGGTCCGTGGCGGCGGCGCCGAACGGCTCGGACCAGCGCAGGCTCACGCGGACGTACCCCGCGTACGACCACAGGTGCGTCTCAGACGAGCCCGCCAACGACACGCCGCCGCCCGGCGCCCACCCGAGCGCGCCCACCCGGTACTTGTCGTTCTCGTTGCCCGACGCGGCGACGTAGATGATTCCCTGGTCGACCACGTCCTCCACCAGGCGCGTCACGTAGCTGTACCCGTCCGCGTGCGCGGTGTTGTCGAACCCGATCGAGGCGTTGATCACGTCGACCTCCTGCTCGACGAGCCACGCCAGCACCTCGCCGAACTCGACCTCCGTGGAGAACGTCGCGAGGTAGAACGTCGCGCCCGGAGCGAAGTCGTACACGATCTCGGTCACCGCGGTGCCGTGCGTGGTGGCCTCGACCGATCCCCGGCTGAAGTCGGTGATCGGCGCCTGGGGCAGCTCGTCCGCGCCGATGGCGTCGTACCGGTCGAAGCCTACGTCCACGATGCCGATGCGGACGCCGGCGCCGTCGTAGCCCTCCGCCTGCCAGTCGGACTCCATGGCGGCGGCGTAGCCCTCGCTGATGCGCGCCTTGGGCTCCGCCCGCCACGGCTCGCGCACGCGGCGCACTCCGGGGAGCGCGGCGACCTCCCGCAGCCGGGCGTAGGGCACGAACACCTGCACGCGGTCCGCGGCCGCGGCCTCGACCGCGAGGCCCCGGGCTTCGAGGGCCTCGAGGAGGGCCTCCGGATCCTCCGACTCGACCGTGACCGAGATCCCCTCCTCCGGCGGCGGCTCGACCCGGGCGAAGCGGAACGTGTCGACGTGCCCCTCGGCGTCGAGCCGCGCGGCCTCGCGGAGCCCGCCGGCGAGACGCGCGTCGCCCCAGGGCTCCTCCCGGGCATCCGGCGCCAGGGGCGCGGCCAGGGCGACGGCGTGAACGAACACGAGCATGGGCGCGAACGTAGCCTGAACCGGACGCGGCGATCGCTCCGGAGGCGATAGCTACCGGAGCATGCCTCCCCTGCCCTCTTCGTTCTACGATCGCGACGCCCTCGTCGTCGCGCGGGACCTCATCGGCGCCGAGGTCGCCCACGCGGGCGTGCGGCTGCGCATCACGGAGGTCGAGGCGTATCGCTACCCGGGCGACACTGCGAACCACGCGCGCGTGGGCCGGACCCCACGCAACGCCCCGATGTGGGGCCCTCCCGGGCACGCCTACGTCTACCTCTGCTACGGCCTGCACCACCTCCTCAACTTCGTGACCGGCCCCGAGGGGCACCCGGCCGCGGTGCTCCTGCGCGCCGCCGAGGTGGTCGAGGGACTCGACCTGGTGATCGCCCGGCGCGGGGCCGGCGAAACGCGGGTCGGCCCGGTGCTCCTCACCGGCCCGGGGAAGGTCGGCCGCGCCCTCGCCCTCGACACGTCCCACTCCGGAGCTCGCCTCGCCGGGCCCCTCGCCGTGTACGCTCGCGAGCGGACGCCCACGATCCTCGCGGGCCCGCGCATCGGCATCGACTACGCGGAGCCGGGCGACCGCGAGGCCCCCTGGCGCCTCGCGGCCGCCGGGAGCCGATGGGTGAGTCATCCCAAGCGGTTGTGGCCGGAGCCGTAGCGTTCACCCCTGTGGTTGAAGCCCGGTCAGAAGTCCCAGTTCCAGGTGGCCAGCCCGGACCGCCACTCCGCCGCGGTCAGGGCGTCGTCGCCGTCACGGTCGAACACGTCGTAGAACCGGTCGTAGGCCTCCTCCGTGCTGATCTTCTGGTTCCCGTCCTCGTCCCAGCCCTGCACCAGGCCGCCGTGGGCAATCCCCGCGACCAGCTCGTCACGGTTGATGGTCCCATCCATGTTCAGGTCCCACGCCGCGAAGTCCTGCGCCGCCGCGTCCGGGAACCAGATCTTCAGCCCCTCGTTCCACTCGGCCTCGGACAGGCCCGCTCCCTCGATGTCCCAGAGGTCGTACAGCCCCAGGGCGAGGGCGCTGTCGGAGATCTCGCCCTCGATGTCCCCCATGTAGGCGTCCAACACGCCCTGGTCCTCCCCCCACGTCGCGAACTCGCCCGACGTCACCGAGGCGTCCGAGTCCGTGTCGAGCTTCGCGAAGTCGGTCGGCTCCCCGCCGAAGATGCCTCCGCCCTTGGGCCCGAGGCACCCGCCGATCAAGACCAGGGTCACTCCGAGCAAGCCGATCCCCACTCCCCGCCGTTGCGTGTCCATGGACGCGATCCTCCCCTTGGAGGACAACATCTACGCGGGCGTCCCCGGGGGCGTCTCGGGGTGGTCACGCATCGGAAGCGGTTGTCGCCGGGGCCCCAGCCGGTCAGCCTCCACATGCAGCGGCGCTCCCGTCCGCCTCCACGGAGCAGCGGTCTCCCCCCTCGCTCACCCGCACCAGGACTCCGCCGTGCGCGACGACGAGGCGCGGGTCGTTCCCCGCGGTCCATCCCGTCTCGGTCGCCCACGCGGAGCCCGCCCCGAGCCGGTCCGAGACCATCGTCAGCGCATCTTCGCTCGGAGCGGAGAGGTAGCTGCCGGTCGCGCCGATCACCACGTGGCGATCCCCTCCGCCGTCCGGCAGGAGCCGGTCGACCCAGGCGGCGCTCGTGCTCGACGAGATCCCGTGGTGGTGCAGGTGCGCCACGTCGACACCCTCTGCCGGCAGGTCCGACGGATCGAGTGCCGTCGCGAGCCACCCCTCCACGTCCGGCGTGCCCTTCCCTCCGCCCGTGAGGTCCCCACCCCACCAGTAGGAGAAGTCGCCCCACCGGATCGTCCCGCCGAGGCTCCGCGCGTTCTCGTCGGCGCCCACCTCCGCGTGGTCGGTCGCGGTGAAGCCGTCCCCGACGATCACGCGGAGGGCGGCCCCCTCGCCGAGCGGCACGATCCCGATGCCGTCGGAGTCCCCGGCGCCCGCGAGCCCCGCGCACCCCCCCGCGGGCCACGGGCCCCCCGCCGAGATGTCGGCTGGCGCCTCCTCCGGGCCCTCGCACAGATCGACGAACGGGAGCGTCCCCCGAAGCGCCGCGACCTCTGCCCACTCGTCCGCGTTCGCCGCCTCGGGATCGAGGTCGTAGGGGCCGCGCGTGATCACGCCCGAGCCGACGGCCACGTCCAGCTCGTCCATGGCCCCCACGTGATCCGCGTGGAAGTGGGTCAGGACGATCCAGTCGACGCGGGGCTCCCCGAGGTGCCGAACCACCGCGTCGCGCACCGCGCCGGCGTGCGCATCGTTTCCCACGTCGAGCAGCACCGAGGTGCCGTCCGGTCCGACGATCAGGGCGGCCTCCCCGATGGTGCCGGCGGCGAGGCCGATCTGCTCCACCACCAGCTCGCCGGCGCGCCACGCGCCAGGATCCGACGACGCGCAGGCGACGAGGAGGAGGGCGATCATCCGCCCGAGCCCCGCGCCACGACTACCCCACGTCCGCGGCGATCACGTAGTCCGCGCCCCAGGTCACCTCGCCCAGATCGAGCGCGCGGGCCCTCACGTCGGCGATGGTGTTCTCCATCGCGACGCGCAGCGCGGGGTCCCGGAACAGCGGCACCTTCCGCATCGCCACGTCGAGCTGCCCGTTCACGAAGCGCGGCCCGACGCGGTTGGGGAAGTCCTTCGTGTCGATGACGCGGTAGCCCGTGCGCTCGAGCCACTCCGCCACGAGCGTGCGCGGGTACTCGCGGTAGCAGCGGTGCCCCGCGAGGAGGATGCAGGCGTCCCGCACCCGGCAGACCTCGTCGAGCACGCCGCCGTCGCGCGGCTGGGGCTCGAGGCCGACGAGGTAGACGCGGCCGCGCACGTGGGGCCTCAGACGCTCGAGGAAGCCGTACTGGAAGAAGGGCGCGTGGCCGTCGATCGCGCCGATGACGTAGTCGACCAGCACCTGGTCGAAGGACTCGCCGTGGAGCAGGGTCGGGTCGGTCCACTCCCCGAGGACCACGCGCGCCTCCGGGGCCACCTCTGCCAGGCCGGCCATGCGCCAGGCCTCGACGGTGACGGCGGTGACCGACCGCGCCGGGAGCGACCCGACCCAGCCGAGGGAGTGGGCGCCCGTCCCCGCGTCGAGGACATCACCCCACACCGGCCCGTTGATTCGCTCGAACCAGGAAAAAAGCGCGTCCTCGCGCCGTACCGGCGGCATCACTCGGCCGGTGCCGCGCGGACGATGGCGACCGCGCGCTTCTTGCCCGCCTTGAGCAGGCCCGGCTCCATCATCACCGCGTCGTAGGAGGTGATCTTCTCGGAGTCGACCGCGATGCCGCCGTTGTCGATGAGGCGCCGCGCCTCTCCCTTGCTCTTGGCGAGGCCGCCCGCGACGAGCAGATCGAGCACGAGCGCCGGCAGGTCGGCCGCGTACTCGGGCACCAGCACGTCGCGTCCGTGCACGATGGCGGTCGCTTCGTCCGCGAGCAGCCGCTTGGCCGCCCGGATGTCGCCCTTCACGGCCGCCTCGATCTGCTCGAGCGGGAGGAAGGTGAACAGCTTGAGGAACTTCTCCACGTCCCGATCGTCGCAATTGTACCAGTATTGGCTGTAGTCGAACGGCGAGACCTTCTCGGCGTCGAGCCACACCGCGCCGGCCACGGTCTTCCCCATCTTCGCGCCCGAGGCCGTCGTGAGCAGCGGGGTCGTGAGGCCGTAGGCGCTCCCCCCCTCCACCCGCCGGATGAGATCGGCCCCGCTGATGATGTTGAACCACTGATCGCCGCCGCCCACCTGGAGCCGGCAGCCGTGGCGCCGGTAGAGCTCGAGGAAATCGTAGGCCTGGAGCAGGGGGTAGTTGAACTCGAGGAAGGACAGGCCCTGCCCGCGCTCGAGGCGCTGCCTCATGCTGTCCGCCTTCACCATCACGTTGACGGAGAAGTGGCGGCCGATGTCGCGGATGAACTCGATATAGTTGAGCTTGGTGAGCCAGTCGGCGTTGTCGACCAGCGTTCCCGGCGCGAACTTCGCGAGCTGGGCGCCGATCTTCGCCTTGTTGGCCTCCATGCGCTCGGGCGTGAGCAGCTCGCGCGTCTCGTCCTTGAAGCTCGGGTCCCCCACCTGCACGGTGCCGCCGCCGACCACGGGGATGGGCACGTGCCCGGCGCGGTACAGGTTCGCCATCGCCATGACCTGCACGAGGTGCCCGACGTGGAGGCTGTCGGACGTGGGGTCGAAGCCGACGTAGAAGGTCACCGGCCCCTCGTCCATCAGCTTGCGAAGCGCGTCCTCGTCGGTGCACTGGTTGAAGAAGCCGCGCTCCTTCAGGATGTCGATCGCGTTCATTCGCGCCCTCCGGCCGAGCGGCGGCGGCGCACGAGCAGGCCGAGCGGCGCGAGCCAGAGGAGGGAGGCCTTGTCGCCGCCCTTGCAGCAGCCCTGCGGGATCTCCTCGACAGTCGGAGGAGGGCCCGCCTGCGTGGCGAGCGGTGTCTCGTAGTTGCCGGTGTTCGCCGGATCGTGGTGGATGCTCTGCCAGCCGATCGCCTGGTCCGCGTGGCCCTTGGTGTGCCAGGCGAAGAGCTTGCCTTCACGCGTGGAGACCACGACCTCGAGGTAGCCGTCGCCGTCGATGTCGCCGACCGCCGGGCTCCCGAGGATCCAGTTCCCGGTGAACTTGGGCCACCCTTCCGGCTCGATCCCCGCTGCGTCCCAGGCGTGCAGGAGGTACCCGGCGCTGCCCATGACGGCCTCGGCCTTGTCGTCCCCGTCGAGGTCGGCGATGGCGGGCGCGACGAGGAACTGGAGGTCCTCGATCTGGCGCGGCCACCCCGGGAGGTGCTCGCCGGTGACGCCGTCCCACGCGCCCACGACGTTCTGCCAGTCGATCGCGGTGATGAGCGGGAGCGCGATGAGGTAGTACGCGCCCGCGCCGGCCATGATGTACTCGGGCACGCCGTCCCCCGTCATGTCGCCGAAGCCGGGGTTGTTCGTCATCTGCACGAAGCTGGGCTGGTTCGTGTTGCTGCCCTCGCCGAAGCTCGACGAGACATACGACAGGTCCCGGGCGACCGTGCCGTCGTGGTGGTACAGCGGGGTCTGCCCGAGCATGACTGCCGAGGAGATCTCGAGGTCACCGTCGCCGTCGAGGTCCGCGAAGGCCATCGACGCGGGGTGGCCCTCGCCCACGATCGGCAGCAGGCCCGCCTCGTTGATCAGGCCGCCTTCGATGAGCGGCCAACCGTCTTCCGCCACGCCGCTCACCGCGTCGAACAGGTAGCTGATGGAGGAGTTGCCCCCGCTCACCGTCTCGTTCGTACCGATGCCGATCTCGACCTCCCCGTCGTTGTCGACATCGCCGATGGCCGGGCTCGCGATGATCCGCGTGCCGGCGTCCCCGCAGAGCTCGGGCGCGCACACGTCGATGGGGTACGGCCCCCAGGGCTCCCCGGCCTGGTCCCAGACGTAGAGCCGCTGGTCCATCGCGGCCACGATGACCTCCTGCGTGCCGTCCCCGTCCAGATCGTAGAGCGTGGGCGCGCCCGCGATGCCGTTGTCGTACACATGGTCGGTGTCGAATTCCTGCGGCGTGCGCCCGACGATCTGGACCGGGTAGCCGAGGACGGGGGATCCGTCGGCATGCCACGCGTACACGGCGCCGGTCCCGGTGCCGACGAACACCTCGGGCGATCCGTCCCCATCGAGGTCACCCACCGCGGCGGTGGCGATCATGCCGTCGTGAAGGGGGGGCAGCTCGCCGGAGGTGAACACCGGCGAGCTCGCGTGGAACTTCGGGCTCACGGCGGTCTGGACGGGCCACCCGTCGAGCTCCTGGCCGGTGCCGGTGAAGGCGTGCACGTTTCCCGAGGAGTCCGCGATGACGACCTCGAACACGCCGTCGTCGTCGAGGTCCGCCACGAGCGGAGAGGACTCGCCGGAGCTCCCGAGGTCGATGGGAAAGCCCGCGACCGTGTCGGGGTCGGGGTAGACGAAGAACGTCTTGCGGGTCTCTCCGATCCGCCCCTCGGCGTCGGTGACGCGCACCCGCACGGTCACGGCGGGGGCGAACACGCGGTCCATGCGCTCGAGGATCGTCTCGTTGCGGTCGGCCTCGAGCATGGCCGCCGTGTCGAGCGTCGACAGATCGAGCGTCGCCAGCGTGCCCTCGAAGCGCGACGTGCCCGAGCCCTCCGCGAGCGGGAGCCAGTTGCGCGGATCGTCGCCGAGGCCGTACGCGACCGTGTAGGTGTAGGATGCCGCCCGATCGGCCGACACGTACCCCCGGATGTCCAGCGAGCCGACGCCCGGATCGATCGTCTCGAACCAGCCGGGGCTCGACACGTCCATCGTGGGCGGGATGTCGCCGGCGGCCACGCGCTCGACGGCGCGCCCGGCGTTGATGCGGCCGTAGCCGTAGAAGGGGTCCCACCCCTCGCCGGAGGGGTAGGTCGCGGAGATCTCGACCTCCGCGGCGGAGAGGTTCACGTCGTCCACCGAGGTCACGATGACCTGGTACACCTCGTCCGCCGTCAGCTCGAGGCCGGCGTCCCGCGCCGCCGAGTGCACGAGGCCCACGGTGCCCGTGGTGATGGCGACCGCGCCCGTGGCGCACGCGGGGGAGTCCGCCACCAGCGTGAGGCGGGGCCCGTAGTTGTTGCAGTTGAAGAAGTTGAGGTAGCTGTAGACCCCGTTGTCCTCGTCGTTGTTGTTCGAGCGCACGGAGTGCACGTAGAAAATCCCGTCCATCATGGCCGGGAAATTGTGGTGGTACGCGTTCTCGTCTCCCGCCGCGCCGATGATGCTCGTCCCCTGTTTCCGGGCCCAGGCGGCCGCGGCGTAGGCGAGGTCCGGGTTCGTGAGCGCGCCGACGGCCATGTTCACCCCGACCGCGCCGCGCTCGACCGCGTAGGCGATGCCCATCGACGCGCGGCTGCCGTCGGTGACGAAGGTGTCCCCGATGCGGACCGGCAGCACGGCGCAGTTGGGGCACTGGCCGATCGCGCCGTTCTCCTCGTCCCCACCCTCGGCCGCCATGTCCTCGATGACGCCGTCGCCATGGGTGCCGAAGTCGTCCGCGTACTCGTGGTACGGATCGTTGTCGTCCCCGAAGAAGTCCCAGCCGGCGATGTCGTCGACGAAGCCATTTCCGTCATCGTCGACGCCGTCGGAGAACACGAAGAGCAGATCGGAGGGGTCCAGGCGATCGTCCGCGAAGTCACGCCCCGCATCCATCGCGATGCGGGCGTCTTCGGAGTAGTCCTGGACGTTGACGATGCCGTTGTTGTCCCTGTCCCACGTGGTCGCGGTCGTCCCGTCGGCGAGCTGGGGAAGCGGGAGCTCCCCTTCGTTCAGGAGGAGCTTGTTGACGTACCGGGTTTCTCCCCAGTTGACGCCCGAGTCGAGGACCGCGAGCACCACGTCCGTCCGGCCCGTCGTGATCCGCCAGGCGCGATCCGCGGCGTTGCCGGAGCCCATCGCGAGCTCCTCGGGCCGCACGGTCTCCCGGGAGCCGTCGGGGATGTAGCTGATGAGCCACCACTCCTCGTCGAGATCGGATGGGCACAGGTCCTCGCGGTCGATCTCCCCGCACTCCGGGTAGACGGGGAGCGGCAGGACGGCACCCGCGCGATCCGAGAGCGCGAGGAGCAACAGGAGCGTGGACATGGTGCCCTCTGGGACGAAGCGGGTGCGGAGCCGGGAGCGGGAGAGGCCGCATCCTAACCGAACCACGGCGGTCACCGCGCCGGTGACGCGGCATGGAGGCCGGCGGGCGGGTCACCGTTCGATTCGGTTGCACAACCTTGACAGTCCGTTGGTTGCCGAAGCGCGGAGTCGGCCGTACCCTTCCGACCCATGCAGATCCGCATCTCTCATCACTTCCCGGTCTCGCCTCGC
Organism: Pseudomonadota bacterium; assembly: GCA_030685065.1. Lineage (GTDB taxonomy): Bacteria > Myxococcota_A > UBA796 > UBA796 > SXON01 > CAJBVW01. The sequence continues at coordinate 20,150 of JAUXQH010000081.1, read as the reverse complement.
GAGTACTGGGAAGGCACGCGCGGGTCCGACTTCGACGAGAAGATCGCGTCCGCCGGCGAGATCGACGTGGTGGTGGTCCAGCGCCGGCGGGACGGTTCGCGCACCTATGACGAGCTCCGCATGTCCCCGCGCAAGGAGCTCCCCGCGTTGGCCCAGCGCGCGCTCGGCACGAGCCGCTTCTCCTACGTCCAGGTGGTCGAGGGGGACGACGACACGATGACCACCTCCTGGAAGGTGCTGTCCGACGTGATCCCCGACAAGGTCCGCTGCGCGGGCACGTCGCGGGTGATCCCCGCGCCGGGCGGCTGCGAGCGCATCATCGAGGGCGAGATCAAGGTGTCGATCCCGCTGCTGGGCAGCGCCATCGAGAAGGTCGTGCTCGAGCAGCTCGAGCGCAGCTACGAGCGCGCGTCGGAGGTCATCCGGCGCCACCTCGCGGGAGCCTGAACCATGGAACTCGTGTCCCTCGCCCTGTTCCTCACCGGCCCCGCGCTCGCCGAGGGCTTGGGCGGGGCGGGGTACGGCGTCCCGGTCGACGGCTTCCCGACCCAGGCCGAACGCCAGCTCCTGCTCTGGACCAACGCGGCCCGCGTGGCCCCGGAGGAGTTCGAGAACGAATACCAGGGCGCGGGCTGCAGCTACGACGACTTCGAGCCGGGGGAGCAGTCCCCCAAGGCCCCGCTGTACATCGACCTCGACCTGACCGAGGTCTCCCGCTGGCACTCGGAGCAGATGGAGCAGAACGACTGCTTCCAGCACGAGAGCTGTGACGGCTCGAACGAGGACTTCGGTACCCGCGTCGCCCGCTACTACACGGAGACCGGCTACATCGGCGAGAACATCGCCATGGGCGTGGCCGACGCCCGCTATGCCGTGATGAGCATGTGGATGTGCTCCTCGGGCCACCGCGCGAACATCCAGTCGGCCGACTACAACGAGATGGGCCCCGGCGTCTCCGGCGTGTACCTCACCCAGGACTTCGCCGCGGGCACCCTCGGCGAGGGTACGCCTCCGGTGCGCATGGCCGTCGATGACGGAAGCGGGACCTGGCGGGCGGACTGGGGAGATACGGACGCGCCGGTCACCCTCGAGCTGGTGATCGACGGCGTCGAGGCCGACATGGTCCTGGCGTTCGGCGCGCCGGAGCTGGGCATCTACTCGCTCGCCATCGAGGCGGCGGAGCCGGCCGGCGAGACGGACGCGGCGGAGGGCTGCCGCGGCTGGTACGTCTACTGGGAGACAGCGGCGGGCGCGACGGGCACCTTCCCGGAAGAGGGCAGCTGGCTCGTGGGCGACTGTGACGGCGAGGATTGGGAGCCGCTCCAGGCGCCCAAGGGCGGCCTGTTCGGGGACATCCCCGAAGAGGATCTCGAGGGCGCCATGATGGACGACCTCGCGCTCGTCGGCTGCGCAGCCGCGCCCATCGGCCCCGCGCACGGCGCGTTCGGCGCCGTCGGCGTCCTCGTCGCCCTGGCGGGGCTGCGGCGCCGTCGGACCGAGGCGTGACCACGCGCGCGCCGACCGGCACCGTCCTGCTCACGGGCGCCACCGGCCACGTCGGCACCTCCCTCCTCCCCCGCCTGCTCGCCGAGCCCGACACGCGCGTGCTCGCCCTGGTCCGCGCGAAGGACGACGCGCATCTCCTCGAGCGTCGGGACGCCCTTCGGGCGCGGGTGCCCGGCGTCGACCCCTCGCGCCTCGATGTGGTGCGCGGAGACGTCTCGGCGCCCGGCCTCGGCCTCTCCGACGGGGACCGGGACCGCGTGGACGCGGAGGTCACCTCGCTGATCCACTCGGCCGCCTCCGTGCGCTTCGACATGCCCCAGGAGAAGGCGGCGGGCGAGAACATCGACAGCACGCGCGCGATGCTCGCCCTGGCGCGGCGCCTCGCCGATCGTGGGCGCCTTCTCCGCCACGACCACGTGAGCACCGCCTACGTCGCGGGGGACCGCGCGGGGCGCGTGCTCGAGACGGAGGCCGATGTCGGTCAGGGCTTCCGCAACAGCTACGAGTGGTCGAAGTGCCAGGCCGAGGGGCACGTGCGCGCGGCCATCGCGGAGGGGCTGCCCGTCGCGATCCACCGCCCCTCGATCATCGTGGGCGACAGCGAGACCGGCGCCACCGAGTCCTTCAACGTCCTGTACTGGCCGCTCATGCTGTACGCGCGTGGCTGGTGGCGGCTGTTCCCGGGGCGCGCCGACACGCTCGTCGACATCGTGCCGGTCGACTTCGTGGCCGACGCCCTGGTCGCGCTCCGTCGTACCCCCGCGACGATCGGGTCCTGCTTCCACCTCACCGCCGGGGACGACGCCCCGCGCGTGGACGCGCTCGGGGCCCGCTTCGCCGAGCTCCTGGACCGCCCCCCGCTCCGCACGATCGACCCCGACTTCTACCTCCGGTGGGTGCGCCCCGTGATCCGGCGGCCGCTCTCCCTCACGAAGCGCGGGCGCCGCATCCTCCGCGGCGGGTCGGCTTACCTCCCGTATTTCCGCGGCAACCCGCTGTTCGACACGACGAACCTCCGACTCCACCTCGGACGCGGCGCGCCGTCGGTGTTCGACTATGTCGAGCGGATCGCGCGCTACGCGAAGGAGAAGGACTTCGGGGGGCGGTGATCCGGGGGTTCATCCGGGGATCATCCCGGGAGGCGCGGCGCGGCGGCCAGCTACTCGGCGGCCGGCGTCCGAACCGGAGCGGGCGCGGGCGCCGGCTCCTTCACGAAGGGAGCGGACCACCAGCCGTCCCCCTCGGCGGGGCCGCTCACGATGGTCTCGCCGCGGCGCATCACCGCGGATCGCCCGGCGAAGCCCACGCCGTCTTCCTCTCCCCAACGATCGGCAGCCACCAGCGTGCCGTTCCAGCCGCGGAGCTGGTTCGCCCAGTACTTCTGGATGTCCGTGCCCTCGTCCACCCAGTTGGTGGGAAAGCACACGATGTCCGGCCGCGTGCGACGGATGTGGGTGATGAACCGGGGATCGTTGATATCCATGCAGATCCCCACCGTGGCGGTGCCGTAGGGGGTGGTGAACTGCGGATACGGAAGGTCGCCGGGGCTCGCCCAGGTGTGATCGTCGATGTAGAGGAGGCGCTTGCGGTAGAGCGCCTCGAGCCGGCCCTCGGCGTTGATGACCAGCGCGGAGTTGAAGAGCCGGCCCTCGTAATCCTCGACGAAGCCCACCACCACGTGCGCCTTGTACTGGCGCGCGAGCGGAGCGAACGTGCGGAAGGTCGGCCCCTTGGGCGCCTCCGACATCGGCCGGATCGCCTCGGGGTTGGGGAACCGATAGCCGGTGGCCGCCATCTCTGGCAGGACCAACACCTTCGCTCCGCCTTGCAGCGCCTGGGCCGACAGGGTAGCCAGCGCAGCAAGGTTGGAGTTGCGGGCGCCGCGGCGTGGTTTGTACTGGACGACTGCGTACATCGCGCCGGAGCTTAACCGATCGTAGGCGTGGCAGTGCCGCCCGATGCGCGCCAATCTGCGAGCCGCCGCGGAGGGACTCATGCGCGTCGGGATCATGGCGTCGGGGATTTCTCGTCCGACAATGTCTCTTTTCCGTCTGCTGTGCGCCCCCTTGCTCGTGGCGGGCTGCAGCGACTACAACCTCGAGCACAACACCGACAAGAACGGAACCGACGCCGAGGACACCGGCGCGGGCCCGCCCGCCTCATAAGGAGGGCGACGGCGATCTCTCCGAGATCTGCGAGGGCCTGTCGGCCGATCGGCACGACGTGACCCTCAACGAAGAGTGTGACGTCGAGCTGCAGACCGCCACCTTCACCCCGGTGGTCGAGTACGACTACGGCAGCTCCACCTTCTGCGGCCCTCCCGCGGTCGGCCAGATCGTCGACAGCAACGGCAGCGGCGCCATCGACACGGACGACATGAACCCGAGGTCGTCGTGGCCGGCACCTCCACGCTCACGGCGCTCGACATGGACCACGACGGGAACCCCGAGGTCACCGTCGGCAGCGCCATCCTGAACGGCGCGGACGGCACCATTCGCGGCCAGGGCACGCGAGGCATCGGCGCGGCGCCCTACGGCGGCACTGGCTCCAGCACCTACGGCGCGCTCTCCGTCCCGATCGACCTCGACGGCGACGGCCTGGAAGAGCTGGTGACGGGCAACGCCGCCTACAACATCGACGGCTCGATCAAGTGGGAGACGGACGGCACCGAAGTGTGGGAGCTCACCTACGCCGGCAACCTCGGCGCCCCCGCCGTCGACGATCTCGATGCGGACGGCGCGCCCGACATCGACGGGTACCCCGAGGTGCTCTACGCCGACGAGGGTTCGATCCAATTCTTCAGCGGCCTCGACGGCGCCTTGAAGTTCCGCTCCAACGAGCACGGCAGCTACACGATCCTCGAGACCCCGATCGTGGCGGACGTGGACAACGACGACCAGGTGGAGATCGTGCTCGGCCATTGCTCCTGGAACCGCTCCTTGTCCGTGTATGGGGACGCCGACGAGTCCTGGCCCCCCGGTCGCAAGGTCTGGAACCAACACGCCTACCAGATCACCAACGTCGGGGACCTGGGAAACATCCCGACGAACGGCGGCCCGAACTGGCCCGAGTACAACAGCTTCCGCAGCGGGGACGCCGGGCGGCCCCCGGGCGAGTGGTACGACGTGCAGGCCGAGGTCTTCGACGTCTGCGAGAAGGAGTGTTCGAACGACAAGGTGTTCGTCGGCGCCTGGGTGATCAACACGGGCAACCTCGAGGCGCCCGCGGGCGTCCCGATCAGCATCACCGCGGGCCCCCGCGGCGAGGTGCTCGGCACGCAATACACGTCCGACATCATCGCCCCCGGCGAGATCGGCGAGGCCCTGGTGTTCGAGGTGTCGAGCGGGGCGCTCGGCGCGGCCAAGCCGGTGGCCAAGGCCGACTTCGACGCGGGCGGAGCGGGCGTGCTCTACGAGTGCGACGAGCTCAACAACCTCGATGACTGGGGCGCGTCCACGTGTAACGAATAGGCTCCGGTGCCGGATCGGGCTGTCCCACCCCGATCCGGTAGGCAGCTTGTTTCCCTGGAGATCCCATGGACACGCTGTTCGACACACGCCCGAGCGGCGCCCTCTTCGTGTGCCGGGTCGTGCTCGGCATCGTGATGTTCGCGCACGGGGCGCAGAAGCTCTTCGGTTGGTTCGGGGGCCCGGGGTACGATGCCACGATCGCCACCTTCACCACGGACATGGGGATCCCCGCATGGATGGCGGTGCTGGTCATCCTGGCCGAGTCGTTGGGAGGCCTCGGGCTCATCTTCGGCGCCTTCGCCCGAATCGCCGCCGCCGGCATCGTCGCGGTGATGGCCGGCGCGGTGTTCATGGTGCACCTGGAGAACGGCTTCTTCATGAACTGGGGCGGGGGCGCGGCCGGGGAGGGCTTCGAGTACCACCTCCTCGCGCTCGCGCTGGCCGGGATCGTGCTCGTCGAAGGGGCGGGCGCCTGGTCGGTGGATCTCGCGCTCGCGCAGCTGTTGCGCAGCGAACCGAGGAAGGCGGCCGAGATCCGCTGAGGCGTCGCCACCGGGGCTTGTGCTCGACTCATTTTGTGGCAGACTTCGCGGGCACCCGAGGCGGCTATGGCGAATGAAGGAGGGGGGGGTATCCCCTCGATCGTGTTCTGGATCGGCGGGGTACTCATCTTCGACGCGCTCAGCTACGCGTTCAACTGGGGCTGGATCCTGTACTGACAGCTTCAAAGCCCCATCTACCTCCTCCACGCTGGCTGACGAAGCTCCTCGACGTCGCGATGGCAACGTCGATCGTCGGCGCGGCGTGGAGGACACTTTCGACCGGAGGTCCGCTCGCCACGATCGCGGGCGGTCTCCAGGTCGTCGTCGCCTGCGCCCTGCTCCTGCGCGCCCCCGAGCGCCGCGCCGCGCGCACCCGCGACCTCGCCGCCGCGCTCCCCTCGCTCCTCGTGGCCGGGGTGGTGATGGCCGCCGCGGCCCAACATCCCTGGAGCACGCTCGGCCTCGGCGTGGCGATGGTGGGCGTCTGCGTGGCCGTGGCGGGGATCGTGTCGTTGGGGCCGAGCTTCGCGGTGTTGCCGGGGGTGCGCGCGCTCCGCACGGGCGGCCTCTACCGATGGGTGCGCCATCCGGTCTACCTCGGGGAAGGCATCGTCTTCCTCGCCGCGGCCGCGCAGCTCGGCTGGAGCGGGGCGGCGGCCGTGGTCACGCTCGTGCCGCTCCTCGTGTGGCGCATCCAGGTGGAGGAGCGCCTGCTGTCCCGCGAGCCGAGCTGGGCGGAGTGGGCGGCGCGGGTACGGTGGCGCTTGCTGCCGGGCGCCTGGTGATCAGCGGCGCGGGAACACGTTGAAGCGGAGCCAGTAGTCCTTGACTGCCAGCAGCAGCGCGAGGAGCTCCTCGACGGAAGAGGGCTTCACGAGAAACGAGTTCGCCCCGCGGTCGTAGGCCTGCTCGACGTCGCCGGCGTGCTCGGACGCGGTCAGGACGATGACCGGCAGCCGCTTGAAGACGGGGTGTGCGTGCAACCAATCCAACACCTCGAACCCGTTCCGCACCGGCATCTTCAGGTCGAGGAAGACGAGCGCCGGCGCGTCGGGCCCGCTCGCCGCGGACAGGTAGTCGATGGCCGCCTGACCGTGGCCCAGCTCGACGATGGGATTCAGGATCTTGGCCTGCGCCCAGCACATGCAGAAAAGACAGCGGTCGTCCGGACTGTCATCGACGAGGAGCACGGGCGCATGCTCAGGGAGCACCCGTCACCTCCGGCAGCTCGAACCAGAAGCGGCTCCCCGCGCCGGGCCGCGACTCGACGCCGACGCGTCCACCGAGCCGCTCCACCGCCCTCTTCACGATCGCGAGCCCGATGCCGGTTCCGCCGGAGGCGTCCTCGGGGCGGAGGCGCTCGAACGGCAGGAAAATCCGGACCCGATGCTCGCTGGGAATCCCGACCCCGTTGTCCTGGACGACGACCCGGAGCATCCCCTCCTCGCGCGGCTCGGTCCAGACGTCGATCTCGGGCACGCGCTCCTTGGGGATGAATTTCACCGCGTTGTCGAGCAGGTTGGACAGGATCTGCATCAGCAGCGATTCCTGGCCGTTCACCCGCCCGAGAGGGCCTCGGACCTTGACGCCGGCGAGGGCGACATCCGGATAGTTGGCCAGCACGTGCGCGACCACCGCGTCCAGGTCCACCGGCCCCGTCGGGAGCGGCTCGTTGGGGATCTGGCTGAACCGGAGGACGTCGCGGATCAGGTGATCCATCCGGAGCGCCGCCTCGCGCATCCGCTCCAGCATCCGGCGGCTCGTCGGGTCGGCACGATCGCCCAGCCGGATCTCCACGAAGCGCGCGTACCCCTGGATCGCCCGCAACGGGGCGCGAAGGTCGTGAGAGACCGTGTAGGAGAAGGACTCGAGATCGGCGAGCCGCTCCTCGATCCGTGTGTTGGCCAACCGCACGGCTTGCTCCGCGCGCTTCCGTTCGGTGATGTCGATGACCGACGCGACGACGAACGGCTCCTTCTCCCCCTGAACCGGCATGAGCCCGACCTCGATCGGAAAGGCGGACCCGTCCTTTCGCACGCCACACAGGTCGCGGCCTCCGCCCATGCGCCTCGCGGTCGGCGCGCTCGCGTAGCCGATGCGGTAGCCCCTGTGCCCCGCCCGGAGCTCGATCGGCAGGAGCGCCTCGACCGGTCGGCCGATCAGCTCGTCGCGCGCGTAGCCGAAGAGGCGCTCGGCCTCCCGGTTCAGCAGCACGATGGTGCCCGAGCTGTCGACCATCACCATCCCCGACGGCGAGGCCTCCAGCGCCAGGCGAAAGCGCTCGGCGGCGGCGCGACGCTGGGTCAGGTCCTGGGTGACCGTCAGGAACCCCTCGACGCCGCCGCGTTCGTCCTTCTGGGCCGCGACCACACCCGCCGCCCAGAAGCTCGAGCCGTCCTTCCGCACGAGCCACCCTTCGCACTCGACCGATCCTTTGTCCGCCGCGTCCTCGAGCTCCCGCGCGGCGCGCGTGACCTTGTCGGGCGGGTACAGGGCCGAGCGGTCCAGCCCGAGCGCGTCCGCCGCGCGATATCCGAAAATCCGCTCCGCGCCCTCGTTCCAATTCACGACCCGCCCGTGGGCGTCGAACGCGATCAACGCATACTCGCGCACCCCCTGAACCAACAGACCGAGACGCTCCTCGGCATCCCGACGCGCGTCCTCGGCCTCGTGGCGTTCGGTCTCGTCGAACGAGATCCCGACGAAGCGGATCGGCTCTCCCGACCCCTCGTCGTAGAGGAACCGACCGAAGGCGCGGGCCCACATCGTCCGCCCGTCATCCGCGCGGCGCAGCCGCGGTGTCACCGAGAAGAGGGCTCGCTCCTCCCGCGCCGTATCGAGCGCGGCCAGGATGGCCGGCAGGTCGGCGGCGGCCTCGAGGAGCTTCCAGCACATCTCCCCCGTCGCGCGGCCGTTGGGGGCCGGCTGGTAGCCGAGCATGCGGAAGAGGCCCTCGGACCAGATCAGCTCACCCGAGCGGAGGTCCAGGTCCCACACCCCCATGCCCGTCGCTTCCACCGCCACGCGCTCCCGCATCTCGGCGAGGCGGCGGATCTCGGACTCGGCGTGTCGGCGCTCGGTGACGTCGCGCACCAGGATGACACACCCGATCACCACACGCCCCGAGTCGAGGATCGGCGCCGCGGTGGCCTCCACCGGCACGCGCTGCCCCCGACGGGTCACCAGGACGGCGCCCTCCGCGAGGCGCGCCTGGACGCCGTCCCGCAGGGCGACGACCAGCGGATTCTCGATGACGACACCTGGCTCGAGCTCCGAGTCGAACCGGACCACCTCCCCCACCTCGCGCCCCCTGGCCTCGGCCAGCGACCACCCCGTCAGCTGCTCCGCCACCGGGTTGAGGTACGCGATGCGAGCCTCGGCGGTGACCACGGCGTCCGCCATCGCGTGCAGCGTGTGGGCCAGGAGCCGCTCGCGCTCACGCAACAGCCGCGAGACGTCGTGTTGATGCCAGGCGCTCTCGAGGACCGCGCGCAGGCTTCCCTCGTAGAAGGGCTTGACGAGGTACCCGAGCGGGGCGGCTTCCTGCGTCCGCGCCACCGTTCCCGCGTCGCAAGACGCGGTCACGAACACCACGGGCACGTCGGCGGCGGCCTGGATGCGCCGCGCGGCCTCGATGCCGTCGATCCCCCCGCCGAGGTTGATGTCCATGAGGACGAGGGAGGGGTGCAGCTCCAGCGCCTTCACCACGGCCTCCTCGCCGGAGGACGCGATCCCAGCGACCGGGTACCCCATCTCGGAGAGCGTCTTCTCGATGTCCTTGGCGACGATTCGCTCGTCTTCGACGACGAGTATGCCCCGGTTCATCCCCCCCTCCGGCTTCCAATTTAGGCCCGGGCGGCACACCGGAACGTCAAATGGAACGACGTGCCGCCGACGCGACCAATCTCGACATCGGCCTTGGCGCTACGCGAGCATGCCCACCAGCCGCGCCACGTCCTCCTTGCGCCCGCGCACGAGGAAGCGTGTCCCCTCGTCCTCGTAGCTCTCGGTGATGACGCGAACGTGCGCGTGGATCTCCCCGACGACCGCCCCACGCGCCCACGGAACGAACAGCTCGATCTCCGCCATGTCGCGCTCGAACCACGCCACGATGAAGTCGCGCATGCGCACGATGTCGGCGGGGTCGTGGGCCGAGAGCACGATCGCGTTCGGGTATTCCTCGACGAGCGCGGCGCGTGTCGCGTCGTCGACGCGGTCGATCTTGTTGAGCACGAGCCGCGAGGGCACCTCGTCGGCGCCGATCTCCGCGAGCACCGCACGGGTCACCTCGTATTGGGCGCGGAACGTGGGGTCCGAAGCGTCGACCACGTGGAGCAGCAGGGAGGCCTCGAGCGCCTCGTCGAGCGTGCTCCGGAAGCTCGCGACCAGATCGTGGGGCAGCTTCTTGATGAAGCCGACGGTGTCGGACACGAGCACGCGGGGCACGTTCTCGGGGTGAAGCGACCGCACGGTCGTGTCGAGCGTGGCGAACAGCTTGTCCGCCACGTACACGTCGCTCCCGGTCAGGGCGCGCATGAGCGAGCTCTTTCCTGCGTTGGTGTAGCCGACAAGCGCGACGCGGAGCTGATCGGCGCGGCGCGCGCGTCGTGTCCCCCGCTCGCTTTCGATCGACTCCAGCTCCTCGCGCAGCTGGGCGATGCGGTCACGCACCTTGCGACGATCGAGCTCGAGCGCGCTCTCGCCCGCGCCCTTCCCGCCGATGCCGCCGCGCTGCCGCTCCGCGCCCCCCGACGCCCGCATGCGCGGCACGAGGTAGACCAGGCGCGCGATCTCCACCTGCAAGCGGGCTTCACGGCTCTGCGCGTGGCGGTGGAAGATCTCGACGATCACGCCCGTGCGATCGAGCACCGGCACGCCGGTGGCCATCTGGAGGTGGCGGGCCTGGCTCGGGCTGATGTCATGGTCCACCACGACGAGATCGGCGCGGCGAGAGGCGCGGGCCGCGGCGTCGTCGTCCACCGCCAGCTCGTCCTCGTCCTCGTCCTCCTCTTCCGATTCGTCTTCCCCGACGGGAGCGGCCTCCTCCTCGTCACCGTCGGCGAATTCCCACTTGGCGCGGGCCTTGTTCACCACGCGGCGCGGGCCCTTCTCCACCTCGCCGCTCCCGGCGGTCCATCCGGCGAGCTCCCGGAGCTTGCCCTCTCCGAGCACCACGCCGGGCGCGAGCCCGTCGCGGCGCTGGCTCACCTCACCGACGACCTCGTAGCCGAGCGTGTGCACGAGCCGGCCGAGCTCGGCGAGAGAGGCCTGGTGGTCGACCGCATCGACACCGGGGAGCTGGATGCCGACGAGGACGGCGCGTTCGCGAGGAGGGGTCATGCGCGCCCTCTTAACCCGGTTCGCCGGCCCTCGACGCGAGGCCGCTCCTCCGGGCCCGCCCGCGCTCCCTGGCCGGGCCCGCCCCTGGCGGGTACGCGGGCCGCATGTCCTTTCTCCTCCAGCACGTGATCCAGACCGCGCCCGGCGCCGCCCCCACCCGGTGGGCGTGGCTGCTCCACGGCATCCTCGGCTCGGGCCAGAACCTCCGCACCGTCGCGCGGCGCCTCGTGGCGGCGAAGCCCGACTGGGGCTTCGTGCTCCCCGACCTGAGAAACCACGGCGAGAGCCGCGGCGCGCCCCCGCCCCACACCGTCGTCGCCTGCGCGGAGGACCTCTTCGCGCTCGCGGCCCACCTCGGGATCGAGCCACGCTCCGCGATCGGGCACAGCTTCGGGGGCAAGGTGGCGATGGTGTGGGGCGCCCGTGCGGAGGCGCGCGGCCACCACGTCGAGCGGATCTGGGCACTCGACGTGCCGCCCGGCCCGCCGGACATCCCCCTGGCCGCGCAGTCCGAGGTGGCGCGCGTGGTGCTGGCGCTGCGCACCGTGCCGATGCCCCTCCCCCGTCGTGACAGCGTGGTGGAGCTGCTCACCCGGGCGGGCTTCAGCGCGGGCCTGGCCCAGTGGATGACGACCAACGTCCGCCCGACCGAGGCGGGGTTCGTGTGGCGCTTCGATCTCGTCGCCATCGAGGAGATGATGCACGACTACGCGCGCACGGACGCGTGGCCGTGGCTCCTGTCGCGCGAGCGGCGCGCGCGGGTGGATGTCGTCCGCGCGGAGCGATCCGAGCGTTGGCCCGACGCTGAGCTGGAACGATTCGGCGTCACGCCGCAGCAGACGGCCTCGGAGACGCGCCCGGAGAGGCTGCACCTTCACGTGCTCCCAAACGCGGGGCACTGGGTGCACGTGGACAACCCGGACGGACTGCACGCGCTGCTCGTGGAAGAGGGGCTCGGCGAAGGCGACGGAACGGGCGGATCCTCCAACTCGTAGGCGGGTATCGCCGTGATTGGCCCCCCCGGCGTCCCCGGCCGGGGTCGCGTATGGTAGAACCGGCGCCACTCCCGGAACACCATGTCTCGCATCGGCATCATCGGCGGCGGCCCCGGCGGCCTCTCCCTCGCACGCCTCCTCACCGAACGGAAGATCGCCGACGTGGTCGTGCTCGAGCGGGACGCGCAGGTGGGCGGAAAGTCGCTCACCGTGACGGTCGATGGCCTCGGCCACGAGGTGGGAACCTGCTACCTGACCACCGGCTACCGTACGGTACAGGGTTGGATGCGGGAAGCCGGCATGAGCAACTACCCGCTCAAGCATCACGTCATCCACACGGAGCTCGGCGAGACCCAGGACTTCAAGGCCTACGTCCTGGGGAAGGGTGGCCCGATGAAGGCGGGGCTGCAGATGGCGCGGTACGTCGCCGATTGGCTCGTGTTCCACGAGTGGGACATCCACGGGTGCCGGGATGACACGAAAGGCACCCGCGGCGGCCTGATGAAGGACGAGATGGCCCAACCGTTCGGCGAGTGGCTCAAGGAGCGCGAGCTCGATGTCATCGCGCGGTTCGCGCTGCGGACGATGTCGATCATGGGCTACGGCGGCCTCGACGAGGTGCCCGCCCTCTACGGCTTGCGTTGGAACGTGCCCTCCATCATCTGGTCGGCCGTGACGTTGCAGGTGAGCGAGATGGCGCCCGGGTGGCAGCACCTGTGGGTGCACCTCGCCTCCAAGCTCGACGTGCGGACTGACCAACACATCCGCGAGGTCACCCGCGCCGACGGGAAATACCAGGTGCGCACGAAGGACGGCCTGCTGGAGTTCGACCACCTGGTCCTCACCACGCGGCTCCACGAGGCGCGGGGTTGGTTTCCGTTCACCGAGGAGGAGGTCGCGGCCTACTCCATCGGGAACGGCGGCATGGAGTGGCGCGAGTACGTCACCACCCTGGTCGACGCCGAGGGTTGGTTCCAGGAGGAGGACACCCACTCCTTCGAGGCCGCCGCCGACGGCACGGCCGCTCTCTCGCAGTCGCGGCTTCTCGTCGCGCGCCGCACGGGAGACAAGACCCGCGCCGCCGCGGCCCGCTCGCGCACGCGTCGCGACGTGTACGTCTGCTACCAGGTCGGCAACCCGGACCTGAAGGCCAAGGAGCTCCAGGACATCCTCGAGCGGGACCTCCACGAGCAGGGCGCGCGAAACATCTCCGTCCTCCAGCAGTTTCGGTGGACCTACTCGCCCCAGTTCACGCCGGCGGCGATCCGGGCCGGGGCAGCGCACGCGATGGAGAAGCAGCAGGGCACGAACAACCTCTGGATCAGCGGCGCCACCACCTCCCACGAGTCGATCGACAACATCACCGATTTCAACGAGCGCCTCGTCGAGCGGATGGTGATGAAGCTCGCGGGCCGGGCTCCCTCCGACGAGGACGCGTTGGCCGAGGTCGCCGCCAGGTTCCGGTGGCGGATCAGCGACAAGTAGCCGCGCGCCTCGGTGTTCTCCCTCCTCCTCCTCTGGTCGAGTGCCTGGCTCGCCGTGGGGGTGCACCTCTCGGTGGTCGCCGCCGTCGGGCGCGCGCTCGGCGCCCAGGTCGAGGCGGTGCGCTTCGGGTCGCTCGGCCGGCTGCGGCTCCGGGACACGGCGCCCGACGTGAGCCTGGGGCTGCTGCCGGGCGGCTTCGTCCAATTCGTGGGCGCGGGCGACCCCACCGCCGACGGCTACGAACAGCTCCCCCGCTGGCGGCGCGCCTTCATCCCCGTGACCGGACCGCTCGTGGTGCTCGGCCTCGCCGCGGCCGTCCTCGGTCCCGACGGAGCGCTCGGTTCCGCCCTGCGCGCACCCGCCCAGCTCTTTTCGATCCTCGATCCGTTCGGCGCCGCCCCCGTCGTGCTCGACGCGGCCAACGCGGCCCTGCTCCAGCCTCCGGCGTGGATCATCGGGACCCTCCTCGCCAAGGTCGCCGCGTTCAACCTGCTCCCCTTCCCCACGCTCGCCACGGGCCAGGCCCTGCTCGCGTTGGTTCCGCTCCCGGAGCGCCTGCGCGTGCTCGTCAACGGGCTCGCCGCGGTCGCGGTCGCCGCGTTGTTTTTCGGTTGGGTGCTCGCCTGCGGGGCCTGGCTGTACCGAGGCTAGATCCTACCCTCGGCGCAGATCTCGGTGGTGGCGTCGTCCCAATCGTGCAGTCCGTTCACGATCAGCGTCACGCCGATGTCGCTGTCCGTGCCGAAGCCGCTCGGGAGGTCGATGTTGCGCCACATGCCGAAGAGGTGCACCATGCCTTCGTCCTGGGGGTAGAACACCTCCATCTGCAGGTCGATGTCGAACACGATGGTGTCCGGATCGGTCGTGGCCGGCGCGGGCATGACGGTGGTGGAGAACAGGTAGGGCCCGTCGTCCCCATCGGTGGCAAAGTGCACGCCGCCCAGGATGGTCGAGGTGTAGTTGCCGGTGAGCGGGATCTCGACGGAGTAGGTCGCGTCCCAGGCAAGGTGGTTGGACGTGCGCGCCTCGTACGCGACGAGATCGGTCGTGTAGTCACGCTGGTAGGCGGTGTAGTTGCCCGGGTACAGCTCGTCCTGGTTCGTCGCGAACAGGATGCGCTCCATCTCCTCGGGCGTGCAGTCCACGAAGCCGGCGGTGAACAGGCCGACGGCCGGCGTCGGATCGAGCCCCGCGGCGCCGGCCGCCGCCGCCTCGTCCCCCGTCAGATCGCTGAAGGTCCCGTCGAGAGGCAGGGCCGCCACGTCGATGAGGCCGCGAAGGTCGATGGCGTCGGCGCGGAGGGCCTCGTCGTCCTTCGAGCCGTAGTGCGCCCACAAGTCGTGGGCGAGGGTGTCGAGGTCGCGGGGGGCGGCCTCGGGCTGGCGGCAGGCGAGCAGGATCCAGAACATGCGCTCAACCTACCACCCGCTTCGAGGGTAGACTCGCGGGATGTTGTTGCTGGCGCTCGCTTGTGCGGAACCGACCATCGATCTGCGCCCGAGCCGGCCCCCTCGGGAAGCGCGGGAGGACACCGCCGTGGACACGGGCGGTGACACCGACGCGGACACCGACCTCGACACCGGCGTGGCGCCGACCGACCCGATCTGGACCGTGCTCGTCTACCTGGTCGGCGACAACGATCTCGAGGACTACGTCCTGCACGACCTGAACGAGCTGGAGGCGGGCGCACCCGGGGGCGCGGTCCGGGTGCTCGTCCTCGCGGATCGCGCCGAGGGCTACGACGACTCGGACGGGGACTGGACCGGTGCGCGCGTCTACGATCTACACGGGGATGCCAGGCTCGCCGAGGTCACCTCCCCGGTGCTCGCCGATTGGGGCGAGGTGGACATGGCCGATCCCGCGACGTTGGCGCGCTTCCTGGC
Organism: Pseudomonadota bacterium; assembly: GCA_030685065.1. Taxonomy (GTDB): domain Bacteria; phylum Myxococcota_A; class UBA796; order UBA796; family SXON01; genus CAJBVW01. The sequence continues at coordinate 4,929 of JAUXQH010000081.1, read as the reverse complement.
GTTCGGCGCGGAGACAGCCCCGGCCGAACACTACGCGCTCATGTTGTGGAACCACGGCTCGGGGTGGTACGCAGACGGCCAGGCCCCCCCCGGAATCGGGTGGGACGAGAGCTCGGAAGATGACCTCTCCATCGCCGAGGGGGAGCTGAACGAGGGGCTCCGGCCGTTCACGGACGCGCACGGACCCTTCGATCTGGTCGCGTTCGACGCCTGCAACATGGCCTACTTCGAGGTGGCCCACTCGCTCCGCGAGCACGCCCGCACGATGGTGGCGGCGCAGACGTGGGTGGGATGGGACGGCCTCCAATACACCCCGGCCATCGCGGCGCTCGTGGCCGATCCCACGCTCACGGCAGAGGCGCTCGCCGACCAGATGGCGCGGGACCCGGTCGAGATCACGGGGGAGCTGACCTTCTCCGCCACGGACCTGTCGCGGATGGATGACGTGGCCGCCGCGCTGGACACGGTCGCGGGCATCGCCCTCGGGGAGCCCCAGGCTTGGGAGGCCCTTGTGGCAGCCCGCGCCGCCGCCCGCGGGGTCGAGCCCGGCGAGGGGGACGGCTGGCGCCGCGAATACATGGATCTGGGGGATCTCGGCGCGCAGGTGGCCGCGTCCTCCCATCCCGAGCTCGCCGCCGCGGGTGTCGCGCTCCAGCACGCGCTCACCTCCGCGATGATCGGCAACTACCGGTCCGAGGAGTTCAATTGGGCCGGCGGATTGAACATCTATGCGGACACGACGTTTGCCACGTTCTACAGCGGCGCGGAGGGCGCGACGTGGTCCCAAGCCACGCGGTGGGACGAGGTGCTGGTGCGGTTGGCGATCGAGGGGCTCCCGTAGCGGTCGCGCACCCCCCCTCGTTTGGGGCCGCACCGGAGCGGCGCCGTGTCGGAGCGGCACACGGGTGTGCGTCCGTCAGGGACGATCCGGGCGCCCCCTGACCCTTACGGAAACAACCCATCCAGGAACGCCACCATGGATGCGGCGTAGTCGTCGTAGATCTCGTGGTCGGCGGCCATGATCTCGATCTCTGCGGCCACCTGGGCCTCCTGGGAGGCGGTGAGGCCGAGCCCGGAGAGGTTCGAGGCAGCCTCTTCTCCGGTGACGAGCCACGCGCCGCCCGCGTCGACGTAGCCGTTCGTGAGGAGGGACTCGGCGATGGTGGCCGAGAGCGCGCCGCTCACGCCGCCCACCCGGGTGAAGCGCTCGTCGTAGAGCGGCGTCGTTGGGTGCACGTAGGCTTCCGCCGTCACGCCACGCGCCTCGAGCGCGGCCGCGTTGACCTGCGCGTCGCCGCCCCCGGACGGGTAGGTCGAGTCGAACTCGGCCATGAACCAGGCGGTGGGCGCCGAGGTGGTGTCGACGAAGAAGCGCCGGCCGGGCGCACAGAAGGAGACCACCGCGTCGACCGGGTAGGACACCCCGACGCTGTGCGCGAACTCGCCGCCGCTGCCGACGCCCCAGGCGATGACCGGCACGTCCCAATACGCGAGCTCGTTGACCAGCTCGCGCAGGGCGGCGAGGTCGAGCGTCTCGGTGTCGGTGGCGTCGCTCCAACCGCCTGTTCCCGCGATGGCCGCGACGTCCGAGTCCATCGCGACGACGCCGTAGCCGGCGTCGTACAGCTGCCGGGCGATGGAGGACGGCGCGTTGTCCCGGATCTGGGTGTTGTTCGCCAGCGCCGAGTGGAAGAAGTAGACGATGCCGCGCGGGCTCGAGGGGATCGCCGCGAGCACCGAGCGCTCGGTGCCGGCCAGCGTGTAGAAGCTCTCTACCAAGGGGAGGGACGCGGCCGACGTGGCGGGGGTGAGCGTCGCGGCCGTCCCGGTCATCACGAACGAGCTGTTCCACGCGTCCGAATCCGTGACGCTTCCACCCGACCAGCCGGTCAGGAACTCGGTCTGCGGGTCGACGTCGGCCCAGACGTGGACGATTTCGCCCGCGAGATACGACCCGTCGCCGTAGCCACCCACGACCGTGAGCGTGTGGGGGACCGTGCCGGTGATGGTCTCGGCCACGGCGTCGACGCCGGTGCCGTTGTCCACCGTGGCATCGTACGGGCCACCGTAGAGGCCCATGTCGCTGCGCGTCCCGTCGGAGTCGTCCAGCGCGGGATCGCCGGTGTTGATGGCCGGGGAGCCCGATTGGAGCGTGAAGTCCGTAGCGGTCGTGAAGCGGGGATCCACATACAGATTCCCGGTCCCGGTGACCTCGGCCGCGTAGTCCCCGCCGTTGTCCCAGAACAGGCAGTAGTCCGCCTCCATGGGGTAGAGGTTCGCGGCGTCGCACCCGGCCACGATGTTGTTCCGGAAGTCGACGCCGTCCAGATCGAGCGTCCGACCTCCGTACAGATCGTCGTCGTCGATGTTGGAGAACACGTTGTTGTAGATGTGGTGGGTGCCGGCGCCGTTCGAGGTGAGCTCGAAGGCGGTCATGGCCGTGCTGATCCGCACGTCGAGGAACAGGTTGTTCGCCATCAACATGTTGTCGAGGTCGGGCGTGGCGACCACGGTTTCGTGCTGCCCGCCGCTCACGATGTTGTGCTGGATGTCGGCGTTGAGTCCCTCGGCGAGGTACCAGAGGAAGGACGTGGTGTTGTCCTCCCACACGACATCGTCCATGACCAGGTAGTTCTCGTCGAACAGCACCGTGAAGTCCCCGGTGGTGCCGCTCACGTGACAGTCGGCGATCATCAGGTCCCCTTCGTGAACCGAGAACGCCGCGCCCTCCGGGTAGTACGGGTCTTCGAACGCCGTGCCAGTGACATGGAACCCGCTGAGCGCGAGAGTCCCGCTCGACACGATGACCGCGGGGTCGGCGCCGCCGTCGATCGTCGTGGCGCCGGGTCCGTCGGTCGACGTGACAGAGACCTCGAAGCTCCACTCCACGTGGATGGGACCGTAGGTTCCCGGGCAGACGCTGATGGCGTCGCCGGGCGAGGACGCTTCGATGGCGTCCTGGATGTCGGTATAGTCCTTCGAACCGTCGACACAGACCTCGATGTTCGCCCGCACCGCGGGAGGCGTGTGGGGGTCGGTGTCCGTGTCCGTGTCGGTGTCGGTGTCGGTGTCCGTGTCCGTGTCGGTGTCCGTGTCGGTGTCGGTGTCGGTGTCCGTGTCCGTGTCCGTGTCCGTGTCGGTGTCCGTGTCGGTGTCGGTGTCCGTATCGGTATCCGTGTCGGTATCCGTGTCGGTGTCCGTGTCCGTGTCGGTGTCCGTGTCCGTGTCGGTGTCCGTGTCGGTGTCCGTGTCGGTGTCCGTGTCCGTGTCCGTGTCCGTGTCGGTATCCGTGTCCGTATCGGTGTCGGCGTCCGTATCGGACGACGTGTCGAGCTTGTCGGAGTCGGCGGGGACACACGCGAAGAGCAAGGGGAGGAGCAGCATGAGCCCACCTCACGCGCCGGCGCCCCAAGGGAAAGGAGCGCCGACCATTCACGACATCAGTACAGCTGGGGCGACACCCTCAACCCTCCGGATACATCACATACACGGCCCCAGCGCCGGTGCCGCCCGTGTATTCGCTCGGCGCGCCGAGGAGCAGGTCGCTCGCGCCGTCGCCATCGAGGTCACCGAACACCAGGCTCTCGCCCGCGTTGTGGTACGCGTCCTCGGCCAGGAACACGGCGTCGGCGTCCGCGAGGGTCAACGTCCCGGACGGGTGGCCGTAGAACAGGTACGCGGCGCCCGCCGACACGCCGACGGTGCCGTCCCCCGGTGCGCCGACGACCAGCTCCCCGGCCCCGTCCCCGTCGACATCCCCGACCGCGAGGCCGATCCCGAGGTACTGAGCCGCCGCCGTGCCGCGGATGATGAAGTCGGCCGCGGACAGGTTCACCCGCCCCGACGCGGGCCCGAGGACCACGTAGGCGGAGCCCGCGTCCACTCCCCCGGAGGAGTTGTAGGAGCCGAGGATGACGTCGCCGAGCCCGTCGCCGTCGACATCGCCCATCGCGAGCCCCTCGCCGGCGCCGTCGTCGGCCTCCTCCCCGAGGAACTTCCCGTCGGCGGCAGCGAGGTCGAAGTCTCCCACCACCCCGCCGTAGACCATGTAGGCGGCGCCGGACCCCGAGGCGGTGCCGTGTCCGTAGGGCGCCGCGGCGAGGATGTCTCCGATGCCATCGCCATCCACGTCCACCCCAGTGCGTAGATACCGCCCCGCGAAGGCGTAGTCGGCCTCGCCGATGAGCCGCGCGTCCGCGTCGCTCGGAACGTCGATCTCGCCGCCGGTGAGCGGCCCATACTCGATGAACACGGTCCCGGAGGCGGTCCCACCCAGGTCGTCCTCGTAGGCGGACACGACGAGATCGCCCACCCCGTCCCCGTCGACATCGGCGAGATCCAGCCCGTGCGCGGCCTCGCTGCCGGAGTCCCCGAAGAACGTGACATCCGCGTCGACGAGCGCCATGTCCGAGAGGACCGGCCCGAACACGATCCATCCCCGACACGTGTCGTCGGGGGCGCCGACGCCCACGTCCTCCAGGCCATCCCCGTTCACGTCCCCGACGCCGATGGCCCGGCCGGCCGACAGGGTGGACGCGTCGCCGCGGAGCCGAAAGCCGGCAGAGTCGAGGTCTCGCGTGCCGGTGACCGGCCCGTAGACAACGTAGGCCCCGCCCTGGTTGGAGTCGGCCTCCTTGGTCGCGACCACCATGTCGTCGAATCCGTCCCCGTCGATGTCCCCCACGTCCACGTGGCGCCCGGCGTCGAAGGCCGCCCGGCTCGAGTAGAGCTTCGCGTCGGCGGCGCCCAGGTCGTAGCTGCCTTCGAAGCTCGGCGGGAGCGAACCCGTATCAGTATCCGTGTCCGTATCGGTGTCCGTGTCCGTGTCCGTATCGGTATCGGTGTCGGTGTCGGTGTCCGTATCGGTATCGGTGTCCGTGTCCGTGTCGGTATCGGTATCGGTATCGGTATCGGTATCGGTATCGGTAT
>JAUXQH010000080.1 GCA_030685065.1 Pseudomonadota bacterium | reverse complement strand
GCCCCCCCGAGGCGAACGACGATGGCTCGTGGCGCATCCTGTTCGACAAGGAGGACGCGCCCGCGCAGATGGACGGCGTGACCGCCGCGGTGCTCGACGCCATCGAGGGGATGGACGACGTCGACTACGACGGGTGGGGATGCGCGGTGGTGGAGGGGGCGGAGGGTTGATTCGGGTTCTGCCCGCGCTGCGGCGCCGACGAACGCCTGTCGTTCCGGCGGGTGGTGCCCCACACCGAGGACATCGAGCGCCTCGTCGTCTTGTCGCCTTCGGAGCTCGGGCCGAGGCGGCCGCCCCTCCGGCCCCCCTGCCGCGGGGGTGCTTCGTGCGGCTGTCTTGACGATGTAAAGATTGCACCCTACGGCAGCGTCACGACCGCGACTCCGCCGTCCAATGCCGTGATGCCCGCGGCCCCGGGCATGCCTGTCACCAGCATCGCTACGCCTGCCCAGCGAACGCCCACACCCGGCCCGCGTCGCGCGCGCCCCCCTCGCTCGTGAAGTCCGTCACGACGAGGTAGAGCTCGGGCCGTCCCCGTCGAGGTCGCCCACCGGGGCCCCCCGGCGGTAGCCCATCACGCACTCGTCCGTCCCGGCGCTGACCTACTGGACCGAGAGCTGGTACGTCGTGCACCGAGGGACGGCGATGCCCTGGCTGCCGAACACCGAGAACTGGACGACGGGCGGCCCCTCGATCACGCCGTTCCCGTCGTCGTCGCCGCTGACCTCGAGGGCGTTGGTCTCGCCGGCGATGAAGGCGGTGTCCCACGCGGAGACCCGATCCTTGTCGATGCCCGCGAGCCCCACGTCGCCGTCGCCGTCGCGAGAGAAGCTGCCGTAGAATCGGCCCTTGGCGAGCGTGTCCTGCCGGCCCCTGCGGTCCGCCTCGCCGAGGAGCTTCACTCGGCCGGACACGTCGAGACCGACGGGATCCTGCGTGAAGTGCACTTCGTTCGAGAAGACGGCGCTGACTTCGTCCTCGAATTCGATGGTGAAGCTCTCAGACACGAGCGCCTCACCGAATTCGTCGTACAGGGTGGCCGTCAGTTCGGTCTCGTCGGGGAGGGCAGACGCGTCGCCCCCGTAGACGGTGGCCGAGAGTTCGTATCCCCCGTCCGCGAGCTCGCTCACGACCATGCAGAAGCCGTCGGAGCACTGCGGGGCGTCGGGCTCCATCCGGGCCTCGGGGCTGCCGTTCCTGGCGAGGCCGAGGTAGGTGCGGTACCTGCGGTCCGAGCTCAAGCCGAAGACGGGCTGGACCTCGTAGTTGTTGACCATCCACGCGCGCGCCCGCCGCTGGTAGCTGTTGACCGGGATGGTGATCGTCTCGCCGTCGGTCAGCTCCACCTCGGCGTGGGTGGGGATCGCTTCGCCGAGCGTCCAGCCTTCGGAGACCACGGTCAGGTCCTGCCCCGCTGCGTCATCGAAGTCCCAGCGCCCGACGAGGCCCTTGCCGAGCGCAACCGTCGTCAGCGGATCCTCGTCCGTCGCCAGCGTGTTCACGCCCTCGCCGCCGTCGATCCACGGCGCCCCGAGCTTGGACTTGGTCGTCTCGATCGTCTCACCGTCGGCGCCGCGCGTCTTGACCTTCACCTCCACGACGCCCTCGTGTTCGAGCGCGAGCTCCGCTTCCCAGACCGAGCCGATGTCGTTCCAGTACACCTCGGCGCGCGAGCGGACGATCCCGCTCAGGACGCACAGATCCCCCGTCCGGTCCCTGAGGCACTCCTCCGAGGTGTCGGTGTCGACGGACTCGGTGACGACGATCTCGGCGTACGCGATCGCGTAGGTGTCGGCGCCGGACAGGTCGAAGGCCAACACGCGGCTGTCGTGGTCGGCGGCGTGGGAGACGTAGTAGGCCGGATCGGCGGCGAGCAGCTCGATGTCGGCCGTCGCTTCGACCGTGCAGCCCAGCCGCGACGTGCAGCCCGAGGTGTCGGTCGCCTCGCCGGCGTCGGCGGTCAGGGTCACGGTGCCGTCCGCCCCGAGCGTACCGGAGAAGGAGATCAGCGACGTGTTGGCCGCGTCGTAGACGGTGAGGGTCAGCGCGGCGTCGGTGGCGGGGAGCGCGGCGATGGTGGCGGCGCCATGCAGCCACGCGTCGGACTCGACGAGCGTGGCGTCTTCGTCGCCGGCGTCGGACCGGACGCGGACGGTTACCGACGCGATCGCGGTGTCGGATTCGGGGATCACCGCTCGAAACGAACACCCGGTCGGTTGCTGGTAGAACGAGCCGTAGACGTGATCGACGACGTTCCCGGCGAGGGCGACTCCCGGTGCGCCGAGCACGAGCGCGAGGAGGAGGGGGCGGTAGAGGTTCACGGTCGACTCCGGAGAGGGTTCGCCACCCTACCTGCACCCCCGGCAGGCGTGATCTCTCAGCGATCTCTCATCCACGTCGGCGTCCCGGCGACTCCCTGAAGAGACGGGTCCGTGATGCGCGCCTACGTCCGCCTCCGCCTCCCCAACGACGACGCCCTGGAGCTGGGGCGGCGGATCAACCTCGTGGACGAGCGCCCGAGCTGGGCGGGCCGGCGGACTCGGTGCCGATCGATCCGACGTTCGGCGGGTTCCCGGCAGAGGCCACGCACGTTAAGGTCACGACGGGCGACCTCGATCAGCAGGTGCGGATCATGGCGTTGATCGGCCGGATCCGGCTCGAGCTCGTCGAGGCGCGCTGAAACCCCCGCGTCGTCGCTCGCGCCGGCCTGGGGATGGTACCATCCCGGCATGCCACCCTCCGTCGCCCTCCCCCGCCGTGACCCCCGCGCCTCGGCGACCCAGACGCCGGCCACCACCGGCCTCCAGGCGCCCATCCCAGCGGTGCGGCAGCAGAGCAACGCGGACATGCAGGCGCGCGTCGGCACCGCGGACCCCGCCATGCCCCAGGTCGGGGCCCAGGACGAGCGCGGCCAGGCCACCGAGGCCTACGGCCGGCGGCTCTGGGAGGTCGTGGGCGAGCTGATGCTGGAGGAGGACCCGGAGATCTCGGCCGCCCGCGCCCGCGCGATGATCGGCCAGGCCGCCGACGTTGACCTGCGCCTCAAGCTGGGCGAGACCGTGGACATCGATCTCCTCCCGCGCTTCCCCGAGGGGGACCAGGGCCAGGCGCCGGCCGGAGCGTTCCCGCCCGCGTGGATCCAGCCCGCGCGCATCCTCCTCGAGATGGGCGGCGGGAGCGGGGCGTCCCCGACGTTCCGGCCCGAAGGCGACACGAACGACCTGTGGCAGGCCGGCCAGACCGCCGTGGCGACGCCCTGGGCGGGCGAGCTCGAGAAGCTCAAGATGATGGGCCGCGAGCCCGCCGACTACGGCGTGCCCGGCTACCAGACACAGTCCAACAACCTCGCGTCGCCCGAGGCCACGTGCAACGGCACCTCGCTCGCGATGGTGCTGGAGCGCCTCGGCTACACCCGCGACGACCTGGTCCTCGCGATCGAGACGAAGCTCAAGCGCGCGCAGCTCGCGGCCCAGCTCGTGGCGCAGGGGGCCTCCGCCGCGGAGACCAAGAAGCAGATGGACGCCTTCGAGCCCAACTGCATCGAGCTGAAACAGGGCGCTTGGAAGGCCCGCGTGCTCCAATACCTGCGCGCCGAGAACAGCGCGCCCCGGCGCGACTCCAACTACCAGCGCCTCCGCGGCGCCACGCAGACCGACAAGCAGCTCCAGACCTGGGCCGGCGACTTCGAGAACGACGCCGGCATGGACGACCTCGCGCTGTTCATGATGGAGCTCCTCAACATCGATCGCACCACGATCAACAGCGGAACCAACGCCTCGAAGCTCGTGGGCGCCGTCCACGACGGCTCGGGCACGCACGCGGGCGCGAAGCCGACGACCGAGCGCCTCGAACAGAGCCTCGGGTGGACCAACGCCAAGGGGCGCCTGAAGACGTGCCTGGAGGATGGTGGCGCCGCCATGTTGAGCATCCGTCACAAGGGTGCGGGGCAGTCGGGCACCCACATCGTGGCCGTCCAGGCGGTCACCAGCGCCGGCGTCACCGTGGACGATCCGTTCGGAAGCGCCCGCGCCGACTACGACGCGGGCAAGTCGGGCGACGCGTACGCGCTGTCCGGCGAGACCCGGGCCACCAGCGGCCTGAAGAACCAGAAGGAGGCCGGCCTCGACGACTGGAAGGAGTCGGCCCCGGTCACCAGCGTGGAGACCCGCGGCGAGTCGAGCGACTGGACCGACGACATGGTGCGCAGCTCGTGGTTCTACCTGATGCTGTTCCACCGGGGGCGCCGGGACACGGCCGCCCCGACGGTGGACACGACGGCGACCACGACCACGGGCCCGGCGGCCGCACCGGCGAGCTGAACCGACTGCCCTACCCCGAGACCTTCCGCCGCACCCGCCTGCTCCGGCGGCATGGGGTGGAGGCAGGGCGGTTCCGGGAGTGATCGATCAAGGCAGGCAGACCGTGCTCGTGTCCACGCCGTCCACGGCGAGCCGGCCGCAGCCGTCGCACCCGACATCACCGTCGAACGTCACCGTGAGGTCGTTCGCGCCCACGATGTGGAAGGTCCCCACCGGCTCGGCCGGGCACGCCGCCACGTCCGCGAGGTCGAACTCCGCGCAGAGATCCCCGGTGGCGACCGTGTCCGACGCGCTCACCATCAGGTACATCTCCCCGCTCACCGGCCAGTGGAGGGGCGAGGTGAACATGTCACCGTCGCGGATCCAGGTGCCGTTCGAGCCGTCGTCGTAGGTGCCCTCGTGCGCGAACCCGACACGGAAGTTCTCGAAGAGCCGCGCGTACTTGACCACATCGTCGGGCCCGTCGGGGGTGTCGACGTAGGTGGTGACCCCGCCGCTCGCGATGGCCTCGTACAGCTCGGCCTCGGCCTGGTGCGCGAGCCCCCACTGCGTGAAGGTGTAGTACGCCCCCCCGCCGCTGCTCACGGACCAGTTGTGGGTCCCGGCGTAGATCCAATCGTCCGTCGTGGTGCAGTCGCCCTCCGCGACGAAGGTGCTGGACTGGTTCGGGCACGTCCCGTCCGCGTGCGCGTAGGTCGCGGCGTTCAGATCGGACCACGTGCGGGCCAGGACCAGGCCCCACACCGCCATCGTCTCGTCGGCGTCGCCGTAGGCCCACGGGTCGATCAGGGCCCCGCAGACGCCGGTCGACAACGCGGCCAGCGCGGCGACGTCGGCCGCCAGGGTGGCCGCGTCGACCGTGTCGGTGTCGGTGTCGGTGTCGGTGTCACCCTCCAGGGGGATCACCAAACGATCG
>JAUXQH010000076.1 GCA_030685065.1 Pseudomonadota bacterium | reverse complement strand
TCCCGCGCTCCCGCGCTCCCGCGCCCCGCGCTCGCGCCCGCGCCCCCGATCGCGGCAAAAACGCCCCAACCCCGCGCCAGGCGCCGCGATACGGCTCTGGGCGGGGTTCGAGTACGCTTCTCCTTCGCCTCCTCTCGCGAGGGGGGAGTCAGAGAGCGTTCACCGCCGCGAGGCCGGGGCCCCGCGCGCGGAGAGACCTACTTGGTCTCTTTGTGCGTGGTCTGCTTGCGCTCGTAGCGGCAGTACTTGCTCAGCTCGATGCGAGCCGCGGTGTTCTTCTTGTTCTTCTGGGTGACGTAGCGGTTCACCCCGGGGATACCCGACTCGCGGCACGTGGTGCACTCGAGGAAGATCGTCATCCGGCCCTGCTTGGTCTTCTTCGCCATGTCCGACTCCGTCCCTGCGTTGCTCGCCGCGGTCACCCGCGGAAATGAGCCCGCCTGCTAATTCGGCCGGGCCGATCCTGTCAATGATCGGACGCCAGGACCTATCCCATTTTAGGATCCCGCCGGCGAAGGGCGCGGCCTCCAACCGCGCCGCGCCCTCCGAGGTGACCAAGGAGTCGACCGTGCGGATCCGAAGGTGCATCCTGCACGGTTTCAAACCGCCGAAAATCGCGCACTTGCCGGAGTGATCCGCATCCGATAGTGGCACCAGCGGTTGGCCATAGCCGAGTCAGACACCCGGCTTCCGGCGTTTACACCGCATCACTCACGACGCGGGCCGTCGGTCACTCGTTGTAGAGCGCCCCGCCCAGGAGCTCCCGGGCCCGCGCCAGGAGGGCTCGCTGCTCCGCAGGGGATGCCTTGCCGAGCCGCCGGAAGATGCGCTGCGCGGCCTGCACGCGGGTCGCGGTGGCCCCCCGGGCGTCCCGGAAATCCTCGGCGGGGGCGACGCGGCGAAGCCGGCCGACGCGCCGGACGAAGCGGCGCCGATCGTTGCCGTCCAGACCCTGGAGCTCTCGGGAGAGGGCGCGGAAGAGTCTGTACCGCGGGTCGTAGGGGACCTCGCCATGCACGGCCACGCTGCGGACGAGCTGGGAAGTGAGGTCGGGGTACCTCAGGCGGAGTTCAGCGAGCCATGCGTAGGCAGCGGCGATGAGGTCCACCAGCCGGCGCATGCCCCGGATCTTCAGGGCCCGGACATCCTCGATGCGCGGCCCCCAGCCTCGGCTGCAACCCATGGCGCGAGAGGCGGTTTCACAGTCCCAACGTCGAAAATATGCCTCCACGACCTCCATGAGATCGGCCTTCGTGAGGGAGACGGTCTCCCCCACCAGCAACACCATGGGCTCCTTGCCGAGACCGCGCACGGTCACGAGCGTCCGCGTGCACGGAACCCACTTCGGGTGGGAGCTCTTCGTACGCGTGGCCCGCGCCTCTGTGACGTGCACGCCGCCGATGCGGAGGGGGGTCTCCTCGCCGTCCGCGTTGAAGTGGCTGTAGCGGTGCGAGCACTTGGTGGCCCTCGCCAGGGTGCCGCAGCCCTCCCTCTCACCAGTGGACAGTCCCACGTGCCGGGGGTGGCCGTCCTCGCTGATCTTCATCCGGATGATCCAGCGCCGGTGCGCGCCGTCGAGCCAGTCGATGTACTCGCTGGAGTCGAACCCGCGGTCGAACACCCACCAAGCTCGCAGGCCAATAAATGGCGTAACCTCGGCCATCTGCTCACAGAAGACGTTGTTCTGGCTCAGGTGCCCCGGCTCGGTGGACGAGTACAGATGGTAGCGGAGCGGTAGGCTCACACGGCCGCCCCCAGGCAGCGGGACGGTCGCTTCCAGCTGGACCACCGCGTAGCCCGGGCCCTGCTGACCCTTGCTTCCGTCCCAGCACCGGGCGACATACTGCATTCCCCCTTCGCGCCCTGGCCGTGCATACGGCTTCGAGACGTCGGTGTAGTCCACCCCCACGATGACGCCTTCTCCGTCGTCCAGCATCGTGTATTGGGAGGCCCAGTCGAGGTGCGCCGTCCGCGCCGCCTCGTCGTCATACCGGTCGCTGTTGAGGTTGCGGGAGAGACGCTTGTGGATCTGGGCCGCGGGACGCTTTTCGTCGGGGTCGTCCCGGCGGCGTTCATGGTCCTGGAGCACCTCAGCGACCCGATAGAGGACGCTGGAGCGGGCGGCGACGAGGCCGAAGAGCATGTCGCGGCGCCACTTGATCTGCGCCTTGTGCTGGTCGTTACTGAGTTTGTCGGAGATCGAAGCGAGAGTTTCGAGAACGGTTTCCATAGAAACACCTGCCGCGTTGTCGCGGATCGGACTTGCCGATCGCTCCGCGGTGCTCTACGATCCGAATGTTGGTCCGGGATCGTGTTGCGCCGCGTGAGCGAGCAGCGGGTTTCAGAACGGCCGGGACTCGGTGGTTGCACACCGGGTCTCGGTTCGTTTTTGGGGTTGATGGATCGAGGTTGAGGGGGACTACATCGGGCACCTCTACGTAGCGGGACGATCAACCGCGTCGGATCGCACTTTGGCGATCCGGGTGGAATCCAAACGTAGAACCGCCACTGTCTGAAACAGACAGGGGGCCGGAGGAAACCGTTGCGGGCGATTTCGCTCCTACACTTCTTGCCGCGCGCTTGTCGAATCGGGGGGCGCGCTCGGAAAAGTCGGGCACGAACGCGCCAGCGCCACCGATCCTCCTCCTCCGTTGGAATCGGATCCCGGCCGTGGTAGTGAACGTGCATCCGTTCGTTTGCGGCGAGTTCCTATGAGAAACGTCGGATCAACTCTGGGGCCGTGTAGTCGAGCTCGCACAAGTGCAAAAGCACTTTTGAAAAGTCGGCCGCGTGCGTGAACGGACCGCACATTCTGTGGTTGTGCCTGACGATGCCGGTCGTGGGAAGGCGAGCATTTTAGTTAAGCTCGCCTACGTCCTGGCAAATGCTCTGGCCCGGCAAGGCCGGGTACTGGCGTCGTGGTTGCCCCGGGGGCGGGCTACGCCCGCTGGTCCTACTTCTTACGGGTCCTCCCCACCTCCTCGTCTCGGCTTCGTGGTCACGATGTCCGCGAAGCCGCCGGAGCCGGGTGGGGGTGCCCGGGTGGCTCCGGCCGGGGGCACCGTCGCACTGGAGGTTGGAGAGTCTTGGGAGCGAAACCCCACGGGCAGCACGGTGCCGCGGATCGCGCTGCTCCTGCTGCTCTCGGACGGCTGGCTCGGGTAGGTTCACAGCCCGTAGCCGAGTACGTAGAAGCCTTCCGAGTCACCCTCCACGCACCCGGGACCCCGCGCCACAAGGTAGGGGCCGATGCGACCGAGGCGAAGGTGACACGTGTTCGAGCGATGTTCGAGGCGGTTGCCGACCGGGGCTCCGTCGAGCTCGATGAGACCCACCACGACTTCAGGCGCGCCGCCTTCGGAGGCGAGCCCATTCGCGATCCAGGTCTTTCCGCGGCCCGTGACCCGGCCCGCGGCCTCTTGGAGGTAAAAGCCCGCCCTGGCCTTGAGCCATGCTCCACCCCATCCGCGCGGCGGTGGCGCGGGGACGAATTCCTGCACAGGGAGCCAGCCGACCGTGGGCGCGTGTGCCGCCGAGGGAAAGACTCCGCAGGCCCAGCCTCGCGGTCCAGGTACGGAAAGCACGGTATCTCCCGCGACGACGTAGGCGCGTCGGTTGCAGGCTGCTTCGGGACAGGAGGCGAAGTGGACCTTCCGTGCGGCGCTCACCGTCCACGCCGTCAGCGCGTCGCCGCGTTCGAGCAGGGTGGCCTCCGTGCACACCGTCATCACGGAGGCTGGCTCGGCGGCGCGGGCGTCCTGGGCGGCCAGTGATACGAGCAACGCGGAAAGGATTAAGAAGGAGCGGGTCATCGGCACGCCTGCGTCGCGAGAAGCTGGTTGCCGGATGCGTCGATCCACCGCGCCGTCACTCCGCAGGCCGCCGCAACCGACTCCCAGCCGGCGTCCCAGCAGCAGCCCCCGGAGAGCCCAGTGGTGGAGACGTGTGTGTACTGCTGCGTCTCGCTCCCGTCGCAGTCGGCGTCGTAGGAGCCGTCGCCGCGGTCCATCGTCAACCACGCGGCGGATCCCGGATTGACCGAGGCGTCTCCGTCGAAGCAGTCGGAGGCATCCGCGACGTACCCGGCCGGCACAGCGCAGCTGGCCAGGGGGGCGGACGAGTCCCCGTACCGATCGCCGTCCGCGTCAGGGTAGTACACCGGCGCGTCGGCGGGATCGTCGTCGACCGCACCGTCGCAGTCATCGTCCACGCTGTTGCACGTCTCCGCCGCGCCGGGGTGCACGTCGGCCGAGCCGTCGTTGCAGTCGGTGCCCTCGGCCACGAACCCCTCGGCAGGCTCGCACGCTCTGCTGCTCAGCGCGGGGGCGCCGTACCCGTCACCGTCCTCGTCCAGGTACCAGAGCGGCTCATCCACGGCGTCCTCGTCGACCTTGCCGTCGCAGTCCTGGTCAACGCCGTCGCAGACCTCATCCGCGCCTGGGAACGTGCCCGCATCACCGTCATCACAGTCCTCGGCTGCCGGGTAGCCGTCGCCGTCCAGGTCGGGATCCACCGGATCGGGGTCGCCGGTGTCATCGTCAGCGTCCGTGTCCGCATCGCTGTCCGTGTCCGCATCGCTGTCCGCGTCCGCATCGCTGTCCGCGTCCGTATCGGCATCTCCATCGGCGTCGGCGTCGGCGTCGGCATCGGCCTCTGGCGCTCGCGAGTCACGAGCGGAGGACGAACCGAGCGCGATCAAGCCCGGCCCACAGGCCGTGGGGAACAGCGCGAGAACCGCCGTGGCCAGCAAGAGGAGGACTGGGCGGTGTATCGCCCATCGGAGGGGGAAACGCAGGTAGTCGGCGTGGTTCATGATGAGGAGCTCCGGGTCGCCGGTCGAGCGTATCATGAATGTATACGTAGCCGACATTCGGCTCATGGACTCATCCGACCTCGGCACGCACCCTGCGGTTGCATGTCTCGCCGCTCAAAGTCCGACCTCGCCGAAGGGATCGCCACTCGCCTCCGCGATCTCCGCGGTCGCGCTGGGCTCACCCAGCAGGACGTGGCCGAGCGAGCGGGCCTGTCCCCGGAGACCGTCAGCCGGTGCGAGAAGGGCGTATTCGCGCCGGAGCTGACGACGCTGCTCGCGCTCGCTCGTGCCCTCGGCTGCTCCCTCGGGGAGCTCGTAGACCTGGGCTCGCCCACGCCAGAGCTTGGTGACCTCGACGCGGAGGAGCGCGAGCTCGTTCAGCGCTGGCGCCGGCTGAGGCCCGGCGTGCGTTCCGCCGTGCTTCGGCTGATGGCAGAGGTCGAGCGGTCGCCGACGTAGCCACGTGGAGGTGCTCGCATCGGCCTCGGTTGCTCGGTCGGCGACGCACGGCCCCGTGGGCGGCTTGTTCGGCGCCGGCGACTCGTCCGCGTCGTCGCGGGCCTTTGAGCGGCCGGCAACCCGAAGCCCCTCGGGGGGGCCCGGGGGACCGAGCCGTGCGCGCCGCGGAGCCGTGCGATGGGGTCCGGCACGTCCATAGAGGGGGGCGCACTCTGGCGTTCCGGTAGCGCGGGCGAGATGCCCGATTTACTCTACCGATCTTCCCGGAACGCCAATGCTCATCCTCCTCGTCGCCTGCGTCGCTTCGCCCGAAGCCGAGGCGCCGCCGGATGCGGCGCCTTCGCAACCGACCGTGCGCCCGGAGGACAGCTTTCGGGGCTGTACCTCCGAGATCGTCGTGAGCGCGGAGGGTCTTACGATTGGCACCTGTCAGGAAGTCTACGACGAGAATGGGTACGGTTCTAGCTATCATTGTATCGACACCGACGGCTATGTGTCCTACTTCGAGGCGGTTACAGAGCCGGCCGGCTGCCAGACCTACGAATTGCTGTATATGGAGGGCGACTGGGGGAGCTACCGCGATGAGCGCGACTTCACCTGCGACGAGCACGGCAATACAATTACGGACGTGGGGGCCGTCGAGCAGACGTATCCCGACGGCGAGTGGTACTCTGAAGACTACGATTGGTTCTTCCGCCTGACGTACGCCGACGACCTTCTTGTGGATTCGCTGCGCGAGTTGCCGGACGGAGGGGACCGCTGGCACGAACAGTTCGCCTACGAGGTGCACGGGTGGCTTGAGCGTGTCGACTCGGGTTGGGAGGGCGAACGTGCGACCGAGCGAGAGACTCTCACGTACGACGAGCGCGGCAACCGGGTGTACCGGGAGTACGACGGGACTTGGAGCCACTACGAGTCCTGGCAGACCTACGACGGGCTCGATCGCGCGATCACGTGGCGATCGGACGGCGAATCAGGCCCCAACGCTGCGGTCTCCAGTTACGATGGGGACACCCACCGACTCTCCACCATCACAAGCGACGACGGCGACGATGGCACCGTTGACACGCTCACGACGTACACCTGGACCTGTCCTTAAGCCTGAGCATTCGTCCTGCAACGAGCGCGGTGCACGCCCCGCGTGGAGCCGGATCGCCGAATCTGTTGGGCCACCCCGACCGGGGTCTGATGAGGCGGTCCTTGACACCCCTCTCCGGCATCGGGGGCCAGCCGGGGCGGCGGCGACGAGGTGCCCGCGGCCCTATGCCACAACGCTATCGCTGCCCAAGCGCCGGGTGCGGCGCGGCTACCCCCAAGGGGTCGGAACGTCCGACAAGCCCCGGGGGACAAGGCCCGCCGCCGCGAAGCGTTCCTCGCCAGCGGGGATCCCCGCGAGCGTGAAAATACAAGCTTCATCGTTCAGTACGTCGAGCGCGCTGATCCACTCCACCCCAGGAGACTGGTACACCCCGATTCCGGCGCGCCGCGCAAGGCTTAGGACATCGACGGTAGGCCGGTCGACGCCCCACGCTTCGAGGAACTCGCCCGCCCCATCGGTGTGCTCTCGCCCCCCTCCTCCCGCTCGCGCCCTACGTCGACCTCCTCAACAACAGCATGAACCTCGTCGGGGGCTTCGTGTCCGCCTGCCAGCTCATCTACTGCTGGCTGGCCGAACGCCGCCGTCAGCACCCGTCGGCTGCCCCCTGTGCGGCGGAATCGGGCGCGGCGTGCTGTAGCTCGGTGAGGACACGGGTGCGCTGGACTCCATGGCGACGATGACGCTACGGATTCGCGATGCCGACGCACTGGCTCGGAAGCGAGATGGAGAAGTTGCCGGGCTTCGCGAGCAACTGACCGTTGCGATCGTGTCGTTGCAGGCTGCGGTTGGCGCTTCCAGGTAGGGGTGTTCATAGACGTCCCCATCGGTGCGGACCGGGGTTGGCTCCGGGCCGTCGTCGAGGCGCTCTCGTGAGTCCCATACCGTCGCGCCATGGGATGCTTACTCAGGTTCCTGTGGCTCTTCCGAGCTAGAATTCCAGGGAGTCAACGGCGACTCCGCGAACACTTCCGGCCGCCTGCCAGAAATAGACCCCCCACTGGACGCGCCCGCGACACCCAACGGCTGGGTCCCAACGCTCGCAGAAAACGCTTGGCCGAGAGCCAGTGTCTCCGGATGCCGCATCGTGCTGAATGTGGCTCAACGTGTGCTGGTATGTGGAGTCCAGATCGCGGCACTGAAACCCGCATGCCTGCATGGTCGACACGGCGGCGGGCAGACCCGAGCCAATCGAAGTGCGCTCGAGAATCGTCGAGAGCGCCGCCGCCGGATCATTGGGAAGCGCGAGACACTCGGGCTCCTCCGAGGTTGCCAAACACCCCACAACCGCCATTGACGCGGCGACGGAAAATGCGGCCCTCCCGAGTAGCCGGGTCCGTGTCAAAGGACGTGCCCCCAACCCGGAGTCCACCTGTCAGGCTTGAGAGCGGGGATTCCGCACTGGGTAAGCAGAGTATAAGCTGCAGAGTTACTATTAGGTCCAAGCACCCAATAGCAAATGTTCTCCTCGGTGATTCTCACCATCTCCAACATAAGGCACGCAAGCTTGTCGCACGCTTCTTCACCCTTCAGCACCACAATTTCTTCGTCCCCCTTCGCAAGGCGCATCTTGCTATCGACATAAATGTGGCCGAAGTACTCTATTCCGTAGGGGTCACATCCGGCGTCCGGGTCGTGGTCGGGCTGGCCTGCGAAGATAGTGCCAATCCCGTGCTCATCTTCATACACCACCATAAGGTGGTAACCCAACTCACGCCCACCGCGCTCCACCGGGGTGGCCCCAACGCTGATTTTGCACTCCTTCTTCTCGTCATCGTCCTCAGATTCTTCCTCGCCGCCGCCACCTCCCCAAATGCGTTCGGGTTGGGCGAAGGGCGACCAAGTACCGTCAATACACGCACTCGTCGTTGCGGAGCGATGGATCCAATCATGGCAGGCGTTCCCAGGCCCCTCGCAAGTAAAGAAACATTGGCACGTGCCCGACCGGGCAATTTCGCAACTCTGCCAGACGGGTACGCCACCGCAACTCCAATTGCCACACGCCTCAGCCGCATATGCTTCCATTTCAGCGGTCCCATCAGGACACCCACAGGCGGTCAAAGCTTGGTAGGCCGGTGGCCGCCCTCCAGGCAGGCTGAGGCCTCCCGCGCCGCCCCCAGGCGGCGGACTAGCCGGCCGCCGGCTCGTGCCCCTCGTGCCCCTCGTGCGGCTACGCGCGGGCATGCGGCCACGGAGCAGTTCCAACGTCCACCCGTTCCGGGCGGACTCGATCTCCTTGAGTTCGAGTTCGCTCCCGAAGTGGTTCGCGTTCGCGGCGCGCGGCGCATACTCAGCCAGTTGTTCAGCGCCTGACCCACACCCACAACCCTTCCCAGCACATGTGTCCCCACAGCCACCCCCGCAGCCCCCCCCGCAGCCGCAGTCCTTCCCGGCCGTGGCCCACGACCAGTTCGGCATAGCGGGCCCTGCATTCTCCTCGCGCTCGGCCACGCGGCCTTGGCGCACGAGCTCAGCGAGGCTTGGTGGGCGAATGATGGCTGGTTGGAGGCTCATTCCGAGATCACGTCCACGGAGCACGCTACGCGAGCCATGTTCACGGTCGACCCCGACGCGTTCTTCGCGAACAGAACCATGCGAATGAGCTGCTTACCCTGCGTGACGGAGGAGATGTCCTCCCAG
>JAUXQH010000070.1 GCA_030685065.1 Pseudomonadota bacterium | reverse complement strand
GGATGACCTGGCGCCCGGCGGTGGTGGTCAGCGTGGACGCCGTCTGGAAGATGAAGATTGCGTCCGCGTCCCCCTCGGCGTCGAGCGTGAGATCACCGGACGTGACCTCCAGCGAGGAGGTGGACTTGTACAGGCCCGGCGGCAGGGTCTGCCCGCCGAGGTTCCCCGACACCGTCACCGCGCACAACGCGCGCCCCGCGGCGTCGTTGTAGGCCGTCGTCAGGTCGGCGATACCCGTGGCGGCGGTGGGATCCCCCGCGAACGACGAGCCGACGATCAACCCAGGAGGAAAGCCCGTGATCTCGGTTCCGGGGCTCACGCCCACGTCCCCCGTGATCACGGTCGGCCCGGTGCTGGTGACGGTCGAGCCCGCCAGGGTCACGAAGTTTCCCGCCGACCCGAGCTCGACGGTCTCCATGCTGCAGGCGCCCGTCGTGAAGCTCCAGGAGTAGTCCTCCTCGAGCGCCATCCCGGAAAGGTCCTCCGCGTCCGTCGTGACCGTGGCCGTGTAGAGTACGCCGAGCTCGAGCGACTCGTCCGGGGTGAACATCGCGGTGTTGGTGGTCTCGTCGAGGGTCACCACGCCGCTGACCGGCAGCGAACCCTGCTCCAGCACGAACGAGAGGTTCGTGATCGTGGCGGGATCCATCGAGGTGTTGAAGGTCGCGGTGGGCCGGGTGTTGATCGAGACCTCGAGCGCCTCGTCCAACGGGGTGGTGGAGATGACCATCGGCGCCTCACCTTCGGTGGTGAAGCTCCAGCTGTAGTCCTCCTCCATCGCGAGGCCTCCGGCGTCCGTCACGCCCATGGTGACCGTGGCCGTGTAGAGCGTGTCGCGCGCGAGGTCTTCGTCCGGATCGAACATCGCGGTGTTGGTGCCCTCGTCGAGCGTCACGACGCCAGAGATGGGCGTCTCGCCCTGCTCCAATACGAACGTGAGGGTCGAGATCGTCGCGGGATCCATCGCCTCGCTGAACGTGGCGAACAGCGCTTCGTCGAGCGCGATCCCCGCCTGGCCATCGGCGGGGTCGGTGTCGATCACGACGGGGGGGATGTCCGTGCCGCCGGTGTCGGTGTCGGTGTCCGTGTCGGTGTCCGTGTCGGTGTCCGTATCGGTGTCCGTGTCGGTGTCGGTGTCCGTATCGGTATCGGTATCGGTATCGGTATCGGTATCGGTATCGGTATCGGTATCGGTATCGGTGTCCGTATCGGTGTCCGTATCGGTATCACCGCTGTCGAGGCCGGTTTCGGTACCAAACTCGACCACCTGGCCGGAGCACGCGGACAGGCCGAGCAGGAGCGAGAGGAGGGTCGTGTTCCGCTGAGTCATTTGGCACTTCCGTCATTCAGGAGGATGAAGGCAACTACGAACTCGACACGCCGGTTGTTCTCGCGCCCGGCTACGGTGGCGTTTGTGTCGATCGGCACGGAGGAGCTGAAGCCCTTCGAGCTCACGCGATCCGCGGCGATGCCATGGGACACGAGGTAGTCCAGCACCGCCTTGGCCCGCGCCTCGGAGAGCGACTGGTTGTGGTCGTTCGAGCCGGTCGAGTCCGTGTGGCCCTCGACCTGCACGCGGAAGCCCTTGTTGTCCTTCAACGCCTGGGCGACCTCGTCGAGGATGGGGAACGAGCCCGCTTCGAGAGTGGCCTCATCCCAGGCGAAGTACAACTTCTCGTTGAGCTCGAGCTTGTCCTTCTTGACGACGACCTTCTTGTAGGTGGGGCACCCGTAGTCGTCCAACGTGCCGATCACGTCGGGGCAGCGGTCGACGGTGTCGGGAACACCGTCATTGTCGATGTCCGTGCAGGAGACGGCCTCGGGGCACGCCGGGCACGGAGCGATCACCGTCTCCGTGACGACGGTGGGAGCCACGGGCATCTCCTTCCGCTTGACTCCGGATCCGGCCTCGAGGCTGATCCCGAGCGTCAGGAACTTGGCGTCGCGGTTGTCGAAGTCGGCGCGCGTCTCCGGCTGGCCGACGTGGAGGTAGCGGACGAAGGGGCCCACCCAGAATGCGCGGGTCTCGCCCACGGGGATGGAGAGGCCGACGGCGGCGTCGAAGCCGGGGCGGTCGAGCGCGCCGGTGCGGATGTAGAACGCGTCGGCGTCGAGCCACGGGGAGAGGCCGCCGAGGCCCTCTGCGTCGTGACGACGCTTCACACGAATGCCGCCGCCGAGCGCCCAGACCACGCCGGTGTCCGCGCCCGCTTCGGCGCCGGGCAGGAGGTGGAACGAGGCGGCCGGGCCGATGTCGAGCCAGGGCGTGAGGCCGAAGAGGAGCTTGAGCGACTCGCCACCCCCAACTCCGAAGCGCTCCGATTGGGGCGCGGTGAGGGGGATCGCCACATCCGGCTCCAGCTTGAAGCTGATGTCAGCGGCGGCGGCGGTCAGTGGGAGGGCGAGGAACAGCATTGCTACCCAAGGAGCGAGCGCCGAGATGTCGGTCGCATTGCCCGTAGCAAACATACTTGGTTACATCGGCGGCTCCTGTGGCATTGGGATCAATCCGGACCTCTTGTGTCGCGAATTGTCGATTCCGCGCCACGAGTGATTGCAAGCATCCGAACGCGCCTCGACGATGTGACATCCGTCACGGGCGCGGTTCACGATCGGCTTCACCGAGGAGAGCACTCCATCCCAGGCCGAAGCGTTGCGGTACGAGATCGGAGTCGCTGCCGCGCGTCGCTCGGGCCCGGGTAGGCGCGGCCCCCTCCGAACCCTCGCGCGCAAAGCGCCGATTTCTGCGGCTCGCCTTCGACTCTCTCGCCCCCGCCCGGCGCCGAGCGCGCCAGCTCCCCCCCGCCGCGGGCGCCGATCCGTGTTCCCGCGGTCAAACGCGGCGACCTCACGTCGGGGCCGGGGGAAATCGCCATCGCCGCGGCTCCAGGAATCGTCGCGACGCGCCGGTCGGGAGACGGCGAGTCCAGCGTCGGGAGGGGTGGGTTTCCGCAAAAAGCGGCCGTATAAATGGTACAGGCGGCGAATGATCGTCCTCCTCACGTTCGGCGCGCTCGCTGCCGAAGTCCCCGACTACAGCGAGAACT
This sequence comes from Pseudomonadota bacterium, assembly GCA_030685065.1. Classification (GTDB taxonomy): domain Bacteria; phylum Myxococcota_A; class UBA796; order UBA796; family SXON01; genus CAJBVW01. The sequence continues at coordinate 93,209 of JAUXQH010000070.1, read as the reverse complement.
TCGACTCGTACCTACGGGACCCGTTCACCGGCACCGACGGGTGGCTCTCGTTCTACCCAGTCGACCCGTGGTCGACGCTCCTGGGGGACAACGTCTACGCCACCACGGACGACTCCGCCGGCACGTGGGGCAGCGGCGGGGGGGCCGACAATCACCTTGTCTACACGACCGAGACGTGGTCCGACTTCTCGTACGACGTGACCATCCAGTCCGACGACGATGACACGATGGGTGTCTCCTTCCGCTTTCAGGACGCGGAGAATTTCTACCTCGTCCTCCTCACGGGAGGCGGCTACTTCCCCAGCACGGGCACCGGCGCCTCGTCCGTGGACTTGCTGTCGGGCGCCCAACTCTACAAGGTCGAGCTCGGCTTCGCGACGCTGCTCGCCTCTTCGACCGCCACCTACACCATCGGCGCTACACACGACCTGCGCGTCGAGGCATCCGGAAGCTCGATCCTCGTGTACTTCGACGATGACCTGGACGGCATCTACGACCGCGGGGACCTGCTCCTCTCCGCCACGGACACGACGTTCACGGATGGGAACCTCGGGTTGTATTGCTACAACAATGGCGAGTACGCGGGCGCGGGCTGCGCGTTCGACGACCTCGTGGTGTCCATCGCGGACACGGACGCGGACGGGCTTGCCGACGAGATCGACAACTGCCCCGACGTGGCCAACGCAGACCAGGCGAACCTCGACGGGGATGACGACGGCGACGCCTGCGACGCCGACGCGGATGGCGACGGATGGGGGTCGATCGCGACGGGAGGGACCGACTGCAACGACGCGAACGCCGCTGTCTCGCCCGCCGCCACCGAGACCTGCGCGACCACCGATGACGACGATTGCGACGGCTCCGCGAACGATGTGGGCGCCACCAGCTGCACCACCCGCCACCTCGACGCGGACGCCGACACCTACGGCGGCGCCGCGACCAGCTGCACCTGCACGGCCACGGGCGCCTACACCGCCACCCGCGCCGGGGACTGCAACGACGCCTCGGCCCTGGTGTCGCCCGCCGAGTACGAGGTCTGTAACGGCGTGGATGACGACTGCGACACGACGATCGATCTCGGCGCCCTGGACGCCCCGACCTGGTATGCGGACGCGGACGCGGACAGCTACGGGGACCCCGACGCGTCCATCGAGTCCTGCGCGCCCGCCGGCGTCGCCGACGCCACGGACTGTGACGACACCTCCGCCGCGGTGTCGCCCGCCGAGGACGAGATCTGCAACGGCGTGGATGACGACTGCGACACGACGATCGACGTGGACGCGATCGATGCTCCGACCTGGTACCTGGACGCCGACGGTGACGGCTACGGAGACCCCGGCGAGTCCCTCGTGTCCTGCGACCCCTCGGGTGTCGCCGACGCCACCGACTGCAACGACGCCGACGTCGAGGTCAACCCCGGCGCGGCCGAGCAGGACAACGGTCGCGATGACAACTGCAACGGCGAGCGCGACGAGGGCCTCGATACGGACGTGCCGGATGACACAGGCATTCCGGACACCGACACTGACACAGGCATTCCGGACACCGACACCGACACCGACACTGACACCGACACCGACACCGACACCGACACCGACACGGACACGGACACGGACACCGACACCGATACCGACACCGACGCCGACACCGACGCATTGGACGACACGGGCCTGGCGGCCCCGCGCCCCGGCGGCTTGTGGGGCGGCGCTGCCTGCAACACCTCGGGCGGAGCGCCGGCGTGGCTGTCGCTCCTCGCGGTCGGGCTCCTCGCGAAGCGTAGGCGCGCGTGATCGCCCTCGTGCTGGCTGCACAGGCGCAGCAGATCACCTACCCCGAGCTCGACGCGCAGCGCTACCGCCTGCCGGTCGACGCGACCTCGACCTTGTGGGCGGACGACTCCACCCTGGCGGCCGGGCCCTCCGCGCGCCTCGCCGTCGGCTTCCTGAAGGAGCCGATGGTCTGGATCTGGGGAGACACCGGCGAGCGGATCGCGCTCGTCGACAACGTGCTCGGGGTCGATGTCATCGCGGGGTTCGCGCTGTGGCGCATCCGCGGCGCGGTGGACGTTCCGCTCTACCCCGTGGCCACCGGAGCGCTCGAATCCGGCGGCGGCCTCGGAGACGTCGCCGTCGACCTGAAGGGCGCGATCCTCGATCGGGAGGACGCGGCGATCGGCCTGGCCATCGGCGGGCGGATGTCCTTCCCCACCGCGACCACGGCCGTGTCGCTCGGCGGCGGCGGGCTGGGGTGGGAGGTCTCGGCGATCGTGGACAAGCAGGCCGGCCCGCTCGTGCTCGCGGCGAACCTGGGCTACCGCGGCGTGCCGGATCGCGGGCTCACCGACCTGGCCCTCTCCGACACGCTCGTCTATCGGATCGGCGGCGGGTACGGTTTCGGGGAGCGCGCGGGCATCTCGCTCGACCTCGCGGGGCAGCTGGCGGTGGCGGACTTCGCGGCCCCCACGGGGCGCTCGCTCGAGGCGCTGCTCGGCGGGTGGGTGACGGTCGCGGATCCGCTGACGATCCGCGCCGGCGTCGGGCGCGGCCTCCTCGGCGGGATCGGCTCGCCCGCCGCGCGGGCGGTGCTGGCGGTGGCGTGGCAGCCGCCGGCGAAGGCGAAGGACACGACGGTGGTGGAGGTCAAGAAGGAGGTCCGCGCGCCCGCCGCCGAGAAGAGCAAGGACTTCCTCGTGGTCCCCGGGGACGCGACGCTCCCCCCGGGCATCATCCACATCGAGGTCACGGGGCCTGACGGCAAGCCGCTCGGCGCCGACTGGGCGTTCGGCACCGCCGCGCGCGCGCGGATGCCCGCCGGGCTCGGCTCGGCCAAGGTGCCGCCCGGCCCATGGGCCATCCTCATCTCCGCGGAGGGCTACGGCACGCAGGGCGTCGACGTTGACGTGGACACGGGCATGACGACGCGCATGGAGGTCCAGCTCAGGCGCGCCCAGGTCCGCTGGACGGACGAGCGGATCGAGCTCCTGACGAAGCTCCGGTGGCAGGGGGCGGCCCTCGATCCCGCGAGCGGGTACATCGTCGATGAGCTGGCCGCCACGCTCCGCGCGCACCCCGAAGCCCGCGCCGTGCGCGTGGAGGGGCACACCAGCAACGAGGGAACCCAGGAGGAGAACCTCGCCCTCTCGGGGGCGCGCGCGGCGGCCGTCATCGCGGCCCTCGCCGAGCGCGGGCTCGACGCTGCGCGGTTCGTCCCCGCCGGCTACGGCGGCGCGCGCCCGATCGACAAGGCCGACACGCCGGAGGCCTGGGCGAAGAACCAGCGGATCGAGCTGGTGATCACGGCTCGGGCCCCGTAACGATCGCGGTCACCGCACCTCGAGCGCGTACATCCCCACCTTGACCCCGCCGTTGCTGAAGAAGAGCAGGCGCTCGGCGTCCCGATGCACCTTCGCCGCGAGCCCCGGATCGGGCGAGAGGAACAGCACCCGCCACCCTTCGAAGCGGCCGCGGAGGGTCTCCCCGAACTCGGCGTACGCGCGGCCCTCGGAGCCCTCTCCCAGGCGCTTGCCATAGGGCGGGTTGGCGACGACGAGGCCGCGGGGCCCCGGGGGACCGAGATCAATGACCTCGCGCTGGGCGAAGGCGACCGACACTCCGGCGCGGCGCGCGTTGGACGTGGCCGCCACGAGCACGCGGGAATCACGATCGTAGCCGAGGATCGGCACCGTGATCGGCATCGGCGGCTTCTGCGTGACCTTGAGCTTCTTGAGCATCGGCCACTCCGCCATCGCGAACGTGCGGCGCACGTACGGGGAGCGGCCCGAGGCGAGCAGCGCGGCCTCGATCGGGATGGTGCCGGAGCCGCAGAACGGGTCGACCAGGGGCTCGTCGCCCGACCAGCCGGCCGCGTAGAGCATGGCGGCGGCGAGGTTCTCGCGCAGCGACGCGGGCCCCTGCTCGGTGCGCCACCCGCGAAAATGCAGCAGATCGCCCCCGCCGGCATCCAGCGAGAGCGTGGCCTTGTCGTCCTCGATGCGCAGGGAGATCCGCTGATTGACCGTCGGGCGGCGCTCGCGATCGACCACGCGCGGGCCCTTGAGCGCCTCGCGGACGTGGTGGAGCACCTTCTTCTCCGCGGCCTCGCGGAAGTGGATCCGCGACGTCTTGACCGAGGCGTGCACCTCGATGTTCGCGTCGGGCGGCAGGTACTGCTTCCACTGCACCCGCCGCGTCAGCGACACGAGCTGATCGGAGCCGTTGGCGGAGCCCTCCACCAGCTCGAGCAGGAGCCGCGAGGGGGTCCGCAGCATCGGGAGCAGCGCGGCGACCGCCTCGACGGTGGCCTCGAACCGGACGCCACCGGGGTGGAGCGTGACGGAGACGCCGAGGGACTCGAGCTCCCGAGCGACGACGGGCTCGAGGCCGGGGTGAGCGACGGCGTACCACTTCATCGGCGGCGGTTATCCCGGCGGGGCCGTCCGCACCGGGAATGCCGACGCTGCCGCCCGACCGCTACCGCCCCAGCTCGAACCGAAGCGCAGCCTCCAGCTCCGGCCGCGCGAACGTGTACCCGCTCGCGAGGAGGCGCTTCGGCTCCACGCGCTGCCCGTCCAGCAGGATCCCCTGGCCCATCTCGCCGAAGATCGTGCGCACGGCGAAGCCCGGGAGCGGCATGAAGGAGGGGCGGCCGAGCACGTGGCCGAGCGCCTTGGCAAACTCGCCCTGGCGGGTCGCGCCGGGCGCCACGAGGTTCACCGGGCCCTCGATCCCCGCCCCATCGATTCGCGCGCCCATCAGGTGATGAAGGGCGCCGATGGTGTCGTCCATCGCGATCCAGGGGAACCCCTGGCGGCCATCTCCGATCGGGCCCCCCGCGCCGAACAGGAAGGGGGTCTTCATCTGCGCGAGCGCGCCGCCTTTCCCCGAGAGCACCACCCCGATGCGCGGATGCACGACCCGCACCCCGGCGGCCCGCGCCGGATCCGCCGCGGACTCCCACGCCTTGCACACCTCCGCGAGAAACCCGGTGCCGTTGGGGGAGGCCTCGTCCACCACGACGTCCCCGGTGTGCCCGTAGTACCCCACGGCCGACGCCGAGATCAGCAGGGGCTTCTGGTCGAGCTGGGCCACCGCGCTCGCGATGGTGTGCGTGCCGTCCACCCGGCTCTTCATGACCTCGGACTTGCGGGCGGCCGTCCACCGGCCCCCCGCCACGTTCTCGCCGGCGAGGTGCACCACCACGTCGACCCCTTCGAGCGCGCGGGCGTCGAGCGTGCGGCGCGCCGGATCCCACTGGATCTCGCCGGGGCCGGCGTCGCGGCGGACCAGCCGGTCGACGCGGTGGCCGCCGGTCGTGAGGAACGCGCAGAGCTGCGTGCCGATGAGACCGGAGGCCCCGGTGACGGCTACGCGGAGGGAATTCATGGGGGATCCTGGGGGCGGCAAACTCGTTATCCTTCCTGGATGAACGTGCGCACCATCCCCTGCCTCAGCGACAACTACGCGTATGTGCTCGTACAGGACGGTCACGCCGTCGTGATCGACCCTTCGGAGGAGGGGCCCGTCACCGTAGCCCTCGGCGATCCCGCGCTCGGCGGCCTCGTGCTCGACGCGATCTGGCTCACCCACCATCACTGGGACCACGTCGGCGGGGTGGAGGGGCTCCTGGCGGAGCACCCCGTGCCCGTGGTGGGGAGCCGCTACGACCTCGATCAGGACCGGATCATCGGGCAGACCGTCGCCGTCGACGACGGCGCCACCCTCCCGTTCGGGGGCATGACGGCCCGCATCCACACCGTCCCCGGCCACACCCTCGGCGCGGTCGCGATCGAGATCGCGGGAAACCTCTTCACCGGAGACACCCTGTTCGCCGGGGGCTGCGGCCGCGTGTTCGAGGGCACGCTGCCGATGATGCGGGCCTCCCTGGCGAAGCTCCGCGCGCTCGACCCCGCCCTGCGCGTCTGGTGCGGGCACGAGTACACCATCAAGAACCTCGAGTTCGCCGAGGCGATGTCCGCGGAAGCCGGCGTGCCGGAGCCCGCCGTGTCGGCCCGGCTCGCGGAGGCGCGGGCGCAGCGCGCGCGGGGAGAGACCACCGTCGGCCACCCGCTCGCCGACGAGCTCGCGACCAACCCCTTCCTCCGCTGGGACGCCCCGGCCGTGCGTGCCGCCGCCGCCCGGATGGGCGCCGATCCCGACGATCCCGACGCGGTGTTCGCGGCGCTCCGCAACGCGAAGGATCGCTGGTAGCGGCGCATGTCCCCGACCGCTCACGTCGAAGCCATCTTCCTCTTCCCCGTGAAGGGCGGCGCCCCCGTTCGCCATCCGTCGGCATGCGCTGTCGCTGGTCGCGGCCTCGACGGTGACCATCACCAGTCGCCCGCCACGCTTTTCGGCATCGACCACGAGCCGGAGAACCAGCTGACGCTGATCCGCGCCGAGGCGCTCGAGGCGCTCGCGCGGGACCAGGGGCGGCCCCTCCCCCCCGGGGCGTCGCGCCGCAACCTCGTCACGCGCGGGGTCGATCTGAACGCCCTGGTGGGGCGCACCTTTCGCATCGGCGCAGTGCGCGCCCGCGGGTGCGAGCGCTGCGATCCGTGCAGCCACCTCGAAGACCTGACGCGGCCCGGCGTGCTGCGGGGCCTGGTCGATCGCGGCGGGCTCCGCGCCGAGATCCTCTCGGACGGCGAGATCCACGAGGGAGATCCGATCGTGGTCGAGTGAGCCCGGGGCAACACCGGGCCCCGCCTACCCCAACGCGTCCGCGACGCCACGAAACCACGCACCCGCCACGATCTCCACGCGGGAGCGCGCGGGAACGGGGAGCAACGCGAGGCCGCGCGCGAGGTTCGAGAGCACCGCCTCGATGCGGCACTCCTCGGCCATCACCGCGGCGTCCGGCGTGCCCGCCTCGATCCAGGCGCGCTCCGTCGCGTTGGCGAAGCGCCAGAGGCCCTCGGGCGCGTGCACGGCGGCGGGGGCGCCCACGTCGGCGAACAGGCGCCGGGCGCGGGGAACGTGGTAGCTCGCGGTCACGACGAGCCCGCGCCGAACGCCGCGCGCGACGAACAGGGCGGCGCCCTCGACGGCCTCTTCACGGGTGGACCGCGTGCGGTCCATGCGCACGATCGCGCGCTGGGGGACGCCGAGCTCCGCGAGGTAGTCCGCGACGATGGCGCTCCCGGAGAGCTCCTGCCCGCGCAGCCGGGCCTCCAGCGTCGCGACGAACGGCGCGCCCGCCCGCCAGGCCGCAGCTCCAGCCGCCGCGCGCGCCCGAAGCTCCCGCCGGGCGCGGTCGGGATCGCGGCGGAGCTCCTTTCCGAGGATGAGCACGGCGTCGAAGGGGGTCATGGGCATGAGGGCGGCTGAGGATACATCGTCCGGATGTCCACCGTGTCCGCCCCCGCCTCCGCGCGTCAGAGCTTCGCCACCTGGCGGGCCGCCCTCACGTCCTGGTGGAAGGACGATCCGCACCTCGCCTCGCTCCTTCGGCACCACCGCCCCGCCGGCGCGCCCCACCCGATCGACACCGCTGCGCTCCGGGCTTTCGCGGAAGCGTGCGCCGGCCCGATCGACCGGATGGTGATCGAGACGAACCGCGACGAGCACCTGCCCGCGCTCCGGCGGTGGGACGGCCATGGAAACCGCATCGAAGAAGTGGTGTTCCACCCCGACTACCACGCGATCGGGCGCGCGGTCTACCGCAGCGGGGTCATGAGCCGCTACGCCACGCCGGGTCGTGAGCTGGAGACGCTCGGCATCGTCTACCTGCTCGCGCAGGACGGCGAAGGCGGCCACTGCTGCCCGCTCGCGTGCACCGCCGGGATGATCAAGATCCTCCAGGCCGCCGCCTCGACAGAGCCCGGCGCCCACGCCGACTGGCTCGAGCGCCTCTACGATCCCGACTACGACACGCACTTCCACGCGAGCCAGTTCCTCACCGAGGTGCAGGGCGGGTCGGACGTGGGGACCAACGCCCTCGTCGCGACCGAGTCGGCGGGGGGATGGGTCGTCACCGGAGAGAAGTGGTTCTGCTCGGTCATCGACGCGGACCTGTTCCTCGTCACCGCCCGGCCCGAAGGCGCGCCGGGGGGCACGGTGGGCTTGCGCACGTTCGTGGTGCCCCGCAAGCTCGCCGACGGCGCGGTCAACCACTTCGAGATCCGCCGTCTCAAGTACAAGCTCGGCACCCGCTCGATGGCCTCGGCCGAGGTCGACTTCCGCGGCGCGGTCGCGACGCCCGTCGGCGACTTCCGGCGCACCGTCGAGATCGTGCTCAACACCTCCCGGCTCTACAACTCCGTGTGCGCCTCCGGCCTGCTCCAGCGCGCCTGGCGCGAGGCCGACGGCTACGCCCGCGCCCGCATCGCCTTCGGGCAGCCCATCCTCGCCTTTCCGTCCATCGCGCGTACCGTCGCGCGCTTGAAGGTCGAGGCCTACGCAGCAAGGAGCATGAGTTTTCACCTCGCCGCCACGGCCTCGATGGGCACCGCGCCGTCGCAGCCGGCGTGGCGCATGCTGGTCAACCTCAACAAGATCTGGACCGCGCAGACCTGCCCCGCCGGCATGCGCGACGCGATCGAGGTCCTCGGCGGCAACGGCGCGATCGAGGACTTCTCGGTGCTGCCGCGGCTCCTCCGCGACAGCCTCGTGCTCGAGGCGTGGGAGGGCGGGCACGGCGTCCTGTGCGCCCAGATCCTCCGCGATGCGAAGAAGCTGCGGCTGCACGAGCCGATGTTCGACGCGCTGGCGGCGCTCGCGGGCGGCACCGCCGCGCCCGGAGGGGGCCTCCCCGAGCGGATCGCCGAGGCGCGCGCCCGCTGGGAGCGTCTGCTGGCGCTGCCCGAGGCCGATGCCGCGGCGCACGTCCGCGACCTGGTCGAGGAGCTGCGCCCGGTCGCGCAGGCCGCCGCGCTCGCCGCCGAAGCGCGGACGCCGGGGTCCGATCCCCTGCTGCCCGTCGTCATCGACCACCTGCTCGTCACCTCGCGTCGCGGCTGGGATCCCCTCGAAGACGCGGGGCTCGCGCCGCGGATCGCCGCGCTCGTCGCGCCCCTCCCCGGAGCGTAGCCCGGCCCACCGCGCCGCCGATCCGCGCTCGCCCTCGGCGGCGCCGCCCCCACCAGAGGGGAGCGAGCGCGCTCGCAGGAGTCCTCCGTGACCACCGACCAGCTGTCGACCAACGTCGCGATGATGCTCTTCCTCGCCGCCACCTTGATGCTGATCCTGGGGGTGATCTGGATCGGGCACCTCCGCTACATGATGGGCGTGCTCTGACGGGCCCGCGGAGGACGATGCTGCGAAGCCCTTGACGGGAAGGGCATGCGGGGGCGGCGCCCGCCGGGCTACACTCGTCGGTGCCTCAACCAGGGGCCCCGAGGACGCGATGTCTCCGCTGTTGTTGCTCGCTCTCCTCGCCTGCAAGGACTCCGACGCACCCGCAGGCGAGGACTTCGTGGCCCAAGCCGTCCTCGAGGAGGACATCCCGACCGTCGCCTGGGTGACGTGGGAAACCGAGGCCGCCGGTACCTCCTGGGTCGAATACGGGTCCACGCCCGATCTCGGCCGGTCCACCGTCGCGAGCACGGCCGAGTCCACCGCGCACGCGGTGCTCCTGGCCGGCCTGACGCCCCGCAGCACCTGGTACTGGCAAGCCGTGTCGGAGGTCGGCGGGGAGCGGCTCGTCAGCGCCGTGATGGAGCTCGAAACGGGCGTCTCGCCCCAGGAGCTCCCGCAGGTCACCGCGGGCAGCTACGACGCCACGCTCGCCCAGCCCGGCTACACGCTCACCACCTCCCTCGGGGACCCCTCGTGGGTCATCATCTTCGACACCGACGGAGAGCCCGTGTGGTGGGCGCAGGCGCCCGACGAGAGCGTGATCGCCCAGGTCCGCCTCTCGCCCGACGGCACGTCCGTCCTCTACAACGTCGCGAGCCTCAACTTCGGCGTCGACATCGGGGCGATCCGCAAGGTGCGGCTCGACGGCGAGCTCCTCTCGGAGACCCGCACCGAGTGGGGCCACCATGACTTCGTGGGCCTGCCCGAGGGCGGCGCCTTCGCGTACATCGCCGCGGACATCCGCCCTTGGATCGACGACGAGGGGCACGAGCGGCAGGTCGTGGGGGACTCCATCGTAGAGGTGCCCGAGGGCGCGGTCGACGGCTCGGAGTCCACCTGGGTCTGGAGCACCTGGGATCACTTCGCGGTCGACGTGGATCCGGCGGTCGACAACGACTTCTACCCCCAGGGCCTCGACTGGACGCACAGCAACAGCCTCAAGTTCGATGATGGCCACTACGCCCTGTCCGTCCGCAAGGAAAACGCGTTCGTCAAGGTCGAGCGCGCCACCGGCGAGACCATCTGGCAGGTCGGCGGCGTCGGCAGCGACTGGACGCAGACCGAAGGGCGCGCGTTCGTGGGCCAGCACTCTCCAGAGCTGGTCGACGAGGACCACTTCATCCTCTTCGACAACGGGGACGTGGACATTCGCGGCGCCTACTCCGAGGCCGTCGAGTACAGCATGGACAAGGACGCGAAGACCTTCACGCCGGTCTGGTCGTACGACTTCGACAAGGAGATCTCCTCCTACCTCCTCGGGGATGTCGAGCGGCTGGACAACGGCAACACGCTGATCGCGTGGGGCAGCGGCGGCATGATCACGGAGGTCACGCCCTCCGGCGAGATGGCGTTCCAGGTGAGCCTCGGGATCGGCTCCGCCATCGGCTTCACCCACCACATCGATGCGCTCGGAGGCGTCGCCCCATGACTCTCGCTTCCACCGCGGGCCGGCTCGCCCCGCTCCTCCTGCTCGCCTGCACCGCGCCGAAGGCCGACGACACCGGTGTGGCCCCGTTCGACGGCCAGTTCACGTTCACTGACGCGAACAATTACAGCTACATCAGTGACCTCGCGGTGGTCGCCCAAGAGGTCCAGCTCCGCCAGGAGGTGACCTTCGACTGGTCGGGCCTCACGACGGACCTGCTCGGCCATCCGATCGATCCGGTCACCGACGTAGACCTCATCTGGGTGGTGCAATTCCCCACCCTGACGGAGGACGAGGTGGTCGCCGCCATCGTGACCGACACGCTGCTCCAGCAGGATGTCGGGCCCTACATCCAGTTCGACAACGACCCCGCCGACGCGACGAGCGCCCTGCTGTCCGAGTTCGTGTTCCCGCCGGCCACGCCGATCGTCCCCGAGGAAGACTTCACGGACGGCAGCGGCACCTGGCTCGTGCGCGCCACCACCGGGGTGAACGAGAACCGGATGCTCGGCTTCATGCGCCCCACGGAGGAGAGCACGAACCACACGTTCCTCCTCGACTCCGCCAGCGCGACGCTCGATTTCCAGGCGGACCTCCAATCCCTCACGGGGTTCACCCTCGCCGAGGAGCACGCGCCCTACGTCGCCAACTGGTCCGCGCTCGACACGCACGCCGGCGGCGGCGACCTCGACCTGACCGATCTCGATCAGCTCATGATCGCGCGATACGACGGCCGCACCCTCGACGACCTCGAGGCCAACTTCATCGACATCGAGCTCATCGCCGACGAGATGTACACGGCGGACGTGTACGACGTGGCCGATTACACGGCCGACCTGTCGATGGCGACGAACGCCGACGGCGTCGCGTTCTCCGGCTTCGGCGCCGACTCCCTCTGGCTCGTCGCGCTCCGGTGCACGACGGTGTGCACGAACCCCGCGCCCCCGTTCCTCACCGTGGTGCAGGTGGGCGCGGAGGCTGGCGGCGAATGACCCAGTCGTCGTCGCGCCTGCCTCCGGTCTGGCTCTCGCCTCCGGCGGTGCGGCTCCCCGAGATCGTCCGCACCAACGACGACGTGCTCCGCCTGGTCCGCGCCGAGTTCCGCGGCACCGAGGAGGCCTGGGGCCCCGTGAACCGGCGCATCCGCTCGCTGCTGCGCGCGTGCGGGACCGACCGCCGGCACTGGGAGGCCAACCCCCTCCCGCTCGCCGGGCACGCCGCCACCGCCGCCCGCGTGGCGCTCGCCGAGGACGGCCTCTCCGCCGATGACCTCGATCTGGTCCTCTACGGCTCCCTCGCCCGCGAGTACTTCGAGCCCTCCACCGCCTCGGAGGTCGCGTGGATGCTGGGCGCCAACCGCGCCCTCGCCCTCGACGTCACCGCCGCCTGCGCGGGCAGCCTTCTCGCCGTGCAGGACTTCGTGGCCCGGTCCGCGGTCGATGACACGCTCCGCACCGGCCTGGTGTGCACCTCGTCGATGACCCCGCCGGGCTTCGTGAACTACGGCCTCCAGACCCCGGACGAGGTCGCCATGCTCGGCGCCGGGCTCACGCTCGGCAACGCGTCGACGGCGATGGTCGTCTCGCGCACCCAGCCGGCGGGCGGCGGCGGCCGCATCCGCGGGATGCTCGGCGAGGGCATGTCGGCCCACCACGAGCTCTGCCGCGCCTCGATCCACGGGCACTTCGTGAGCGACGGCCCCGCGATCTTCGCCCTGGCCCGCCACATCCCCGCGCACGTTCATCGCCTGTGCGATCGCGTGGGCTGGGCCGTGAACGACGTAGACCTGTTCGTGACCCACCAGCCCTCCAACAGCGTGCTCCGCGCGATCGCGGGCGCGCTCGAGGTGGATCCCCACATCATGCCGGCCCTGCACAGCCTCTACGGCAACTGCGCGGAGAGCTCCGTCCTCCTGGCCCTCCGCCACGCGCTCGACAACGGGCGCATCCGCCCGGGCAGCAAGCTGGTAATGACCTCGGCCGCGAGCGGGTTCGTGTTGGCGAGCCTCGCGGTCGAGTGGGAAGGCGGGCCGGGCTGACGGGTCCGTGCGGGCCGTCCCCTCCGAACGCTCCTACGTAGCGGTCGCCCTGTCCGCCCCCGGTAACGGCAACGCCTTCTGGTCCTCCGGGAGGGCTGCGTCGAACGCGGCATAGACCTGGGCGATCTTCTCGTCGAGGTTCTCGAGCGTCCAGTCGTCCGTCGGGATCGCCGGGAGCGCGCGCAGCCCCAGCGTCGTCGGGCGAATGAGCAGCGAGTTCTTCTGCATCGCCTTGTGCGCGCCGCTCACCACCACCGGCACGATCGGCAGGCGCGTCGCGATCGCCATGTGTCCGAAGCCCTTCTTGAAGGGGCGCAGGCGGCCGTCCTTCGCGCGGGTGCCCTCGGGCCAGATCCAGACGCCAATCCTGTACTTCTTCAGGATCTCACCCGTCTTTTTCAGCGACTCGATGGCGGAGGCGGTGTTCGAGCGGTCGAGCAGGATGTGCCCGGAGATCGCGTACAGCTGCCCGAAGAAGGGGTAGTACACGACCTGCTTCTTGGCGACGCCCACCGTGCCGATCGGCGCGAGCCAGATGCCGATGAAGATGTCGAGCATCGACGTGTGGTTCGAGATGTAGATCGCCGGGTGGGTGACCCGGACCTCTTCGGCGATGCCGTCCGGCACGCTCGCCCCGGCCAGCCAGAGACAAACGCGCCCGGTGATGTGCCCGAACACGTTGCAGGTCTTGATCCGCAAGCTGCGGCTCGGCAGGAAGACCAGGACGAGGAAGGCGAAGACGGCCACGGAGAGGGCCATGAACGCGAACCCCACCGTGAGGCGGAGGGCACTCGAAAGGCGAGAGAGCGGCATCCCCCGGAGAATAGTCTTCTGCTGTCACGGTGAGGTCACCGCGGATGCGACGACCTCACCAGGAGCGGCCGAGAAGGCCTACTTCTTCTTCTCGTCCTTCTTCTTCGCCTCTTCCTTCTTCTTCTTCTCGTCGGCCTTGAGCACGTCCTTCAGGCCGTGCTTCGTGGCGTAGTCGAGCTTCGCCTGCTTCCAGTCGAACACCTCGTACTTCATGCCGGCCTTGTCGAAGAGCGGCTTGATGGTGTCCACCGGGCCGACGACGGAGACGATCTCGTGGCCGACGCAGCGATCCATCAGGGGCGTGATCTGCTCGATCGTCACGTTGGCGAGCTGCTTCGCGTAGGTCTTGAAGAAGTCCGAGCCCCAGCCGAGGTCGAACGTGCTCGCGATCCGGTTCATCATCTGCGCGGTCGACTGGTGGCCGGCCACGTAGCCCTGGGCGCGGTTGTACTTCACGACCGAGAGGGTCTTCGGGGAGATCTTGCCGGCCTTGGCCTTCTCGCCGAGCTCGAGGAACACCTTGGCCGCGAGGGGCGAGGCGTCGTTCTGCACGAGGCTCGCCATGTTCAGGAACGCGACCCCGCCGCGGAGGTAGGAGGAGGACGCGTAGGCGCCGTAGGAGGAGCCGGTCTGCTCGCGGAGGGCGAGCCAGGTGTCCTCGGAGAGGGCGTCACCGAGGAGCTGCGCGGCGGCGACGTTCTTGTCGTCCACGACGCCGAGCTGGCACGTGTAGGACACGTTGGTCTGGCTCGAGTTGTCCTTGTTGAACAACAGGATCTGGCGGGCCGGCGGCTCGGTGGCGGCCGGGTAGGACGTGCGGAGGGTCTTGCCGTCGGTCGGGGCCTTGCCCCAGCCCTCCCACGCGCCGAAGTACGTGTTGGCGGCCTGGCTCGCCTCTTCCGGAGACGCGTTGCCGATGATGAAGAGCGTGGCGTTCTGCGGGCGAAGCACGTGGCTGAACACGTCCTGCGACACCGAGGTGCTCCACTTGTTCATCGTCGCGAAGTCCGAGTGGTTGAACCACCGCGAATACGGGTGATTCGGGAGCACCCGCTCGAGGGCCGTGCGCGTTGCCCACTCCGCGGGGTCCTTCATCCAGGAGAGGATGTTGCCCTCCTGGTCCTTCACCCAGTCCATGCGGCCATCGGTGTAGGGCTTGAGGTTGTCGATGCGGTCACGCAGGACGAACAGCGCGTCTTCGAGGTTGCCGGCCGACGCCGCGATCTCGAACTGGGTGGTGAGGCCGCCCACCGAGAAGGCGTCGAACCCGACGATCCGCAGGGCGTCGACCACGCTCTCGTTCTTCCACATCTGGGAGGCGAAGGTCGCCGCGCCGTCATCCGTGCTGTCCTGGCCGCCGCCGAAGCTGAGGCGAACCTCGACGAGCGGGGCGTCCGAGTGGGCCATGGAGACGAGCTTCACGCCGCTCGGGAGGGTGGACTCGCGGAGCTTCGCCACGTCGGGCGGGATCACCGCGCGCTCGATGAACGCCGGGGAGAGCTGCGATTCGGTCATCATCGAATCGAGCACGTCTTCGCGGCGGGCGCCGCGGTACTGCGCGTCCGAGGTGTCCATCGCGAGGTCCCCTTCCTCGTAGGGAAGCATCAACACGGCCGACGCGCGGCTGCGGTTGAGGTACTTCTCCGCGAGCTTGCGGGCCTGGTCGGCGGAGATCTTGTTGATCCACTCGAACTGGCGGGAGTAGTAGAGGGGGTCACCCGTGTAGTGCACGAAGTTCGCGGTGTCGGCCGCGCGCCCGTTGCCGATGGAGGACACGAGGTCCACGCTCTGGAACACGGCGGCGAGCTGCTGCGTCTTGCTGTAGCTGAACAGGTACTCCTGGAACGCGCGGTAGTACTCGTCGGCGCTCCACACGCGGTAGAGGCCGTCGAGCGCGCGCTCGGCGAGGCGGACCGCGTCCTTCTCGTCCGCGATCTCGACGAAGCACCACGCGATCGAGGCTTCCTTCTGGGGCTGGACGAAGCAGCCGAGGCTCTCGATCTCCGAGTGGTCCTGCTTGTAGTCCCAGCTCGGGTTCATCTCCTGGCGGATGGCGATCTGCAGCTGGATCGCCGCCATCTGCATCATCGGCTCGTAGTCGCGGTAGCCGCCGGGGAGGGTCCACCCGAGGACGAGCGTGGGCTTCTCGACCGCGCCGTGCTCGGTGGTGAGGCCCGCGATGTCGCCCTTGACGAGCAGCGGCGAGGGCGGGGCGGGCGGCTCGGCCGAGGTCGCGGCGACGCGCGCCTTGGGCTCGACGAGCTTGATCTCGTCCGTCGGGTGCGCGGGATCGGTGAGCTGTTCGAGCGCGAACTCGTCGAGGAACTTGCCGGTGTCCTCGAGCTTGAAGTCACCGACGACGACGATCGTGGTGTTCGCCGGCCCGTAGTTGTCCTTGAAGAACTTCTGTACGTCCGGGAGCGTGATCGCGTTGAGCGAGTCGTTGTTGCCGATGCCCGCGTAGGCCGTACGCCCATACACGTGGTTGGACGGGAACAACTTGACCATCATGTAGCCGAAGGCCGCGCCGATCGCGTTCTCGTAGCGCATGCGGAGCTCGTTGCGGACGACCTCGCGCTCGGTCAGCAGCACGTCGTTCTCGACGCCCTCCCCCGCGCTCTTCATGCGGATGGACTCGAGGCGGAGCAGCGGGATGATCTTGTCGATCGGCGCGACCGTCATGTAGTTGGTCCAGTCGTCCGCCGTGGAGGCGTTGAGGTTCGCCCCCATCTCGCGCAACAGGTCCCACACCTTGGGGAGCTGCTTGCCGTCCGCGTCCTTCTGCTTCGAGCGGAACCACATGTGCTCGCACAAGTGGGCGATGCCCTCGAGCCCCTCGGGATCGGACGTGCTGCCGCGATCGATGACGGAGGTGATCGACACGATCGGCTGGCTGTGGTCTTCCTGGAAGATGATCCGCAGGCCGGAAGGGAAGTTGAAGTCCCGCATCTTCACGTCGTACTGCTTGTACTTGACCTCCATCTTCGCGCGCGGCGGGCTGTCGGCCGAGGCCACGAAGGGAAGGAGAGCGAGCGTCAACAGGAGCGGGAAGCGGCGCATGGGACTCCGAGGCCGAGGGGTTACCCGAGCGGCGGGCACCCGAGGGCGCCGCAGTGTACCCCAAACACCCCGACCGGTCGATCCGCTCCGCGCGCCCGTTTGCTTCGTTCGCGGCCCCATGGCACATTGACCCGATGCGAAAGGCCCTGCTCCTGGGACTCGGTCTGGTCGGCGTAGCCGGCTCGAGCGCCTTCGCGTACTGGCGGCTCCTGCCTGCGCCGGAGCCCCCCCCCGTGCCCGTCGAGCACAACTACGAAGACATCGAGCGGGGCGAGTACGAGAAGTGGATGCAGGATCTGGGCTACACCGAGTGACGTGGGCTCCTTTCCCTTCACCCTCCTCTTCGTAGCGTGCCTCGCCGCCCTCCTCGGGGCGCGGTTCGGCTTGGAGCCGCTGGCCGGGCGCGCGGCCGCGTCCGCATCTCCCACCACCTCGCCCGACGCGGTGATGGCCCTGCCGCCCAAGCCCGACGGCGGGGAGCGCCCCCCTTCGGAGGACGGCACGGGCGCCGGCGCCGCGCTGCTCACGCTCGAGGCCTGCTCCGCCATGGCGGAGGACGTGCGGGACGTGTGCCTGCAGGCGCTCGCCCGGCAGTCGGCCGCCCGCGATCCGTCCGGGGCCCTCCAGGTGTGCGCGCGCATCGCGGACGCCGAGCTCCGCCTCGAGTGTGAATCGGATGTGGCCGAGGCGGTCTCCCCGATCGACCGCGACGCCGCCGACCGCATCTGCGCGGCCATCCCCGCGGTGAAGTGGCGCGGCCAGTGCTACTTCGGGATGGGCCTCGCGCTCGCCGAGATCGATCCTGCCTACGCGCTGGAGCGCTGCGAGAAGTCGGAGGCGTTCCGCGACTTCTGCCGCCACGACGTCGTGGGGGAGGTCGCGCTCGAGGGCCTCGAGCCGGCGGTGACCTTCTGCGCGAAGGAGGAGGGTGACAGCCTCACGCGCAAGACCTGCTGGCACGGCATCGGGAAATACATCGCACGGCGAGACTTCTCCGAAGCCGCCGCGGCGTGCGGGCGCGCGACGGACGCCTGGCGTAGCAACTGCTTCCACGGCGTCGGCTGGGGCGCCGCCGAGCGCGACCCCGACGCGACGCTCACCGCCTGCACGGCGCTCCCGGCCCACGCGGACAGCTGCCGGCAGGGGGTCGCCCACCAGCTCAAGCGCTTCGATCCCGCCCGCGGAATCGCCCTCTGCGAGAGCATCGGCACCGCCTCCATCCGTGCCCGCTGCCTCACGTTCCTAAAGAGATGACCCCATGCTGACCTACCTCCTCACCGCCTTCTCGGGGCCCGCCGCGGTCTTCATGTACGCGCTGCTCGCGGTGATGGCCTTCGCGATCGCGGTGGTGATCGAGCGCAGCGTGACGCTGCTCCGCTACCGCTGCGATCCCGAGCCGATCATCGCGCGGGTCGACGCCGCGGTGAGGGGCGGCACCACCGCCTCGCTCGCCCTCGGGGCCACCCCCCTGGAGGAGGTCGTGCGCGCCGGCCTGGCCTGGCACGACCCCGATCTGGCCTGGGAGGCCATGGCCGCCGCGTCGGTCGAGGCCGAGCTGAAGGTGCGCCGGCGGATCGCCTACCTCTCCACGGTGGCCTCGATCGCGACGATGGTGGGGCTCTTCGGCACGGTCTACGGCCTCATCCTCGCCTTCGGCGCGCTCGGGGATGTCGCGGCGGCGGAGCGCGCCGCCCAGCTCTCCGAGGGCAGCTCGACCGCCATGGCCACCACCGCGTTCGGCCTCCTCGTCGCGATCCCCGCCCTCGCCGCGCACGCGCTCGCCGAGGCGAACGCCCGCGAGCTGCTCGGCAACATCGAGCGCGTCGCGACGCGCCTCATCCTCTCCTTGAAGGCGGCGCGCCAGTCGTGAGGTGCTACCGATGAGAAGGCGCGGGCTCTTCACCCGAGGCCCCGAGCTGGAGGCCGACGTCCGTCCCACCCTCCTCGGGGTGGTGACGCTGATGTTCCTGCTCCTGTTCTTCCTGCTCACGACCTCGTCGGGGCAGCGCCTCGGCGTGCTCGACCTGCGCCTGGGCTCCCCGTCCGACCTCGCGCCGCTCCCGCACGCGGGCCTCGTGAAGGACGTGCTGGTCACCCTCCGCGACCACGACCTCACCCTCGTCTACACCGTGCAGTCCACCGACATCTCCACCTCGTCCACCTCGGTCGAGCAGCGGACGAGGTCGTTGCCGGCGCAGAGCGAGTCGATCCAGGGCGAACGCCCCGACTTCGCGGGGCTCCTCGCGGCGCTCTCGGAGGTGCATGCGATCGATCCCTCGCAGGAGCGCGCCCGGTTCGAGCCGGACGACGTCGCCACCGCCGAGACCGTCATCGCCGTCATGGACGTGATCCACGGCCCGATCGACGCCCCGTTGTTCCCCAAGATCGCGCTCTCGGGCTCCACCGGATGAGGCGCCGCCTCTTCAAGCCGCGCACGACACACCTGGCGGACGGCCTGGATGTGGGCGCGCTCGCGCCCCTCGTCGACATGATGACGTTGTTGCTCGTGTTCCTCCTGCGCTCCTACTCGACCGAGTCCGCTCCCATGCCGCCGGAGGGCCGCTTCGAGCTCGCGGGCACCGTGTCGGAGGCCGCGCGCGAGAGCGGCTCCGTGATCGTCCTGGTTTCGCAGGAGGCGGTCTACATCGACGGTCGCCGGGTGATCGCGGTGGGCTACCTGCCCCCCGAGCTCCTGGTCCGCGAGATCTACGACCCCCTGCTGCTCATGCGGGGGAAGAAGCGCATCGAGGTCCACGCGGATCGCACGATCCCCTGGGGCGTGCTCAAGCGGGTGCTCCACACCGCGCGCACCGCCGGGTTCGAGGAGCTCTCGCTGGTGGCGGCCAACACCTCGAGCTTGTAGCCGCCGTCTGGGCTGATCCTGCCGCACCCCCCTGGGGCGCCCGAGTCCCAGCTTCCGCGCGGGATCCGGGGGGCTCGGCCCGACACCGAGGTGCCCCGCCGAACGTCACCCGAACGTCATCCGTGCGTCACGCGGCACGAAGCTTGCTATCCTCGCAGTTGGAGGCCTCCCCATGTGGCTCACGTGGCTCATCGCGTGTTCGGAATACGAGCTCGAGAAGCAGGAGACCGAGCCACGCACCCCGATCCCGGAGATCCTGGTCGAGCCGTCCTCGCTCGAATGGGAGACGCTCGGCGTCAACTGCGCGGAGGACCAGCTCGTCACGGTGACGAACGTGGGGAGCGGGCCGCTCACGCTGGCGGGCACCTACGCCGAGGGGGACGCCGCCTGGTCCGCCGAGATGCGCACCGACACGCTCCAGCCTGACGAGAGCATCACCTTCTCCGTCCGCTTCTCCCCGCTGACCGCCGGCGAGATCCTAGGCGACGTGCTCGTCCATTCGGACGACCCGCACACGCCCGAAGTCGTCGTGTCGGCGGTCGGCCACGCCGCCCTTGAGGGGCTCACCTCGGATCGCTTCATCCAGGAGGCGGCCCCGGTCGACGTGCTGTGGGTCATCGACAACTCGGGGTCCATGGCCCAGGAGCAGACGCGCGTGGCGAACGCGATCGCCTCGTTCTTCACGTGGTTCACAACCTTGAACCTCGACTATCACATGGGCGTCATCACCACCGACGTGGTGAACCCGATCTACTCCGGCCGGCTCGTCGGGACGCCCGCCTACATCGACGGCGGCACGGCGAACGCCGAGCTCGAGCTGGCCGAGGCGATCGCCGTCGGCACCGAGGACATGGGGGACGAGTCGGGCCTCGCCGCTGTCGAGCTCGCGTTGTCCGAGCCGGTGATGTCCGTCGAGAACGCCGGGTTCCTGCGCCCGGGCGCCCACCTCGCCGTCATCTTCCTCTCCGACGAGCCCGAGTTCTCGGCCGCGGACTCCGCGCACTACATCTCCTTCCTCCAGACGCTCAAGGCGGACCCCACCGACATCCTCGTCTCCGCCATCGTGGGGGACCTGACCACGGGCTGCAGCAACGTGTGCGACGAGGGGCCCCAGGACGCCCAGCCGGGCGACAAGTACCTCGAAGTGGTCAGCGCCTTCTCGGGCGTGTTCGGGAGCATCTGCACCTGCGATCTCGCGCCGACGCTCGACCAGATCGGCATGGAGACCACCCGCTACATCCGCAGCTTCCAGCTGTCGGACGTGCCCACGGACCCCGCGGAGATCGCGGTGTACGTCAACGGAGAGGCCACGACGGAGTGGATCTGGGTCTCCCCGACCAACGAGATCGTGTTCACCACCCCGCCGATCAACGGGAGCGAGGTAATCGTCCGCTATCCGACCGCGTTGGTGTGCGAGTAGGGCCGATCGAAGCGGGATCGTACCGGAATCAGGCGAGCTCCGGGGTGCTTATCTCAGTGGCGACCAAGACGATCGCTCCTACGCAGGGGGCGGTTCAACGGGGGACCACGTCATGCTCGTTTTCTGGCTGCTCGGGTGCACCGATCAGGGCTTCACACTCCGCCTGCCCGATCCGCTCGCCTCGGAGCCCGACATCCAGGTGAGCCCCGGGGCCGTGCTGTTCGATCCGCTGGCGCTGGGCTGCTCCGACCGGACCCCGGTCACCATCACCAACGTCGGCGCAGGCCCGCTCGACGTCGAGGGCACATCGGTGCAGGGCAGCGACGAGGGCCCCAACGACTACACGGTAGAGTTCCTCAGCGGTACGCTGCGGCCGGGAGACAGCGAGACCGTTCAGCTGCAGTTCGAGCCGTCTCTCTTGGGGGGCGCCGTAGCGGAGCTGATCGTCGACTCGGATGACCCCGACGAGCCGCGCCTCGTGCTCCCGATCGAGGGCGCCAGCTTCGACGCCACCTGGACGCTCGACGTGTTCGCGCAAGCGCCCGATAGCATCGACGTCCTGTGGGTGATCGACAACTCGGGCTCGATGTACCAGGAGCGCGACCGCGTGATGGAGGAGATCGAGATCTTCTTCCAGTGGTTCCTCGACCTCGACCTCGACTACCACATGGGCGTCATCACGACGGACATCCTCAACCCGGCGTACTCCGGAAACCTGGTCGGCAGCCCCACCTACGTCACCCGCGCCACCCCCGAACCGCAGGCCGCCCTCGCGCGGAACATCGACGTGGGGCACCTGGAGATGGGGGACGAATCCGGCCTCGAAGCGATGCGCCTGGCCTTGACGGAGCCCCTGCTCTCGGCCCACAACGCCGGCTTCTATCGGGACGAGGCCCGGCTGGCGGTGATCTTCCTCTCGGACGAGCCCGACTACTCGCCGCTCGAGGTCCCCGGGTACGACGCCTTCCTGGAGGGCCTGAAGGAGGACCGGGAAGCCATCTTCGTGGCCGCGATCGTCGGGGACCGGCTGGACGGCTGCTCGAACAGCTGCGGCGCGGAAGAAGCGAGCGCGGACCCCGGCGATCGCTATCTCGACCTTGCGGAGGCCTTCGAGGGCTTCGAGGAGAGCATCTGCACCTGCGACCTCGCGCCGGCGATGGAGCGCATCGGGTTCGAGAGCACCTTCTACCTCCGGTCGTTCGGGCTCACGCAGACTCCGGGCGAGCCGTCCCTGCTCAAGGTGTGGCTGGACGGCGCCCTCGCCGCGGGGTGGAGCTACGATCCGGGCCTGAACGCCGTCGTCTTCGACACCGCGCCGCCGCTCGGCTCGCAGGTCGTCGTGCGCTACCCGCTCGACAACCCGTGTCCGTAGCGCCGGCCCAGGTCCGCCGGGGCCCGCACGGTCTCAGCCCAGCGCGGTAGCGAGGCGATCCAGCGCGGCGTGCAGCTGTGCGGGCGACACCGCGCCGACGCTCATCCGGAACCAGCCGCTCTCGCCAGCAAGGTCGAACGCCTGGAAGGGCACCACGGCGACGCCGGCCCGATGGAGCAGGAAGCGCCGGATGTCCTCGTTGGTCGTCATCGGGACGCCGTCGAGCCCGGGGCGGCCGAGCAGCGCGTCGAAGCACACGGAGAGGTAGATCGCGCCCTGCGGGACGAGGTGCTGCACGCCGAGGCGCGTCAGCCCCGCGTCGAGGATGCCCAGGCGCTCGGCCAGCGCGGCCCGGAAGCTCTCCCCGAAGCGCGCCATCGCGGCGTCGTTGTCGAGGAGCGCGGCGGTGCCTACCTGCTCGGGCTTCGGGGCCCAGGCACCGACGTGGCCGATGAACGCCTTCATCCGCTCCGCGAGGATCGGCGGGAGCACGGCCCAGCCCACGCGCAAGCCGGTGGCGGCGAAGGCCTTGGAGATGGCGTCGATCGTGATGACGTAGGGCGTCACCTCGGGCACGAGCGCGGCGGGGTGCGCGTGGCTGGCGGCCCCGAAGGTGAGGCGCCAGTACACCTGGTCCCACATCCACAGCAGCGGCTTTTCGCCGAGGGGGGCGCGGCGGGCGTTCTCCGCGACGATGGCGCGGGCGAGCGCGGCGAGCCGCTCGGGCGGGATGACCGTGCCGGTGGGGTTGAGCGGCGAGTTGAGCGTGAACAGCCGCGCGGTGCGGATGTGCGGCGCGAGCAGCTCGACGGTGGGGAAGAAGTCGTCCTCCGCCCGCGTGACCAACGCGATGGCGTTCGCGTCGGTGAGCTGCCCGTAGTACCCGTTGTTCCAGCTCGGAACCGCGAACAGGAGGGTGTCTCCCGGCTCGAGGAAGAGGCGGTAGGTCGCGTACATCACGGGGCGCGCGCCGCTCGCGACGACCACCCAGTCAGGGGAAAACGTGAGCCCGAGCTCGCGCTCGTACCAGGCGCACACGGCCTTGCGCAGCTCGAGGATCCCCTCCGACGGCGGATAGTTCGTCTGGAAGCCATCCATGGCGGCGACGGTCGCGTCGCGCAGCTCCTGCGGGATCGGGAACTGCTTGGGGTCGAAGTCGCCGACGGTGAGGTTGCACACCGGCACACCCGACGCGGCGAGCGCGCGCACCTCCGCGCCGATGCCGAGGATGAGCGATCCCTGCATCTCGCGGGCGATCTTCGTGAGGCTGGTCGCGCCGAAGGCTGCAGCGTCGGAGGAGAGGTGCTGGCTCAGGTTGATCATGCGGCGCCGCATAACCCTGATCGCGACCCCATCGAGGGGGGCGGAAGGTCCGCGGTGAGAACCGCAGGGCGTGGCCGTGGCGCCGCGAGCAGAGCGGGGTCCAAAACGGCCAGCTTTTCGTGGGCCGGCACGCAGTGGGGGCCGATGCCCAGAACCTGGATCCGCATCCCGTGGGATGTCTCCCTCGACTCCGGTCGTGTTTCCGCGCTTTTGGGCGACTGCACTCGCCTGGATGTCGAGGTCTCCCTCGACTTCGGTCGCAATTGAGCGCCTTTCCGCGACCGGAGTCTACTGAGAGGTCGCGGTCTCCCTCGACTCCGGTCGCATTCGAGCGCCTTTCCGCGACCGAAGTCGGATCAGACCTGGAGGTCTCCTCCATCCCGGTCGCACTCGAGCGACACGGCCGATGGCCGGGCCCAATCACCCCGGCCAACCTCTCCTCCATGGTTGAAGGCGGGGAGAGGGAGGGGGGTGCCCGCAGGGCGGGTGAGGGAACCCCGGAGCTAGATCTCCACCCGCCACACCCGCTCGCGCCCGCCGATCCAGAGCGCGCCGGGGACGGCGGTGAGGCTCCAGGGGCGTTCGAGGGGGACGGTCACCGGGACGAGGGTGCCGTGGGTGAGGACGTGGAGACGGCCCTCGGCGAGGGCCCAGAGGCGGCCTTCGGAGTCGACGGCGAGCGCGGTCGGCTCGGGGCCCGCAGCCGACCAGGAGGCGCCGTCGAAGCGGTGGAGGGTGCCGAGCGCCGCGACCCAGAGGGACCCTTCGGCCCAGGCGAGATGGCGGACGGGACGGGGCTTGTGGTCCGCGAAGCTCCGGATCGGGCCGCCACCATCCGGCGCGTCGCTGATCACGTGGAGCTCGCCGTCGCGAGTGCCTGCGTACACGACGCCGGCGGGATCGGCCGCCATCGCGAGGGTGTCGGGCGGGCCGACGCCGCCCTCGAAGCGGGTGCGGTAGCCGAGATACAGGCGCTCCCCCGTGGAGAGGAGCACGTTCAGATCGTCAAAACCGTCCTCCTCGTCCGCGCCATGCCGCCGAGAGGTGACCTTGGCGGCGAAGTCCCAGACGTAGAGCGCCTGGCTGGTCGCGACGTACAGGTGGCCGCGGTTCACCGCCATCGACTCGACGCGGCGGGCCTCGCGGCGCGAGCCGAGCGGCCAAGGAAACGGGGTGAAGGCGCCGTTCTTCCAGAGCGTGAGGCCGTAGTCGGACCCGAGCGCGACCCCGCCGCCGGGGAGCGCGAGCACGCACCGCACGGTGGCGACGTCGGTGTCGCCGATCTCGGCGGCGCTCCACGAGGACACGGCCCCGACGCGGGCCGGGCGTGTGGGCCGGAACTGCCACCGCAGCCAGGAGAGCCGCGGATCGTCGACCGGGACCGCGCGGGCGCACGGACCGGGTGGGCGGCCCGCGAAGAGGCCGGCGAGCGCGGGATCGGGGGGCCCGCCGCGCGCGACGTCGGCGGCCAGGAGCGCGGCGTCGGCCGCGTCGGACGTGAGGGCCAGCCCGGTGGTGCCGGCCACCGTGGCACCCGCGGCCGCCAGCGCGGCGCGGACGTGGAACGGGTCGGGGTCGCCCAGGCGCGCGGCGATCCGCGCTCGCGCCAGCCCGAGGCCGGTCTCGTCGAGCGCCTCGAGCACGCGGTCGACCGGCCCGGACGGCACGGCAAAGCGTGTGGTCAGCCGGGCTTCGCCGACCACCACCTCTCCTTTCACGCGCCGCCGCCGGAGTCCCCGCCCGTGTCCTCAGGGGGCACGTAGCCCTCGGGGAACGCCGAGAGGGGGAGGATGAGGCTGGCGGCGTCGGGATCGCTCGTACGGAGGCGGAGCTCGCCGTAGGAGGGCTCCGCCTCGCTCAAGTCGGCGGTCACGGAGTAAGGGTCGGAGGTCTGGCCGGGCGCGAGCTCGATGTCCTCCTCTTCGCTGAAGTAGAACGCGTCGTCCGCGTCGGCCACGATGCGGATCTCGTAGATCTGCAGGTTTCCGTCCCCGACGCTCTCGATCGTGAACGTGCCGCTCTTGGAGTAGTCGACCTGGATGTCGGAGATGACCAGCTCGGTGACGCTCAGCGTCATCCGCCCGGTGCCGGTGACGATGTCGTTGGTGTCGCCGCCGTTGGTGAGCGTCGTGTCCTGGGGCGCGCAGCCCACCAGGAACGCGACCAGAAACGTGAGCGCGCGAATGTACATGCCGGCCTCCAGCGTGGCAGTGTAGATGATCCTGGGAGCCCGCGCATGCCTACCGAAGGGCCGAGCGCCCCCTGCCCCGCCCAGGTGCGCGTGCGGATCGAGGTGCCTCGCGGGAGCTTCGTGAAGCGCGGAGGCGACGGGATCGAGTTCCTGTCGCCCCTCCCCTGCCCGTTCAACTACGGATCCGTGCCCGACACCCGGGCGCCGGACGGCGATCCGCTCGACGCGCTGGTCCTCGGGGCGCGCCTCGCGCTCCACGCGGAGGTGGACGCCTCGGTGCACGCGGTCGTCCGCTTCCGCGACGACGGCGCGATCGACGACAAGCTCGTGTGTGGCCCCGCGCCCACCGACGCGGAGCTCCGCGCCGTCGCCCGCTTCTTCCGGGGCTATGCCGTGGCGCGCCGCTGGATGAACCGCGCCCGCGGCCGCCACGGCGACACCCGCTTCCTGGGGGTCGAGCGGCTGCCGCCGCCCCTCCCGAGCGAGCAAGGTGGCCCCGCCTCCTCCGACAACGGGTAAGATCCGAGGCTCCTCTGGGTCTCCCATGCGTGCGCTCGCGCCCCTCCTCGTGCTCTGCGGATGTGTGTTGTCCGGAGGCGTGCTGCCCGGATGCACCGGCCCCACGGCCGACGACACCGATGGCGACACGGCGGACGACGAAACGGCGGGCGACACGGCGGACGTTGAAACGGCGGGCGACACCGACACCGACCTCCCGGACGACAAGGTCGACACCGGGCTGGCCCTGGTCTACGTCGAAGGGAGCGCCGTGACCTCCGTCGAGGCCTGGATCGGCGAGGAAGCCTACGTCTCCACCTCGACCTCCGGAGCGATCGAGCACTGCCGGATCACGAACGTGACCGAGGGGGTCCCCTCCGCCGAGCTCTGCCCCGGATGCAGCTTCGCGTTCGACATCGTGCTGGGCGCGGGCGCGGCGACCGGGGACAACTGCGAACACATGCGGTTCACCGCCGACATGTTCGAGGGGGACGCCTGGGCGTACGCTTTTGCGCCCACCTACACGTACGGCTCGAGCGGCTACACCTACGACGACGTGCTGCTTTTCGGCTACGAGTACGGCGGCACGTTCGTCTGGACTCCGTGGGCGTTCGCCGAGCTGGTGCACGGCGGGCCGGAGATCGACTACGAATCCATCTTCGCCTACACCGCGTACTACTACGCCCTCTGAGCCGATGAGGACGCCGGTGTCTGCCCGCCTCGACGCGCTGCTCCGCGCCCCCGCGACCTGGCTCGCGCTGGCGCTCGCCGTGCTCGTGGCGTGGGTGCACGCGCCGCTTTTCGCGTCCGGCGGGATGCTCGGCGCGCCGGGCACCGATGTCATCCGCGCGGCCTGGGGCCTGGATCACCAGGCGAACGCGCTCCCCGGCCTCCCGTTCTGGACCGACCGCGTCGGGTTTCCCGAGGGCGTCAAGATCATCGTGTTGCCGATGATCTCGAGCCTGCTCGGCGTCCCGCTGCACGCCGTCCTCGGGCCCATCTTCGGGTACGACGCCTGGGTGCTCGCGCTGCTGTGGGCCTCGGGCTTCGCCACCGCGCTGCTCGTCCGCGCGGTGAGCGGCTCCGCGGCCGCGGGGCTCCTCGCGGGGGCCGCCATCGTGGTGCAGCCGATGCTGCTGCTCGCGATCACCGACGGCACACCCGAGTACGTCGCGCTCTGGCCGCTCCCGACGGCGCTGCTCGCCACCTGGGCCGCGGCCCGGCCCGGGCCCACGTCGATCCGCCTCCCGCTGGTGGCCGGCCTCCTCTGGGGCCTCGTCGCGCTCGACAGCCCCTACCACGCCGTGTTCGGGATGCCGTTCATCCTGATCGTGGCCTGGGGCATGTCGCGTCGCAACATGCTTGCGTTCGGGGCCGCCGTGTTGGTCAGCGTCGGGATCCTCGCGGCGGCGTACTACGGGCTGCCCGTAGGGGACCTCGACGACCAGCGCCGCGGCACGAACTCGGTGCAGCTGTCGGTCTGGTACCAGTGGGAGATGGGCAGGACCAACAAGCCCTGGGACTTCACCCTGGCTCCCGGCTTCGTGCCGATCGCCACGGTGGCGGGCGCGCTCGCGCTCGCGATGCTCCGGCCCGTGCGCTCGCTCCCGTGGGTGCTCGTCGCGGTGTTCTGCTTCGCCGTCGCGATGGGCGCGAGCGAGGACAACGCCAGCTGGCTCGTGCGCGCCTATGGCGCCACCGCGGGCAAGATCGGCGGCGCCGTCGCCGCGCTGAACGAGGCGCTGCCCGTGCCCGTCGTCCGGTTTCCGCGGCGCTGGCTGGTTCCCGGGGCGCTCGCGCTCTCGGTCGCGGCGGGGATCGGCCTCTCGCGCCTGCCGACGGGCTGGCCGCGCCTGGTCGTGGCGCTCCCGCTCGCCGTCGCCGTCGTGGCCCACACCCTAGCGCTCACCGGCTATCGGGTGGCGCTGCCCGTGTTCGCGACTCCCTCCGCCTCCTTCGCGGACTTCATCCTCGCCCACGAGTCTGACGGCGCCGTACTCGCGCTCCCCTCCGTTCGCGGATCGAACACGATCGCCATCCGACGCGAGGACATCCCCATCTGGGCCGGCCTCGATCCCGCCATCCGCTCGGCCGACCAGCTCTGGATCCAGCTCGCGACGGGCCGCCCCACGGTCTACATCCCCGAGGGCATGCGCACCATGGCGCGCCGCACCGCGCGCGACGTCGAGCTCGAGAAGCTCCTTCGCGACCTCGACGACCTCACCCTCCCCGTGAGCCAGGGCCGCGCCATCCCACCCTCCGCCACGCAGGAGCCCCCCCGCCGCGCCGCCGCCGCCGCCCGCCTCGTGGAGCGGGGGCTCCGCTTCGTCGCGATCGACGAAGCGCTCTACGGCGTCGAGGGGCTCGCGCTCGCCCGGCTCCCCCTCGTCGAGCACATCGTCGAGGAGCGGCACTTCGACGATGGGACGGGCGTGACCGTGTGGGTGCTCGAGTAGGGGTTACGGGCGCGCCGCCCGCCCGAGGACGGGCGGGCGTCAGGCTCCTCCAGGCGCGCCCTCCGGGCTTGGTCGCCCCGCGCCGAGCCGCGGGGCGGACCGGCCGGCGCGGCGCCGGCCGCCTTCCGGAGCCTTCGCGCGGGGAGCGCGGGGGGTTCGGCGCCGAGGCATGGAAGACGGACGATGCTCCTGCGAACGTCCATGCTCCTGCTGTCGGCGTGCACCGCGAGCCCCGTCGGTACCTGCGCCCTGACCCGGGAGGACGCGACCGAGTCCTGCCCGGTCGCGTCGTGTGCGATCGGGTGCACGAGCATCGAGGAGGGCCTGCGCTGCTGTGTGGAGACGCACGGCTACGGCCTCGAGGGCGATGCCCTCGCCGTCCTGGCGGCGGACTGCGAGGGCGCGGCCTGCGATCCCGATCTGTACCTGACGCCGATTCCATCACCGTCGATGGGTGCGCAGACGGCGGCGAGACCGCCGACAAGGAGGGCGTCTGGTTGGCGATGGACGCCAGGACCGGCATCGGCGTCGAGCACGGCGGGATGAACCTGTCGGCGGTCTGTTTCTGACCGCGGTTGGCCGACCGCGACGCGAAGCCGAGGCCCGAGCAAGGCGACGAGGGGGTCGACCGGACAAAGGTCGGGCCGCGGCCGGGCGTGAGGCGACCTCTGTCGTGTGGATGCGCCGGTCCGCGGGGTGCACTCGGGGAATTACGGGCTTCCTTGCGTAGCTCGCAGCCTAGCACGGCTCCCCGCCGATGCGGCGCGGTGGATGAACCGGACGGAGGTCCGCCCACGGTCGGCCCCGAGCGGACCCCTGTCTGGCGCAGCCGCGCACGCGTCCTGGAACACACGTTCACGACGGGGAGCGACCAGCGGGCCACCGCGGTCCGGTCGCAAACACGCCGCTTCGGTGGGCTCGCGGGGTGGCGCCTCGCCCCGGGAGCTCGTCCCCTTCGGGGCGCCGATCTCGATGGGCGCCGCCTCGCCCAGGGCCTTCGCCACCTGTTGAGGCCAACGACGGAAGGACAACTCCGACGTCCGGGTGGGGCGATCCACTGCCGTCGCTCATCGAGGCGGCGCCCCGTACCCACAACGGCCGAACTCGGGCGATGCGCTCTCATCCGGCGAGTTCGGCCCGTCCAGCGGGCCGAACTCGGGGGATGCGCTCTCATCCCGTGAGTTCGGCCCGTCCAGCGGGCTGAACTCGGGGGATACGCTCTCATCCCGTGAGTTCGGCCCGTCCAGCGGGCTGAACTCGGGGGATGCGCTCTCATCCGGCGAGTTCGGCCCGTCCGGGACGGCTGGACCGGCCAACCCCCGGGAAGGGGCCGATGGTCTCCGACGGTCCTACGACGACCTGATCGCCAACGTCGGGCTTCCCGGCGCAGGTTTTCACGAGCGGAGTCCGCTCGAAAACAGGTCTGCCGGGGCGGAGCCTCAACCAAAACACGCGACCGAGCGCGGGCCGAGCCGGGCGCCCGCTTCTACGTCGGGGGCTTACGGACAAACGCCCGCTTTCCCTACCCGGTCGCGCGCGGTGGGGGCCGAGCGCCCTGCGCGCAGGCCGCCCGCCGAAAATCTCGCTTTCAACGCCGCTGCGCACCAAAAAACGTGTTTACGCGCCGGCTGCGCTCCCGACGATCCAATGGCCCTGGCCCAGGTGCGGCGTTGCGTGCCGGCTTTGCCACCCGGGCGATCGAAGACGCGAGCGCTGGACTCGGACCCTGGGAAATCGGACCCGCCCGCGGTCGTCGCCTTCGGCGCGCCAATCGACACCGCCTCGGATCACCCCCGCGCCAGGCGCCTGGAGGGCGGCCGCCGCTCGGGGCGGCCGGTCCGGCGGGGCGGCCCTGCGCCGCGCCGACCGAGCGGAGCGAGCCCGGAAGGGGCCGACGGCCCCGCGTCCGCGCGGGGCCGGGGCGCCCGTGGCCCGAGGAGCTAGCCGACCTTCGGCGCGTCGAAGTTGCGACGGTTCATCCACTCCTGGAAACCGTCACCCATGCCGGTGCCAGCCCAGTTCTTCGAGATTCGGGCGACGAACATGCGGTCCTTGCCGCTGTCGAGGTGCGGCTTGAGGAGGTCCCGGATCTGCGAGGCGTTGAAGCGGCTCTCTACGATCCATTGCCCACGCACACGGTTGGACCAGTTGCCGAGCGCCTTCACGGCGCGCTCGAGGTCACCGTACTGGTCGGCGGGGCGGCCGTTGAGCTCGAGAAGGATGAGGAACATCATGGGGTGGGATTCTCCGGGCGGCACCTTATGGGAAAGCACGCGCGCGGACAAGCGCCGCGCGGGCGGCCGGGCTCGCGAGCGTAGCGCCGCACGGGCACACCGCGAGCCCCTGGGATAGGCGACGCGCCGTGACCCGCAAGATCGCCGTCGCCGGCGCCATCTGGACCGTGGCGCTCCTGGCATCGCGGCTGATGGGCCTCGTGCGCGACGCGGCGCTCGGCAGCATCCTCGGGGTCGGCGCGGACGCGGACGCGTACGCCGCCGCGTTCCGGGTGCCGGACCTGGTGACCTACATCGTGTCGGGCGGCGCGCTCTCGATCGTGTTCATCCCGATGTTCACCGGCTTTCTCGCGCGCGGGGAAGAGGCGCGGGCGTGGCGCGCGTTCAGCCTCGTCGCCAACTTCATCCTGGCGTTGACCGCGGTCCTCATGCCCCTGATGTGGTGGTTCACGCCCGAGCTCGTGGCGTGGTTCGTCCCCGGCTTCGACACCGAGCGGACCGCCCTCGTCGTCCACCTCTCACGCATCCTCCTGCCCGCCCAGGTCTTCCACCTCCTCTCGGGGCTCCTCTCCGCGGCCCTGCTCGCCCAGGACAAGCACGCCATCCCCGCGATCGCGCCGCTCGTGTTCAACGGCGCGATCATCGCGGGCGGCGTCCTCATCGGGAGCGCCGAAGGGTTTGCGTGGGGCGTGCTCGTCGGCGCCTTCCTCGGTCCATTCCTGCTCCCGCTCGCGGCGGCCCTGCGCGGCGGCCTGCGCTGGAGCCTCGCCTTTTCCCTCACCGATCCTGACTTTCGCCGCTACCTCATCCCCGCCCTGCCGATCATGCTGGCCTTCGGCATCGTCGGGGTGGACGACTGGGTGTGGACGTGGTTCGCCTCCGAGCTGCCCGAGGGCTCCGTCGCGACGCTTCAGTATGCGAAGCGGCTCGCGATGGTGCCGATCGGCGTGTTCGGGATGGCGGCGGGCATGGCCGCGTACCCGACGCTCTCGCGGCTGTGCGCGGAGGGAAACACCGCGGAGGCCTGGCAGACCATCCTTCGCGCGACGAAGCTCACCCTGATCCTTGCCTTCGGCTCCCAGGTCGTGCTCACCGTGACGGGCGCGGACGTAGGGACCGCGGTCTTCGGCACCGGCCGCATCTCCTCGGAAGACCAGCTGCTCATCGGCGCGTGTCTGGGCGCCTTCTCGCTCGGGCTCGGTGCATGGAGCGCGCAGATGGTGCTCTCGCGGGGGTTCTACGCGCGTTCGCGTACGTGGCTGCCCACCGGCCTCGGGTTCCTCGTCCTCGTCGTCCTGCTCCCGCTCTACTGGCTGGGCGCGCACCTCTGGGGCGCACTGGGGCTCGCACTGGCATCGAGCGCCACGATCACGGTGTACGTCCTGTTCCTCGCGGCGATCCTCAAGCGCGAGATCGGCACGCCGACGGGCCCGGGTTTCGGCGACTTCCTCCTCCGCGTCCTGCCCGCCGTGGGGATGGGCATCGTGGTGGGCCTCGCGCTGCGGCCCTCGTTGGGCCCCCCCGAATGGACCCGGATGGACGCCCTCTTTCGCGTGGCCGTGGTCGGCGGGGTGAGCGGCGCCGCGTTCGTTTCGGCCGCCTGGGTCCTCGGCGTCGGAGAGGTGCGCGAGATAGGAGCCGTGGTCCTGCGGAGATTGAAGCGATGAACATCCTGATCACGGGCGGATCCCGCGGCATCGGCGCCGCCATCGCGCGCATCCTGGCCGCGCCGGGCAACCGTATCGTGTTGAATTACCTGCAGAACGAAGCTGCGGCGGCCGCAGTCGCGGCGGAGGTGATCGCGCTCGGCGCGGAGGCCCTGATCGTCCAGGGGGACGTGCGGAGCGAGCCCGATCTGAAGCGCCTCGCGGAGCAGGCCGGCCCGCTCGACGCGCTCATCCACAACGCCGCGGTCGGCGTGATGAAGCCGTGGGACAAGATCCGCACCTCGCAGTGGGATCTCACCCTCGAGAGCTCGCTCCGCCCCTTCTGGTTGCTCACCAAGCTCGCTACGTTGAACGAGGGAGCGAGCGTGATCGGGATCTCCAGCCTCGGAAGCCGCCAGTTCACCCCGGGCTACGCCGCCATCGGCACGGCCAAGGCGGGGATGGAGTCCCTCACCCGGCAGCTCGCCGTCGAGCTGGCGCCGCGCGTGCGGGTCAACACCGTGTGTGGCGGGCTCGTGAAGACCGACGCCCTCCGCTACTTCCCCGAAGGCGACCAGATGCTGGCCGCCGCCGAGAAGCTGACACCCATGCGTCGCGTCGGCGAGCCCGACGACATCGCGCGCGTCGTCTCCCTCCTCCTCGACCCGCGCGCCGCGTGGATCACCGGCCAGGTGATCGTCGCGGACGGTGGCCTCTCCCTCATCTAGTTCCCCCACGGTGTAGCCATGGCCCAAGACAGTTTCCGCTGGGAGATCGACCCCAACGCGATCGACGACTCGATCAAGCAGCTCCGCGAGCGGCTGAAGAAGCTGTTCGACCAGGGCCGCTACACCAAGGTGCGCTTCTCCTACAAGGGCAAGCCCATCCTCCCCGACGTGCCGCTCGCGGCCATCGTCGCGGCCGAGGGGCTCTCGCTCGCCCTGGCCGGTCCGCTCCGCTTCCTGCTCGTGAACCTCGGCATGCGCTCGTTCATCGAGGTCGAGTTCATCCACGAGGCCACCGAGCGCGTCCGCGAGGGGCAGGACCTCTTCGCCGCGGGCGAGGTCGACTCGGCGGAGGCGAAGTACCGCGAGGCCCTCGCCATGAAGCCCGACGACACCGCCGCGCTCTACCACCTCGGCATCCTGTTGCGGGTGACCGGCCGCCGCGAAGAGTCCATCGACGTGCTCGGCCGCGCCGCGAAGGACACCGAGCACCCCGACGCCGCGAAGGCCGGCGAGGCCCTCGAGCGGATGAAGCGCGGCGGGAAGTCGCTTTAGGATCCGTGCTGAAACAACCTGCGGCACCGAGGGCGTCACCGCCTCAGCAGGAACACCGCGCCGGGTGAGTTTTGCGGCCAGGCCGGACCGAGGCGGGCCGTCCCGCCGCTCGCCGCGGCCACGAGCCCCCACCCGGCGGCCGCGAGCGCTCGCGGGCTCGGGGCTCCCGGCATCTTGCTCGCCCCGATGACCATGAGGGTTCCGGCCGGCGCATCGGCCGGTTGGGCGCAGAGCGGATCGCGGCCGGGGTCCGTGGCCGGCCATCCCGGCGGCAGGTAGCCGCGCAGCGCGTCGCGCGAGCAGTCGTGGAGGGTGCCCGAGGGCCGGTTCTCGGCGATCCACGTCGCGAGCGCCCGGATGTTCGCACCGGCGCCGCCGATGTCGCCGGAGGTGCCGCTCAGGTTCGCGGCGGGCGGCGGCCACGCGCCGGCGAGCGGGCGCTGGAAGGCACCCGCGTCCTTCCGGATCGTCGTGGCCAGCAGCAGGAGGGTCAGGACGCCGATCGCCGCGCGCCCGACCGCCGCCCCCAATGCGGAGCGGCCCGCGAGACCGCGCGCCAGCGTGTCGAGTCCGCCCGCCGTGAGCACCCACGCGAGCGGGAGCAGGTGCACGACGTAGCGATCCTCGTACTTCAGGGTCAACGCCGCGACCGCGGAGAGAAACGCGAGCGACAGCGCCAGGGCGGGCGTGCTCCGCGCGCGCAGGAGGCTCGCCAGCACGCCGACGAGCACGAGCGCGACCCGGACCGGCGTCAACATGCGGCTGAGGGACAGCTCCGCCCAGTTCCGAGCGACGTTGCGCCTCCAGGGCGGCAGTGACGTCCCCGGGACCTCCACGACGCGCCCCCGGCCGCTCGGCGGGAGGCGCAGCACGTTGCTGTCGTTCGGCGTCGTCAGCACGGAGAGGGTGACCATGACCCGCGGACTCCGCAGCCAGACGGGGATGAATTCGTACCCGGCGACCGGGCGCCAGGGATTGGGGTGCTTGAGCGCGGGCCACACGTACGGATCCTGGAGGTACACCTCGGCCCGCTTGTTCCCGATGAGGTTTCCGAGCGGGGTGTACGCCACCGGAGGGTGCACCAGCCACACCGCGCCCCACGCGGCGAGCCCCATGACCGTGACGCGGAAAAGCTCGGCCGCGCGCCGCATCCCGCGTCGGCGGGCGACGGCGAGCAGCCCGAGGGACAGCATGACGAAGACCGGGATCAGCGTGACGAACGCCTTCTCCGAGGTCTCGAACGCGAGCCCCGCCAGCGTACCGCTCACGACGGCAAGGACGAAGGACGGCGCGCGGGCGTACCACGCGAACGCGGCGAGCGTGGCCGTCGCCAGCGCGATGTAAAGGGCGGAATTGGTGGTCTGCGCCGCGTAGACCCACGTCTCCGCGTCGCCCAGGACCAGCAGCGCCACGACGAACGCCGGCCACCGTCCGTACAGCGGCCGCGCCACCGCCCACGCGAGGACCGGCAGGAGCGCCCCCGACACCCGGGACACCAGCAGCGCCCCGCGGACGTAGTCGCCCAGCGCACGCGCAGCGAGGCCTGACGTCGCGGCGTACCCGACGGGCTTGTCGGTGTTGAACTCGAACCACGCCCCGGTGCACCACGCCACGACGTTCGCCGTGAACGAGACGTGGTCCACGCCCATCGACACCGACGCCGGGTTCGCCCACGCGGTCCACCGGGCCTGGAGCACGAAGCCCGCCGCGAGGACCGCGAGGATCGCGAGGGCGTCGAGGGCGAGCCACGCGCGCCCGGCCCCTCCGGAGCGAACCTCCGCGGAGCAATCCCCGGAGCTGCGCCCCTCGGCGCCGGGTGGCTCCGAGCCGCCGGGCTTGCGGCCGGCCCAGAGGCCGAGAAGGCCGGCGACGCCGAGCGCAGCCGCCGTGGCGACGAGGGGCGGCCAGAACCACCACGCATCCACCGGGGCGGGCCCCGGCCACGCCTCCCTGAACCGCCATCCCAGCACGGAGTAGGCGACGGCGGACGCGGTCACGATGATGCGCGAAACCACGGCCAGTCTTGATTGCAGGGCGGCTCCGACGCCCGCACCCGTATCCCGGCGCCTCGTCCGGCCCCTCAGCACGAGGCGCCGCATCTGGGGCCCCTCGCGCGCCGGCGCGCCACGGGCCAACGAGAGGATACCTTCCGAGAATGCGCCTGAACCCCACGCCTCCGGAACAGCTCTGCGACGCGCAGGGGCGCCCGTCGTTCCTTTGGGACAACGACCTCACGTTGGCCGAGCTGCGCGAACGGCTCGACAGCGCCAACCCGGACGTGGCGGCCTACTGGCTCGGTACGACGATGCGGCAGGCGAAGCCGGACGATGCGCTCACGCTCGCATCGCTCGGGCAGATGCGCGCGCTCTGGCCGCGGCTGGAGCGCTACCTCGGCAAGGAGCGCGCGTTCTGGGAGTGGCTGCTCGCGGCGACACCGGTCGGCGATCCGTAGGATGCAGTCGCGATTGAGCCCGCTACAGCGGCGCATCCTCGATCTGCTCGCCGGCTTCGATCCGCCCTGGCGTCTCACCGGAGGAGCCGCGCTGGCGGGTTTTCACCTCGGGCACCGGACCACGCGCGACCTCGACCTGTTCTTCCACGGCCGGAGCGTCCTCGACACCATCCCGAGCGAGGTCGAATCGACCCTTCGGGCGGCGGGCTTGAGCGTGCGCACGGAGCGGGAGGCGCCCGGCTACCGACGCTACGTCGTGGAGGATCCAGTCGAGCGCACGATTGTCGACGTGGTGGCGGAGCCAGTTCCCGCGGTGGAGCCGGCCATCGAGGCATCCCCTGGGATCTTCGTGGACACAAGGCACGAGATCCTCGTCAACAAGCTGACCGCGCTGCTCGGACGCTCCGCGATTCGTGATCTGGTCGACGTGGGCGCGCTGCTCGCGGACGGAGGCGACCTCGACCGCGCGATCGTCGACGCCGGGCGGAAGGATGGGGGGTTCAGCCCGCCAACCCTCGCGTGGCTTCTCGCCCAGCTCCCGGTCGAGGCCCTTGCGGAGAGCTCCGGCATCGATCCCTCGCCGCTCCTGGAGTTGCGCACCGCGCTGGTGAAGCACCTGCTCCTGAACTGACGTTCGCGCCCCCGCCGGCGGGCCCCTTCCATGACCACTCGCGACACCGCCCCGCCGGACCGTGGCTACGTTGAACGCGCCCGGCTCGCCGCATGACCGCCTTCTCGATCGCCTGCATCGCCGCCACGCTCCTGTTCGCCACCGTCGTGGGTGCGCGCAACGGGGCGCGCTTCGTGGCGCCCGTGCTCGTGGGGCTCTCGATCCAGGCGCTCCTGGCGATCGGCGCCTACCGGCTCGCCGGGGCCTACACGCCGGCGTTCTGGTACCTCCAGGCCACCACGTACGCGATGATGGTGGGGCTGGCGCGCGCGAAGCCGATGCCGATCGGCTGGCGGCTGTTCGTGAGCTGGCCCGCCTCGTGGTTCGTCGTGAGCACGTTCCTGGTGTTGCCATGGAGCGTCACCGGCGTGACGCTCGGCGCCTGGGTTCCCTTCGCGGTGGCCGCGGCGGGCGTCCTGTGGAGCCTGAACGCGCGCAGAGAAACGGTCACGATCGATCTGTCCGTACCGACCCCCGACGAGCTTGGCCGCCTGCCGACGATGATCCGGCGCCGCCGCGGCCTGTCGAAGCCGGGGCACGCCGGCCTGCGCGTGGTGCAGATCTCCGACCCCCACCTCGGCGCCTTCATGAGCGAGGCGCGGCTCGTCCGCATCTGCCAGCGCGCGGTGGCCGCGCAACCCGACCTCATCCTGCTCACCGGCGACTACCTGACCCGCGACACCCACGCGGACGGCGCGATGCTCGGCCGCGCGCTCGCGCCGCTCCGGGCCCACCCGCACGTGTACGCCTGCCGCGGCAACCACGATCTGGAGTGCCCCGACGCGGTCGCCGAGGGGCTCGCGGCCGCGGGCGTGCGGCTCCTGGTAGACGAGTCGACCACCGTGAACACGCGGATCGGGAAGGTGCAGATCGTCGGGATGGACTTTCATTGGCGCGACCGCGCGCGCACGATGCGCGGGGTCCTGATCGATCTCGTGCGCCCCGAGGAGGGCCTGCGCATCATCCTCCTCCACGATCCGGGCGCCTTCAAGCTCCTCCCCGACGACGCGGCGGACCTGGTCCTCGCGGGGCACACCCACGGCGGTCACGTGGGCCTCGTGTCGCTCGGGCTCGACTGGACCGCCGTGCGCGCGCTCGCGGGGCTCCCGGACCACGGAGCGTGGGGCCAGCGTCACAACCGCCTCTACGTCCACCGCGCCAACGGGCACTACGGCTTCCCCTTGCGCATCGGGGTGCCGGCGGAGGAGAGCGTATTGGAGCTGGTTCGGGGCGGGACACGCCGCGCTCACGCGTAGAGTCCGGCCCTACCCCCGCCGCCGCGCCCGGATCGCCGCGAGGCGCTCGGCCACCTTGGCCGTGCCGTCGAGCCCCGGCGTGAACTCCCGCACGAAGCGCTCGATGTCGGTCGTCTCCGTCTGCACCGGACCGCCGCCGTAGTTGCACTCCGCGCCGAGCGTCGTCTCGTCGAAGTCCCACACGGGCAGCGTGATCGGGAGGGCGGCCGCGGAGATCGCCATGCGGTCGGTGTCCAGCGCGACGCCGATCGAGTTGGCCGCGCGCAGCCGCGCGTTCCACGGGTCGATGCCGTGCCGCTCGCAGACGTACTTGATCCAGCTGGTGTGGTCGAACGTGGTGTGCTCGACCCCCGGCCGCACGTACGGCCCGACGAGCAGCGTCGGGACGCGAAAGCCCATCTGGTCGAAGCCGTCGGCGGCGAGGTCATCGTCCGTCGTGGGCGGCGCGACGTGATCGTGAAAGCCACCGTGCTCGTCGTACAACACGACGAGCAGGCACCGCCCCCACTGGGGCGAGCGGGAGAGCGCGTCGTACACCAGGGCGATCATCTCCTGGCCGAGGCCGGGATGGTGCGGCGGGTGGTCGTCGTTGTAGCTGAAGCCCGGATCGATCCAGACCACGGGCGGGAGCGCGCCACGCTCGGCGTCGGAGAGGAATTCCTCGAGCAGCGCCGCGGTCTCGTTCCGGAAGTGCCCCGCGAACAGGCCGATGTAGGGCACGTCCGTGTAGTAGTAGCGCCAGGCGATGCCCGCCTCGTCGAGCTTGTTCCACACGGTCGGGAAGGTGAACGCGCCCCCGCTCGGGAAGTCGTTGTTCTTCTGGCCGTCGCTCGTGGCGGCGTGCCCATAGAAGCGGTTGGGCCAGGTCGGGCCCATCACGGAGCAGAACCACGCGTCGCACACGGTGTACGCGTCCGCCAGCGCGTAGGTGACCGGCAGCTGGTCCCGCGTGAGGTAGCCCATGACCTCGCCGACCAGGTCGGGCTCGCAGCGGGTCTCGTAGCCGCGCACGAAGCCGTCGTTCGCGCCCTCGTTGAACTGGTCGTGCGAGGCCGCCCAGCTGTGGCCGGGGTCCGCGGGGCAGTCCACCGCCGTGGGCGCCACCGGGTGCTCCTCTCCCGCCGAGCCGGGGTTCGACATGGCGGCATCCAGGCCGTCCACGTCCATCCGGCCGTCGACCAGGCGGAGCGCGC
This sequence comes from Pseudomonadota bacterium, assembly GCA_030685065.1. Lineage (GTDB taxonomy): Bacteria > Myxococcota_A > UBA796 > UBA796 > SXON01 > CAJBVW01. The sequence continues at coordinate 53,725 of JAUXQH010000070.1, read as the reverse complement.
CGAGGTAGTGGTCGAAGCTCCGGTTCTCCATCATCAACACGACGATCGTGTCGATGGTGGCGGCCTCGGGCGCCGGGAGCTCGCCGCCGGTGTCCCCCTTGGGGCCGGTGCACGCGGCGACGGTGGCGGCGGCCCCCACGAGGGCCTCACGACGGGACGGGGAGGCGGGTCGGCGCATCGGTGACTCCGGGGTGAGGGCTCCAGGCTCGGGGCTCCGGCCTGGGGCTCCGGGGGGCGTTGCGGGGGGCCGGCCCCCCGCCCCAAGCGCGCTACGGGACGAGGTCCGACGCGTCGCGCGGCTCGATCTTCCACTCGGAGAAGTTGTAGTACACCACGCCGGTGACGGTGCTGAAACGCGAGCCCATCTCGGCGTCGTTCTCGTAGAAGAGCGTGTCGAGCTTGATGCCGTAGTTGGTCTCGACCTCGCCGAACTTGCCCTCGGCGGTGACCTCGAGGTCCGCGAGCGTGATCAGGGCGCCCTCATAGGGCTCCCAGTCGGTCGGGGCGGCCGCGAGGGACTCGGCCACGGCGATGCTGCCGGTGCCGGTCAGCTCCATGTCGGTCGCGGTGTCGGCGATGCGGAGCTGGGTGAACTCGTAGAACTCCTCGGCCGAGCCGGAGAGCGTGAACACGTCGCCCACGGCCACGTCGACCACGACATCGGGCGTGTAGACCGCGAGGCCGGAGCCCCCGCCGGCGTCCTGCACGAAAAAGGTGCTGGACCCATCGTCTTCCGCGGCCGGGGTCGTGGCGACCACGCCCTCGACCGTCACCGGGCCACACACGCTCCCCGCCTGGATGGAGGCGATGGTCGCCACCTCGGGCTCCGGCACGGTGTAGGCGCCCAGATCGGTGTCGGCGCGCGGGTTGAGCGAGTGCGCCTCGTACGCGTAGAACAGGACGCCGGTGAGGGTGGCGAAGGATCCGCGGCAGTCGTAGTCGAGGTACTGGAAGCCGTCGTCCAGCTTGATGCCGGCGGTGAGGGTGCCGGTGTTGAAGCCGTCCACCGCCGTCACGGTCTGCTCGGTGAGCGAGATGACCACGCTCTCGTAGTCCTCCCACACCACCCCGGCGCCGTCCCCGAGGTCGACCGCGGGGGGCTGCGTGGCCTCCCCGGTGATCTCGACATCGTCGACGCTGCCGATGACGAACTCCATCCAGTCGTAGAACTCGTTGGGCGTGCCGGTGATGCGCACCTCGTCGCCCTGCGCGACGGCGATCCCTTCCATCCCCATCTGGCGCCACACGAACAGGCCGCTGTTGGGCCCGCCCGCCGGATCGGCCACGAAGAAGCCGTCGCCGTCGCGATTGAGCGGCGACGTGACGACGAGGCCCGAGAGCGTGACGACGGTGTCCTCGGCGACGGTGCCGTCGTTCACGTCGAAGACGGTGGGCCCGTCGGCGCCGGGGCCGGTGTCGTCGGTGCCGGAATCGTCCAACTGCTTCGGGTCGAGACAACCTGCGAGCAGAAAGAGAGTGAGGACGGCGGGCTTGGTGGTGGGCATGTCGCCTCCGAGAAAGTAGAAGGGTCCCGCCGCGCCTCCCGACGGGTTGCGGACGGGAGCGGGCTGGGCCCGCTCAATACACGGCGGAGGAACGGGTGACAAGCGACGATTCTGCGCTCCGGGTCCGGGGGCTCGCACGCCGGTACGGTAGCCGCGCGGCCGTAGACAACCTGGACCTCGACGTACGGCCCGGCGATCTCTACGGGTTCCTGGGACCGAACGGTGCGGGAAAGACGACCGCGATTCGCTGCATCCTCGGGTTGATTCGACGTGACGCAGGTACGGTCGAAATCCTGGGAAACGCTGATCCCGTCACGCAGCGCGCCGGGGTCGGCGCGATGGTGGAGACGCCGCGGTTCCACGAGTGGCTCTCGGGGCGCGCCAACCTCGAGGTCGCGTGCGCCTACGCGGGCCGCGGCACCCCCGCCGAGATCGACCGCGCGCTCGAGCGCGTCGGGCTCGCCGCCCGAAAGAACGACCGCGTGCGCGGATACTCGCTCGGCATGAAGCAGCGCCTCGGCATCGCCCGCGCGCTCGTGGGCGAGCCCCGGCTCCTCGTGCTCGACGAGCCCACGAACGGGCTCGATCCGCGCGGCATGCGCGAGGTGCGGGAGCTCCTGGTCGAGCTGGCGCGCCGCGACAAGCTCACCGTGTTCGTGTCGAGCCACCTCCTCTCGGAGGTCGAGGCGATGTGCAACCGGGTCGGCATCATCGACAAGGGCGTGCTCAAGGCCGAGGGCCGAATGGACGAGCTGCTCGCGATGGCGGCGGGCCGCCGGCAGGTCGAGGTGGCCGTTGACGATCGCGCCAACGCCGTGCGCGCGCTCGCCGGCATCCCGGGCGCCGAGATCGTGGGAGACGGCACGGACGGCCGCATCCGCGTGGCGCTCGACAACCTGGACGCCGCGGGCCTGAACCGCGCGCTCGTGCTCGCCGGTGTCGGCGTCAACGAGCTTTTGCCCCGCACGGGCTCCCTCGAGGAGCTCTTTCTCTCCGTCACCTCCGCCGAGCCCGGCGTCGAGGAGCGCGCATGATCCCCCGCCACTTCCCCCGCATGGTCCTCGCGGAGATCCGCAAGGTGTTCACCCAGGGCAGCGCGATCGCCGCGCTCTCCATCGCGCTGGTCGTCGGCATCGGCGCGGTCGCCGGGTACGCCTGGGTGCAGTCGTTCGACGAGTCGGGCCCGTCCTTCAACGGCACGCCCGTCTCGCAGATCGTCATCGCCTCCGGCATCGAGACCGCCGGCAAGGCGCTCTGGGCGCGCAACTTCTTCGTGCTGCCGTTGTTCCTCCTGCTCGCGTCCGCCTCGTCGGTCGGGGGCGAGCTGGCCGATCGCACGCTCCGCGAGCTGGTCGTCCGGCCCGTGCCGCGCTGGAGCATCCTCGCCGCCAAGCTCGTCGCGCTCTCGACGCTCTCCGCGGCCACGCTCGTGGTGACCCTCGTGCCGAGCCTCGGCGCCGGCACCGCGCTCTTCGGGCTCACCTCCGAGGGCGCCTCCGCGCTCGGCGCGCCGCTCGGCGCACCCGGCGTAGGGGCCCTGCTCGGCGGATACGCCGCCAGCTTCCTGTCCGACGTCGGCCTCATCTGCATCGCCACCGCGGCTTCGTTGGTGGTGCCTTCGGTGGGCGGAACGGTAGTGGGTGTCGCGCTGCTCCTCATGGCGGATCTGGCGCTCTGGGGCCTGCTGAAGCTGCTCGGGGCCTTCGGCGTCGCCGAAGCGGCGGCGGTGATCCCGTGGACCCTCGGAAACGCCCTGGGTGGCTGGAAGGGCTGGCAAGAAGGGTGGGAGCCGGCACAGTTCGGCGCGCTCGCGGTGTTCGTCGCCGTGTCGCTCACGTTTGCCATTGCGCGATTCCATAGGATGGATGTACCCTGATCTCATGGGCGAGCCCGCTTCCCACGATCCGTTCCTCCTGGCCTTCACCGCGCCCGCAGCGCGATGCGACGCGTCGGGCCTCGTGCTCGCCCACAACGGGGCCTTCGAGGCCTGGGCCGGATACGCCATCGGCAGCCGCGTGGACATCCGCGGCCCCCTCGGCACGCTCTTTGCGCCCAATCTTCCGGCGTGCCACCTCGTCATGAGCCCGCTCGCCGACGGGACCTGGTTGGCGTTGGGCTCCTCGGTCGAGAGCCCGGACGTGCTCGCCGCCATCACCGCGGCGATCGCGCTCCGCATGGGCCGGGTCGAGGCCACGTTGGAGGCCAACGCGAGGATCGGCCTCCAGGAGGCGCCGACCGAGCCGGTCGCGCGCTGCCTTCGGGAAACCCTGGCCGCGGCCGAGGAGCTCCGCGCCATCCGGCTCCAGATCGCGGCGCTCGGGGCGAGCAACACGAGCCAACGCGTGCCGGTGGGCCTCGACCTCCTCGTCCGGGACGCTGCCGCCGCCTTGCATCCCCTCCTCATCGTCGTCGAGGCGGGAGACGTGGATCACACCGTCGAGGTCGATCGCGCGCGGCTGTTCCCCATCCTGGTGGGCCTGCTCGCGGAGCTCGCGGCCGCGGCGCCCGCGGGAGAGCCGCTCCGGGCGGAGCTGCGGGGCGGCGACCACGTGCGGCTCCGCCTCCTCGTGAGCACCCTGCCCACCTCCGACACGAGCGCGATCGCGTCGGCGCGCCGGTTCGTCACCAGCGCGGGCGGGCGTGTCCTCATCGAGCCCGGCGCCGCGATGACGTTGGAGCTACCCGCATTCGCGCGTAGCTTCTGCACGGGCGTCGGCTGCGGCACCGTCCTCATCGTCGATGACGACGAGTCGACCCTCGCCATGATGGGCGCCGTGCTCCGGAGGTCGGGCTTCCGCGTGCTGGCCGCGGAGGACGGCGTGGCCGCCTCGGCGTTGTTCCGCCTGCATGCGTCCGAGATCGTCGCCATCGTGGCGGACGCCGTGCTGCCCGGCCGCAGCGGGCTCGAGCTCGCGGCCGAGGCCCGCCGAAGCGTGCCCGCCGTGCCGGTCCTCCTGGTGAGCGGGCACTCGAGCGATCTGCTCGGCACCTACGACCTCTGCGACCTGCCGATCCTCTCGAAGCCCTTCGGAGCGCGCGTGCTGGCGGACCGGGTGCGGGATCTGCTCGACCACGCGGAGACCCGCGCCTGACTCCCCCGGCCCTCGAAACGTTTCGGTCGCTGCTGCTTCAGCGCCTCTCGGATGTCCTCGCGCGCAACGCGGAGGTCAACCCCCGCCTGCGCCACCTCAACGGCATCCCAGAGGACTGGGACGAGCGCATCGTGCTGCTCGAGGACGACGCCGCGCAGGAAGGGCTCGATCCCGAGGCGCGCGCCGAGCTTCGTGCCATCCGAACGTCGCTCGATCGCATCGAGGACGGCACCTACGGCTCCTGCGCCCGCTGCGGCGCCGCGATGGGGGAAGACCGCCTCCGCGCGCTCCCCTTCGCGCTGACGTGCGTGCGGTGCAGCGCGGGGTAGCTGTCGAGCTCCTGGCGCTCAGTGCGCGGTCTCGACCACGCTGACGAACAGGAGCCTCCAGCCGACCAGCGCCACGAGCAGGGCCAGGGAAACCGGAACGGTCGCGACGAGGGCCTGGCGCGCGGCGGGCCCCGGACGCGTCCGGTAGCGAAACCATACGGCGTAGCCCAGCAGCGGCGTGAGCACGACGTTCGCGATCACGAGGCCCGCCACCTGTCGGGGCGTGAACCGCGCGAGCGTGGGCGCGTGCCCGGTCAGGACCGCGCGGGCCTGGGCGCGAAGCGCGCTCGTGGGCCGCACCGGCTCGCCACGGCGGATCCGCTCCTGGGCGGCGCGGAGCGCGGCCACGTCGAGGATGCGGGTGGAGCAGACGATGGCGAGCTCGCGCTCCTCCGCCGCGGGCACGTGCCCGCAGCCGGGACACCGACCGAGGGGGAGGTCCTTCTCCGCGGCACAGCGGGCGCAGATCGCGAGGCCGGCCGGCGGCTCCTGGCCGTGGTCCGAGGGGCTACCCAACGGGCTGCCCTCCCGGAACCCCCATGAGGATCACCTGCTCGAGCGGCGACGCGTCCTCCTCGGCCTTCTGCGCCAGCCACTCGACCCACGCGGGGGGCGGCCGATCGACGAGCAGGATCTCGGCCCCGGAGAGGTAGACCGCGCCGATGAGTCCGGCGGCGTCGAGCCCGGCGGAGCCGAGGTGCCGCGCCGCGACCAGCGCGTCGTCCTGAAAGAAGCCCGGACCATCCGGCAGCGCCACGGCCTCGCCGAGGGAGGCCGGCGGGGCGGCGAGGGCGTCCAGCGCGCGCCGGAGCGCGCGTTGATCCTCCAGCTTGTACGACCTCGCGCGGTCGCCCCAGGTGGTGCCGGGCAACGGGCCGCGCCCGAGCCGGCCGCCGAGCCCGCGCAGGAACGGCGTCATCCAGACCGGGCGATCCGCCCCGGCGATGGGAAAGGCCTCGGCGCCGAGCACGAACCCGAGCGGATCGAGCGCGAGCGCGTCGAGCGCGGGGCTGAAGCGGGCGCCGATCCGGACCGTGAGCAGCGCCCCCTCCGCGAGCGCGTCGATCAGCCGGCCGTCCCGGGCGGCGAGGCGGCGTAGCTTCCCGAATTGGGGCGGATCGAGCACGATCGTGAGGCCGACGGTCAGCAAGCCGTCGGCGCCTCGGTCGAGCAGGGCCCCGAGCCCAGGCGCCGAGTCCCAGTGGGCCCCCTCGGGGAGCCCCTCGCCGAGGACCACGGGGTTCACGCAGCCCCAGCGGGTCAACAGCGCGAGCAACGCGTCGGCGTCCCACGCGGCGAAGGCGAGCTGCACGGCGTCCTGGAGCGCCATGAGGGCGCGCGGCGGGCCGTCGAACCGGGTGGCCCGGTCGAGCGCAGCCTCGAAGCGGCGCAATCCGCCAAAGCCCACGACCTCGATCCGCTCGATGTGCATGACTCCGGCTAACCCGAGATAGGCTGGGCCGTGCTCCTCCTCCTCGCTGGCAACGCTTCGGCCGCCGTCCTGTTCGGGGGCGCGTGGTCTCCCGCCGGGATCGGCATGTTCGCGTGGGACGACGCGGGCAAGTTCTCGGGCACCCTCGCGGGCGAGTTCGACGGCCTGCTGCGCCCGCCGCTCACGGCCCACGGCGGGTGGGTCGGCGCGCACGACGCGGTGCTCGCCAACCTCTCGCTCGTGCAGATCGACACCTCGCGCTTCGCCTCGAGCGACGCGCTCTCCGCCGTGGGCGGCGTGCGCCTCGGGGTCGACTACCGCCGCTACGTGTGGGCGCGCGAGCCCGGCGCGGTCAACCTCTACGGGGACGTAGGCGCCTTCGGCATCCTCCCCAACGCCGCGAACACCGACACCGCCTACACCGAGCAGGAGCAGGCCGACGCGGACGAGGGCGCCGAGTCGGCTCGCGCGCGCGTCGGCGGGCTCGGGGCGCAGGGCGGCCTCGGGGCCGAGTACCTGTTTCCCGACGCGAAGGGCCGCCCCGCCGTGGCCGTCGGCCTGCGCTGGCTGGTGCGCGGCTACCGCGGCCAGGAGGGAGACGACGACGGCGTTCGGGTCTCGACCATCGTACTGAGCGAAGCGGCGTTGGTGATCGAGTTCACGCGGTAGGGACCGGTCGGCGCCCCCGCCGCGGCGCTACGGCGCGGGCTCGGTCGGCGCGGGCTCGGTCGGCGCAGGCTCGGTCGGCGCGGGCTCGGTGGGAGCCGCCGCGGCGTTCTCCTTCGCCTTCTTCATCATCTCCTGCATCGTCAGCGGGCGGCCGAGGGGCGCGGGCTCGGATGGCGGGGTTCCCGGCGGAACCGTCGTGTCGCCGGCACCTTCGGTAGCGGCGCTCTCCTTGGCCTTCTGCATCATCTCCTGCATCGTCAGCGGCCGGGTGGAGGCAGGCGTGCCGACCACGGGCGTCTCGACGACCTCGGCGGGCTTCTCCTTGCCGTCCCACGGGAACGACTCGTAGAACGCGCGGCCCTCGCGCAGGTTGAGCGGCCCGGTGGAGATCGACGGCACGTACATGATGACGACGAGCGCCGCGCAGATGATGCACAACGTCGGCACGATGGCCTTGGCCACGTCGATGAAGGGCTGGCGGAAGATCGCCGCGGCCACGAACAGGTTCGTCGCGACCGGCGGGGCGATGTACCCGATCTCCATGTTGACCACGAACACGATGCCGAAGTGGATCGGGTCCATGCCGTAGTGGCCCACCGCCACGGGCGCGAGCATCGGGGCGAACACCAAGGTCGCCGAGATGCTGTCCATCAGGGCGCCGAGCACGATGAGCACGACGTTGACGAGCAGCATGAACTGCCACGCGTTCAGATCGGCGGTCTCGACCCAGTCGCGGATCAGGTCGGCCGCGCGGATGAGGGCGAGGAAATCGTTGAGGCCGAACGCGAGCACGACGATCAGGATGAGGCTGCCGATCAGCGTGGCGGACTCGACCAGGATCGAGGGGACCTTGCTCCACGGCACGTCACCGTGGATCGCGCAGGTCACGAGCAGGCTGGCGGCGAAGGCCACGGCGCCGGCCTCGGTCGGCGTGAACATGCCGCCGTAGATGCCCCCGAGCACGATGAGCGGGAGGGTGAGGGCCCACCCCGCGGCCTTCAGGGCGATCCAGAACGTGCCCGCGTCGAAGGGCTTCCGGGAGCCGGGCACCTTGAGCCCGACCCAGACCGCGTAGACGGCGAGCGAGCCGGCGATGAACAGGGCGGGCACGATGCCGGCGAAGAAGAGGTCGGCGGGATCGACGCCCTGGACGCTGATCGAGTAGATGAGCATCGCGATGGCCGGCGGGATCATGCAGCCGAGGCTGCCCGCGCTCGTGATCAGGCCGATCGAGAAGGCCTTGGGGTAGCCGCTCTTGATGAGCGCGGGGTACATGACGCCGCCGACGGCCACGAGCGTGACCGGGGACGAGCCGCTGATCGCCGCGAACACGATGCAGGCGACGACCGACGCGACAGCGAGGCCGCCCGGCATCCACCCGACCGCGGCCGCCGCGAGGTCGGTCAGCCGCCTGGCGATGCCGCCGCTCGTCATGATCGAGCCCGAGGCGATGAAGAACGGGATCGACAGGAACACGTTTTTCGTCGTGAGCGACTCGACCTTCGTCACGATGTGATCGAGCAGGAGCAGCTTCTGGTCCCACCCATCGGCGTCGATGAAGAGGAGGAAGCACATCGCCGTGGCGACGCCCACCACCACGAACAAGCGCGAGCCGATCAGCGCGAGGCCGAGCATCACCGTGATGAGGAGGATCCAGCTCACGACGCATCCTCCGAGATTCCGAGCAGATGGAGAGTGTCGTCACCCCCGACGGCGAGGCGGCCGGTCCACGCGCGGTACGCATCGAGCGTGAACCGGAACGCGATGACGATCATGCCGTACGGGATCGAGAGCATCGCCGCCCACTTCGGGATGGCCGTGCCGGAGAGCGTCCCGCCCGCGAAGTGCCCATCCACGCTCTGGCCGTGGAGCTCGAAACCGAAGAGGGAGCGGCCCGCGAGGTAGACGAGCACGAGGCAGAAGGCGGCGGTGCACAGGTGGCCCACCGCCGCGACCTTGGGCGCGATCGACGGCGGCCAGAGCTTGCTGCCGATGTCGAGGGCGAGGTGCCGGCGCGTGTGGGTGGCCAGGGAGGCTCCCATCGTGCCGAGCCAGAGGGTGAGCGCCAACGCGAGGGTCTGCGACCAGATGAAGCCGTTCGGGGCGAGCTGGAGGAGCAGGTACTGGCCACCCGCCAGCCCCACGCCGACCGCGAGCCCCTTCGGGACCGGGTTGGCGGCGCCCCGGGTGTGGAACGCGGCCGCCGCGACGAGGCCCCCGCCGACCGCGATGACGAGCGGGTTGCCCAGCGGGCTGCCCTCTCGGGTGCTCACGCGGTGCACGACGTCGAGGAACACGACGAGGCCCATCACCGAGAGCAACGTCGCGACCAGGAACTGTTCGGCGCGGACGATCGCAGCGTCCACCCGCTCGAGCGCGGCAATCACCGCGCGCCTGCCCGGTACGCGTCGATCCCCTTCACGATCTGCGCGAGGAGCGCCTTCTCGCCGGCGGTCGCCTTCGCCATGTAGGTGTCACGGGCCACCTTGGCGGGCGCTTCGAAGGCGGCGAGCTCGGTGGCGGTGGGCTTGTAGACCGTCACCTTCATCTCGGAGAGGTTCTGGATGAGGATCGGGTTGAGCGCCCGGATCTCCTTGCGCATCTGGGGAGCGAGCCCCGTGCGCGCCTTGAGCAGGATCGCCTGCAGATCGGCCGGCTGCGACTCGAACCACGCCTTGTTGTAGGCGATGGCGGCGGGCTGGTAGATGTGGTTGGTCAACGAGACGAACTTCGTCGCGCTGGTCCACTGCGCCGCGAAGGCGAAGAGCGGGGTGTTGTCCCAGCCGTCGATCACGCCGGTCTGCATGGAGGTGAGCACCTCCGTGACCGGGATCGGCACCGGCGAGGCGCCGAAGGAGCGGTACATCTGGAGGTGCACCTCGCTCTCCTGCGAGCGCATCTTGCGGCCCTTCAGGTCCGCCGGGGACTTGACCGGGCCCCAGTTGCTGCCGAAGGTGCGGTACCCGTTCTCGCTCCAGAACGCGAGGATGAGGCCGTGGTCCTTGAAGGCCTTCTCGACCGCCGTGAGGATGACCTTGTCGAGCACGTAGTCGGCTTCTTCCGCGCTCCGGAAGAGGTACGGCAGCTCGAGCACGGAGAGCTCGGGCACGATCGACGCCAGCGCCCCGGTCGACGCGCCGACGCCCTGGTATTGCCCGCGTTGGACCGACTGGACCGTCTCGTTCTCGTCCCCGAGGACCCCGCCCAGGAACGTGCGGACCGCGACGCGCCCGCCAGAGTCCTTCTCCACCTGGGCCTTGAGCTGGTTGAGCCCGTCCGCCCACGGCGTGCCCTCGGGGGCGACCGTCGCGATCTTCAAGGTGGCGACCGCCTCGGCCTCCGCTTCGGGGAGCGTGACCAGGAGGAGGGCGGCGGCGGCGAGCGGGAGGAACGTTCGAAGCAGGCGCATGGAAACCTCGGGCGCCCTTCTACCACGAAGTTCTACCTCGAACGGGGCGGCTCTCGGCAAGCCGCACACACAGGCACGGTGCCGCCGGGTGTGCACATTCCGGAAGCGTGGAGGTCGGATGTCACGAGGTCTACAACCCGAAGGCGAGGCGGTGCGCAACGCGGTGCGGTGGATCGCGGCGCAGCGGAAGGAGCACCCGGAGGAGCGGCTCCCCGAGCTGCTCGAAGAGGCGGGGCTCCGCTTCGATCTCACCCCGATCGAGCAGGAGGCCCTCCGCGCCATCCTCACGCCGGCGCCGACCGGCGCCTGAGCGGTCGGGGCGCCGCGCGCTCACCCCTTCAGGACACCCAGCGGCACGAGCTTGGCGACGCGCCGGGAGATTCCCGCGCGACACACGACGTCGACGACGCGCTCCACGTCCTTGTAGGCGAGCGGCGCCTCCTCCGCGAGCTCGGCGTTCGAGGGGCAGCTCACCACGATGCCGAGGGCCTCCAGCTCGGCGCGGACGACGGCGCCGGGCACCTTTCGGCGCGCGGCCCCCCGGCTCATCGCCCGGCCGGCGCCGTGGCAGCAGCTCGCGAAGGAGACCTCCCCGGCCTCGTCGGTCCCGACGAGCACGTAGCTCGCCGTCCCCATGCTCCCGGGGATGAACACCGGCTGCCCGACCCCACGGTAGGCCTCGGGCAGCTCCGCGCTCCTCGGACCGAACGCACGCGTCGCTCCCTTGCGATGCACCCACAGCGGCCCTTCGGGGTACTCCTCGAGCTTCGCGATGTTGTGCGCAACGTCGTACACGACGCGCACGTTCGCGCCGGGGCCCAGGGTACGGAGCGCCACCTCGCGCACGCGCTGCGTGAGCATCTGCCGGTTTGCCCAGGCGAAGTTTGCGGCGCACGCCATCGCGGCCAGGTAGTCGGCGCCCTCGGGGGAGCCGATGGGCGCGCAGGCGAGCTGCCGATCGGGGAGCGAAATCCCGAAGCGCGGCAGCGCGGCGTCCATGCACGCGACATGGTCGGAGCAGACCTGGTGGCCGAGCCCGCGCGAGCCGGTGTGGAGGAGCACGGTGAGCTGGCCCTGGTAGAGCCCGAAGCGGGTCGCCACGGCCTCGTCGTAGACCGTCTCGACCCGCTGCACTTCGAGGAAGTGGTTGCCGCCGCCGAGCGTGCCGAGCTGGTCGCGCCCGCGCTCCTTCGCGCGCGCCGAGACGCGGCTCGGATCCGCGCCCGGCAGCGCGCCGCCCGCCTCGATGAAGCCGACGTCCTCGGGCTCGCCTGCCCCGAGGGTCCGGATCACCCAGGGCACGCCGTGGGCGAGGACGGCGTCCATCTCCTCGTCGGTGAGCACCACCCGGCCACCGCGGCCGTAGCCGGTGGGGACGCTGCGGGAGAGCTCGTGTACGAACGGCGCGATGCGCTCCTGCTCTTCGGCCGCGTACAGCTCGGTGGAGAGGAGCCTCACGCCGCAGTTGATGTCGAAGCCGATGCCGCCGGGCGAGATGACTCCGTCCGAGGCGCGCGTCGCGGCCACCCCGCCGACCGGGAAGCCATGGCCCTCGTGCATGTCCGGCATGCCGACGACGTACCGCACCACCCCTGGTAGCGTCGCGACGTTCAAGAGCTGCTCGACGCCGCGGTCTGTGCGGATCTGTTCGAGCAGGACCTCGTCGGCCACCACGCGCGCGGGGACGCGTGCCCCGGGCCCCACGACCTCGTACAGCACGTCCGAGAGCTTCGTCCAACGTCGTGTTTCCATCTCACCCGCTCCAATGTCGTCGCGTTCGCCGGCGGCGCAATGGGCGGGGCACGATCGCGCCGGGGGGAGTCCGTCGAACAACGCGTCCGCGTGCGCGGAACCGCATCGGGATCGCCGATCCGCGCTTTCCCGAGGCGCCAACCGAGGAAGCGCGGGCTCTCGGGTCCGTTCGGTCGGCGGCGTCGCGTGGCGACCGCGGCTCGCCCTTGCTCAAACGCGTACGCTGCGATAGTCCGGCGCCCCTTTAGGGTCGAGGCGATGAACATCATCCCGGATCTGGTGCTGGTCGGCACGTTGATGGTGCCCTTCCTGGTCCTCGTGGCTGGGCTCCACTTCATTCTGTACAAGCCCATGCTCGCCTACCTGGACGCTCGCGCCGAAGCGACCGTGGGCGCCCGCAAGGAAGCCGAGGCTCTCCAGGCCAAGGCCACCGCTCGGCTCGCCGAGTGGGAAGCCGCGCTGGCGCAGGCACGGCGGGAGGTGGCGGAGTTCCGCGCCCTCCGTCGCGCGGCCGCCCAGGCCAAGCACGCAGGCGTGGTCGCCGAGGCCCGCGCCGCCGCCGAGACCCGCATCGGCCAGGCCATCGCGGTCATCCGCGCCGAAGCCGACAGCGCGCGCACCGAGCTCGATGCCACGTCGCGCGCCCTCTCCCGGGAGGTCGCCACGCAGGTGCTCGGCCGCCCGCTCCCGCAACTGGAGGCGTGATGCTGCTGTTCCTCTTGCAAGCCGCGGCCTGGGCCGCGCCCGCCCCTGAAGGCGCCGAGGGCGGCCACGGCGCCGCCGCCGCGGAGCACGGATCCCACGGCATCCCGTGGGACATGATCACGCTCCAGGCCGTGAACGTCCTGCTCTTCGGCGCCCTCCTCGTGTGGCTCGCCCGCGGCCCCGTCCAGGACGCCCTGAAGAACCGCGCCCTCGCCGTGAGCAAGCAGCTCGAGGACTCGGCGCGCCTCAAGGCCGCCGCCGCGGCCACCAACGCCGACATCGAGGCTCGCCTCCTCTCGCTCGACCGTCGCGTCGAGGAGATGAAGGCCGAAGCCGCGCTCGAAGCCGACCGTGAAGCCCGGAAGATCGAAGAGCGCGCCCAGGCCGACGCCGCGCGCATCCAGGAAACGGCCGAGCGGACCATCCGCGAGGAGTCCACGCGGGCCCGCAACGAGCTCCGCGGAGAGGCCGCCCGCCTCGCCGTCGCGCTCGCCCGGGAAACGCTGAAGCGCTCCGTGACCCCCGACGACCAGGATCGGCTCGCCCGCGAGTTCCTCGCGGCGGTCGAGAAGGAGACGCCCAATGGTTGAGGGATCCCTCGCACGTCGCTACGCAAAGTCGATGCTCGAGATCGGCCGCGAAGAGAACCAGGTCGACCGCTTCGGGGACGATCTGCAGCGCTTCGGCCGCCTGATCGAGGGCACCCCCGAGCTCCGGAACGTGATGTCGAACCCCGTGTTCACGCACGCGGAGCGGCGCGCCGTGCTCGACCGGTTCACCCCCGGCCTCGCGCTCCATCCGATCACGATCAACTTCCTGCGGCTCCTGCTCGACAAGGACCGCTTCGCCGCCCTCTCGAACATCGTTCGTGAGTACCGGGCCCTCTCCGACGCCGAGGCCGGCCGCGTCCGCGCCACGGTGACCACCGCCGCCGAGCTCACGCCGGTGATGCGGGAGGCCGTGGGCCGCGCGCTGACGCAGACCACCGGCAAGAAGGTGGTGCTCGAGTCCCGCGTCGATCCTTCCCTGCTCGGCGGCCTGGTGGCCCAGGTCGGCGGCCGCGTCTACGACGCCTCGCTGCGGACCCGCCTCGAACGCCTCCAGCTCACCCTCGTCAACCCTTCCCAGGCCTAAGCGGGGGCCTCCCCCGCACCCCCACGCCGGGCCTCGGCCCCGCCAGAGAGGAACCCCATGGACATCCGCGCCGAAGAGATCAGCCAGATCCTCAAGCAGCAGATCAAGAATTACGACGCCCGGGTCGCCATCAGCGAGACCGGCACCGTCCTCTCCGTGGGCGACGGCATCGCCCGCGTCTACGGCCTCGAGAACGCCCTCGCGGGCGAGCTCCTCGAGTTCCCGGGCGGGCTGAAGGGCATGGTCCTCAACCTCGAAGAGGACAACGTCGGTGTCGCCCTCCTCGGCGATGACCGCTCCGTCAAGGAAGGCGACAGCGTCAGCCGCACCGGCCAGATCGTGTCCGTGGCCGTCGGCCCCGCGACGCTCGGCCGCGTCCTCGACGCCCTCGGGAACCCCATCGACGGCGGCCCGCCGATCCCGCAGGACTTCATCAAGCCCGTCGAGATCAAGGCGCCCGGCATCGTCAAGCGCAAGTCGGTGCACGAGCCCGTCGAGACCGGCATCAAGGCCATCGACGGCATGATCCCCGTCGGCCGCGGCCAGCGCGAGCTCATCATCGGCGACCGCCAGACCGGCAAGACCGCGGTCGCGATCGACGCGATCATCAACCAGCGCCAGTTCCTGAACGATCCCAAGCGCAAGATGCACTGCATCTACGTCGCGATCGGCCAGAAGCAGTCGACCGTGGCCCAGGTCGTCGAGAAGCTGAAGCAGCACGGCGCGATGGAGTACACCACCGTCATCAGCGCCCCCGCCTCCGCCCCGGCGCCGCTCCAGTTCCTCGCGCCCTACACCGGCGCGACCCTCGGCGAGTACTACCGCGACAACGGCATGCACTGCCTGATCGTCTACGACGATCTGTCCAAGCAGGCCGCCGCCTACCGCCAGCTCTCGCTGCTCCTTCGCCGCCCCCCGGGCCGCGAGGCCTACCCCGGCGACGTGTTCTACCTGCACTCGCGCCTCCTCGAGCGCTCCGCCAAGATGTCGGATGACGCAGGCGCGGGCTCGCTCACCGCGCTCCCCATCATCGAGACGCAGGCCGGTGACGTAGCCGCCTACATCCCGACCAACGTGATCTCGATCACCGACGGTCAGATCTTCCTCGAGACCAGCCTGTTCTTCTCGGGCGTCCGCCCCGCGGTGAACGTAGGCCTCTCGGTGTCGCGCGTCGGCGGCTCGGCGCAGGTCGCGGCCATGAAGGCGGTCGCGGGCCAGCTCAAGCTGACCCTCGCCCAGTACCGCGAGCTCCAGGCCTTCTCGGCCTTCGCCTCGGACCTCGACGAGACCACCCGCAAGCAGCTCGCCCGCGGCACCCGCCTGGTCGAGCTCCTCAAGCAGGACCAGTACTCGCCCGTCGCGATGCACATCCAGATCATCCAGATCCTGGCGGGCAACGAAGGCGCGCTCGACGATGTCGAGGTGTCCGACGTGCGCCGCTTCCTGTCCGACCTCGCGACCCACCTCGAGTCGCATCCGGTCGCGCAGGAGCTCGCGCAGAAGCTGAGCTTCAAGGGCAACGATCTGAAGGAGCGCTCGCTCGCGACGGTCAAGTCCTTCCGGTCGACCTGGAAGTAGGTCCGAGTTCAGGTCCAAGCCAGGTAGGAGACTGAGATGGCCACCCTCCGCGACATCCGCACCCGCATCGCGTCGGTCAAGAACACGCGGCAGATCACCAACGCCATGAAGATGGTGTCGGCGGCGAAGCTGCGCCGGGCGACCGAGTCCGCCACGTCCGCGCGTCCCTACCAGCAGACCCTCACGCTGACCCTCCGCCGCGTGGCGGCGGGCGCGGGAGACATCGAGCATCCCCTCCTCACGTCGCGAGACGTGGTGAAGAAGGTGCTCGTGATCGTGGTCACGTCCGACCGCGGCCTGTGTGGCGGCTTCAACGGCACGCTCAACCGTCGCACCGAGGACTTCATCAAGAAGCAGCGGGTGGCGCATCACGACGTGGCGTTGCGGATGTACGGCCGCAAGTCGAAGGACTACTTCAAGAGCCGCGGCTTCGCGAATTCGATCGCGCGCACCGATCTGATCCGCGCCCAGTTCGCGGACGAAGCGGCGGTCCTGGCCGGCGAGCTCACGACCGAATTCGAGGCCGGCGGCTTCGACGAGGCGTGGATCGCGTTCAACCAGTTCAAGTCCGTGATCGCCCAGGTGCCGACGTTCAACCGCGTGTTGCCGCTCTCCATCGAGACCGTCGTCGCGGCGGGTGAGGCCGCATCGGCGGACGGAGCCAGCGCCGACTACCTGTACGAGCCCAGCGGAGAGTCCCTGCTCGGGGCGCTCCTGCCGATGTACCTGCGCACGCTCCTGCTCCAGGCCTTCCTCGAGACCGAGGCGGGCGAGCAGGCGGCGCGAATGACGGCGATGGACAACGCGACGCGCAACGCGTCCGACCTCATCTCCGCCTTGACCCTCGAATACAACCGTGGCCGCCAGGCCGCGATCACCAAAGAACTCATCGAGATCGTCTCGGGCGCCGAAGCGCTCTGACCTCTCGGATCCCTGACCCCCCTCTCCTCGGAGCCGCATCCATGGAAGCCGCCACCCTCACGCCCATTGGCGCCGCCAACATCGGGACTGTCAAGCAGGTCATGGGACCCGTCGTCGACGTCGAGTTCGCGCCGGGCAAGCTCCCCGCGATCTACACCGCGCTGTCGATCTCGAACCCGTTCATCGGGCCCGAGGAGGGCAACCTCGTGGTCGAGGTCGCGCAGCACCTCGGTGAGAACACCGTCCGTTGCATCGCGATGGACGTGACCGACGGCGTCGGCCGCGGCTTCAAGGTCAAGGACTCGGGCGGCCCCATCATGATGCCGGTCGGCCCCGAGGTGCTCGGCCGCATCCTCAACGTCATCGGCAAGCCGGTCGACGAGCGCGGCCCCGTCCCCGCGACCCGCCACTGGGCGATCCACCGCTCCCCGCCGACGTTCACGCAGCAGTCGACCCAGGTCGAGATGTTCGAGACCGGCATCAAGGTCATCGATCTCCTCGCCCCCTACTCCCGCGGCGGCAAGATCGGCCTGTTCGGCGGCGCCGGCGTCGGCAAGACCGTGCTCATCCAGGAGCTCATCAACAACGTCGCGCGCAAGCACGGCGGTTGCTCGGTGTTCGCCGGCGTGGGCGAGCGCACCCGCGAAGGCAACGATCTGTGGCACGAGATGGAGGACTCCCTCCTCGCGGACGGCGCCACCGTGCTCTCCAAGACCGCGCTGATCTTCGGCCAGATGAACGAGCCCCCGGGCGCCCGCGCCCGCGTCGCGCTCTCCGCGCTCACCTGCGCCGAGTACTTCCGCGACGAAGAAGGGCAGGACGTGCTCCTCTTCATCGACAACATCTTCCGCTTCACCCAGGCGGGTTCGGAAGTGTCCGCGCTCCTCGGCCGCATCCCCTCCGCGGTAGGCTACCAGCCGACCCTCGGCACGGAGATGGGCGGCTTGCAAGAGCGCATCACGACGACCAACAAGGGTTCGATCACCTCGGTGCAGGCCATCTACGTGCCCGCCGACGACTTGACCGATCCCGCGCCCGCCACCGCGTTCGCCCACTTGGACGCGACGACCGTGCTCTCCCGCAAGCTCACGGAGATCGGCATCTACCCCGCGGTGGATCCCCTCGACTCCACCAGCCGCATCCTCGAGCCCAAGATCGTGGGCGACGAGCACTACGCCGTGGCCCGCAACGTCCAGAAGATGCTGCAGCGCTACAAGGAGCTGCAGGACATCATCGCGATCCTCGGGATGGACGAGCTCTCCGCCGAGGACAAGCTCACCGTCGAGCGCGCCCGCAAGATCCAGCGCTTCCTGTCGCAGCCGTTCTTCGTCGCCCAGCAGTTCACGGGCGCCGAGGGCCAGTACGTCACGAAGGACGAGACCGTGCGCGGCTTCAAGGAGATCCTCGACGGCAAGCACGACAGCTTGCCGGAGCAGGCGTTCTACCTGGTCGGCAACATCGACATGGCCATCGCCAAGGCCCGCAAGCTGGCGGAGGGCTAGCCCATGGCCTCCCCCAGCCCTACCGAGCTTCACGTCGAGATCGTCACGCCGCGCAAGGTGGCCTGGAAGGGCACCGCGATCGACGTGCAGGCGCCGGGCGAGCTCGGCGAGTTCGGCGTGCTGCCCCGGCACATCCCCTTCCTCACCGTGCTCTCGCCCGGCGTCGTGAAGGTGCGGAACGCGTCGGGCGTGCTCCGCTTCCAAGTCGGTGCGGGCTTCGCCGAGGCGGGCCCCGACCGGGTGGTCCTGCTCGTCGACAGCTGCGACGAGCTGGAGAAGTAGCTCCCGTCCCCGGACGGCATCGCGAGGCTCATCTCCTTCGGGGGGTGGGCCTCGCGGCGTTTTGGGGGTTGGTTCGTGGGGCGGGGGCTCCGCCCCCGCAACGCCCCGGAGGCAGGGCTCGCTGGACACCGCGGCTCCAACGTCCTAAAACCACGGATGAAGTTGGCCACCTGGAATCTCGCGTTGCCCGTGGTGGAGAAGCGTCGCCGGGAGATGCGCGCCCACACCGATCGCGAACAGGCCGACGTGTGGGTCCTCACCGAGACGCACGACAGCTTCATGCCCGGTCATCCCTGGTCCCACTCCTCAACCGCGGGACGGGACGGCCTCCACCGCCCCGAGCATCGGTGGGTGACGATCTGGTCCCAGTACCCACTCCAACCCCTCGAGACCTCGGATCCCGATCGCGCGGCGGCCGCGCGCATCCTCCCCACATCCGGCGCTCCGTTCATCGTGTACGGCACGGTCCTCCCCTGGATTGGGAGCCCCTGGCGAGAGCACCCGAGCGCGGGGGGAGCCGCGTTCGGCGCGGCGCTCGCCGTGCAGGCAAGCGACTGGAAACGAATTCGCCTGGCCTACCCGGACGACGAATTCTTCGTCCTCGGCGACCTCAACCAGGCTCTCGTGAGCCCCCGCTACTACGGCTCGCGCGCGAACCGCGTCGCGCTCGAAAAGGCCCTTGACGACGCGGGCCTCGAAGCCCTCACCGCGGGAGCCGGCGATCCGATCCGTCGTGACTCCGCACCCTGCGCAGCCATCGACCACATCTGCGCCCGGCGCGACTCGAAGTGGCGCGCGGCGCCCGCCGTCCGCTGGCCGGACGTACCGGTGCCAGAAAAATGGCTGACCGACCACTTCGGCGTCTCGGTCGCCTTCGCCGGCCCGCCCCCCGCCCCTACCGCGCCATCTTCCCCATGACCGGGTAGACATCGGCGTCCTCGAGAACCTCCACCGGGATCTCCGGCGCCGGCGGCGCCTCGGTGGCCTCCGGAATGACCGACTCCACGGGACTCACCACCACGGGCTCCACGGGCGGCACGTACGCAACGTCCCCCATCAGCTCGACATGGTGGGGCGCGCCGCAGGCCACCAGGGCGCTGGTCGCGGCGAGGGCGGCGGCGCGGGCGAGGTTGAACACGATCGACCCATCGCCGCGGCGCAAGAAGCGCACGCACGGCGCCGGCCCCGGGCTCGCCAGGAGGGCCTCCGCCTCGCACGGCGCCATCGCCGAGAGGTTGTGGACCGCCTTCTCGCAGCTGACACAGAAGCGCCGCGTGTCGGTGCCGTCCATCTTCGCCCAGCTCGCGGAGCAGGGGCTTTGGATTGCGAGCTGGTCGAGGCGGGACATATCGGCTCCGTTGCGCCCGTACATCGCGCGGCCACGCCGAGGGCTTACAGCTCGATCGCCGATGATAGAGCCCGAGGATGCGCCTCCTCCTCCCGTTGCTCCTCCTCGGATGCGGCCGATTCCTGAACGGCACCGTAAGCGTCAGCTCCGTCGACGACGACGCCGACGTGGAGTGCGGCGGCCCGTACGAGGGCACGCTGGGCTCGGGCTTCGCGAGCACGCTCGAGCCGATGGGCTGCCAGTACCGCATCACGGCCGTGGGCGACTCGCTGCGGCTCCTGCTCGACGTGCCCGCCTTTGCGGACGCGCTGACCGAGGGCAGCGGCGCAGCCACCTACACGCTTCCCGACGACACCGTGCGGATGAGCGTGGAGGTGGGGTGCAACCTCGATGCGGGTTGGTGCGGGGCCGAGGGGGAGGCCTCGATCGTCCAGACGTACACGCCGACCGCCGGCACGATCACGGTGAGCACCACGCGAGAAGCCGCGAGCGACGATGCCCTCGCCACCGTCACGTTCGAGGGCGTCAGCCTCGAGGACGCCGACGGCGAGTCCCTCGCGATGGACACGCTCACGTGGACCGACGTGCGGCTCTACGAGATCGCACGATGAACGTGGGCGACGCCTGGGCCTTCGCTCTCTCGCTGCCGCAAGCCACGGAGGAGCCCCACTTCGAGGCCCGCTCCTTTCGCGTCCAGGGCAAGATCTTCGCCACGCTGCCGCCCGATCACCGGTTCCTGCACGTGTTCCTGGACCTCGACAGGATCCCCGCCGTGGTCGCCTCCCACCCCGAGGCCCTGCACGAGCTCCATTGGGGCGCGAAGCTCTGCGGCGTCCGGATCGACCTCGCCGCAGCCCGCTCCGAGGACGTAGAGGCGCTCCTGACCGAGGCGTGGCGGCGGAAGGCCCCGAAACGGCTCGCGTCGCCCGGGGCCTCCTGATCCGGATACAGCGCGGCGTATGTTGCTGCTCCTCGCCGCCCACGCCCTCGCCGGGATGATGTTCACCGCCACGCTCGACGCGCCGGTGCCGACGATCCCCGACCTCGACCTGCTCCCGGAGTCCGGCACCTGGCCGTGCACGCTCACCCTCCAGGTCGACGGGCTCGGCGTCGTCGGGTCCGTGGCCGTGGCCAAGGGCTGCCCGACCGGGCTCGTCGACACCGCGCGCGAGCTGGGCAAGGCGTGGCGCTGGCAGCCCTCCGCGGCGCCCCACGCGGAGGACGTGACCGTGCTCTTCACCGTGCTCGGGTTCGAGGACGCCGAGCCCAAGGCGGTCAGCACGCCCGACCGCGTCGTGTACCTCCTCCGCCCGCTGGGGCTGCTCCCGGTAGCGGCGGGCGCCCCCGCCCCGCTGTGGAAGGGCAAGCCCGCGCGCCCCAAGCTGCCGAAGGCCGCCGTCGCCGCGGGGATCAGCGCCGGCACGTGCCTCGTGCGGATCGAGCTGGCTCCGGACGGCACCGTGGCCAAGGCCCGCGCGACGCGATGCGTGGATGCCCTCGCGGAGGCGGCCGTCGCCGGCGCGAAGAAGCTCCGGTTGGAGGTCGCGGAGGGAACGACCCCGCCGAAGGAGCTCGATCTCCCCGTGCGGTTCGAGGCCCAGGACGGACCCTGATCAGTCCGCGTCGACCGGATCGAGCGCGGCCCTGCCGGTCAGCGTGTCGCTCGCGACGCGCCCGTCGAGGTCGGTGACGTCCATCCGGAGCAGGAGGTCCTGCCCGGCCAGGAGCTCCGGGGGCGTGTCGAGCTCACCGTCCGCGAGCGCGCTCACGTCGAGGTAGCCGTACATCCCGGGGTAGTACCCGCCGCACTCCACATCCTCCACGATCAGCACCCGGTACTCGTTGTCCACCACGATCTGCCCGGCGCCGGCCCCCGACGTGACCGCGACCGTGTAGTGGATCGCCACGATGGGGTTCACGTCCGAGAAGCGCGCGCTGGCGAGCACGTGCCAGCCCCCCTGCGGCCCGTGCACCATCGTCATCTCCGCGCCGTCCGCCACGGGCTCGAACGCCAGGGACCCGCCGCCGACCTCGACGGTCGCGGGCTCGGAGAAGCACCCGTCGGGAGCGGCGGAGTCCTCCTTCAGCGGGGCACCGGTGCAGGCGAGGAAGAACAAGAGCCACATGCCCGAATCATAGCGGCGCGCTCTCCGATGCGCGACACTCGGATGGGGCGCGTCCCCTCGCTGCGCTCGGGGCCGGACCGCTCCGGGCTCGGCGTTCCGCCTCGGTCGCCTGCCCTCCGCGGACGGAGGGCAGGCGGACCGGCCGCTTCCGCGGCCGCCCTGCGCGCTCCTCGCGCGGGGCACCCCACGGTCAGCTCCCGGATGGTCGGCCAACGAACGCGTGGCACCTTCGGCCGTGAGTCGATCCGACCGTCCGTGCGCGCAATCCGATGTGGCGGGGAGAGCCCCCCACCGTCACAGGACCTTGTACGTATCGATTGCCCGACCGCCGACATAGGAGGTGAGCGCCTTGTTGGCCACACCGCCGATGACTACGCCGATCCCGAACGGAATCGCCTTTTCGAGAGCCTTCCGGCTGAAGGTGATCCCGAGCTGACGGAAGAGCACCTTGACCGCTTGGAGCAGAGCGCCTCTCAACGTCTGCTGTACCATCGTGACGAACGCTTTTGACGAGAGCTGCTTCCCCGCTTCCTTCACGAATTGGTTCGTAGCGCCGAGCCCGGCGACGAACATGCAGATCATCTTCTCCTCGTCGATGCGGACGTCGTGGTCGTAGATGGTCGCGATCTCCATGACCATCTCGATCTGGTACTTCATTGTGAGGGCGGCGTCGGCCGATGCCCCGCCGACCGTGGCGAGCACTGTTCCCAATCCGGGGATCACGCCGGTCAACCCCGTGGCCGCGCCGACGAACGCGGCGTGATTCGAGCGCGTGGCAACGACGTGCTGGGCCGCTTTCTCACGTACCAACGTGTCGCTCTCGTCCCTTCGGTATTCCGCGGCAAAGCGCTTGCGCGTCGCGAGCGCCTGCGCCCGCAGCTCGCCGGGATCCGCGAGAACGAGCTCGATGGCCCGCAGGAGCCACGGCTTTTCGAGGGGCTCTTCGGCGGCTTCGTCCGGAACGGGATGGTCATGCATGGCCCGCCTCCTACCCTTCGGCGCCGTGATCACGCAAGATGTTGCACTTGATTCCTGGATCTTGGGCTCGTTGCCCGCCCTCGATGCTCGGCACTCGGCGCCGTTCCTCCGCCGCGCGTGGAAAGACGGGGCCTTGACTCGGTTGCCAAGTAGCGGTCGGCCAAGGTAGGCAGGCGTTCGAAGGGACCGTTCCTGCGACGCTTTTGTCCGCGCGAGGTAGGCGGCGCGCCCTCTGGATAGCCGCCGAGAGGGCCGCGGTGGCCTTGCCGGTCCGCCGGAGCCGACGCGTCGGTGGGAACGGCCGTGAATTTACAAAAGATGAGGTTGGTGGCTTGGCTGTCACCGGGTGGGTGACTTGGGTGCGGCGGGACGCTCGGGTGCCTTGCGCACGGCTCGGCAACCCTCGTAGGCCGGCGGGCTCGGTGGCGTCAGACGGCGGGAGTCCGGACGCTTGCCGTATCAGCGCCAGGGTCGGCGTTTCCGGATCGATGTGCTTGGTTCGCCACGACCGGCCGCCGAGGTTGATGTGCTCGCCGCGCTCGAGCACGCGATCACGACCGAAGTCGGAGGGGAACCTTCACGTCACCACGACTTCGGTCGTCGGGCGCGGCAGCGCGCCACTCAACTCGGGCGGACCTTTCGACATCACCGCTTCCAGTCGCGGAAACGTGCGGAAACACGACCGAAGTCGGGGAGACCTCGACATCAGAGGGGACTTCGGTCGCGGAAACGCGCGGAAACACGACCGAAGTCGGGGAGACCTCGACATCAGAGGGGACCTCGGTCGCGGAAAGCTGCGGAAACACGACCGAAGTCGGGGGGGACCTTCAGGTCTTGGCGACTTCGGTCGCGGTAAGGTGGGGAAACAGGACCGAAGGCCGAAGTCTTGGAGGCCTCGACACACGGTCTTGAGGTATTGGAACTGGGCATACTTGGCCAGCTTGTCGACGCGTGCGGTGGGCGACCTTTTCGACGAACAGGAGCGCGAGGAAGTCGGTGTGACCAACCCTCCGGCGCGGCGCTCGTACTCAGGCAGGAGCCGCGCGGCCATCGCGAGGCTGAGCCGCTTCTTGACCACGGCTAGGCTCGCAAATCCTGATGACTCGTCTGCGGTTCTCCGCGAGGGTGGCGCGAAGAGCAAAGCGGGCCTCCTGGCTCATCTCCACGCCGATTGGCTCGGGCGTCACGGCACGGCCGTTGAATCGGATCTCGGTGGGGCCAATCACCACCTGGGAGTGCGGTGGGTCACTCGTCACAGCGAGACCGAACGGACGATCGCGGTTGGGCTCGGACCGGGCGTCGCACTCACGCTGGAACACGGGCTCGGGGGACGAGGCCACACAGCCGATCAGCAGGGAGATGAGCAACAGTTCAATAGGTAGCACGGAACACCACGGCCACCATGACACGAACGCAACCCGCGTCGCGCGTCCGCTGGTCGCAAAGGCGGGCCTAGCGCGCCGCGTTCTCGCCATCAGTAGTCGGCTGGGCGACAGAGTTCGATACCGCAAGCCCGCCCCCACCCCCAATCAAAACTTCCTCCCCCCGCTCCGCCCGCCGCCGCCGCCGAAGCCCGACCCCCCGCTCCGCCCTCCGCCGCCGCCAAAGCTCGACCCGGCGCTCCGCCCGCCGCCGAAGCTCGACCCCGCGCTCCGGGCACTCGGACGCGAGGACGAGGAACTCGACGTGCGATAGGCGCCGAACGCCGCCGCCGTCGCCTGCGCCCGGGCAGCCCGCTGCCGGCGCTGCTCGGCTTCCTGCGCGAGCCGGCGTTGCCGCTCCTCTTCCTCGCGGATCCGACGCAGGTGCGCCTGCTCCGCGCGCCAGGCCACTGCGGCGCTCCGAACCGCGTCCGACCAGGCGCCGAGCACGGCGCGCAGCCGATCCTGGCGCGCCGGCCAGTCCACGGCCCCGGCGGTCGGCTCGTCGAGAAGGGCCGCCACGAGCTGGTCACCGGCGCCCAGCAGGTGCAAATTCCCGAAGGCACCGTAGCCCCCGAGCTCGGCCGCAAACCCCGCGCGCGCCGCGTCCAGCGTCGTGAGCTGACGCAGCACGTCGGCCTTGGCTGCCACGAGCTGGGCCATGAAGGCGGCGAGCTGCTCGAGGTTCTGGAGGGCCTCGCCGTGCTCGACGGCGGCGCGGGTCACCGCCTCCTCGGCGGCTACGTGGCGCCGCGTCGTGAGCGCGTCACGCGCGGAGGCCAGGGCGGCGTCGGCCTGGGCGAGGTCGGCGGCGGTCTCCCCGATCTCGCGCCACACGCCGCCCATCGTGTGGGAGGCGTGCTCCCCGGCGAGGCGCTGGGTCGCGGTCCGCGTGGCGGCAAACCGGGCGTGGAGCTCCGCCACGCGCTTCTCCGCGGCGGCCATCCCGCCCCCCACGGTCGCCACCGTGCGCGCGAGCGACGACTTGCGGGTCGCGAGCTCGTCCCACGCGGCGACC
Source organism: Pseudomonadota bacterium (assembly GCA_030685065.1). GTDB lineage: Bacteria > Myxococcota_A > UBA796 > UBA796 > SXON01 > CAJBVW01. The sequence goes on along the minus strand of JAUXQH010000070.1, from coordinate 28,524 downwards.
ACCTCGTCGAATCCGAGCTCGGCGTCGAGCGTGGCTCCCTCGACCTCCGCGCCGCCCCGCGAATGGAGCCGCTGGTCGAGCGCCGCGTGTAGCGCCTCGGCCTGCGTCCGCGCGAGCGCCGGATCCCGATCGGGGAGGTCCACCACGGTGTCCGCGGTGTCGGGCACCCCCAGCGCGCGCGCGCGGGCCGTCGCGGCTTCGGCCTTGCCGGTGAGCACGGTGGTCACGACGGCCGCCGCGCGGGCCGCGCCCGCCAGCGCTGCGTCGAGGGCGTCGAGGTAGGCCACGGGATCGGCCGCGCGCAGGCCCTCCAGCTCGGCCCAGGCTCCCTCCGCGGCCGCCGCGAGGGGGTGGGCATCGGCCCAGGCGCGGGGCAGCCCGGCGGCGTCGAGCGCCGCGCGATGGGCCTCGAGCGGCTCCGCGGTGAGGTCATCCGTGGCGCGGCGCAACGACGCGTCCACAGCGTCCAGGAGCCGCTCCCAACCGGCCCGCGCGTCCGCGTAGTCGGCCTCGAGCGCGTCCATGAAGGGGAGCGGCGCGACCTCGACCGTCTCGGACGGGCGCGCGAACAGGCGGTGCTGGATGGTCCCGGTCTCCACCGCGAAGGGCGCGTCGAGCTCGGCCTCCGCGGCCACCCACGGCGCCGCCGCGAGCGGGCCCTCCACGACGCCCCGCTCGAGGGTGTCGAGCCGGTCGCGCAGCGCCGCGAGGCCCACCTGGATGCGGTCGAGGAGCGCGGACACCTCCTTGAACGCCGCGAGCGTCACCGGGCCCTTCAGGCGCAGCTCCACGATCCGGTCGCGCAGCTCGGTGTCCACCCGAAACGACGCGAACGCGGTGTCCGCGGCCTCGAGCCGCTCCCGCCGCGCCGCGACCCCGGCCCGAAACGAGGCGCGCGCCGCGCCCGCCCGCCGTCGGCGCACCGCGGCCGCCGCCCCGAGCGCCACCACCAGGAGCCCGGCGCCGCCCCACGGGGCCGCGGCGCGGAGCTGCGCTGCCCGCTGCTCGCCCGCGACCCGATCCTGCTCCACGCGGGCCCTCGCCGCTTCGGCCTCTCGCGCCACCGCCTCGGCGCGCCGCTCCGCCGCCTCGGCCACCGCCTTCGCCCCGGCTTCGCGCTCCGCGATCTCCGCCAGTCCATCGCCCACCGCGCGGTCGACCGCCGTCACCAGCGCGGCGAGGCCGCCGTCGTAGTCGCTCGCCGCGGCCCGGGGCAGGAAGTGGTTGTCGATGAGCGGCAGCAGGCGGTCATTGTGGAGCCCGAGGCGGGCGTCCCACTCCGAGCCCATGCGCACGCGCACCTCGCGGTCGTCCATCCCGAGCAGCACGAGCGCATCGAGCTGCGGGGAGAACACGCCGTCGGCGCCGGCCTCCCAGTTGGCCCACACCTGCTCGATCGCGTCCTCCGTCTCCGAGGCGAGGCCGGGCGCGATCGCGCCGTCGATCACCTTCTCGTAGGCGACCACCCACACCTTTCGCTCCGTGCGCCCAGCCGCCTCCGTGACCGCGCGCACCGGCATCGTCCACCGCGCCGGCACCTTGTACACGCGCTGTTCGGCGGTGGGCGTGGGGATGTCGAGGGCCCAGGCGAACGGGAGCAGGAGGAGGAACATCCGCGCGGACTATCGGCTCCCGCGGCTGCACGCGACGCGGTGGAATCTAAGCCGGCTCGACCTCGTGCAGAGCCTCGGGCACGGCCTGTCGGGGTGGCACAGACAAGGCCGACCGCAGCGCCGCGTTTGCCTGCCAAATCGCGGCGCGTGCGGCGGGTGTGTCACGGAGGGCGTCGAGCAGGACGAAGTCGTGGATCGTGCCGTTGTAACGCACCGATGTGACCGCCACCTCCGCCTCGGCCAGCCGGGCGGCGTAGGCCTCGCCCTCGTCGCGGAGCGGGTCGTTCTCCCCGACGATGATCAACGCGCGCGGCATCCCCTCCAGCGCTTCGAGCGGGCAACGCAGCGGCGATGCGCTTGGCTCCTCCCGTCGGGCCAGGTCCGGACAGTAGGCGTCCCAGAACCACTTCATCGCGGCGCGTGTCAACCAGTGGCCGTCCGCGAACTGGCGATAGGAGGGGGTGTCGAAATGGGCATCCGTCACCGGATAGAACAACAGTTGGAACGCGATCGGCGGGCCCTTCCGCTCCTTGGCGAGCCAGGCCACGGCCGTCGCCATGTTGCCGCCCACGCTGTCCCCCGCCACCGCGAGGCGTGACGCATCGACGCGCAGGGAGTCCGCGTGCTCGGCGACGTACTTCGTGGCCGCGTAGCCCTGCTCCAGTGGATCCGGATACCGGGCCTCCGGCGAGCGGTCGTAGTCCACGAACACGACCGCCACGCTGGCCCCGTTCGCGATCTCCCGGACGAGCCGGTCATGGGTGTCCCTGTCCCCCAGGATCCAGCCTCCACCGTGGAAGTAGAGCACCACGGGCAGGCTCCCGCCCTGCGCGCGCGCCCCGCGCGGGCGGACGATGCGAACGCGCACCGAGCCGGTGGGCCCAACGGGAAACGTGGTGTCTTCGATGTCCGCGGGCAGCCTGGGCACGCCACCGGACTGCGCCCGCGCGAGCACCCGCCGCGCCGCGTCGGGGGACAAGGTGTAGATGGGCCGCCCGGACGCCGCCCAGAGGGAGTCGAGGAAGGCCTGGGTCTTCGGTTCGACGGGCATGGTGGATCCTCGCTCCTCGAAGGGTAGGGCCCTCCGACATAGGCACCCGCTTCCGGATCGACACCCGGGGCGTCCGCCGGGTATGACCCGATCGCCCCGATGCGCCCTCCAGCCCGAGCCGCCATGTTCCTCGCTCTCCTCGTGTCCTGCGCCGATGAGGACGACACCGACCCCGAGGCCGACACCGACGCCGACACCACCGCCGACACCACCCCGGCCTTCGTGGACCCGGGATACACCGGCTTCACGGCCTCCTCCCGCTTCCTCGGCGAGCGGTCGGGTGACCCCTGGTGCGATGTCACCGTGGCCATCACCGGCACGCGGGACGACACCCTCTGCCGCGACTGCGACTTCGCGTTCGACGTAGCGTCCGTACCCGCGTTCGCCGCTGGCGAGGGCGATTGTCTGCCGCCCATCCTCGCCACCATGGCCGCCGACGCCGGGCACCTCGATCCGTTCCTCGGATATGCGGCCTCGTACACCTACATCATGGACTACACGTACGAGCGCGAGGCGGTCTGGTACCTCGCCTACACACGTGCCTACACGCGCATGGACGTAGAGGGCACGGTGAAATCGCACGTCGACAATGGGGTGACGAGGCTCATGTTCCAGGCCTTCCTCACCAACGGCCCACGCCTCACCATCTCGGAGACCGGGTTCCGTTGGGCCCCCTCCGGCGTGGAGTGGAATCCGGCCCGCACGCCGCTCCTGTGGACCGCGTGCAGCGACCAGGCGAGCACCTCCAACATCGGCGCCGGGATCCTCGGAGCGGCGATCGAGGAGGATCTACGCGAGTTCGAGTCCAACGCCGATCGCTGGGTGCTCCCGCTGACCGCGGGCGCCCGCGTGTCGATCGCGGTGGACGCGGTGCACGACAACTTTCCCGGCGCCCGGATCTACGTGGCGCGGCCTGACGGCTGCCTGGGGCTCCAGGCCTCCGCGGGGTTCGACTGCTCGATGGAGACCACCAGCACCTGCCCCGCCACGAGTTTTCTCGCCAACGTGAGCGGGGATTGGCACGTCGTCGTTACGGAGGCAGGCGTGCTCCGCACGCGCCACTCCTATCGGCTGGGAATCCAGGTAGACGGCGTGGATGTCGCCCCCACGCTCGTCGACGACGACGCTACGCTGTACGACGATCCGACGTACATCGGGGAGGCGCTGATGGAGGGGGTCTGGCTACGGTAGCCACTCCCCCTCTCCTTCAGGCCTTCCGCATCGCCCGGTCCGAATACCACCGCACCACGCTCGGCACCCACCGCTGTGCGGCCACGGTCATCCGCCCGTCGAACCCCGGGATGATGGTGAAGCTGCCGCCGGCCACGCCCGCGAGCATCTCCTCGGCTACCGCGGCGGCCGACATGGTCTTGACCGCGCCGGCGATGGCCTTGGTCTCCTTCGGCTTGTATTGGTTCTCGAAGGCGAGCTGCGGGGTGTCCGTGTCGGGCGGGAGGCACACGCTCACCGCGACGTTGTGCGGGACCATCTCGCCGCGCAGGGCCTCGGAGAAGCCGTACAGCGCGAACTTGCTCGCCGCGTAGGCCGTGTAGCCGTAGATGCCGATGATCCCGGCCATCGACGAGACGTTGAGCACCGCGCCGCCGCCCTTCGCCACGAGGTGGGGGATGACCGCCCGGCACATGTTCACGGCGCCGAAGTAGTTGATGTCCATCATCTCGCGGAAGTGCTTGGACTCCAGCTCGAGGAAGCGGCCGGGCATGACGACGCCGGCGTTGTTCATCAGCACGTCGGCCGGGTGGGCGGACAGGTGGGCCGCGACCCGCTCCATCACGTCGTCCTCCCGCGACACGTCGAGCGACAGCGTGTGCACGCGGCTCGAGCCGCCGAGCTTCGCCTTCGCCTCGTCCAGGGCGGACACGCGCCGCGCCACCAGGGTCACCTCGGCGCCGGCCTTGAGCAGGCGCTCGGCCGCCGCGTAGCCGATGCCGCTCGAACCGCCGGTGAGGAGCACCGACTTGCCCTTGAAATACTCTTCGATCGACGCCATCAGGTCCCCATCTCCGCACAGGTGAGCCAGATCTCGAGCTTCGCGCGGTCGTCCGCCGTGGTGCCGCCTTGGGGGGGCATCATCGGGGGGTCCGGCACCGCGACCTGGAGGATGCGCTCGTCCAGCGCCCACACGTCATCGACCGTGTCGAACACCACGAACGAGGGCGCACCCTGCCGATCCAGCGATGTACTGGCGTGGCAGGACTGGCAGTTCTCCTCCACGAAGCCGGCGCCGAACGTCTCGTATGTGACGATGGGAGCATCCACGCACAGCGGGTCGACCGCCGTCTCGGCGGAGTCGTCCGTACCGGTACACGCGAGCAACAAGCCGAGCCACATGGGAAACCCCTTCGGGAGAGCGGCCGTTCATACTCCAGCCGCCGCCCTTAAGCGAGCATCCCCATGATCGGGTCGACCCCGTCGACGTAGTCGAGGGGATCCACGTCCGCCATCGCGAGCAGCGTCGCGCCGAGCGACTCGGCCGAGAGGATCTCCCCGCCGTCGGACACGTCGCCGGTGACGGTGTCGATGCTCTTTCCGTAGAAGCTCGCGTCGAACCCACCGATCACGCGGTTTCCGACGAGGTTCGGCCCGACCACCATCGCGCTGGTGTACGGCCAGTGGTCCTTGCCGTTGAACGCGTTGAGCTTGGGGGTCCGCCCCATCTCGGAGAGCACGACCAGCACGGTTTCGTCGGCGAGGGTCGCCTCCGAGGTGCCGGGGGTGGTGGCGAGCGCCTGCATGAGCTGGCCGAGGCCGGAGAACAGGTTCTCCCAGAGGGGGGACTGTTGGTTGTCGTTGTCGGCGTGGGTGTCCCAACCGAGCACGGCGCCCGCCGAGGCGAGCGTGACACAGCGGCTGACCCCGAGGGACAGCGCGTCCACCGCGACCTGCACCTGGTCGGCCACGTCGGCGCCGCCCGTGAAGTCCATGATGTATTGGAGGTCCTTGAGCTCGTTGGCGTGGTTGACCGCCACCGAGAACTGGCCCGCCAGGGCCTTGTCGAGGGTCGAGCGCGCCGAGGAAGCGCGCGCCGCCGCGCGACGGCTCAGGTAGCGGTCGAGGAGGCTCTCGGCGGGGGCGTTGGGGCCGCCGGACACGATGTCCTGCATCCCGCGGGAGCGGCCTGAGAGCAGCGCCTCGAGCTGGCCGTTCGAGCCGGTGCGCGACACCGCCACGCCGAGATCCCCGGGGAAGGAGGGACCGCCGAGGACGAGGTGCGGGAGGGTGTACCGGCCGCCGTCGGCGTTCGCGAGGATGGCCGGCCAGTCGGGAGTGAGGCCCGAGGTGGTGCCCGTCATCGCGATCATCGTGCAGATCTCGTGCGCGATGGAGCGCACCATCAGCCCGTTGAGCACCACGGTGCGGGCGTGCCAGGCCTCGAGGAACGTACGCACCGACGGGCGCTCGGGATGGTCGACGAAGCCGATGTTGCCGACCGTGCCCCGCTGCGCGGCGGCCTCCATGTCCACCGCGCTGTTCGAGAACTCGTCGGCGAACACCCGCGTGGTGTCCCAGCCGCCGGGCGCGAACACGAAGATGAACTTGGTGTCCGACGCGGTGGCGGCGCGGGCCGCGCGCGGGGAGAGGCCGAGCGTGGCGAGGCCCATGCCGCCGAGGCCCATCCCGGCGAATCCGCTGGCACCCGATTGGAGGAGGGCGCGACGTGAAAGCATCTTGGCCCCCATCAATAGTAGAGGAAGTCGGGATCGCGGAGGAGGATCGAGAGCACGCCCGCCCAGGCGTCGCGGGTGTCCCGCTCGACGGCGTACAGGTCCGCCCAGAGCGCGAGGCCGGCTTCGACCTCTCCCCCATCCGCCGCGACCGTGCGCCCGAACACCGCCTTGTGGAGGCCCTGGAGCTGGGTCACCATGGCCGCGCGGTCGGTCTCGGGGGTCTCGGTGAAGTCGACCGTGAACAGGCGCGCGGGCTCGTTCTCGACGACGTACCAGGCCGCGGCCTCGGCGAGGCGCTGCTGCACCACCACGAGCGTCGCGTTGGGGCTGGTCGACGTGGCGGTCACCGCGTAGCCATCCGCGCCCCCCGCGAGCGTGCGGTAGCCCACGTTGTCGGTGCGGAGCAGATCGTAGCCGCCGTACGTCCAGGTGTAGCCGGTGAGGCCCTCGACGGAGGTCGCGAGCAGATCCGGCGTGATCATCTTCAGCGGGACGAAGCCCTCCGTGTCCGTGGCGCCGGCGCGATAGCGCGGATCCATCACCATCGAGCGCATCAGCGCCTTCATCGTGAGGCCACCGTTGATGAACGCGTCCCGATGGGTCACGAGCGCGCCCGTGTCGGCTGCGGACACCTCGCGGCGCAGGAGCAGCTCCCATGCCTGCTCGACGGCACAGGTGGGAAACCGATGGTCCCCCGCGATCTGCTGGCCGAGATCGTGCAGGTTGTAGCCGGGCTCTCCGTAGTAGGAGGGCGCCTTCTGGGTGTAGAGCGCCCAGCGTGACTCACGCTCGGGAAAGTACTTCACGATCTCGAGCGAGTTGCTCGGGTCGTACCACCAGAAGCCGAAGAAGTAGCTCGCGAGCGGGTCGAGGCTGTTGTGACAGTTGGTGCACGACGGATCGTTGTTGATCGCGTCGGCCACGGCCTCCTCGTCGAGGAGGTTGATGTTGCGATCGAACTCGAGCGGCCGCACGAGGTAGTCGTTGCACAACAGCACCCGCGAGGCGGTGTTGGCACGCTTGCGGTTCGCGTTGCTGTCGGTCGAGCCGTAGCGCCACCAGAGCGAGTTGGTCGCCAACACGCCCGCGGCGGGGCGGCCGTCGGTGTAATGCGAAACCTGCCATCCCTCGCCGACCGGGCGGTCGATGGGCCAGATGGAGGCCGTGATCTCGTCCGCCATGGTCCAGTCGGCGGTGACGATGTCGGTCCACGGGAGGTCGGCGGCGGCGACATGCCCGAGGATCGCGAGCACCTCCTCCCCGGTGGAGACCTCGAAGCCGGGCTCGTCTCCCAGGCCGAACGTGGCAGCGTTCACGTAGATGGAGGGGGCGCGTGTCAGGTAGATCTCCGCCCACAGGTCGCGAACGCGGCCCTCGTAGCGGGGATCCTCCAGGAACGTGTCGACCAGCCCGGCGAGGGCGCCGCCCTCTCCCAAGGTGGGGTCCGCCTCGACGGCCGCGATCTCGTCGAGCGAGGGGCGTACGCCGCGGAGATCGAGGCTCGTCCGCACGAGCGCGTCGACGGCGGACATCGTGGGCTCTTCGACGGTGGGGGCCTCGGCAACGGGAGTTGCGCACGCCGCCAACCAGATCACGCTCCCGATCACCACGGCGACACCTCCCAATCCAACAGGCCGGTGAAGTCGGCGCAGACCTCGCCGAGGGGCTCGCCGCGGAACCAGGCGGAGCCGCAGCCGTCGCACAGGTCGGCATCGGAGGCCTCGCCGTAGTCGCTCGGGCCGTCGAACACCACGTCGTACCAGTTGCCGACGCCATCCCGCACCGACACCACGCCGCCGGGCTCGGTGGGACAGCTGGAGCCGAGCCCCGCGTCGAAGAGCACCACCGCGTCGAAGACCACGGTGTCCAGGAGGCCGCCGAGGCCGGACAGGCCTCCGTCGAGCATCACGTAGTTCCCGTACTCGGGCACCACGTACCCGAGCAGGGTGATGTCGGGGGAAACCCCCGTTTCCAGCCAGGTTCCGGCGGCCTCCGGGCCGTCCCACGCGAAGCTCCCCGCGATGACCGACGAGAAATAGGTGTAGCCCTCGCCGGTGGCGACGAGGTTCTGCGCCGACCCGCCGGCCTCGTAAGTGTAGCCGTCGGGGGTCACGATCTGGGCGACGCCGTAGACGGTCTGCCCGTTGTAGACCGCGCCGTCTCCGGCGTCGTAGTTGTCATACGTCTGGAAGAAGCTGTACCCGCTGTAGCTGGCGCCCGTGCTGGCGGTGCACGTGTCGTACCAGTACTGGCTGCCCTGGTAGTCGTAATACGCCGGACAGGCCTCCTCCGCGCCGATCATCGCCGCGTTGTAGGCGGGGAAGATCGGCGCCGCGTTCAGCGTGAGCGACAACGCGACGGCGCTCTCGATCGCGAGCTCGAGGTCCGCCGCGGCCAGGTCGGCCACCGGCGGCGCCTCCTCGTCGAAGATGTACGGCGCCGGATCCTCGTGCGGCACGGCGTCGGCTTCGGGCTCGGCCGGGTCGCACCCGACCGCGAGGAGGGCGAGGATCAGCGGGGTCGGGCGCATGGGGAACCCTCCTGGGGCGAGCGGGGCCGCCGGTACTCTACTCGGCGATGGAGAACGACGCCTCGGTGGGAAGCTCCGGCTCTGCATAAACACACGCGCCCACGTCCCCCACGGTTTCGTACAAACCAATGGTGTCGGTCCAGTACGAGGTCACGAAGTCGCCCGCCCAGCACTCCGACGCGTACACCGCGTCCGCGCCGAGGTCGCCGCCGGTCACGATGGCGTCCGAGCGGCCGTCCCCCGTGCTCTCCCAGCGGGTGCGCATCGCGAGGATCTCGTCCACCCCGGTTGCATTCACGTCGTCGAGCCACGCGAGGTCCATCGTGCCGGCGCCCTCGACGTCCTGGGAGTACGCGTAGAGCGCGTTGATCCGCTCCGCGCCGATCGCGTAGCCGTAGTCCTCGAAGCCGGCGACGGCGTTGCCGCCCACCGGGTCGTACGTGTACTCGACGGAGAAGAGGCCGGTGAGCGCCACGCCGGGGTCGAGCTCGGACGCGGTGGTGAAGTCGACCTGGAACACGCCCGATGCGTCCTCCCGCGTCGAGCCCGCGTCGACGACGCCGGTGATGATGGCGATCGCCTCGGTCTCCATGTCGCCGCCCTTCGGGAGCTGGAAGATGGCCCAGCTGTAGGAGCCGTCGTCCTCTTCGGTCACCCACAGGCCGGTCTCCACCGGATCGAGCCCGGAGTCGCTGTAGGGGCCCCACACGGCCTGGCGGCTGTCGGTGTCCGACCACTGCGGCTCGAGCGTCGTGATGTAGCCGACCGTGCCGAGCACGAAGGTGATGAGCCCGTTCACGTCCTCCGTGACCGTGCGGGTGAGCACGTAGTAGCGGGCCCACTCGCCGGTCTCGGCGTCCTTCGCGGAGGCGCTGTCGACCGGGAGGTTGATGCGCACCCGGTCCTCCTGGGGGAGGAGGTCCTCGTGGTAGGGGCTGCCGCCGCCGAAGGTGCCACAGGCGGAGAGGAGCGAGAGGGCGAGGATCGAGCGCATGAGGATCTCCGTGACGGGTGAGGACGGCGCGCATCGGCGCGGCGCACAGTGAAGGAGAACCGGGAGCGCCGCCGGGGCGAAAGGGATCTTCATCCCTCTCGTCGATCTTTTCCCGGAGATAGCCTGCCCGCGTGACGCCCCCCTCCCCTCCCCCCGGCCGTCCCCCCGGCCGTCCCCCTGGCCCGCGCGCCGCGGTGCGCGTCGTCCTCTTCTCCCTTTGCGCCGCGATGATCTGGGGCGGCCCTCTCTGCGAGCAGGTCCTCCGCGTGCACAGCCCGGCCCTGCGTGGCTGGCAGATGTTCAGCGGCCAGGGGCTCGGCGTGCTCCAGGCCCGGTTCTTCGTGGTGCGTGAAGGCGGCGCGTACGAGCCGCTCGATCGGTACGCGCTCTCGGCCCGGGGCGCTCCCCTGCCTCCGCGGGCCGATCGCCGGATCAAGGACGAAGAGGCCGCCCACAAGATCGCGCGCAAGCTCTGTCCGCTCCTGGGGCCCGATGCGGACGTGCGGATGGAGCTGCAGAGCTCGACGCGGTTCGGCTGGAAGACGCTGACCGACGGCACGGCGAACGAGTGCACCCGCCCGAAGCAGAGCGCCCCCCGCGGAGCCGCCCGATGATCCCCCCGCTCGTTCGTCGCCTCGTGGATTGGCTCGTGTGGGACGAGGGCTCGACCCGCCCCGCCGCGCTCCTCCGCATCGCCCTGGCGCTCCTCCTGTGGGACCGCTGGGCGCGGGACTTCCTGCTCTTCCGCATCGAGGCGCCGGTCGACTTCGCGATCGCGCTCTCGTTCTACGTCGCGACCAGCCTCCTGCTCGTCGGGCTCTGGACCCGCGTGGCCGTCGTGTGGACAGCGATCACGATGCTCGTCGTGTTCTTCTACCAGGGCGTGTTCCAGCGGGTCGAGGCCTACACCCACCACCACACCTGGCTCCTGGTGTGCATGAGCGTGCTGCTCGTGTTCACGCCGTGCGAGCGCTCGTTCTCGGTCGATCGGTGGCGGGCGCTCCGGCGCGCGGAGTCCGGCGGCGCCCCGTGTCCGCCCGAGCGCGGCCCGCTGTGGGGGCTGCGCCTCCTCGCCATGCAGACCTCGGTGGTCTACCTCGGCGCCACCTTCGACAAGCTCACGTGGCCCTTCCTCTCGGGCGTGCGGCTCCAGCACCTCTACATCGACCGGTACGGCACGGCCGACCCGATCACGATGCCCGGCTTCGACGCGATCTTCTGCGCCCTGGCGATCGGCACCGTCGTGATCGAGCTCGCGCTTGGAGTGGGCCTCTGGATCCCGCGCGTGCGCGGCCCGCTCGTGATCGTGGGCCTCGTGTTCCACGGCATCCTCTTCATCACCCTGCCGGTCGGGCCCTTCTCCGCGACGATGGCGGCGCTCTACATCAGCTTTTTCGACCCCGACGCGGTGCACCGGGTGATCGAGCGGCTGGTCGGGCGGGCGGTACGGGAGGAGGACGGGGCGGCGGCGTAACCCGCGCTTCCGGTTGGGGTCCGGTCCCTGCACTGCGGCATGCTCCACCCGGAGAACGCGGCTATCCTCCCCTCATGTTGCTGATCCTCGTCACCTGCGCCAAGCCGCCCGAGGCCTGCCCCGGGGCCCGCACCATGCCCGGCACCCTCACCCTCGCCAGCGATGCCGATGCGATCGGGTTCTGCGCGCTGTACGACGCGGTGGAAGGCGACCTCGTCATCCACGAGACGCGCCTGGAACACCTTCGCGCGCTCAACTGCCTCCGATGCGTCGGGGGTAGCCTGAGCGTGAGCGACAACGATGCCCTCGGGAGCCTGCGCGGTCTGGACGCGCTGGCGTTCGTAGGCGCCGGCGTGTCCCTCCGCGACAACCCCGGATTGACCAATCTGGCCGGGCTCGACGGGCTTGCGCGCGTCTCTGGAAACGTCTTCATCAGCAGGAACGAGGCGCTCGCCTCCCTCGCCGGCCTCGAGTCGCTGGACACCGAGGCCGGAGGCTTCTGGATCACGGCCAACCCCTCGCTCACGACGCTGGACGGCCTGACGGCCCCGGCCGAGCTCAACGCCAGCTTCGCCATCGAGGACAATCCCCTGCTCGTCGACCTCGGGGCGTTCGCGTCGGTCGAGGTCGCCCGGGAGTGGATCCGCCTCTCCCGGAACGCGTCGCTCACGAGCCTCGCGGGGTTCGGGTCCCTGCGCGAGGCGGACGGGCTCACGATCTGGGAGAACACCGGCCTCACCGACCTGTCGGGGCTGGGCGCGCTGGAGCGGGCGCGCGACCTTTCCATCTACGGAAATCCCGGCATCCACGACCTCTCCGGCCTGGACTCCCTCACGACGGTCGAGAACGGGCTCGGCCTCTCGGAGAACGGGCTCACGAGCCTCGCGGGCGCGCCGCTCCTGCAGACGGTGGGCGGCCTCCAGCTCGGAGAGAGCCACCTCGTCGACTTCTCGGGGCTCGCGCCGCTGACGAGCGCCCAGCTCGGGGTCTACCACATGCCCCTGCTCGTCGACCTCGCGGGCGCCGAGGCGGTCACCCTCTCCGACCGCGCCGATATCGTCGTGACCGACAACGCCCTCCTCCGCTCCCTGGCGGGCCTCGCCCCACCCGCGGACCTCCGGCGCATCGCGCTCCAGGACAACCCGGCCCTGGTCGACCTCACCGCGCTCGCGGGGGCCCGCCGCATCTACGGCGACCTCTGGATCCGCGACAACGACGCCCTCATGGATCTCTCGCCGCTCTACGCCCTGGAGTCCATCTCCGGCGACGTGGTCATCCAGTACAACGCCGCCCTCACGACGGCGGAGACGGACGCGTGGCTCGCCGCGATCGGGCTGGACTCCATCGGCGGGCAGGTCTGGATCAGCGAGAACGCGCCCTGACGCGCGCGCCCCTGGCGCTTGTTAAGCAATCTACTTAACGGGCCCCGCGACACGGGTGCCCCCTGCACGTCATCCAGCTCCTCGCCCAGATCGGCGCCATCCTGCTCGCCGGGCGGCTCCTCGGCCGCCTGATGCGTTGGTTCGGACAACCCACGGTGATCGCCGAGATCCTCGCGGGCATCCTCCTCGGCCCCTCGCTGCTCGGCGTCGTCTCGCCGGGCGCGCTCGACGCCCTTTTCCCCGCCGCGAGCCTGTCCGTGCTCGGGACGACTGCCCAGCTCGGGCTCGTGTTCTTCATGTTCCTCGTGGGCCTCGAGTTCGACCCCGGTCTGCTGCGTGGCCAGGGCCGCGCCTCGGTCGCCATCAGCAACGCGGGCATCATCGTGCCCTTCCTGCTCGGCCTCCTCACCTCCATCCCCCTCTACGACACGCTCGCGCCCGAGGGCGTGTCGAAGGTGGCGTTCGGGCTTTTCCTCGGCGCCGCCATGAGCGTGACGGCGTTTCCCGTCCTGGCCCGCATCCTCGCGGAGAAGCGCCTGATCCGTACGCGGGTGGGGGCGTTGGCGCTCGCGAGCGCGGCCGTCGACGACGTGACCGCGTGGTGCTTGCTGGCGTTCGTGGTGGCCGTGGCCGGCGCCTCGGGCGTGGGGCCGGCGCTCCTCACCACGGCCCTCGCGCTCGTCTACGTCCTCGTGATGTGGAAGGTCGTCCGGCCCATGCTCGCCCGCATCGGCCCGCGCGTGGGCCACGCCGTCTCGAGCGACACGATCGCGTTCGTGTTCCTCGTGCTGCTCGCCTCCGCCGCGGTGACCGAGTGGATCGGCATCCACGCGCTGTTCGGGGCGTTCCTGCTCGGCGCCATCCTCCCCCGTGAGCGCGGGCTGCACACCGTCCTCGTCGAGAAGATCGAGGACTTCGTCACGATCGTGCTGCTCCCGCTCTTCTTCGCCTACAGCGGGCTCCGCACCCAGATCGGGCTGCTCGACGATCCCTCGGCGTGGCTCACCACGCTCGCCATCATCGCGGTGGCGTGCTTCGGGAAATTCGGCGGCACCGCGATCGCCGCGCGGCTCTCCGGGCTCGACCTGCGCTCCGCCGCGGCCATCGGCGTCCTGATGAACACCCGGGGCCTGATGGAGCTGGTCGTCCTGAACATCGGGCTCGACCTCGGCGTGATATCGACCGAGCTGTTCGCGATGATGGTGATCATGGCGCTCGTGACCACCTGGCTCACCTCTCCGCTCCTCGAGCGCATCTTTCCGGCCGCGAAGATGGCCGAGGAGGCCGCGCACGCGCCGCGAGAGACGCCCACCCGCGCTGAGCCTGCTCCCGCCGCGCTCGTGTGCGTGTCCGACCCCGGGATCGCGCCCGCGCTCGTGCACCTCGCGGACGCCTGGACCCGCGCCTCGAAGGGGAGCGTCTGGGCGCTCTACCTGTCCCCCACGGCGCGCCTCTCGGAGTCGATGCACGGGCCGAATCGGGACGAGGATCCCCTTCACGCGGTCGCCGCCACCGCCGCGCGGGTGGGGCTCGCCGTCGATTCGCTCTCCTTCCCGTCGGCCACCCCCGGCGAGGACATCGTGCGGATGGCGCGGCTCAAGCGCGTGCCGTTGGTCCTCATCGGGGTGCACCGCTCCGCGCTGCTCGGGGAGACGCTCGGCGGCGCCACCGGCGCCATCCTCCGCGGGTCGCCTGTGGACGTCGGCGTGCTGGTCGACCGCGGGCTCGTGGAGGTCCGGCGGGTGGGGCTCGTGGCGGGCACGGGGCCGCACGCGGCGGCCGCGGAGCGCTTCGTGGCGCGGCTCACGGCCGAGGGGCAGATCACCGTCCTGCGGCTGTCGCCGGGGGCCGTCCCCACCGGCGTGGACCTCGTGGTGGCGCCGTTCGCCGAGCGCGGGGCGATCCCGGACCCTTCGGGGGCGAACCCGGACGGCGAGGGCCCCTCCTGGCTCCTCGTGCACGCCCCGTCGGGCAAGGACGCGGCCTGATGCCCTTCGGCGCCTCCCTCCGCCTGCTCCGCGTGGAGGCCGGCCTGTCCCTCAAGAGCCTCGGCCACTCCATCGGCGTGTCGACGGCGTACCTCTCGCGCGTCGAGAACGGCCACGATGCGCCGCCCACCCCCGATCGGCTGCGTTCGATCGCGGATGTGCTCGGCCTGCCGGTCGACCTCCTGCTCGATCTCACCGGCCGCGCCCGCGTCGCCGAGGCCCCCTCGCTCGTGGGGCGCGCGCTCCTGGAGGAGGTGGTCCGCCGCAAGCTCGGCCCCGCGCAGATCGCACGCGTCCTCGACTTCATCGCGCGCGAGTTCCCCGAGGGCGCCGCGCCGTCCGCGCGCATCGCCGATCTCCTCACGCCCGACCGCGTCCTGCTCGGCGTGCGCGTGGGCCGCGTGGAGGACACCCTCGACCTCGCCGCCATGCGGCTGGCCCCACCGGGCGCCCCGGAGTCTCTCGTGGCGGCCCTCGCGGCGGCCCTCCACGCCCGCGAGCGCGCCGCGCCGTCGGCGGTCGGGGGCGGCCTGCTCCTGCCCCACGCGCCCGACCTCGCCCCTGCCCCGACCGCGTGTCTCGTGCTCCTCGACACCCCGTGCGCGGGCCTTCACGGCGGGGCCCCCCTCCCCGACGACGCCCCGATCCGTGCGGTCCTCGTGCTCGTCGGCATCGGCCATGGCGCTCCGGGGCTGGCGGTGCTGGCCCGGGCCGCGCGCCTCGCGGATCCCGAGCTGCTCGGCCAGCTCGCGTCGGCCGGGAGCGCGCGCGAGGTGTTGGCGAGCCTCGCGCTGGTGCGGTGAGCGGGGCCCAGCCGGGGGCCCGGCGCGATCGTTCGCGGAGGCGTGCTGGTCCGGTAGGGGTGCCGGCGGGCGGCGGCGCGGGCGCCGGACCGTTTGGAGCCTGCTGGATCTCGCTCGAGTTCGTGCTCGAGCGGCTCCTCCGCAACGAGATCGTGTGCCGGAGGACGCGGCCGAGCGGAGGGTGCCCGGGAGAGCGCGGCCGCGTTAGCCGCGGCGTTCGTCCGGGGTCCCCGTGTTCTCCTTCCTCCTGCTCGCCGCCTGCTCGTTCTCCGCCCCCGACTCGGGGACGCCCGCGTCGGCCGACGACGAGGAGACGCCCACGGAGGCCGCGCGTGGCGAAGCCAGCCTCGTCACCATCCTCACCGACGAGATCCCCATGGAGGAAGGCGAGGAGCTGCCGATCCCGCGGAACGCAACCCTGGTGCGCGTGGACAGCTGCTACGACGACAGCGACGAGGGCGCGGTCTGCACGACCTACGCCGGGACCTGGAACCTGTACGAGGATCGGTTCGTCCTCTCGCCGTCCGCGTGGGACAACGAGTACGCTCGCGTCGTATGGATGCAGGTGAAGACCGCCGAGTAGGCCGCGCCGCTGCCCACACCGAGCGCAACCTCCTCGGATTTCCCTGCCCCCCGGACGCGCAAGGCAACCCCGCCCCCTGCACGCGCCACGCTCGCTGATGCTGCGCCGCGAGCCTACGCTCGTCGCCCGAATCGCAGCACCGCCTGCACGCGCCGGGCGCGCAGGCGCGCCGCTTCGACCGATTCTGGAGCGTGGCGGCCATTACTCGGGGGTCTGGACGACCGGTCGAGCGGTCGACCGGTCGACAACCGGCCGCCCGAGCCCCCCCTCACCCAAACGCCAGAAACGGCGCGTCAGAGACGATGATTCCGAGCTTGCGCCGGAGGTCCATCTGCAAGCCGATCGCGATCAACAGCGCAGGATCCACCGCGCTCGCCCGCAGCCTGCGCGCGGTGCGTTCGGGGATCCCGAGCAGCGCCTCCAGCTCGCGGGCGGTGAGGTGGGGCGCGCCCACATGGAGCGAGGCGATGCGCGCGGCCACGGCCTCCGGGCTCCGCGACCGCAACGTGGGAATCGCCGCCGCCGCGCAGGCCGCTGCGACGAGGTGGTCGGGCGCGAACGCCGCCTCGAGCGCGTCGACCCCGAGCAACCGGAGGAGCAACGCCCGATCGACGCGCGGGAGCATCGCGCGGACGCGGGCGCGCGTGGCCGCCCCGATCGCGCGCAACCCGAGCAGATCGGGCAGATTGCTGGCCTCGAAGAGGCGATCGTGCGCCGCGCCGTGGTGCTCGGCGTTTCCGAGCACGTACTCGAAGCTGTTACCGAGGTGCCCCTGCGTGCGGATCGGCCGAACGTCCGTCGGCTCGAAGGGCACGACCAACCGGAGGCGGTGATGGAGCGCGCTGGCGACGTGACGCGCAAATCCGCCCGCCGCCGCGCGTTCCCCCGCGAACACCGAATGGACGTGGTTGTCCGAGCCCCGGAAGGCCAGGAGCGCGTCCCCACCGGCCTCGATGACGGTCCGCGCCAGCACGCGCAGCTCCGCGGGCTCCGTCGCGATCACGCGGCGGTCGCAGAGCGCGTGGGTGATGTGCCAGGCGAGCATCGCGCGGGAGGCTACGCACCGCCGGTGCCTCGACAAGGGGTGCCTCGACAAGGGGTGCTTCGACAAGGGGTGCCTCGACGAGGGGTGCCTCGGCGCGTGCGGGTCGTCGCACGCCACCGCGCCAGCCGGACAGAGCGCGGCCGTCCTCGGCCGGTCCCGACCGCAGGGAGGACGGAGGCGCCTCGCGCCGACCGCGGCGGAGGGCGCCGGCGAAGCCGGGGCGCCCAGGGGCTCGCGCGGAGGGCCCCGCCACCCGTCAGCTCTCCTCCTCCTCCATCTCCGGCATCGCCTGGAGGCCCTCGGGGAGCGGCTCCTCCATCGCGCGCATGCCCTGCACGTCCGCCTCGAGCTGGTCGGTGCCGTAGAGCTTGTCCATCTCGACCTTGCCGCGGCCGTCGATGACGATGAGGCGGCTCGGCATGTCCCGCTCCGCCATGTCCCGCGCCGCCTTCACGGCCTCGTTCTTGTGCGGGAGGATCGAGACGGGGGTGTACTCCCCCTCGCGCTTGATCGCCCATCGCTCCGAGTCGGGGAGCACCTTGTAGACTGTGCGCATACCCCCTCTCTAGTCACGGAGCCGCGCACCATCCTCCTACCAGCGAAGGCGGCCTGTCGCGGTCACGAGCGTGACGACCCCGCCGCCCATGTCGGCGGAGGCGAGCAGGTGCCCGCCCTGCACGACCAGCGCGGGCATCGCCTTCACGCCGAGCACCTTGGCCTCGACATCGCCGACGGTGACCGCCCAGTCGAGCTCGGTGCCGAGCCAGTAGCCGCTCGTCGTCTCGCCGAGGTGGTTGGCAGGCACGCCGCCGTTCCGGAACGTCGCGAACGGCTGGCTGATCGGGCTGGTGTTCCACGCGAAGAGGGCGCCGACCTTCAGATCGAGCCACGGGCGGGGCGTCACCCCGACCACGGGCTGGACGAACGTGGCGTGGCGCACCGCACCCTCGGCCACGAGCACCTCGGCGCCGTCCGGAGCGCCGCCGGAGTGCTCCGGATCGGTGAGCTGGGCGTAGGCCGCGGCGTCGACCGCGCCCTGGAGCTCGTCGAACAGGACCATCCCGACGCCGAGATCGCGGTCGAAGGTGAAGTCGTTGCTGAAGCCGTCGTCCGGGTTGCCGTCGCCGCTGGCCCAGCCGGCGCGGGCGATGAACCGCGTGGGGAAGACATCCCGGAGCGCGTCCGGGCGGGCGTCGACGAGGGCGAGCGCGCCGGCGGACTGGACCACGAGGCCGTCCTTGGCGTTGTAGCTCTGCCCGCGCGAGGAGCTCCCGACGATGCCGGCGCCCTCGCCCGCCACGCGGAGGGACCAGCCCGGGATGGTGAGCGGGGCGTCCACGTACAGGTCGAGCACGCCGACCTCGGTGACGCGCAGGCCGTCCGCCTCGGTCTGGTGGCGGTACACGCCGTAGATTCCTGCGCGCGGCGCCCCGACCTCGCCCCAGATCGCGCTGGCGATGCCCTGCCACGCGGACTGGCCGCCGAAGAACGGGCTCCAGGTGGCGGTCTCGTCCTCGACGACACGATCGCCGGCGAGCACGACGGTGAGCGGCTTGCCGGCGATCGGGCGCGTCGCGACCCGCACGCGGATCACGCGGTCGCCGAAGTCGGCGCGGCCGAACTCCGGGTCATGCGCGCCGTCGTTGGCGAGCATGCCGAGGCCCCAGTGGCTCGTGACGAGGCCGGCCTCGACCCCCACGACGCCCAGACGACCGTCCACCGAGATGCGACGCGGGACGAAGGACCTGCCCGCGAAGAGGCCGACGCCCTCACGCCCGCGGGCGTCCGTCGTGCCGGACACATCCCACGCATCGCCCGCGAGCTGGCCCGAATACAGGTCCCACTCGGTGCGGAACGCCCAGCTCTCGGCGGAATAGGCGCCCCCGGCCCGGAGGCGGGTGTCGAGGACGGGGCCCTGGCCGAGGGCCTGGCCCTCGGGATCGACGATGGCATCGGGCGGCAGGCTCCCGAGGAAGCGGAGCTCACCCGAAACGGTGACGGGCGGCTTGCGGGGCGCGAGGCCGGGCGCCGGCGCGCTCGGATCGACGGGCGGGGGGACCTCGTCGGCGGGCGCGGCCGGATCGACCGCGGAGGCGGGGTCGACCACGACGGGCGCGGCCGGATCGACCGCGGGGGCCGGATCGACTGCTGCGGGCGTAGCCGGCGGCGCCGGATCGACCGGAGTCGCAGGAGCCGGCGGAACCTCCAGGGCCGTCGTCTCCTGCCCGAACGCGGGCTGGAGGAGCAGGGCGAGCGCGATCATCGTGCACCTTCCGCGGTGTCGGAGGAGCTGGTGTCGGCGGCCGCAGTGTCGACAGGGGCAGTGTCGACAGGGGCAGTGTCGACGGGGGCAGTGTCGACCGCGCCCGTATCGACAGGCCCGGTATCCACAGGCCCGGTGTCCACGGGGCCGGTATCGACGGGGCCGGTATCGACCTCCTCCCCAGGCAGCGGCGGGATCCACGCGCAGCTGGCGCTCTCCAGGCACAGGTCGTCGCGAATGAAGGCGCCCTGGTCGAGGAAATAGGACGCGATCTGCATCGTCGCGAACGTGGCGGTGTCGAACACGCGGTCGGGTTCAGGGGTGGCGAAGCCGTGCGTGCCCGTGGTCCGCACGTAGGGCAGGCGCAGGCCGCTCGTGCCCGAGCTCGACTCCATGGCGACGCGCAGGGGCGCCTCCGACGTGGCGCCGGTGCCGTCCGTACCCTGGTCCAGATCGTCCGCGTCGAAGAGGCACGGCGCGCCGTCGGCGCAGATGTACGGCCCGAACTCCTCGAGGCCCTGCACCACGCGACGGTCGATGAGGAAGCGATCGACCGAGGTGCCGTACCGCGCGTCGATCTCCGTGTCGTCGAGCCATCCGGCCGCCCGCGCGAGCGCGATGCCGGTGTTGATGTTCACGATGCTGTCGCCGGGGGTCGGCATCAACAGGACGTTGCGGGGGCGGCCGCCGAGGCTCGCGATCGGCTCCTCGGTGTAGAACCGCGCATACGCGATGGGATCGCCGGGCTCGAGCATCGCCGAGAGCACGAAGGCGGCGCGGCGCAGCTCGGGAGAGCCGCGGATGTGGCCCAGCCCCTCGGCCGCGGCGACCAACACCGTGCCCGCCGGGAAGGTGACACCCTGGAACGTGACATCGGTCTCCCAGTTGGCCACCGTCGTGACCAACGTGCCCGCCGCGTCGTAGAACGACAGCTGGAGGATGTCCCCCGCGGTGGTGGGATCCGCGATGGTGTAGACGGCGCCGGCCACGGGGCCCGTTGCGGGGATGCCCCCGAGCGCGCGCTTCTCCCAGGCGGAGACGGCGTCCGCCGGGATGCCGAGGCGGAAGTAGCCGTCCACCGGGACGAGGCCCTCGCGCACCTCTCCGTTGGTGAGGTTCTCGATGACGACGCGGCCGCCCGCGGGGAACGTGGGCAGCGTCGCGACGGGGATCTCCACCATGTCGGTCACGGAGTTGACCATCTGTACGACGCGGAGCCCCCCGTCATCGGTGGGGTAGCCGAGGAAGAGCGGCGAGAGGATCCGGCCGTGCATCGCCTCGACCGCGCCGCCGATCTGGGTCCGGACCGCGACATCGAGCAGCCCGCCGCCGGGCACGACGGGCGCCCACGCGGTCACCTCGTCGACGACCGCCGCCGCCACCGCGGCGTTGATGCCGCCGAGCGAGCCGCCGATGACGTTGTATTGCACGTCGGGCCCGCCCAGGTCGGGGGTGCCGTTGCCGTCCCAATCGCAGCTCACCGAGGTGGTGCCGTCTGCGCGGGTCATGACGCCGGTGCCGCACGCGCGGAAGCTGTCGACGAGCTGGGCGTGGTCGAGCGCGGCCTGCCGCACCATGTCGCGGGTGTGGAAGGCGTCCGCCGACCACTGATCGCCGCCGGAGTCCGGGATGCCGTCGTTGTCGAGATCGCGGAAGCGGCTGTCCTTGAGGTGCGTGTAGAACGGCACGAGCCCGGTCGCGCCGAGAACGGTCTCGATCAGCTCCTCCTGCTCCGGATCGACCGTGGGGCCGTGGCCCGGATAGTCGAACGCGCACGCGGCGTAGCCCATGCGGGTGAACGCCCAGGAGAAGCCGAGAAAGTCGAAGCGGGACGAGCCGTACCCGTGCCCGAACATCACGACGGGGGCGGGCTGGGGCACGTTTTTCGGCAGCACGCAGGTGAACACCACCCGCTCGGACCGCGCCGTGTAGGTGCCGGCAAACGAGTCGACCTGCCAGTAATCGTCGGAGTCGTCGACCTCGGGCCACGCGGCGACGGCCTGGCCGGGCTCGCCGAGCAGGTTCGGCGTGGTGAAGGTGCCGCCCACGAGCACGTCCGCGAAGGCGCCGTAGTTGTCGACCAGCGCGTCCGCGCTCTCGTCGGGAAACAGCCCGAGCGAGGAGAGCGTGCTGATGAGGCGGTCGACCGGGAGGCGGTAGGGATCGAGCCCGTCGATCTCGTGGACCGGCAGCGCCTCGGTGACGCCCTCCTCGAACGCCGCGTCCATCGCGGCCAGGGGCCCCTCCCCGAGCAGGCCGCGTCGGGCATCCACGAGGTCCCCGGTGACGTTGCCCGTGGTGAACACCCACGCGAACGCCACGTCCTCCGTCGCGAGCCCCAGATCGCCCAGCGCGCCCGAGAGCGGACGCAGCGCCTCTTCCTGCCGCAAGTGGTGGACCCACTCCCACGGCGAACGAACGGGGTTGCCGTCCTCTCCCACGAGCCGCTCGGTGAGCACCATCGCGTACGTGGTCATCTCCCGCAGCGGACGCGTCGGGCGCACGATGAGGGTGTTCGTCGACTTTTCGTACCAGGAGAGCAGGTCGTCGCGGGGGTCACCCCCGGTCGGCCATACGTTGGGGTGATCCAACACCCCGTCGTTGTCGGTGTCCTCGCCCCAGTCCAGGATGCCGTCCCCGTCGAGGTCCTCTTCGACCGTGTCGAACACCAGGCTCGGGCAGGTGGAGCGGCTGTCATTGGGGAAGTACCGGTTGGGATCCGGCACGTCCATCGGATACCGCCCGCTCCCCACGTCCAACGCGACCGGCTTGCCGTAGTCGGGGCTGTCGGGGGTCATGTCGATGAGGAAAAAGGCGTCGTCCGCGAACTGCGCATCGCCGAGGCCCGCGTCGGCGGCGTGCCGGGCGTGGATGTTTGCCAGGTCGAGCGGCTCGGTGAACCCGACGGTGATCGGGGAATAGATGCCGAAGCCGGAGAGCGTGTTGAGCTTCTCCCGCGCGTGGCGCTCCATCTCGGTGATCGTGGCCGTGGGCACGTTCAGGCGCAGCCCGGTCGGGCTCGTGAGGTCGACCACCGTCGCGAGGTCGGTCGGATAGGGCACATCGGGGAGGGGCTTGGCGTCCCAGTCGATCTTCACCAGCGGGCCGTCGCCCGCGGGCGTGGCGCGCAGGCCGTCGGGATAGGGCGCGCAGGCGAGCAGGAGCAGGGTAATCAAGGCCACCTCGAGACGGGGGTGGCGGTATACCATGAGGGGCCGCGGTCGACGCGAACCCCTCTGCTGCTCAGCCTCTCACGGTCGCGCGCTCAGGGCCTGACGGTCACCCGCTCAGGGCCGAAACCCGCTCCCTTCGGCCCGCGGGGCCATGGTGAAGTAGAAGGTCGCGCCCTGCCCCAGCGCGGCCTCGGGCCACACCTCGCCCCCGTGGCGCTGGATGATTCGGCGCACCGTTGCCAGCCCGATCCCCGTACCATCGAACTCGTCCATCGAGTGCAGCCGGTGGAACGGACGAAACAGCTGGTTCGCGTAGATCATGTCGAAGCCGACGCCATTGTCGCGCACGAACAACACGCTCGGATCGTCCGCGCGGGCGCCCACTTCCACGCGGCCGGGGTTTACCGGACGACTGAATTTCCAGGCGTTCCCCAGCAGGTTTTCCAGCGCGATCAAGAGGAGGCCCCGGTCCGCGGTCAACGTGAGGTTGGGCGCGACCACGAACTCGACGGGGTGGTCCGGCTCGCGTTCGCGCAGGACGGCGGCCACCTGGAGCGCCAGCGCGGTAACGTCGATCGCCTCCCGCTCCAGGCGCGCCCGCGCCACCCGGGACAGGCGCAGCAGGTCGTCGATGAGCTGGGACATGCGATGCACCGCGAGCTCCAGCCTGTCCTGGGCGTGCTTGCCCGCGCCCGACAAGGTGGGGCCTCCCTCCTCGGCGAGGATGCGCCCGTAGGCGTGGATGCTACGCAGCGGCGCGCGAAGGTCGTGCGCGACGCTCAGGCTGAAGGACTCGAGATCCTCGATGACCGCCGCGAGCTCGGCCGTGCGCTCGGCGACGCGGTGATCGAGGGCCTCGTTGGCCTCCCGCAGCGCCTCCTCCATCTGCTTCTGCGCGTGGATGTCGACACACGTGCCGTACAGCTGGGGGATCCCCCCGGGCTCCCCCACGAGGTTCATGTGCTCGAGCATCCACCTCCACGAACCGTCCGCGAGGTGCCAGCGGTAGGTGCACGTCGTGGTGTCCCCCTCGTTCACCTGCGCGAGGGCGCCGAGCGCCTCGGCGCGATCGGCGGGATGGACCCGCGAGCGCCAGAAATCGACGTCCGTCAGGAAGCGGGAGCTCGGATATCCCAGGACCCGCTCGACGTTGTCACTGGCCCACACGATCCGCGCGGGCTCGCTTTTCGAACGGGTGAACAGCGCCACGGGGACGGTACGGAAGATGAGCGCCTGGCGCTCGAGCACCGCCGACAGCGCGGCGTCGGCCCGGCGACGCTCCAGGACCGAGGCGGCGTCGGCGGCCTCTTGTGCTCGACGCGCCTCCGATTCGCGGAGCTTGACTTGGGTGCGCTCGACCTGCCGGCGCCGGTGCCACAGCTCGACGAACACGCGGACCTTCGCCCGCAACATGACCGGCTCGATGGGCTTGAGCAGGAAGTCGACCCCGCCGATCACGTACGCGCGCAGGCGATCGAGATCGGGAGCTTCCCCCGTGAGGAAGATGATGGGGACGCCCGCGGAGCGGGGCCGCGCGTGAATGCGCGACGCGGTCTCGTACCCATCCAATCCTGGCATGCGTACATCCATGAGGATCACCGCGAAGTCCATCTGCAGGCAACGACGCAGCGCGTCGGTGCCCGAGGCGGCGGTGACCACGTCCTGATCGTGATGCGCGAACAGCATCGCGAGGCTCTCTCTCGAGAGTGGGTCGTCGTCGACGACAAGCACCAGCGCCCGCTCGTCCTCGAGATCCACGGCTGCACCCTGGGTGTGTTCCTCCGTCACGGCCTCCTGTCCCCCACCCGGCGTTGGTCGCACTACGTAATGAGCCAGACCCGGAGGAGGGACAGCAGGTGGGCGGTCTCGACTGGTTTCGCGACATAATCCGACGCCCCGGACGCGAGACAGGTCTCCCGATCGCCGCGCATCGCCTTGGCCGTGAGGCAGATGACCGGGAGGTGCGCCAGCCGACCGATCTGGCGGATGGTGCGCGTCGCCTGGTATCCGTCCATGACGGGCATCATCACGTCCATCAGCACGATGTCGACGTGCTCCTTCTCCAGGATCTCCAACGCCTCCCTCCCGTTCTCCGCGTGCAGCACCACCATGCCGTGCTGCTCGAGCACCGTCGTCAACGCGAAGATGTTCCGAACATCGTCGTCCACCACGAGCACCCGGCGCCCGGCCAGCGCCGGATCGAGCGCCCGCCACTGGGCGAGCCGCTCCCGAAGCTCGGGGGGCAGCTCGGCCTCGTCCCGGTGCAGGAACAGGCTGGTGCGATCGAGCAGCTGGATCTCCGCATTCTGCTCGTCGCTCTCCACGATCTCCGCGGCCATGCGGAGGTCCGCGAGCATCCGCTTGGGAGTGTCCGCGTGGGCCCACACGACCACCGGGAGGTTGGCCAGCGTGGGCTCGGTTCGTAGCCGCGCGATGAGCTGCTGTGGGGTCATGTCCGGCACGCGGCTGTCGAGAACGGCGGCCGTGAGGCGGGCGTCCGACCGCTCCGCGAGCGCCGCCGCGCCGGTCCCCACGGACACGAGCGCCACGTCCACCCCGCCGAGCAGCGTCTCGAGGCGGGCCCGTTCGGCGGGATCGGGAACGACGAGGAGCAGACGACGGGGCTTCACCCGGAACGTCTCCACGTCGGCCAGGAGGCGCTCGAAGGCTTCCTTCCCCGCCGGCTTCTGAAGGACCGCGCGCGCGCCGAGCTTGAGCCCACGCCCCAGGTCGTTCACCACGGACACCACATAGACGGGGATGTGGCGGGTGCGCGGCTCCTGCTTCATCGCGTCGAGCACGGTCCATCCGCTGCGATCCGGCAGGCGGATGTCGAGGAGCACGGCGCTCGGCACCGCCCTCCGAACGATCTCCGGGGCCTCGGCGGCCGACTGCGCCAGGAGCACCCGGTAGCCCCGCTCGCGTGCCATCGCCATGAGCACGCTCGCGAACTCCACGTCGTCCTCCACGATGGCCAGGACGGAGTCGCCGGGCTGGAGGATCGCGCGATCGTCCACCACCTCGGTCTCGATGAAGCGTTGGGCCCGATCGACGGCGGGGAGCCCGCCCTCCTCCGGCGGCGCCGGGACCGCGGCCAAGCCACCGAGCGGCGCGAGCTCCCCCCCGATCGCCCGCGCCGGCCGGCCACCCGGTTCCGGCGTAGCATCGACCACGTGCACCACGTCCGATGTGGCAGCGGTCGTGTAGCGCATCGGCAGGTACAGCGTGAGCGTGGTGCCATGGCCCAGTTCGCTCTCCACCGTCAACGCGCCGCCGAGGAGCCGGGTCAGCTCCCGGCTGATCGCGAGGCCGAGCCCGGTCCCGCCGTACTTCCGCTGGATGGAGCTGTCGACCTGCTGGAAGGCCTCGAAGATGACCCGCTGCTTCTCCTTCGGGATGCCGATGCCGCTGTCCACCACCCTGAAGGCAACGACCTGATCGGCCGAATCGAGCACCTCGTGCCCCGGCGGCCACCCCCCGACGGCGCCGCTGGCGCTCACCCGCACCTCTCCCCTCTCGGTGAACTTGAACGCGTTGGACAAGAGGTTCTTGAGGATCTGCTGAAGACGGCGGCCGTCGGTGTACAGGACCTTGGGCGCGTACTCGTCCGCCTCCACGACGAATGACAGCCCCTTGGCCACGGCGACGGTGCGGAACGTCGTCTCCACGAAGCGGAGCGCGTCCTTCAACCCCACCTCCACCACGTCGACCGCCACCGTGCCGGACTCGACCTTCGACAGATCGAGGATCTCGTTGATCAGCTCCAGCAGATCCTGCCCAGCCGCCGTGATGTTGCGCGCCGCCTCGACCTCCCGATCGGACAGGCGGCCGTCCCGATTGGCTCCCAACACCTCGGCGAGGATCAACATGCTGTTGAGCGGGGTGCGGAGCTCGTGTGACATGTTCGCCAGGAACTCGGACTTGTAGCGAGAGGTGAGCGCGAGCTGCTCCGCCTTCTCCTCGAGCAGCCGGCGTCCCAGCTCTACCTCCCGATTCTTGCGCTCCACCTCGGCGTTCTGGGCGCCGAGCTGGCCGGCGCGCTGCCCGAGCTCGTCGTTGGCGTTGCGCAGCTCCTCCTGCTGGCCGCGCAGCAGCTCCTCGGACTCCCGGAGCGCCGCCGTCTGCGCCTCGAGCCGCTGGTTGGTCTCGGTCAGCTGCTCCTGGCGGGCCTGGAGCTCGTTGGTGAGCGCTTGGGAGCGCCGCAGCAGCTCCTCCGTGCGCATCGTCGCCTCGACCGAGTTCAGCACGATGGCGATGCTCTCGGTGAGCTGCTCGAGGAAGGCGATGTTCACCTCCGTGAAGTGCGAGAATGACGCGAGCTCCACGACCGCCTTGATCCGCCCCTCGAACACGACCGGGAGCACGATGATCGTGCGGGGGGCCGCCGAGCCGAGCCCCGACCGGATGGAGACGTAGTCCGGTGGCACCTCTGTCAGGAGGATTCGCTTCCGTTCGATCGCGGCCTGGCCGACCAGCCCCTCGCCCCAGTGGACGAGGTTGGAGATCTGCTTCCGGTCGCTGTGGGCGTAGGTCGCGAGCAGTCGGAGCACCGTGTCCCCGGCCTCTTCCGACGCGACGTAGAACATCCCCTGTTGGGCGCTGACGAGCGGCGCCAACACGGACAGGATGAGGCTCCCCACGGTGAGCAGATCCCGCTGGCCCTGGAGCATCCGCACGAACCGCGCCAGGTTGGTCTTGAGCCAATCCTGATCCACGGCGCGTTGCGTGGTCTCCTTCAGGTTGGAGATCATCTGGTTCACGTTGTCCTTGAGCTCGGCAACCTCTCCCTGGGCCTCCACCGCGATCGTGCGGGACAGGTCCCCCTGGGCAACCGCGGTGGCGACCCGTGCGATCGCGCGCACTTGGGTCGTGAGGTTGGCCGCCAGCTGGTTGACGTTGTCGGTCAGCCCGCGCCAGGTGCCCGCCGCGCCCGGCACGCGCGATTGGCCGCCGAGCTTGCCCTCGATGCCGACCTCCCGCGCGACGGTGGAGACCTGGTCCGCGAAGAGCGCCAGCGTGTCGACCATCCCGTTGATCGTGTCCGCGAGCTGCGCGATCTCGCCCCGCGCCTCGAGGACCAACTTGCGCTTGAGGTCCCCGTTCGCCACCGCCGTCACCACCTGCGCGATGCTCCGCACCTGCGTCGTGAGGTTGGCCGCCATGCGGTTGACGTTGTCGGTCAGATCCTTCCAGGTGCCGCCCACCCCGCGCACCTCCGCCTGGCCGCCGAGCATGCCCTCGGTGCCGACCTCGCGGGCCACGCGCGTGACCTCGCTCGCGAAGGCGTTGAGCTGATCCACCATGCGGTTGATGGTGTTCTTCAGCTCGAGGATCTCCCCCTTCACGTCGACCGTGATCTTGCGGGACAGGTCTCCGTTGGCCACGGCGGTGGTCACCTCGGCGATGTTGCGCACCTGGTCCGTCAGGTTGGACGCCATGAGGTTGACGTTGTCGGTCAGGTCCTTCCACGTGCCCGCCACGCCCCGCACGCGCGCCTGCCCGCCGAGCCGCCCCTCCGTGCCGACCTCCCGGGCGACGCGTGTCACCTCGGACGCAAATCCGTTGAGTTGGTCCACCATCGTATTGATGGTGTCCTTGAGCTCGAGGATCTCCCCCCGCGCGTCCACCGTGATCTTGCGAGACAGATCTCCGGTCGCGACGGCCGTCGTCACGTCGGCGATGTTCCGGACCTGCAAGGTCAGGTTGTTTCCCATCAGGTTGACGTTGTCGGTGAGCTCCTTCCAGGTGCCCGCCACCCCCTTCACGTTCGCCTGCCCGCCGAGCTTTCCCTCGGTGCCGACCTCTTTGGCGACGCGGGTCACCTCGGACGCAAATCCGTTGAGTTGGTCCACCATCGTATTGATGGTGTCCTTGAGCTCGAGGATCTCCCCCCGCGCGTCCACCGTGATCTTGCGAGACAGATCTCCGGTCGCGAC
>JAUXQH010000069.1 GCA_030685065.1 Pseudomonadota bacterium | reverse complement strand
GCGGGCGGGGCCGCCAGCGCGACCGGCGCGACGGCCGGGGCCGCGGGGGGCGCGGGTGCGGGGAATCGCGAGAGGTGGGCGGGCTCCGGGAGGCTCGCGCCGGAGACCAATCGTGCCTCGGGAGCATCGTAGGACGATGGCCCGGCCGCGGGCGAACGAGGAGCGCTCGCGCGGGGCTGGGGCTTCGGTTCGTACGCAACGAGCGGCACGCCGTCGTTGAAGCAGAACTCGATCCAGTCCTCGTAGGTGCTCTGGCAGATCGGACAGGCCTTCATCAGCAATCCTGGAGGGCGGACATCTGGGAGATACCGGGAGACAGAAGCGGCCCAGCCGATCAGCACGGGACGCGGCCGCAACGATATCCGAGTTGACGCCCCCGTGCGTGCCGGAGACCCGGATGGCCCGGCAAATCAGCCCCAGCCGGGGATCTCCTGACAACACGGGCCCGTCTGCTGCGCGTCCGGAGATGCGCGGGCCGCCCCGGGTGGAGGGCGTGCGGCCCGGCGTCAGCCGCCGTGGGTGCGACGGAGGTGGCGCGCGATGACGACGCGCTGCACCTGGTTCGTCCCCTCCACGATCTGCATCACCTTCGCGTCCCGCATCAGGCGTTCAACCGGGTATTCGCGCGTGTAGCCGTAGCCCCCGAGGACCTGCACGGCGTCGGTCGTGACCGCCATCGCCGTGTCCGTGCTGACGCACTTCGCCATCGCCGCGATGTGCGAGAAGACGTGCCCATTGTCCTTGAGCCACGCCGCTTTGTGCACGAGCAACCTGGAGGTCTCCACCTTGCACGCCATGTCCGCGAGCATGAAGCCGACGCCCTGAAAGTCGATGATCGGGGTGTCGAACTGCTTGCGCGTGCAGGCGTAGGCGGCCGCCACGTCCAGCGCCGCCTGGGCGATGCCGACCGACGTGGCGCCGATGGTGATCCGCCCGGAGTCGAGCGCGCTCATGGCGACGCGGAACCCCACGCCTTCGCGATCCAGCAGGTTTTCCGCCGGAACCCGCGCGCCCTCGAGGATCATCTCGACGGTCGGCGAGGCGCGGAGCCCCATCTTCTCTTCCTTCTTGCCGAACGAGAGCCCGGGGGTGTTCGCCGGCACGAGGAACGCGCTCACACCGCCCGCACCCGGCCCGCCCGTGCGCGCCATCACCACGTAGATGTCGGCGTAGCCGCCGTGCGTGATCCAGAACTTCGTCCCGTCGAGGACGTAGTGATCGCCCTCCCGGCGCGCGGTGGTGCGGAGCGAGGCCGCGTCCGACCCGCTGCCCGGCTCGGAGAGCGCGAACGCGCCGAGGAGCTCTCCGGCGGCCAGGCCGGGCATCCACCGCTGACGCTGGGCGTCGTTGCCGTAGAGGGCGAGGATCACCTGCGGGAGCCCGCTCACGGCCACGCTCACGGCGAAGGCCGGCGACACCTTGGCGATCTCCTCGAGCACCAGCGTGTACTCCACGTACCCGAGGCCGAGCCCGCCGTACGCCTCCGCGGTCTGCACGCCGCAGAGCCCGGCGGCGCCGAGCTGGTGGAACAGGTCCTTGCGGTAGTGCTCCTTCTCGTCATCCTCCTTCACCGTGGCGGCGAGGATCTCCTGGGCCGCGCTCCGGGCGGCCTCCACCAACGACTGCTGCTCTTCGGAGAGGACGAACATGGGCGAGCTCCGGGCGGGACGCGCTCTAACCGCTCGAAGGGGCCGCCGGCGTCAGGCGCTCGTGGTCTCGACCGGGGGCACGACCGCGCTCCCCTCCCCCGTCCAGCCCGCGCTCGGGCTCACGAGCTGCCCGCCGACATCGACGTACACGTCGCGGCGCAACACGCGGGTGCGGTCGAGGGGCAGATCCAGGAGGGCGATGAAGTCCTTCGCCTTGCCGGGCCGCCCGTCGATCGAGCACACGCCGAGATCGATGGCGCCGTCTTCCCGGAGGAGGAGGTGGCGGAGCATGGAGCGCGCGTCCACCGTGACCGTGCCCTTCTTCGCGTCCCGCACGAGCGGGAGGGAGTCGGATGCGAGCACCCGGGCGATGGCCGCCTCGATCACCGGGCGCGCCACCGGCGCGAACAGCGTGTAGTCGGCGCCGACGATCTCTCCCATCAGGCCCGGCGCGCGGATCTCGACCTCTCCGACCCCGAGGACGAGCAGCCCCTTCGGCGCGGTGGCGCGGAGCGCCTCGAAAAGCGCGCGGGCATCGACGCGGTCGGTGAGGACCACGTCCATGTACTCGCCGGTGCTCTCCTCCCCGACGGGCAGGGCGGAGGAGAAGTTGACCTTGGCGTGCGCGTGGAAGCCGCGGCTGTACGCGACCGGGGCCTTGGCGCGGCGCAACGTGCGAATCCACGCGTCCGCGATCTCGAGGTGGGACAGGAGCCGGGCGTCCCCCTCGCGGCCGACACGGAAGCGCAGCCGCATCATCGGGTTGAGCTCGACCGGCTCGGGCACCGGCGTGCGCTCCCACTTCTTCTCGATCTTGGCGCCCGCGATGTTGTCGCGGAGCATCGAGGCGCAGAGCTCGCGCTCCACGTCGATCACGCCGCACTTGTGGCACTTCTTGTGACGGCAATCCGGAGCGTGCTGGAGGATCGTCGCGCGCGCCCAGTCCTCCTGGAACCACTTCTTCGGGATGTGGATGTCGATGTGGTCCCACGGGAGGCGCTCGTCGAGGCGGCGCTCGCGCAGGGCGAACGGCACGTCGAAGCCGACCTCCGCGACGGCCTCCATCCAGAGGTCGTAGCGGAGGTGCTCGCTCCACGCGTCGAAGCGGCAGCCCTTGCGGAAGGCGGCCTCGATGAGATCGGCGGCGCGACGATCCGAGCGGCTCACCAGGCCCTCGATGAAGGTCTCCTCCGCGTGGTGGCGGCCGAACTTGATGGCCTTGTTGCGCCCGAAGCGCTGGTACAGGAGCTTCTGCCGACGGTTCGTCTCTTCGACGTCGAGCTGCGGCGCCCACTGGAACGGCGTGAGCGGCTTCGGCACGAACGTGCTCACGCCCGTGTGCACCATCGCGTTGCGGTTGATCTTCTTGCCCGCCGCGACCGTGCGCTCGCACAGGTCGGCGATGGCGAGAACGTCGTCATCCCGCTCGGTTGGCAGGCCGATCATGAAGTAGAGCTTCACGTGCGTCCATCCGCGCTCGTAGGCCTGGGCGCTCATGTTCAGGAGCTCTTCGTCCGGGATCCACTTGTTGATGACCGCGCGGAGGCGCGGGCTCGCGGCCTCGGGCGCGAACGTCAAGCCGGTGCGTCGCGTCTCGGCGACCATGTCGGAGAGCTCGACCGAGAAGCTGTCGAGCCGGAGCGACGGCAGGCTCACGGTGACGTTCTGCTTCTTGGCGCGCGCGGCGAGGGTCTCCACCATTCCGCGCACCTGGGAGTAGTCGCAGGTGGAGAGCGAGACGAGCGACACCTCCTCGTAGCCGGTGGCATCGAGCGTCCGCTGCATGAGCTGGTCGAGGTTCTCGATGGAGCGCTCGCGCACCGGGCGAGTCGTCATGCCGGCCTGGCAGAAGCGGCACCCCTGGGTGCAGCCGCGCAGCACCTCGAGCGAGATGCGGTCGTGCACCTGCTCGGTGAACGGCACGATGTACTTGACGGGGAACGTGGCCCCGTTCAGGTCCTTCGTGGTGCGCTTCTTGATCGGCGGCGCGCCGAGCGAGGGCAGGATCTGCCCATCTGGCAGCGTGTCGAAGGGGTAGAACGCGGGCACGTACACCCCCTCGATGGCGGCCAGCGCTCGGAGACGCGCGTCGCGACTACCGGCCTCGCCACGAGGGTGAGCCCGCAGGGCCGCGGCGATCTCGAGCACGATGTCCTCTCCGTCCCCGATGACGAAGAAGTCCATGAACGGCGCGAGGGGCTCGGGGTTGAAGACCGCGGGCCCGCCCGCGAACGTGAGCGGATCCGACTCCCGACGATCCTTCGTCCGGAGGGGGATCCCGCCGAGGTCCAGGATGTTCAGGATGTTCGTGAAGGTGAGCTCGCTCTGGAGCGTGAAGCCGATCCCGTCGAACGTGTCGAGGGAGTCCTTCGACTCGTTGGCGAACATCGGGATCCCCCGCTCGCGCAGGATGGCCTCGAGGTCCTTGGCGGGCGCGTACACCCGCTCGGCCCACACCCCCTCGACCGCGTTGAGCACCGCGTACAGGATGTGCAGCCCGAGGTTCCCGAGCCCGATGTCGTAGAGATCGGGAAAGCACAGGGCGAGGCGCAGATCCACCAGCGCGGGGTCCTTGTGGACCGTGTTGACCTCCGTGCCGAGGTATCGGCTCGGCTTCTCCACCCGCGGGAGGATCTCTACGGAGAGGATGGCGGCTACGTTCATGCGCGCGAGTTAACGCGCGCCCGTCCGACGAGTGCTGGTCCGCGCACCCTCAACGTCAGTCGCGTAAGCCCGCGGGGTTAAGCGCGCACATGCCTCCGATTGGCGAGACCATCGCGCGCCGGCGCGTCTTCTGGTTCCTCATCGTGCTCGTAGTCGGGCCGACGCTCGCGCTCGCGTTCTATGGGCTCACGGGGTTGAAGGACCAGCGGGATGCCACCGAAGCGCGGCTTCGCGAGCGGTACATGCTCCAGGCGCGGGTGCTCGAGGGGGGGATCATCGCGCGGCTCGCGGAGGAGGATGCGCTCCTCCGCCAGGCGCTGGCTCGCCAGTCGCCCGAGGGCGTCTCGATCGCGCTCGCGACGATCATCGCGGAGAGCGTCATCATCCGTGACGCCTGGGTGGTCGGGGACGAGGGCGCGCCGCGCGCGGTGGAGGCCGCGGCCGAGGGGTTGTCCGCCAACGAGCCGGTCACCTTCGTCTCCACCGAAGACGGGGGGGGGCTCTCCACCGTGGCGGTCTCGCGCGTGCGCGAGGGGCTGACCATCGGGTATCGCATCGATCCCGACGCGATCGACGCGGTGATCATCCCCGCGCTCGTCGGGCGCCAGTTCCCGTCCGAGCGGGCCCAGTACGGGCTCCGCGCCGCCACCCGGGAGCAGGCGGGCGAGCCGGTCTCCTTCGAGCGGCTCCGCCGCAACCTCGCGGAGAACCTCGCCGAGTCCGAGCCGATGATCGATCGCGCGATGGCGCCGCCGTTCGAGCAGTGGCGCATCACCGTCGTCCCTCCCCTGGACACCGGGCCCGGGTCGAGCGCGGCCATCATCTGGACCGTGCTCCTCCTCGCCGCGACCACCGTTACCGGCGTGATCCTCATGGGTCGCGCCGTCGTTCAGCAGGTACGCTTGTCGCGCCTCCAGACCGACTTCGTGTCCAACATCAGCCACGAGCTCCGCACGCCGCTCACCAGCATCCGGCTCTTCATCGAGACCCTCCAGAGCGGGCGCGTGAAGGACCCGGAGAAGGTGCGCGAGTGCCTGGACATCATCGCGACGGAGAGCGAACGGCTGACGAGGAAGATCGAGCGCGTGCTCACGTGGGCGCGCATGGAGGCGGGGCGCCGCACGTACGAGTTCGAGCTCGTGCGCCCGGTCGACCTCGTGCGGAGCTCCCTCGAGGCGTTCCGCGCGCAGCAGCTCCACGGCGAGGCAAAGGTGAGCCTGCTCGTGCCGGAGGACCTTCCGCTCGTGCGGGTCGACACGGACGCGATGGCCGATTCCCTCCTGAACCTCCTCTCGAACGCGCGCAAGTACGGCGGGGAGGACGTGCACATCCGGGTGCTCGGCGCGGTGGAGCGGCGGTGGGTCGTGCTCACCGTGGCGGATGACGGACCAGGCATCCCCCGCGACGAGCGCAAGCGCATCTTCGAGAAGTTCTACCGGCCGGACGTGCTGGTCTCGCGGCGCACGGAGGGTAGCGGGCTCGGCCTGGCCATCGTCCACGCGGCCGTGTTGGCGCACAAGGGCCGCGTGGACGTGGAGAGCGAAGAGGGCCGGGGCGCGCGGTTCACGGTGCGTTTACCGCGCGCCTGACGACGCTCGACTACGGGGCGGCCTCGACCTGGAACGCGACGCTGGCGGACACGACGGGCTGGAGCAGCGAGGTGTGGTCGTTGTTGACGAGCTCGAGGTGGGCGGTGTGCTTGCCGGCCAGGAGCCCGGTCAGGACTACGGTGCTCTCGCCGCTGGCGGTCTGGTACACGTCGTCCAGGAACACGTGGTAGTGGCCCTCGCCTTCCACGATGGCCTCGCTGCCGATGCTCGCGGGATCGAGCGTGAAGTTCTCCACGCCCGCTTCGAACGTGAAGCTGTCGCCCACCACGATCTCGTCGGCGATGGGGCTCACCAAGGTGATGTCCGGCCGCGACTCGGCGACGGTGAAGCGGGCGTAGTCCGCGGCGCCGTTCTCGGTGAGATCGTTCTCGGCGAGGCGGACCTCGACCACGTGGCTGCCCGCGCTCATGTGATGGAGCGAGGCGCCCAGATCGGCGTCGAGGCCCTGGTACACGCCGTCCAGGTAGACATGGTAGTGCCCCTCGCCGGGGACGGCGGCGTCCCCCACGGCCTCTCCGTTCAGCGTGAAGTTCGCGACCGAGATCGGGACTTCGAGCGACGCGCTGTTGATGGCGGAGCCGAGCCCGCTCGCGTCGATGAAGATGCCGTACGCGCCCGGCATGACGTCGACGTTCACGCTCGAGGAGACCGCGGGATCGATCGAGGTGTGGTCGGAGTTCACCAGCTCGATCGTGATGGCGTGCGAACCCTCGGCCAGATCGCCGACGGTGACGCCCGCGACGTCGGTGCCGTAGTCGTAGTACACGCCGTCGACGAGCACGTGGTAGTGCCCCTCGCCGACCACGGCGAGGCCGCCGATGTCGTCCGAGATCATGAAGTCGGTGATGTCGAGGGTCAGATCGACCGACGAGACGTCGAGCATCGTGCCGTCCGCAGGGGACGTGATGGTGACGGTCGGGGTGGTCAGGACGTTGACTGAGACCTCGTCCATGATCGCGAGCTCGGTGTGGTCGTTCCCAGCGAGCATCACCGCGAGGGTGTGCGGGCCGGGTGCGAGGCCGGTCACGGTGTAGGACGTGGCGGCCGTGGCATCCAGGTAGGTGCCGTCGACCAGGATGTGCACATGCCCCTCGCCCTCGACGGGCGTGGTGTCCCCGCCGGCGAGCGCGTCGGCGTCGAGGACGAAGGCGCCCACGTCATACGCGAGCGTGACGGACGAGTAGGTGGTGGCGGTGTCACCGGGGGCGGTCAACGCGATGGAGGGGGTCCCGATATCGGTGTCCGTATCGGTGTCCGTGTCGGTGTCGGTGTCGGTGTCGGTGTCCGAGTCCGTGTCGGTGTCCGTGTCGGTATCCGTGTCCGTGTCCGTGTCGATCTCGCGATCGATGGTGGGATCGGTCTCCTCCGAGTACTTGGAATCCTCGGCGACGCCAGTGCAGGCAGCCAGCACGAGGAGGGGAAGGGCGAATCGCATGTCGTCTCCTATGAGCCGCGCAGTTTGCCCCAGTCAGCCCGGTTCATGCAAGGTGTTCCCGGTCCAGATCGCGCTGGACCTCCGTTTCCGCCCCGCTCCGTATGCCTGGGGCGCGACGCGGAAGCGCGCGTGGGCTTCCGGCGCGAGGGCCAGCGTGGCGCGAGACCTGCCTGGAGTCGCCTTGAAGGGGGATCGCCGTCGCCATACGCAGGGCGGATGCACATCCTGGGCATCTCCTGCTTCTATCACGACGCCGCCGCCTGCCTCGTCTCGGAGGGCCGGGTCGTCGCGGCGGCCTCGGAAGAGGCCTTCACGCGGAAGAAGCACGACTCGCGCCTCCCGGTCGAGGCCATCCGCTACGCGCTCGCGGAAGGGGGAATCCGGCCGTCGGACCTCTCCGCCATCATCTACTACGACAAGCCCATCCGGAAGCTGGATCGCTCGCTCCGCACCTTCATCGACACCTTTCCGAGCGGGTTCGGCGCCTTCATCCGAAAGATGCCCCACCTCGCGGGCGTCCAGCTGCGCCTCCCGAAGGAGCTGAAAAAAGAGCTGGGCTACGGCGGCCCCGTGCTCTACTCCGAGCATCACCTCTCCCACGCGGCGAGCGCTTTTTACTGTTCGGGTTGGGAGGAGGCCGCGATCCTCACGGTGGACGGCGTGGGAGAGTGGGCCACCTCCTCGTGGGGCGTCGGCCGCGGTCGGGAGATTCACCTCACGGGAGAGACGCGCTTCCCCCACTCGCTCGGCCTCCTCTACAGCGCCGTCACGCTCTACCTCGGCTTCAAGGTCAATTCCGCCGAGTACAAGGTGATGGGCCTCGCGCCCTACGGAGAGCCGCTCTACGTCGACAAGATCCGCCAGCTCATCCATGTCGCGCCGGACGGCACGTTCCGCCTGGACATGCGCTACTTCGCCTTCGATCGTGGCGAGCGGATGTACAACGCCGCGTTCGAGCACCTGTTCGGCCGGCCCGGCCGCCCGATCGAGGAGGGGGAGCTCGAGCAGTTCCACAAGGACGTGGCGCGCTCGCTCCAGGTGGTCGTGGACGACGTGATGGTCCGCCTCGCCACGACCGTCGTGAAGGAAACGGGCGTCAAGAGGCTCTGCCTGGCCGGCGGAGTGGCGCTGAACTGCGTGGCCAACGGCGAGATCCTCCGGCGCGCCCCCGTGGACGACATCTACATCCAACCCTCCGCGGGCGATGCCGGCGGGGCGATGGGCGCGGCGCTCGTGGCCTGGAACGGCCTGCTCAAGAAGCCGCGCCTGCCACGCCTGGAGTCGGTCTACCTCGGCCCCGGCTACGACGAGGGCACGGTCAAGGCCGCGCTCGACGCCGCCGGCGCGGTGTACGCCCGGCTCGACCGGGATGCGCTCCTCGCGGAGACGGTGTCCCAACTCTCGAACGGCAAGGTGGTGGGCTGGTTCCAGGGGCGCATGGAGTGGGGGCCGCGCGCGCTCGGGCACCGCAGCATCCTCGGTGACCCCCGACACCCGGAGATGCGGGACATCATCAACCGGAAGATCAAGATGCGGGAAGGCTTCCGGCCGTTCGCGCCGGCGGTGTTGGAAGAGGCGTGCGCGGATTGGTTCGAGCTCGACCGCCCCTCCCCCTACATGCTGCTCGTCGCGCCCGTCCGCGCGGACAAGCCGCCGTTGCCCTCCGTCACGCACGTGGACGGCTCGGCGCGCATCCAGACGATCAACCGGGATCAGGACGCCCTGTACTACGACCTCATCAAGGCCTTCGGCGACCGCACCGGGGTGCCCGTGCTCATCAACACGAGCATGAACGTGCGCGGCGAGCCGATGGTTTGCAGCCCGGAGGACGCCTGGCGCTGCTTCATGCGCACCGAAATGGACGTGCTCGTGGCGGGGCCTTTCGTGCTCCGCAAGGAAGATCAGCCGAAGATCGACCTCGCGAGCGCGGCGGAGGAGTTCGGGCTCGATTGAAGCGAGGGGCCGCCCGCCGCCACCGGGCTACGCCTCGAGCCGCTTTTTCGCCTCGATCACGAACGGCGCCCGCTTCGGCGCCTTGGCCAGGAACTTCTCGAGGTGCGGGCGCGCCTCTTCGTCGCGACCGAGGCGGTGGAGCGCGTCCGCGAAGTACCACCAGGCGTCGGCCGGGGCCTTCTTCATCTCGATCGCGGCCGCGAAGTACTCGAGGGAGCCCAGGGCATCCCCCGCGCGCAGCTTCGCCGCGCCCCGGAGCCGCGCCGTGGCTGCGTTCAAGGGCAGGAAGGGCTCGACCTGGGCGAACAGGCTGAAGGCCTCCGCCGCGAGGAGGTTGTCGCCGAAGGTGATGATCTCGTCGTCTTCGGCCGCCCAGTAGGTGACCGCCCCGATCTGGAGTGCCCAGGTCGGCTCGGTCGCGCCGGGGCGCTTCAACCAGAGCCTGCGCGGCGCCCCCGTGAGCGGGACCTTCTTCACGCCCGCCTCCGTCCCGCGGATCATGACCTGCGCGCCGTTGGGCTGCGCGCTCGTGAGGGCGATGACGGCTCCGGGCGTCGCCCCCTCGTCCATCCCACCGGCGTCGACGCCGAGGTCCGCCCACATCCCGGCGAAGGACGCGGGCCACTCGAGCCGCTGCTGCGCTTCGCCCGCCACGGTCGCGATGAGGCGCAGGCCGTTCTCGGCCAGCTTGCGCACCGCGTCGAGCGAGGAGGTGTAGCCGACGACCGAGCAGACACGCGCGATCTCGGCCTGGGTGTCCGGCTTCACCCGCGGATCGTCGAAGAGGGCGACGACGCGGGCCTCGAGGCCCGTGTCGCCGTTGACCGCCGCGCTCGCGCACAGCCGCAGCAGCCCGACGCAGGCGCCGAGGCGCACGTCGACCCGCGGATCGCGCATGGCGCCCAGGATCCGGCTCGTCGCGTCGGGCACGTTCAGCGTCGCGCACACCTGGAAGATCCCCGCGTTCACGCCGGGATCCGTGGCCTTGATCGTGGCCCAGAGCGCGGCGCGCGCGGCGTCGGGGATCTCGGCGGCGCGCGGAGCGAGCCGCCAGCGCGACAGGATGTCGGCGGCGGCGGCGGCGGCGCCGAGCCGCACTCCCGGCGAGGGATCGGACACGGCGCGCTGGACGAGCGTGGTGAGGTGCTCGGGGGTGCCCGTGGCCGCGAGGTCGCGAGCGCCCGCGGCGCGCGTCGCGAGGTCCTTGGCGGAGAGGGCGGCGAGGGGGTCAGCGGTCTCAGGCATGTCCCTGGGGTAGCACCACGGAGCGTGCCCGTCATTGCCGGGCGGCGCCTCCACATCCATCCGCGCGGGAGGCTCCCCGCCGCCCGAACGGGCGATAAGAGGCCCGAATGCTCCTGCTCGCCCTCCTCGCCTGCACGCCCGACGTTCGTGGGCTGTACGAATCGGAACGCACGGCCGCGCTGGAGGTGGCCACGGAGCGGCCCCGTGACTGGCAGCCCGACATCTCCTTGCAGATCGCGGGCCCGGACTTCGAGGAGGCCGTCGGCATCGCGCTGAAGGCCGCGCTCACCCGCCCCCAGGATCCGCTGGTGGTGCCGATCGGCCTCGGCTTCGAGGCGCGGCTCAAGCCCGTGTTCACCGTCGAGGAGGCGGTGCTCCGCACGAGCGACACCTGCCCCTCCTGCCTCTCGTTCGATGCCGAGCTCAACGGCAAGGCCACCTGGTCGCTCGGCCCCTCGTCCGGCACGGTCCCCATCGACGTGAGCGTCAAGGGCGTCTTCGCGCTCGAGGTCGCGGACGGAAACGTCATCCAGGCGGCCCCTCGCGCCATCACCGACGTGAACGTAAAGGTGATGGACTTCGGTGGGTTGAAGGTGAACCCCTCGAAGCAGGTTCAGGAATGGCTGACCGAGCAGCTGTCCGAGCGGATCCCGAAGATCAAGATCGTCGAGCTCGACACGTCCCTCCTCCCGCTCCGCGACCTGCGGCTCCGCAGCCAGGCGGGCGCCGTGCGGATCGAGGCCTTGAGCGACGTGCCGGGGGCGCGGCCGGTGGGCGTGATCGAGGCCCCGACGGAGGGCGTGCGCCTCGCCATCTCGGAGACAGCCCTGATCGGGCTCGCGCGGCGCGCCGCGTTCCAACAGGGCGAGCTCACGATGGACGTGTACGCGGATCCGCTGGAGATGAACATCGAGGGCACCCAGTTCACCCTCGATCTCCGGCTGTGGCGCCTCGTCGGTCGCGGGTGGTGGCGCGACTACCGCGTGTTCGGGGACCTCTCGGTCAAGGGCGGCGCGATCCAGCTCGTGCCGACGCGCGTCGAGGAGCTGGGCAAGTCTCCCGGCGCCGGGCTCGTCGATCCGCTCGCGGCCCTGTTCGAGGGCCAGATCCTGCAGGCGATCACGCGCTCCGTCGCGCAGACGCTCCCGGCGGCGGGGGGGCAGGACCTCGGGGTGGTGCAGCTTCGCGCGGAGACCAAGGCGGTCTCCGGCCGCGAGGGCGCCCTGGTCGTCGACGGAAAGCTCCTCGTGCGCGCCCCGGACGCGCCGAAGCGGCCGTGAGGGTCCACGGGCGCGGAGCTGGCTCGATCGTGATGCGGGTGGGGCTCGGCGTCGCGATCGGCGCGTCCGTGCTGGTCGTCGCGGAGGTCCTCGCGCGCGGGCAGCCCGTGCCCGGCGGCACCTCGCCGCTCGGTGAGGCCGTGGAGGGCTCCGTGCTGCTCTCCGGCGATCCCTGGCTGCTCTGGAGCCTCCGCCCCGGCGACCACGAAGAGGTGGGCGTGCCCGTGCACGTCAACACGATCGGGATGCGCGATCGGGACCGCGGGGAGAAGCGCGGCCCGCGCGTCCTGGCGGTCGGGGACTCGAGCGTCTACGGCTTCGGCGTGCGCGACGACGAGGTGTTCACCGCCGTGCTCGAGCGGGGCGCTGGGGGCGCCGGCCAGGGAGCCACGGAGTGGGTGAACGCGGCGGTCCCCGGCTACTCCACCTTCCAGACGCTCAACCTCCTCGACATGCGCGGCCTGGCGCTCGCGCCCGATCTGCTCGTCGTCGGAAACCTGTGGTCCGACAATAATTTCGACAGCTTCACCGACCGGGATCTGCTCGCGAGCTACGCCGGATGGCAAGCCTCGCCCAGCCAC
Organism: Pseudomonadota bacterium; assembly: GCA_030685065.1. Lineage (GTDB taxonomy): Bacteria > Myxococcota_A > UBA796 > UBA796 > SXON01 > CAJBVW01. The sequence goes on along the minus strand of JAUXQH010000069.1, from coordinate 20,576 downwards.
TCGCTCCGGATGGAGCTCGAGTCCTCCGGGTTGTTCCGTTGGCTCGATTGGACGTTGCGGGTCGCGCCCCAACGAGCCCGCGCGCACAAGGTGGGCTGGCAGGTGGGCGGCGACGATCCGCGCACGGGGACCCGCCGGGTGGACATCGGGAGCTACGCCGCGAACCTCGAGGCGATGTGCGCCCGGATGTATGCGCGTGGCGGAGGCGTCGTCTTCCTGCTCCTGGCGAACCGCGAGGATGTCGAACCCCTCTCTCACGATCCCGCCTGGGCGCCCTACCGCCAGGTCATGCGGGAGGTCGCCGCGCGCTGGGGGGCCGCGCTCGCCGAGGCCCCGCCTGCCTTCCAGGCGAGCGGTCGCAGCGCCGACGCGCTTTTCCTCGATCAGATGCACCCGACGCCGCTCGGGCACCGGATCCTGGCGAGCGCGGTCGACGAGGCGCTCACGGCGCGCGGGTGGCCCGAACGCGCGATGACCCTCACGAAGCCCGTGTCACCCCTGGTCGTGCCCGCGGATCCGTTCGAGGGGCGGGGCCGAGAGGAGCCCGCGGGCAACGTGCCGGGTGGGATCCGGTAGCTCGGGAGCCGGGAGGGGCGGCCCTCGGCGCGGCGGATCAGGCCTGCTCGAGCCCGTCCCGCAGGGTGAGGAGCGCCTTTTTCCACGCTACGTCCACCGCGGTCCTCAGCGCCTCGTCCTCGAGGGGGGCGCCGAGGTGCTGGACGTTGAGGATGGTCTCACCGCCGTCCCGCGCGACCTGGAACTGGGTCAACGTGTTCTTCCATGGGCCGGCCGAGTACTTGTCCCAGCTGATCTCCAGCTTGGCGGTGGGCCGGAAGACGTGGAGCAACCCCGCCTCTTCGACCATGGCGCCCTCGGTTCCCACCTTCACCACGATGCGCCCGCCGGGCCGGGGATCGACGCGCGCCTCGGCGCCGAGCCAATGGACGAGGCCCTCGGGCGTGGTGAGGGCGTTCCAAACGGCGCGGGGGCTGGCCGCGATGCTGATCTGACGGCGAATCATCGACATGAGTCCTCGCGAGGGGCGACGCTTAGCGGCTTTGTCGGGTCCGCGCACGGACACGTTACGGGCACCCGATGGGAATGCTCACCCTCTTCGCTGCATGCAACGGCCCGGATGAGGTCGACCCCGGCAAGATCGGGCCCGATCTCGACCGCGATGACGACGGAATCGTCGCGGCCAGCGATTGTGACGACGCCGACCCGAGCGTGTTCCCGGGGGCCGCCGAGGTGCCGGAGGACGGCATCGATCAAGACTGCGACGGCTGGGATCCGCTCGCCGAGGGCACGGCGCGCGGGGGCACGGCGGACGAGGGCTACGGTACGCGCGTCCTGATCACGCCTTCCGGTGTCGTAGTGGGGGCCCCCTTTTTCGGCGATCCGGGGGCCACGGCCGACGGGCGTGTCTACGGCGGCCTCCCCGGGGGCGGCGCCGCGGTGTCCCTCCTCGGGGAGGACGGCGCGCGCGCGGGCGCCGCGTTGGCCCTCCTCGCGGACGGCACGCTGCTCGTGGGGGTTCCTGGCACGGGTGGCGTCCGCACCCTCGCGCACGGGGCGCTCCCCGGGGAGCCGGTGTTGTCGCTGGAGGGCGCTGGCGGCGTGCTCGCGGCGCGCGGCGCCTCCTGGGTGACCAGCACCGCCACGGGGGCCGCCCTGGACGACGGCACCCGGCTCGATTGGGACCGCCGTCCCGACGCGCTCGCCCTCGGGGCGGACGGCGCGGTGTGGGCGGGCTTCGCGCGGGGCGACTCGGCGCTCCGCACGGGGGATGGCGCGGTGGCCCGGGCGACGCCGAGCGACGAGGCCGGGTTCACCCTTCTCCTGGCGGACGTCGGGGCGGACGGCACGGAGGAGCTCGTGGTCGGCGCCCCCGGGGCCGGAGTCGTCTATCTCCTCGATCCCACCGCCCTCCCCGCCAGCCTCGCCGACGCGACGCCCGTGGGCCCGGGCACGGGGCGCTTCGGGGCGGCGCTCGCGGTCGACGCGGCGGGCGTGCTCTACGTCGGGGCCCCGATGGCGGGGGCCACGGTCGCGGGCGCGGTCTACGCCGTGGTCGATGGCGTGCCCTCGGTGCGGTGGGAGGGCACGGACCCCGGTGACCAGCTCGGGTTCTCGCTCGCCGCCGGGCGCGCGTCCCTCGTGATGGGCGCCCCCGGCGCGGCCGACTCGCCCGGCTCGGTGCAGATCGTGGTGCCTTGACCCACCTCGCGCGGGGCGCCGGCACCGGCTGGCGCGAGGTGCCGGGCGGCTTCGAGACGGGGGAAGGGCCGCCCCTCGTGCTGCTCCCGGGAATTCGCGGCGACGCCACGGAGTACGTCCGCCTCGTCCCCCGGCTCGTCGGGTGGACGGTGCGGCTGGTGACCCTCCCCGACGCCGGCCCGCGCCTGGTCGACATCGCGGCGGCCGTCGCCCGTGACCTGCCCGTCGGCGCCTGGGACGTGGTTGGCGCGAGCTTCGGCGGGCTGGTCGGCTGGGCGCTCCCGCCGGAGCGCGTGCGTACGCTCACCACCCTCGGCACGCTTCCCCATCGAACGAAGCGCGCGCTCCGGATGCGGTGGGCCGCCGCGGTGCTCCGGCGCGCGCCCGAGCGGCTCTACCGCGAGTACTACGGACCCCGCGCGCGCGCGTCGCTCCAGGAGGACGGCGCGGACGATGCGCTGCTGGACTCCGTGTACCTCCCTCCTCGCGACGTGTTCGCGGATCGCCTCGCGGCAATTGCCGGGTGGGGCCTGCCCGAGGTGGCGCCCGGCACGCGCCCCACTTGGATCTGGGGCGCGACCGATCGATTCGTCACGTGGACCCCCGCCGATGTGCGCGGCGAGGGCCTGGAGCCCATCGTGGTCCCGGGCGGCCACCGGCCCCACCTGTCCCATCCGACCGAGGTCGCGCGCTGGCTCCCCTCCCCCCGCTGAAGCCCGACCGCGCGCTCCCGGCGTGACGCGCGGCCTCGGCCGGAACGCGCGGCTTCTTGTCGCCAAGGATGCGTCAGGATCGGCGCGATCGGTCCTTCCAGCGGCTACCATGCGCGGCGTCCCGGGACCCCATGCTGCTCTCCCTCCTGCCCCTCGCCCTGCCGCTCGCGCTGGCGGGCACCGCCCCGGGACTCGGGTCCGTGCGCCCTCCGTGTGGGACGCCGGCCGCGGCCGCCACGTTCGGCCCGCCCCCGTTCCTGCCGATGCCGCCGCCCGACGGCGACGAGGAGAAGGAGGAACGCGATGCCTACGGCGACTTCGCCAACGAGCTGGAGAGCGACAACTTCCTGATCAAGTGGGGGCGATCCGGCAGCGTGGACGAGGACGCGGCGGAGCGGTTGCTCGCCGCCTTCGAGAACGCCTGGGCGGTCGAGGTCGAGCAGATGGGGCACCCGGCGCCCGCGGGGACGGAGGCGTACCTCTTCAACGTCTACATCGGGGACACCGGAGACGACTCGCCCGACGGGTACGGCGCCTCCGGCTATTACAATCGCGACCCCGACGGGTTTCCGATGATCGTCGTCAGCGTGGAAACGCTCGCGGACGAGGACTGGGCCACCGGAACGGCGACACACGAGTTCTACCACGCCATCCAGGACTCGACCGGTCGGTACGAATACAGCGGCGAGAGCGCCTGGTATTGGGAGGCCACCGCGATGTGGATCGAGGGCGAAGTGCTCCCCGATCACGACGACTATGTCGCTTTCCTGTTCGGATACGGCCTGCTCCCGCACCTCCCGGTGTACTTCTTCGACTACCCCGACACCGGGGCGCTCCAGGAGTACCACCAGTACGGCGCGATGATCTTCCCGCGGTACGTGTCCGAGATCGCCGCGGATTGGGAGGTCGTGCGGGACACCTGGATCGCCGACATCGACGCGGAGACGCCGCAGGACGCCCTCGAGGTGCTCCTCGCGGAGCGCGGCATCGACTTCGCCGACGCGTTCGGCGACTTCGCGTCGCGCAACGCGACCTGGGACTACGCCGACGGCGAGCTCTACACCCAGTGGATGGAGTGGTACGCGGACTACTACAGCGCCGACGACCACAGTGTCGTCGCCGAGGTCGAGCGCACCGGTACGGGCGGGGTCGTGTCCGCCCCCGAAGCCACCCTCCCCGGCCGCTACGCCTACAACGTGGTGACGCTGCCGCGCCCGAGCGACGACGATCTCCTCGTCCGCTTCGAGGGCGGCGCGGGCGGCGACAAGGGCAGCCCGGCGGAGTGGCGGGTCACCGTGGTGCGGGAGCGCGACGAGGGCGGCCCCGAGTACGTGCGGCTCTCGCTCGTGGACGGCGCCGGCGAGGTGCTGCTCGAAGGGGTGGGCGACGAGCAGATCCACCTCGTGGCCGCGTCCGTGGCGCGCGAGGCACGGACGGACGAGGTGTTTGCCTGGTCCTACGCGATGACGCCCACGGCGCGGGGCGAGCCCGACCCCGAGCCGATCGACACGGATGGGGACACGGACGCCCTGGATCCGGAGCCGGTGGGGATGGAGCTCCGGGCGTGCGGGTGCACGTCGGGCGCCGCCGGCGGGAACGCCGCGGGACTGTTGGTTCTCGCCGGGCTCGCCACCCTCGGCCGACGCCGGCGCTGAACGCGCGCGGTCAGCGCGCCAGGCACGGGCCCGGGCGTTGGGTGTTGCAGATCCTCCCCTCCACTGTCGGCGCGATCCCCGCCGGCGCCGCGGCCAAGGCGGCCAGGACGAGCTCCTTCAGGTCAGGCCCGGGCGGGCCAGCCGCGGCCGGGATCATCGTGTAGCCGTCCTGCCCGGTCTTGGGGTCTGCCAGGAAGGTCGGCACCACCGCGATGATCCGCTCGTCTCGCCCGATCGGCTCGCCCGAGCCGAGCCAGGTCAGGCGCGTGGCGGTCCCCGCCACCGGATCGTGGGACCACGAAAACCCGCTGATCTGGAGCCAATGGCCGTTGCCGGTCCAGTCCTCGACCGCGCGGGCGACCACCTTCTCGAGCGTGGCGCCGTCGAGCTCCACGCGTACGAGCGGCGTCGGGTACGCGAAGATCTCCTCGATGTCCTGTCGAGTGATCGGGCCGGGCGCGATGTCCCGGTTGAGGCGGACGCCGCCGGAGTTCAGGAACGCGATCTGCGCATCGGGGTAGGCGGCGCGGGCCCGATCCGCGAGCCAGTTCCCGAGGTTGGTCTCGAACCGGCGAAAATCGAGCTCCGCGCCGACCAGCGGCACGCTCGTGCGCCCCGTCGGCGCCGCGAGGCATCCAGCGGGGGCGTCGGCCTTTGCGCAAAAGCGCGCGTCGTGGGCGGCCAGCCGCGCGTCGACGATGCCCTTGACCGCCGGGTCCTCCGGCACCGCGGCGTCGAGGACCACGAGCTCCTCCTCTCCCTGGAGCGCGCCATCCACGCGCCGGATGGTGAATCGCCACGCCGAGCGCGCGTCGGCGTCGGCCTTGTATACCCGGCGGGGGAGAGTGTCGGAGGCTCGGCGGGGGAGCACGTCCCCCACCTGGTGATCGTGCTCGTGCCCGCCGAAGATCACGTCGGGGCCGTCGTCACCGAGGGCGAAGAAGATCGCCTTGTCCTCCTCCATCGCCTGGTGGGTGAGCGCGACCACGACCTCCGCTCCGTCGGCGCGCAACGCCGCGGTCAGCGCCTTTGCCGTCGCGATCGGGTCCGCGAACGACTCCACGAAGTCGGCGGACTTCCGGCTGGTGGTGATCCCGAACAGTCCGATGGAGATGCCGCCACAGTCGAAGCGGTCGGAGGCGAGGAGGTTCGGGTCGGCGACCGCCGGCGCGCCGGACTCGCCCGGAGCGAAGGTGATGTTGGTGCCGAGCCACCGGAACTGGGACTGGCCGATCATCGCGTCGAGCGCCGCGCCGTCCGCCATCTTGCCCGCGTCGAACTCGTGGTTTCCGAAGGTGACGTACATCCGCGGGTCCATCGCGGCGGGGTCCCCGTCCAAGGCCGAGAGCACCTCGATCATCTGCGCGCCCTTGTAGGTGCGCGACAGGAGGGACGGGCCGAGGAAGTCACCCGCGTGCAGCACCGTGACCGCGCCGTACTCCGCTTCGAGCCGCTTCCGCAGCGTGCGTAGCCGCGCGAGGCCCCCGGTCCCGTCCGCCTGGGGCTCGATCCGGTAGGTGTCGTTGACGCTCAGGAAGGTGCACTGCCCGGCCGGAGCGGCCGCCGCGCCCTGACCGGGGGAGTGCCTCGATACGCACCCCGCGAGGGGCAGGAAGAGCAGGATGGGGAGGAGCCACCGGGCCATCGGAACACCCAGCGAGCCGGTTGGTTCGAAGCGGAGCTTTGAACGGGCGCTCGCCCGTAGTAGCATGCCACGCGACGGACGCCGACCCTGCCGCGCGCCGCGCGAACCCTTCCAGAGGAAACGCCCATGAACCCCCGCATGTTGCTCCCCCTGTTCCCCTTCCTGCTCCTCGCGCTGCCGATGGGCTGCACCGGCACGGACAAGGGCGAGACCGGCGAACCAGCCGACACGGATACCGACACGGATACCGACACGGACACCGACACGGACACCGACACGGACACGGACACCGATCCGGGTCCGAGCGAGGCCGTCGGAACCATGTACTTCGCCGACTTCGGGACCGGCACGCCGCTCGAAGGCGTGAGCGTCTCCGCCGCCGGTGACACGTTCTTGTCCGACGTCACGGGCGCAACCGCCCTGTCGATCCCGAAGGACGTGACGACGGAGCTCCAGATCACGCTGGCCGGGTACATGCCCACCTACCTGTCCCTCTCGGCCGATGCCACGAGCGACTGGGTCCTGAGCTTCGGGCTCGCCAGCAGCGCCCTGGTCGGCGCCGTCGAGGGCGCCTTCGGGATCACCTACGACCCGTCCCTCTCCACCGTGATCGTCGCGGTGCAGGAGCTCGACGACAAGGGCGGCTGGCGGACCGCCGGCGGCGCGACCGTGAACCTGGACGTGGCCTACCAGGGCGGAGTGAGCCGTGGTCCGGACGGCTTCGTTCCGAGCACCACGTTGGTCGCGGACGGCGGCAACTTCGTCGCCTTCGCCAACGTGGCGGTCGGCACGGTGAACGTGACGGTCACCCCGGCGAACGGCGAGACCTGCACCACGGCGCCGTCGACCACGCGCGCGGATCTCACGGTCACCACGCGCGCCGACTCGCTCAGCTCGGTGATCGTGCGCTGCTACCCAGCCGAGTAGCCCTGGGCGCGCTCGCCGGCCGCGCCTGCGCCGGCTAACGGGCCCTCACGAGGTCGTGCGCGCGTGGACTGGAAGCCTCTGCTCGATCCGGCGACGACGTACCGGGGCGAGCACCTCACCGCGGCCGCCGTCGACGCGCGCGTGACGCAGGCCCGGGCGTGCTTTCGGACGCACGTCGAGGCGCTCGGGCGGCTGGAGCAGGCTTCGACCGCCGGATCCGCGGGAGCCTCCTCCGGCGGATCCGCGGTCGGCACTCCCGCCGTGCCGACCGTCCTCGGCGGCCTCGGTGGCCTCTGGGCCGCGGCGGTCGGCCCCGGCGCGGTCTCGACCGCGTGGAGGGGGTGGCGGGAAGCCCGGGCGCGTCCGGAGAAGGGCGCGCTCGAGAAGCTGGAGCAGAGCGTGGAGGAGGCCCAGCGGCAGGTGTCGCGGCTGGCGGCCTGGATCGATGCGCTCGCGCGCGAAGAAGCCGCCGTGCGTCGCGAGATGGAAGCGCTCCGCCGCTGTGTCGCGGACGCCGCCGCGGACCACGCCATCGCCCATTCGAGCGCCGAGGCGTCCGCGCGCGGCCTCGCCGCCATCGACCTGGTCCGCGCCCGCGCGCTGCCGACGGAGGGCGCCGCGCTCGACGCCGACGCCGCGGTGCTCGAAGGCCTGACCCAGGCGAGGGCCGCCGACGCCCGCGCGTTCGCGCGTGCCGCGGATCGGCTGTCCGCGGTGCTCGGCTTCGGCGGGGAGGCGCTCGCCTCCTGCGCTCGTCTGCGCACGGCCCTGGAGCGGGTACATGGCGAGGGGACGGACGTGCTCCACGAGCTCGACCTCCACCTGCGGCAGCTGGCCGCCGAGGCCCGCGCCGCCGACCTCGGCCAGAGCCTGGCCGCCGGGATGGACACCCTGCGCGGCTCGGTGGGGCGCGTGCACCTCCAGGCGCGCGAGGGCGCCGACGTGCTGCTCGATCGCCTCGACCGGCTCGCCGAGGCCCCCGACCTGCTCGCGCCGGCCGATCCCGCGCGGGCCGCCGCGGAGTCCGAGGTCTCCGCGCTCGTCGCGAACCGCCGTGTCTGATCCCTCGGGTGACACCGATCGGACGATCACGACGCCCCTCGAGCTGGATCGCCCCACGGCGCAACGGTGGGCGGAGCTCGTCGGCCGCGGGTTGGACGTGTTGCGCCTCAACCGGCACTTTCCCGACTGGGGGCGGGTGCGCGATCACGTCGCCGCCGCCGCCGCGACCTCCGACGCGGGCGGGCTCCGCATCGACCGCGAGAGCGGGCTGCCCGTGCCCCGCGAATGGATGCGCGTCCGGGTCGAGACCGAGCTGGGTGGCGCGCCCTCGCACGCCCTCCCCTCCGGCGCGCTGCTCGCTCGAGAGGTGCACGTCGCGCTCCGCCACGTCATCGGCGACCGCGCCTCCTACGCCGTCCGGGTAGACCGCCTGGACGTCGCGAGCGCCACGGTGACCCGCTACTCCCTCGTCCTCGGTGACACCCCCGGCCGCGTCGTCAGCGCAGGGGAGCTCGCACTCTACGCCGCGACTCGGTTCCAGCGCCAATTGGAGCTGCTCTCGACGCAGGACGCGGCGCTGGCCTTCGCGGTGCTCCGCGACCAGGAGGGGCTCGAGGTCGAGGAGGTCGTGCGGGGGGTGGTGGGTCCCGCCGCGCTCGCCGCGGGCGACCCGCTGCTCCCCGACCGCGATCCGGGGTGTGGCCCGGCGACGCTGCGCGGGCTTCGCCTGCATGGGCCCCTCGTCTCCGCCTGCCTCGAGCGCGCCTCGCTCGACCTGGCGGACGGCCGCGTCGACGATCCGCTCGCCGACTCGGTCGTGCTGCCGGTGACCGCGCGGCGCGGGGGGCCGGCCTTCGGGCTCACGCGGACCCGCAAGTGGGCGGTGATGGAGCGCGACGTGCCGACGCTCCGCGCGTGGCTCGCCACCCGGGCCAGCCGCGGCCTCGTGTACGGATATCGGGGGGAGCCGTGAGCACCGAGCCGTCGCAGGACGCGGGCCGTCAGAAGGAGCGGGAGGGCCGACACGTCTCGGTCGGCGGCGCCGCCGCGGACGAGGTGCTCGACAGCCTCGTTCAGCAGTTCGCGGACCGCTACGCCTTCATTCGCGAGCTCATCCAGAACAGCCTCGACGCGGGGGCCGCCCGCATCGACGTGCGGATGTCGTTCGACGGGCGGGAGCTGCGCATCGAGGTCGCGGATGACGGCGAGGGGATGGATCGCCCGATCATCGAGGGGTACCTCCTCACGCTGTTCCGCTCCACGAAGGAGGACGACCTCACCAAGATCGGCAAGTTCGGCATCGGGTTCACGTCGATCTTCGCGATGGAGCCGATGGAGGTCGTGGTCGACACCGGTCGCGACGCCGTGTGGCATCGCGTCACGTTCGACTCCGAGCGTTCCTACACGCTCTCTCGGCTGGCCGAGCCGTTCGAGGGCACCACGGTGACCCTCCGGATGCCGCGCGGTCGCAAGGCCGCCACCGTCGACGTGCAAGAGGTCCGCGCCGCGGCGGAGCGATGGTGCCGCTACGCCGACGCCGCCATCACCCTCTCCGCCACCGGCACGGACGAGGAGTGGGAGCCCACGCCCGTCGCGGCCACGTTCTCGGTCGAGGCGCCCGTGGTGATCGTCGACGAGTCCGATGGCGTGCGCGCCGTGTTGGGACCCCACCCCTCCCGCACCCCGCCCGCGGGCTTCTACAACCGCGGCATCACCCTCTGGGAGGGGGAAGAGAGCGCGGTTCCCGGCGTGTGCTTTCGCGTGGCCGGTCGTCACCTCGAGCACACGCTGACGCGCGACAACGTGATCCGGGATCGCCACTACGAGGTCGTGCTGGCGCGCATCCGCGAGGCCGCGCGCACCCGCCTCGGGGCCGCGGTGCACGCCGAGGCCGAAGCCGCGGCGCGGGCGGGCGATCTTCCCCGGATCGCGCGTCTGTACGGCGCGATCGCCGAAGAGGTGCCGTGGTCGTGGCGGGAGGACGCGCCGCTGCTCCCCGGCCACGGCCGCCCGCTCTCCCTCGCCGATCTGCGCGCGACGAAGGGCTGGATGGCCCGCCTCCGTGGGGCGCCGAGCGGGCTCTGGTGGGCGCCACCCGGCTGCCCGCTCGCGGAAGCGCTCACGACGTCGGGCACGGTGGTGCTGCTCGCCCGCGCCGCGGACGACCCGCACCTCGCGTTCGCGGCGCGGCTCCTCGGGGCGGCGCACCAGCCGGCGTCGGCCGGTTGGTCGCTCGCGAGCCCGGTCGTGGCCCCCGAACCGCTCGCGGCGATGTTCGCGTGCGCGGGGGCGCTCGTGCCCGCCCGGCTCCATGGTGACGGGTTCTTCGGCCGCGTCGCGGTCTCCATGCCCTCGCCCGCGGGCGGGCTCGTCGGGGTTCCCCTCCCCGATCCGCGCGCCCGGGACACGCTCCTGGTGGATGTCACCCACCCGCTGGTCAGCGAGCTCGGTGCGCTGCCGACCGCCATCGGGGCGCCCCTCCTCCTCCACGCGGCGCGGGTTTCTGCCGGGCTCCCCGGCGTGGATCCGAAGCTCGTCGACGCCCTGTCCGCGGCCCTCGTCGCCGCAAGCCTCTCCGCGGGGGGAGCGCCCGCATGAGCGAAGAGGTCCTCGCCACGGGGCGCTTTCGCGTCGACCGACGCCGCGCGCTCGAGAAGATGGAGAAGTTCCAGCTCGCCGACCCCCGTGCGTACACGCTCGAGCTCGTCGCCGCCGCGGTCTCGTCCGGCGCGAGCCGCATCGACATCCGCAACGACAGCGACGACTTCGAGCTGTCCTGGGAGGGCGACGGCCCCACCCGCGACGAGCTCGACGGCATCTTCGACCATCTCTTCTCGAAGCCGACGACCGCGCGCGCCGGCATGCTCCAGCACCTCGCGATCGGCGTGCTCGGGGCGCTAGGCCAGGCCCCCAGGTGGGTGCGGATCGATCGAGGCGGGACGCCGTCGCTCCGCCTCGACATCGTCGATCCGGTCACCACGCTCGCGGTCGAGCACCCCCACGACGTCGTCGGCACCCGGGTCCACGTGCGCCAGCGGCTCTCCGTGAGCACCCTCGCCGAGGCGCTGCTCCTCCCCCTGCGCGATCCGAGCGAGGCGCGGCTGTTGCGCGAGGCGGCGCGCTGGTGCCCGGTCCCCGTTCACATCGGCGGGAAGCCGATCGTGGCGCCGGTCCCCTCCCCGGCTCGCGCGACGTGGGCCGGGCACCGCGGCCCTCACCGCGGCCCACCCGGCAGCCCCCAGCAGGGCGGCGGCGGCGGGGCGTTGTGGCTCGTGCCCGATCCGCGGATGCGCATCGACGTGGTGCGGAACGGCGTCATCGTCGGGCAGGCGGAGCGGACCGTGGGCTCGCTCGGCGTGACCGGCTGGTACGGCGGCCCCCTTCTCAACCTCGACGCTTCGCGCGCGCGCATCGTCGAGGACGAGGCCTGGAAGTCCCACGGCAAGGAGCTGGACGAGGCGGTGGCCGCGCTGCTCCACGCCCTCGCGCTCGGCGCTTCCGCGGACACGGCTGGCCTGGACGTGGAGCGCCGCGACGTAGCCCGCGCCGAGCTCATCGACGCCGCGACGTGGCTCGCGCGGCAGGGGCGGCCGATCGGGGGCTACGCCACCCTCCCCCTCCTCGTGGACCTGGTCGGACGCACGTGGTCGGCGCAGGAGCTGGGCGCGTTCGTCGGCAAGAAGGGCACGGTGACGGACGCGGCGCTCGTGGAGGCGGGAAACGGCTGCGTCCTGTTCGCGGCGACCGCGCGTGCCGCCCTCGACGTGCTCTGCCCCGGCCTCCCCGACCTGACCACCCTGCTCCGTACCCGCGCGGAGGGGCGCGATCGGCGCGGCATCGCCGCCCAGGCGCGCAGGCCGCCGGAGTTCCCCGCTTCCGTCCACCAGCTCGCCTTCACCGAGGGGCCGCTCCGCGGCGCGGTCTGCTTTCGCGAGGGGACCGGCCTCCAGGATCTGCTGGTTCACCTGCGGATCGACGGCATGCCGGTCGAGGAGATCGCGTTTCCCTCGCCGGCCGGCGCGATGGAGGCGATCCTCGACCACCCGGGCTTCGCCACGGACGATGGATTCCGCCACGTCACCCCCGACGCGACGCGCGCGGCCGCGGAGGCCACCCTGTTCGCCCGCGCCAGGGCCTTCGCGACCACGCACGTGGAGCGCCTCGCGCGCGGCGCCACCCTCTCGCCTCCGGGCATGATGGTCCTGACTGCCGCCCTGCGCGCGGCGGGGGCGAAGGCGCGCGAGGACCTCGGCCAGCTCCTGGCCCGGCGCGGGGACGACGCGCTGCTCCGATCGCCCGCGTTCGCCTGCGGGGACGGCCGCCGGCTCTCGCTCCCCGAGGTGATCGCGCCCGGCCCCGTGTGGCTCCTCGTGGCGAAGACGCCGCGCGACTGCCCGCCCACGATGGCCGGTGAGCTGCTCCTCGTCCCCGAGGATGTGCTCCCCGCCTGGCTCGCCTGGCTCGGACCCCGCGCCCGGGACGCGCGGAGCACGCTCGAGGACGACATCCGCGGCGCACGCCGCCGCGCGCTCCCGAAGCGCCGCGCGGCGCTGGATGCGTCCGTCTCTCCCCGGGTCCCCGTCGCGACCGGCGGGTATGTCGGCGAGCTGGGGCTCGACGGCTCCGCGCGGGCTCCGTCCATCGAGCTCCTCCGCGACGGCATCGCGGTGTGCACGGTGTCCCCCCCGATCGGGCTCCTCGGGCTCGTGGGCGTGGTCGACAACCTGACCCTGGGGGTCAATCGCGCCCACGACGCTCCCACCTCGGTGGACGCCGCCGCGCACCTCGTCAAGGCGCTCGCGCCCGCGGTAGAGGCGCTCGTTCGGGCCGCCTGGGATGCCCACGAGGGAGCCACCGTGCCGAGCACCCTGCTCGCGTGGCTGACGGAGCGTGGCGAGGCCGTTCCCGACTGGGCGTCGACCCGCCCGGTGGCCCGCACGGTCGAAGGCGCGAACCTCACGTTCGCGGATCTCCGCGCGCGAGCCTCGGATCGGCGCGCCGCGCGGATCAAGCTGTTGCCGCGCGCCCCGGGCGACGTCCCCGGCTTCGAGGACGCGGTGGTGGCCACTCCGGTGCTCCAAAAGGCGCTGTTGACCATCGCCCCCCGGGCCGTCCGCGTCGGGGACGCCGAGCTGGCGGACGCCACCCGCCACCTCGCGGCCTACCTCGCGCGTCCGCGTGCCGAGGAGCCGGCTGCCCTCGCCTCCAGCGAGGAGGTGGACGGCGACGTGCGCGTCCGCTGGGTGCTGCTCGCAGACCCCGATCAGGTCGCGGTGATGCGGGTGGAGGCGCGTTGGCGCGACCGCGTGCTCGCGACGCGCGACCGCGGCGAGAGCCTGGGCGTGCTCGGAGTCGTGCAGGGCGCCGGCATCACGCCGAGCGCGGCGCTGACCGAGCTGCGGAACCCCCAGCGGCTCCACCCGCTCCTGAAGAAGGCGCGTACCCGGTTCGACGACATCGTGGTGCAGGCGCTGGACGCGCTCGGGGACAGCGAGGTTCCCGAAGCCCAGCGCGGCGCGTGGCGCGGCGTCCTCGCGCGGCTGGACGGAGCCAACGATCGCACCCGCTCCGAGACGGCGATCCGCGATCGCCTCGCCCGCCTCCGGATCTTCCGCCGGCTCGACGGGACGCTCGTGTCGCGCGCGGAGGTGCTCGCCGCGCTCGAGGCCGGGCCGGTGTGGCAGGTGCCCTTGCTCACGCCCCCGGGCGCGCTCGACTCTCCCTGGTACCTCCTCGCGGAGCCGTGGACCCTGCGCGCGATGGGCGTGCCGGCGTCCCGGATCGGAGCGGGCGGCCCCGCGCTGCTGGCGTGGCGGGAGGGCGAGGAGCGCCGTCGCTCGCTCGACCGGCGGGAGCCCGTCGTCAGCGGAAACGTGCTCGCGCGCGGGCCTGTGGTCGCGGACGGCGTGGTCGGCGAGGTCGCGCTCCTGCGGGTGCGGGAGGGCCGGACCAGCGGCCTCGAGATCCAGACGCTCGTGGACGGCCTGCCGTTGGACCCCGTCACCGTCCCCTTCCCCGGGCCGGCGGTCGCCGTGATCACCGGGCCCTCGGTGGTGGCGGATCGCGCGTTCCGGACGTGGGTGGGCGGCGCGCAGTCCGGAGATCCGAAGGCGGACCACGCGCGGGCCACCGTGCTCGCGGCCGCGCGCACGCTCGCCGCCACCTTCACCGCCGGAATCGGCCCCGCTGGGACAGGCAAGGGCGCGATCGGGGACCTGGGCCCCCTGCGAGGCCTGGCCTCGCGAGAAGAGCTCTGGGCCGTCACCTACGCCCTCGCGGATCGAGGCGGCCCCGGCGCGGCCCTCCCGCTGTTCCCGCTCCTCGGCGGCGGGACGATCTCGGCCGCCGCGCTCGACGCGCGAGGCAAGGACGGCGGAATCGGCGTCGTGGCTCCGGGCACGCGGGCCTTCGTGGCGGGCGCGCCGCCCGTGGAGGCGCCGAAGTGGCTCTACGAGCTGCTCGCCCCGCGCTTCACGCTGGTCGACCTCGCCGCGATCGCCTCGCGCCACCTCCACCCCGCGCCGAGCCCGACCGGACAGCACGAGTTCGTCACCGCCGACGCGCGAGTGGGGTTCACCACCGGCGTCGACGGCGTGGAGGTGCGGCGCGAGGGGGTGCACCTCGCCACGCTGCCGGCCAGAGGACCCGTGCCCATCACCGGTCGGCTGGAGTCGCCCACCGCGGACGTGGACCCCCTCTGGCGCGGCCTCCTCCCCTCGCCCGCCACCTCCGCCCTCGAAGCGCGGCTCCTCGTGCTGTCCGAGGCGGTGCTCGCCCGGATGGTGGACGACGCCGAGGCGCAGGCACGGCGCGCGAGCTCCGTCGCCTCCCCCCTCCGCGAGGCGCTCGTGGCCGCGCTCGACCGCGGTACCGCGTCCGCGCGGGACGACGCGATGCTCGGGGCGCCGGCCGCGGCGAACCCGCTGGTGGCGCGGCTCCTCGCCCTCCCGTTGTTCCGCGACTGCGCCGGCGGCGCGGGAACCCTGACGGACGTGCTCGCCCGGTCCCCCGTGCGGGTGGTCGCGCCAGGGGTGACCGGGATGCCCCTGCCGTCGCGCGGCCGGGTCTGGACGCTCGACGCGGTGGAGCGGCGGCTCGTGGGCCGGCTCCGCCGGCTCCAGGACGTGGACGAGGCCCTGAGAGAGGAGACGCGCGGGGCGGCGCGCCGCGCGGTGGCGTGCGGCCCCGCCCCCAGCCCGCCGAAAGACGCGCACGTCGTGACGCTTGGACGTCACGGCGAGCCGCACCCCGGGTGGAGCGGCGCCCTGTGGATCGGCGGCGCCCGGCGGCTCGGCGGCGCCCAGTGGCTCGGCGGCTCCTCCCGCGGACGCTACGAGGAGAGCGGCCCTGGCATCGCGGTGCGGGTCGACGGTGCGACGGTGCAGGTCCTCCACGCCGCGTCGGGTGTCGCCGGCTGGGTCGAGGGCCCCTTCCAGACCGACGCCAGCTTCACCACGGTGACGCTCCCCGACGACGTGACGATCGCCCTCCGCGGCGCCGCGGCGGAGCTCCTGCAGCGCGAGGTCGCGTCGGATCCAGCGCGGGTGCACGGCTGTCTGTCCGCGGCCCTGGCCGCGTGCTCCCACGAGCACGAGAAGCTGCTGGCCGCGCCGCTCTCGCCCTGGGGCCTCGTGGCGCTGCTCCCCGACACCGCCGGCAAGCCGCTCGACCTCCCGAGCCTCCGGAGCGCGATCAAGGGCCGGAAGCGGCTCCTCGTCGGGGCAGCCGGCGCCGTCTCTCCGCGCAAGAACGAGCGGGTCGTGGCGGGGGGCGACGAGACGCTCGCGCTGCTCCGTGGGTGGTTTCCCGGCGTCGAAATCGAGCACGTCGACGAGGCGCGGATCAAGCAGGAGGCCCGTCGCCGGGTGGACGCGGAGCGGCGCGAGAAGGGCGCCGTCGGCAAGCAGGAGCGCGCGTTCGCGGGGCGCGCCGCGACCCTCTACACGAAGTGGACCGGCGCCCCCGCCCCGGAGAAGGCCATCGACGCCTGGGTCTCCGAGTGGGCGGCGGGGCGGCGCGCGGCGTGGCCACCGTTCGCCGAGGCCGACCCCGACGGGCCGTGGACCGCCCTGATCGCCTTCGGGGTCGGGGTGGCGGGCACGGGCCCCCACATGCCGTTGATCACGGGGTTGGCGGCGGCGCTGAAGGCAAGACCGCCCAGGTGAACAGCAGCATCAGACCCAGCAGGAGCGCCCCCCCTCCGAAGGTAAAGAGGATCCAGATGATCCCCATCGGGTTGACGATCAGGAACGACCGGGCGGGGTCCTTCGGATCGTAGTGGACCGGCACGGGGCTCGGCAGGCTGTCGACCAGCTGCTGGATCCGGTCGGCGTACCCGCCGGTATTCGGAATCAAGTACACTTGGTCGTTCGTATGTGCCTGGCCCGACACGGTGTACGTGTACTTGACGTATGGCAGGAAGGACCGGCGGTGGGCCTTCATCGGGGCGCCGACACGACGCTCCAGGATCGTGCCGGGCACGGTCGGCCAGGCGCGGCCCACCCGCACGTCTGAATAGAGGCGACGGGCGTACCAGAGGCCGAGCGCGCCGAACAAGCAGTAGAGCAGCGGGAAGACCATGCCGCGTTCTACCTCGCGCCGGGCGCGGGCGTCCTCGCGCCGTCCGCGAACAGCCCCTCATCCAAGCCGACGTACCCCCACCCGTTCTCTCCTTTCACGGTCTGTTCGCCGGTGATCCACCGCGCCATCGCCATCGGCACCGCGCCGTTGACCGCTGCTTCCGCCCTCTCCTCCCCGACGACCGGGGCTCCCCAGATCCCGACGAAGGCATCCTTCTCGTGGAACGACTCGCCTGCGTGCCGGCCCGGCACCTGGGTGTTGAAGCCGACGCCGTCGCGGGGGAACAGGTTGATCGTGCCGGCGCGGTCGGTGTCGTAGAGGTGCGCGAGCTGGTTCACGGCGTCCTGGCGCTTGTTCAGGCGCGTCACCGAGAGCCACTCCGCCTCGGTGCACCAGGACGAGCGAACGGTTCGCGACGCGGCCATGCAGCGCGCGCGGTCGGCCGCGAGCTGGGAGGCGACGGCGGGGTCGATCGGCTCGTATGGGGACAACACGTCGAGCCCCAGCGGATCCTGCTCCTCGAAGCCGTACCACACGCGGTCCCCGTGGCGCTCCAGCGTCCCCACCGATCGGCCGCGCATGACCTTGACGGTCCCGCCCGCGACATCGAAGGGGGTCTCCCGGACGACCAGATAGTCGAGGGTGTCACCCAAGCGAGTCAGGGTCTCGGCCACCACGTCGATCGTTCGCCCACCGAGGGTGCGGAGCACGCGCAGCTCGGCGAGCACGGGCTGGCGGGCCCAGTCGGCGCCCTGGTCGACGAAGAAGTCCATCATGTAGTTGCCGCCCGCGGTCGAGGCGACGACCACGTCCACCCCGCGCACGGAGGGCGGGCGCAGGCGGTGGGTGAGCTTGGGCCCCTCCCCCTCGTCCGAGGAGATCTTCATCACGACGAGCTTCACCCCCGCCTTCTCCAGGCCACCGATGACCTCGGCCTCGGGTGACACGATCCAACGCACGGGAGAGAGCCCGTGGTCACCGGCCATGCCCCAGAGGGTCGTGTCGCTGATGTTGGCGCTGTCGTAGGCGGCGTCGATCTGTGCCAACCAATGGTCGAGCCGCCGGAGCTCGCCCGTGGGGGAGACGATCTCGTCGGAGAACGGCCCCTTGGCGTGCGCGAAGTGGTCGGGCCAGGGGTTGTAGTAGAGCAGGTAGTCCGGCATGGACACCGGCTCGAGCGCGGCCAATTCGGCGACGAGGGTGCGCGCCACGTCCCGCTCGTTGGATTGGACCCACCGATCGTACCACTCCCAAGCGTGGTGCTCCGCGCGGAGCAGAGGCTCGCGCCCCGAGAGCTCCGCGCGCAGCTCGACCAGGCGCGCCTCGTTCTTCGCGCGCTGGCGCAGCTCGCCGACACACCGCATGTCGCCGAAGTCCCGCGAGGCCTCGCCCACCGCCAGGGAGAGCAGCCCGTCGAAGCTGTAGCGCGCGGCTTCGTCGTATTGGCCGCCGCAGCTCATCGTCACGAGGTGGTCGAACCGCTCGAACAACGTCGTCATGCCGGCAGCCTTGGTCAGCGCCGAGAGCTGCAGGGCGTCGTTGCCGTAGAAGTACCAGGGGCGGCCCTGCTGCACGCCGCCCAGCGCGTACGTGCGGTCCACGAAGTGGAAGTTCGGGATGCCCGTGGCGCCCTCCCCCGCCACGGGGGCGCCGGTCTTGGCGATGGGCAGGTTGCGGACGCTGATGGTGGGCGTGGTGGAGATGCCGTGGCGGGCGATGCCCGGGCTCGCGTACAGCGCCGTGAAGAACGGCAGGAGGCCCGGGGAGCCCGCCGTCGCCGCCGCGTGGAGGAAACCGGTCGCCATGGTCGGGCCGGGCGTGGTGGACGCCAACGTCGGGCGCGACGCGACGTCCAGCTGCTCCTCTTCGACGAGACGCGTGAGGAAGGGGTCCTGGGGAGAGCCCTTGGCCAACGCCTCCACCAGGTGGCCCTGGAGGCCGTCGACCACCACGTGCACCGCGTGGCGGCGGGATCCGTGCCACCGGAGCCAGGTCCAACCGTCGACGCTGCCGGGCGCGAGCAGCTCGGCCTCAAGCCAGGCGGAGAGCTGGCGCTCGCGCTGCACCCGCGCGGAGAAGATGCGGTAGTGCTTGCACACCTCGAGGTCGACGAACTCGATCAGGGTGAGGGTCACCGCTTCGAGCGCGGTGGGATCCCTCAGCACGTGGCTCACCGCGTCGCGCATGTCGCCGGGATCCATGCCCTCGGCGAGCGAGGCGAGGAGCGCCTTCACGATCGGCGCGGCGCGGACGGCGCGGGCGTCCAACGCGGTCTCGTCCTGCGCGTCGCAGCTCAGCCCCCCAACGGCGGCCGCCGCCCCCCGCGTCGTGTCGGTCGCGCCCTGAAAGTACGCCGCGTCGTAGAGCGCGAGCAGCCGCGCCGCCTGCTCCGGCGGCAGGCCGGCGCCGCCGCTCCCGCCCTTCGCCACGGGCGGAGCGAACGAGAACAGCGAGTGCTCGAGGCCCGGAGTGCCGTCTCGACGCACGTTCGCGCGCGCCCAGGTCGCGAAGTCCTCCACGCCCGGATCGTCGTACATCTCCTTCACGAACAGGGCGAACGGGACGAGCTCGTCCACCGTGTCCTCGGTGTGGATGCGCGCCTCGATGCGCGCGCGCACGTCGGGCTCGAGCGGGAGGGTCGCCACCCAGGCGGAGAGGCCCACGGTCACGACCTGCGTGGCAGCCCAGGCCGCGGGCACCTTCAACGACCACTTCGTCACGTCGTAGGCCTGGTCGAGGAGCGCGTGCGCCTCGCCGACGAGCGGATCGGCCCCCGGCGGGGGCGGCGCGGGGCGATCCACGGCGAGCACCGCGAGCGCGAGCGCCATGGCACCGAGGCCACCGAAGATCCAACGCCGGCTTGACATGCGACGCCGCTACGCCCGAACCCCCACGGGCTTCGGGGGCCAGTCCCCCGTCAGGATGGCCATGAAGAACAGGGGGCCGATGAGCGCGTGGGCCATGTTCTTGAGGAAGGCGGGCCGGTTCTTCTCCCAGATGGAGTGCCCCGCGAGCTGGATGCTCCACGCGACGATCGCGATCGCGACCACCGCCCAGACCGGCGTGTACGCGGCGATCGGAAAGCAGGCGGCGAAAAACAGCGCCATCAAGAGGGCGAGGCGCACGTTCATCGTCAGGTACCAGCCCACGGCGGCCACCCATCCGAGGTGGCCGAGCGACAGCATGTAGCCGCCGGCACCCGGGATCTCGACGAGCCGCACCCAGTCCAGCATCGCGATGACGTGGAACGCGATGAGCGGGATGGCGATCTTGTGGGTGAGCCGGTTCGTGGGGTGCCGATGGCCATCGGCGTAGTCCTGGAACAAGGCATGTAGACGTGCGTCGAGCATGGGCGGCCTCGTGGGACGGATATCCACGGGCTCGGCCGCGGGCTACCCGATGCGGCAACGCCCGGGCTACGTTCCGCGCGGAGGCGGCGTTGTCGCACTTTGGCGTGAAGCAGATGGCCTGCACCCTCTGCGGGGGCTCGTTCCGGATGGTCGGCGGGGCGATGGTGCACCCAGCCGACGTGCTCTGCAACACCTGCGTGTTGGCCCTCTACGATCGGCTCCCCACCGAGCCCCTCGAGGAGCTCAAGGCCTGGTGCGAGGCCCGCCTGAAGCCGCGCATGGGAATGATGCCGCCGACGCTCGCGCAGGCCATCGTCGACCGCCTGGAGCGCCTGCCGGACGTGGCGCGGAGCCGAGCCGAGCTCGAGGCCATGCTCGCGTCGCGAGGCGTGCTCGGCGGATAGCTCCACGGGACCGCCTGTTCAGTGCGGTTTTTCGGTCGTTGTTACGTGCTAAGCCGCAGCCACTACCCTGGATGCGCATGTAC
>JAUXQH010000055.1 GCA_030685065.1 Pseudomonadota bacterium | reverse complement strand
GCCCGCCCTCGCGGGGTTCCTGGTGGCCCTCGCCATCTCGGTGACGCTGGTGGTGCGGCCTCGGTCCGGAGTGATGCGGATGGCCGTGCCCGTGTACGCCGTGACGCTCTGCGCGATGGCCGCGGCCGCGAGCACCCTCGGCCCGCTGGGGCTCTTGGGCGGCTTCTCCTTCCTCCTCTCCGACACGCTGCTGGCCGTGAACCAATTCAAGCGCCCCATCCCCGGGCGGGACTTCCTGGTGATGACCACGTACTACGGCGCGCTGCTGGCGCTGGCGGCGGGAATGCTGCCCGGCTGACCCCTCGACGCGGTCTTTCATCGCCCTTGACTCGCCAAGATTCTTTTTGCATCCGCCGCGTACGACGTGGTAGAGTTCGCGCATCCCCCCGCCGGGTTCCCTCCCGGCACCCCTCCCCTCGCTCCCCCATACCGCCATGGCGCACCCCGCCACCACCACGAGCGCAGCCGCGGCTGCGCGGACCACTCCGCTTACCCTCCGCACGGGGCCCGGCGGTTCGCTGGTGCTCGAGCTGGCGCCCGGAGCGACGTTCGACACGTTGCGCACGGCGCTGCGGACGGAGCTGGGCGCGGTCGCCGACAAGTACGCGGGTACATCCGCGCGCTTCGATCTCGGGCGTCGTGAGATCGACCTGTTCGATCTCCGCCGGCTGGTGCACCTCGTCAAGGACGAGTTCGGGATGGACATCGTCGGGGTGTGCTGCACGTCCGAGGCGGTGCAACGGCACGCCGAGCGCGAGCTGAAGCTGAAGGTGCACATCCTCGCGCCGGTGCCCGAGGCCCCCACGGTGACGAAGCCGGTGGGCGCGCCCGCACCCGAGGCCCCGCTCGCGGGGCACGCCGAGGAAGGCCCCACCGAGCTGGTGCGTGGGTCCAGCGTCGAGGACGATGACGAGGCGGAGCAGGCGGGAGCCGGCCGCGTCCTCACGATCGACGGCACGGTGCGCTCCGGCGCGGTCGTCCGGTTCGCGGGGGACATCCAGGTCTTCGGAGACGTGAATCCCGGCGCCCAGCTCATCGCGGGCGGGAGCGTCCTGGTGTTCGGCGCGCTCAAGGGGCTCGCCCACGCTGGCGCCCGCGGAGACATCCCCGCTTCGACCGGGGTGGGCCCGGTCATCCTCGCTTTCGACATGCGCCCGACGCAGCTCCGCATCGGCAAGGTGATCCAGCTCCCGGCGAACCCGCCCGAGCAGGTCGCGCGGCATGTCGCCAACCAGTACGCTGCGCCGGAGATCGCCTGGATGTCCAACGGCAGCATCGTGATCGAGCCCTACCGCGGCCGCCTCCCGAGCCCCGCAACCAAGGAGTCTTCATGAGTGAGTGCATCGTCATCACCTCGGGCAAGGGCGGCGTCGGAAAGACGACCACCACGGCCAACCTGGGTGTGGCGCTCGCGTTGTTGGGGAAAAAGGTCGTCGTGGTCGACGCGGACATCGGTCTGCGCAACCTGGACGTCATCCTCGGCCTCGAGAACCGCATCGTCTATGATCTGGTGCACGTCATCGAGGGCGAGTGTCGCCTCCGACAGGCGCTGATCAAGGACAAGCGTGTCGACACGCTGTTCCTGCTCCCCGCCGCGCAGACCCGCGACAAGAACGCGGTGAGCCCCGAGGCCATGCGCACGTTGGTGGCCCAGCTCAAGGCCGACTTCGATTACGTCCTCATCGACTGCCCGGCGGGCATCGAGCAGGGCTTCAAGAACGCGATCGCCGGCGCGGATCGCGCCCTCATCGTCGTCACGCCGGAGGTCAGCTCCATCCGCGACGCCGACCGCATCATCGGGCTCGTGGAGGCCGCCGAGCTCCCCGAACCGCAGCTGATCGTGAACCGCTTCCGGGCGAAGATGGTCAAGCGCGGCGACATGATGAACAAGGACGACATCCTCGAGATCCTCGCCATCCCCCTGGTCGGGATGGTGCCGGACCACGAGGACGTGATCGTGAGCTCCAACCGCGGCATGCCGGCGGTGTTCGACGAGAAGTCGATCGTGGGCGAGGCCTACCGCCGCATCGCGCGCCGGGTCAACGGCGAGCAGGACGTTCCGTTTGTCGCGCTCGAGGAGCCCGATACCATCTGGAGCGTCATGAAGCGCTGGATCGGGCTCGCGCCCGCCAAGGAGGTGGCCTCGTGAAGTCCCTCTTCGATCGTCTCTTCTCGGGCAATCGCTCGTCCGCGGCCGGCTCCAAGGAGGACGCCAAGGCGCGCCTGAAGATCCTGCTCGTGCACGACCAGGTCGACCTGACGCCCTCCCAGATGAACGCGATGAAGGCCGAGATCCTCGAGGTCATCGCGCGGTACTGCGAGGTGGATCGCGAGCATGTCGACGTGCGCCTGGAGAAGGCGGACAACGGCATCAGCGTCGTGAGCTCGGTGCCCGTGCGCCGCGTGACCTCGCGCGTAGCCGAAGCCACCTGAGCTGCTCCGCCCGCTGAGCTACTCCTCGCGGAGCGGCAGCGACCACACCGCGAGCTCGATCCCGTTCGGCTCGCGGAAGTGGAACCGCCGCCCGCCTGGAAACGCGAACACCGGCCGCACGATGGTGCCGCCATTCGCGACGACCCGCGCCTCGGTCGCCGCGAGGTCCGTGGCGTAGAGGATGACCAGCACCCCGCCGCCGGGGCTGGGCGCGGGCCCGGTCGCGAAGCCCCCCGTCAGGCGGCCGTCCGAGAAGCTCTGGTAGTCCGGGCCGTAGTCCGAGAAGACCCAGCCGAAGACGTCCGAGAAGAAGCGTGTCGCGGACGCGACGTCGGGCACCGAGAATTCGAGGTAGTCGACGCGCTGATCCTGTTCCGTCTGCATGGGGGTCTCCGGTGGGCGATACAGGGGCCCGCATGGCCCGTGTGTTGCTCGCGCATAACTACCACCTCCCGCTCGATCCGCGGGAGGCCCGGGCCGGCAAGCCGTACCCGCCGCTCGGCACGCTCGTCAGCGCCGCGATGGCCGAGCGCGCCGGCCACGACCTCGCCGTGTACGACCCGATGTTCACGCCGAGCGTGGAGACCTTCGCGTCGTCCCTCGACGGCCACCGCCCCGAGCGCGTCGCGATCCTGGCCGACCCGCACGCCGTGGCGCAAAAGATGTGCCTCACCAGCATGCGGGACGCGGCCTTCACCATGATCCGCCTCGCCAAAGAGCGGGGGGCCACGGTGCTCGTGGCGGGCCCTGATACATCGGATCGCCCCGAAATGTATCAGTCGGCCGGGGCCGACGTGGTGGTGGTGGGTGAGCACGACACCCCGCTCCTCGCCTGGCTCGACGGGGCGCCGCTCGCCGGGATCCTGCCGCGTACGCCCGTGATGACCAACCTCGAGGCCCTCCCCTTCCCCGCCTGGGACCGCGTGGACATGCCCGCGTACGCCCAGCGATGGCGGGCGAAGCACGGGGCCTGGGAGGTGAATGTATCAACCGCCCGCGGCTGCCCGTATCGATGCAACTGGTGCGCGAAGCCGACGTGGGGCCGCACCTACCACGTCCGCCCCGCCGAGCACGTCGTGGCGGAGGTGCGCGCGCTGGTGTCCCGCCACGGGGTCGACCAGATCTGGTTCACAGACGACATCTTCGGGATCAAGCCCTCCTGGCTCGCGGCGTATCGAAAATGTATCGGTGATACACCCGTCCCGTATCGATGTCTCACCCGGGTCGACCTCCTCCAGGACGCGGCATACGTGGCCGACCTCGCGGCGAGCGGGTGCCGCGAGGTGTGGGTGGGGGTCGAGAGCGGCGCGCAGCACGTGCTCGACGCGATGGACAAGGACTGTACGGTCGAAGAGATGCGACGTGCATCCGGGCTTCTACGTGACCACGGGATCCGGCGCGGCTTCTTCCTGCAGCTCGGCTACCCCGGTGAGACGGTTCAGGATGTATTGGCCACCGCGCGGCTCATCCGCGAGCTCGGCCCCGAGGAGATCGGCATCACGGTGAGCTACCCGCTGCCGGGGACGCCGTTCCACGACCGGGTGAAGGACCAGCTGCGCGCCACCAACTGGGAGGCCGCGATGGACAACGAGGTGTTGTTCGCGTCCGAGTATCCCCAGGCGTTCTACGACGCCGCGCGTGAGCTCATCCGGTCGGAGCACGCGCTGATCCGGTTCGAACCGGATGTGTCACGGGCCGGAGCCCGGCGGGCGGCGGGCGCGATGTATCATTTGTGTCGGTGGCCGCTCCAACGGGCGAAGCTCGCCATCCACGCGCGGCGTCACGCGTAGAGCTGCTCGGCGGGGTCGGGATCGGCGGGCCCCCGGTTCCAGAACAGGACGAGCTCGGGGCGGATCTCGGCCACACGGCCGGCGGCGTCCCGGTCGACGATGACGATCTCCGGCTCGGTCCCTCCGTCGATCCAGGCGATCGCGAGCTGCCCGCGACGGAGATCCTCGGCGAGCCGCTCGGGCAGGTAGAGCTTCCAGGCCTCCTTCCCGTCCGGGGACCGATGGTAGAAGCGCTGGGGGCCGGCGCGGTACCGGACGCGGTTCGACTGGAGGATCTGCCGGCCCTGCCAGAGCACTGTCTCCCGGCGGGCGAGCTCCTCCGCGTCCTTCCGGCGGGCGAGGCGCTCGGCCTCCTTCGCAACCCGATCCGCTTCACGCGCGGCGGCCTCCCGCCGCTCCAGGACGCGCTTGGCCTCCTGGTTGCCGTGCTGGACGTTCTGCTCCTTGCGCGCATCCCGCCCGGCGGCGTCCGCGCTCTTCTTGGAGACGATCCCCGCCTTGAGGAGCTGGTCGCGCAGGTTCATGGGAACCGTCTAACCGGCGCCGGAGGGAGGTTCCGCCCGAGTGCTTCGGCGCGTCAACGCGCGAAGCCCTTGATGACCTCGAGGTAGTCCACGCTGCTCGGCGGCAGCGGCGGCCGGTAGACGAACGGCCCGCGATCGAGCTCGGCCGCGCACGCGACCCACATCGGGTCGGGGGCCACCTCGCCGAGCAGCCGCGCGAGCGCCGAGGCCTCGACAAACCCTCGCGCGAGCACGGACGCGAAGTACCCGACGAGCTCGGTGTCGCCCAGCCCGATGGAGCCTCGCACGCGCTCGACGCCCACGGACGAGAGCTCGCCCGATCCGTAGAGCGTGAGCGCGGCTTCGAACCACGAGCGCACCGGGACGATCCGCGACCCGAGCGGCTCGAAGAGGGTGATCGGGCGCCCGCGATCGAGGCGGATGAAGATGCGATCGACCGCGTCGGCGTGCGACACCCGCCGGAGCGCCGAGAGGGCCTCGACGATGTGGTCGGGGTAGGCCCCGGAGGCGGCGAGGAGGCGCGACAGCTCGGTGGGGCCGATGCGGCCCGCGATCGCATCCGCGTAGACGGAGTAGACCAGCGCATCGACCTCGGCGTCGTCTCCGAAGAGGCTCTCCCGCACGGCCGCGCCGAGCCCGACGCGCGCGCGCAGGAGCTGCGGCAGCTTGTAGCCGAACTGCCCCCGCACCGCGCGGATGCGCCCCTTGCGCAGGTTTCCGAGGTTGTCCTTCAGGACGAACTCGTCGAAGCGCACGCCGTCCATCCGCAGCTTCTGCTCGAGCACCGGGCGCATCTGCGTGGGCGAGCCCGAGAGGATGAAGATGCGGGGCCGCCAGCCGGGGCGCTCGCGCGCGAGCTCCCGGAGCAGGGCCGGCGCGCCGGGGACCGCGCGCTTCGCGCTGGCGGGCTCGATCGCGCTGCGCACGAGCCCGCGCACCGAGTCGATGTCGGTCTGGAGATAGGTCTTGTCGAGGTCCCAGCGGTAGACCTGCACTAGGAACGTTCGAGCATGGACACTAGCCGACCCTCTTGAGCCCCTTGAGGCGCGCATCCACCCGCGGCGCCATCGCCGCAGCCACCGCTCCATCATGCCCCGGGTGGGGCGCGATGTGGAACTCGACCGGCAATCCGTGGTCGAGCCGGGCATCGAGCCCCTTCCCCGCCGGGCCCAGGAGCATGGACCCACCGCACTCGACGGTGGTCACGCCCGGCAACACCGCGTGCAGCTCGGCGATCACGCCGCGCATCGTGTCGGCCATGCGGTCGAGCGCGGCGACGGCGTGCTCGTCTCCCGCGATGAGTCCCTCGCGCAGCTGGTGCCCCACGAACCGCGGATCGAGCGGACGCCCGAGCCGCCGGCCGAGATCCTCCGCGAGCCCGCGGTTGGAGAGGTACGCCCGCGCCGCGCCCGCCAGCGGCAGGTACGGGTGGGCCACCGCATCCGGCCCCGCGTCGACCACGAGCCGGCCCATCTCGGTCGCGTAGACCATCCCGTTGGCGTCGATCCAGCAACCGCCGAAGCTGGTGCCGATCTGAAGCCGGACGATGCGCCGCGCGCCCTGCGCCGAGAGGTGCCGGCCGAGGTTCGCAAGATCGTTGAACATCGCCACCGGGCCGTGCACGAGCCCCTCGGCCACGCGCCCCGCGAAGCCCTCGAAGGCGTGGACATCCCCCACCTTTTCGCGCATCACGGTCGAGAGCTCGGTCACCCTCCCCCCGACGCCCATCGGCGATGCGAAGCCGATGCCGAGCGAGCCGATGCGCTCGCCCTCCCCCACCTCCTCGATGAGCGCCCGCGCCCGCCTCTCGATGGACTCGATGCCCAGCTCTCCATCGGGCCAGGTCGGTGCCGACGCGACGCGCAGGAGGACACCCTCGCGCAGCACGCAGGCCTTCATCCCGGTGCCGCCGATGTCGAGCCCGGCGGCGAGGCCCTCGGCCGGGATGAACGCAGGGGGCACGTCCACGCTCGGGAGGTCAAAATCGGGCCGCGTGGGGCGGATGGGCTCGTGGTCGAGGAAGATGCCGACGTGGTGGATGCGCCGGAGCGCGCCCAGGACGGGCTCGAGCTTGTCGGCCGGGACCGGAGCGATCAGCTGGGCGGCCGCCGGGTTGGTGAGGAGGACGGCGTTGTGCAGCCGCGCGAGCACGAGGCGCGCGGCGTCCGCGAACGGCGGCGCGAAGAGGACGTAGTCCCGCGCCATCGAGGCGGAGGAGTAGCCGCTGTGAAGGCGGAGGGTCCATGGCACCGCGCGCGGGTGGGTCGCGAGCTCGGCCAGGCGGTCGTGAAGCGTAATCATCGGATCCCGACCTATCTCGCCCTACCGGACGGACGCCGGTCCCTTCGTGTCGTTCCCGCCGCCGTCGTGACCTCGGGGCCCGGCGCCGGTGCCGCCCTCGAGCTTCCCGATCCGATCGCGCAACTTCCGATTCTCCTCCGCCAGGCTCTCGAGCTGCCCGCGCACGGTGGCCAGGCCCGCCTCGGTCGTGCGGCCTTCGCGGATGTTGGCCAGGGCCTCGTAGGCGAGACGGCGGCTGCGCCCGTCTCCACCCGAGCTGTGCACGCGCGTGAGCACCGGGAGCGCGCGCGGATCGCGGAGCGCGCCGAGCGCGTTGAGCGCCGACACCTGGACGCGGAAGTTGCCATCCTCCGCGAGCTCGACGAGCCGTTCGACCGCCGCGGTGCGAGTGGACTCGACCTCATCGCCGAGCTTCGCCAGGGCCGCGCAGGCCGCGGCGCGGGCGCGTGCGGGAGAGTCATCGCGGGACTGTGCGAGCAGGAGATCGAGCACGGTGGCATCACGGAGGTTCCCGAGCCCCTCGATGCCGCGCGCACGCAGGACCTCGCCCCACGAGCTGCGGGTCAGGAGCGCCTCGCACACCGCCCGCGCGGCGGGCGCACGGAGCTTGCCGAGGCTACGGGCCACCTCTCCCTCCACCTGCGCGGAGGGGTCCTTGGGGAGCGCGGCGAGCACGACGGCGACCTCGGGCCGGCGCACGGAGCCGAGCGCGGCGACGATGCGGCGGCGCGCCTTGGGGCTCGCGTCCCCGAGCGCGCCGAGCAGCGCCGCCGTCGCGCGCTCGCCACCCCGCGCGGCGAGCAGATCGGCGATCTCGGCGCGCACGCCCCAGAAGGGGTCCGCCACGAGCGCGGTCGCGAGGGCCTCGACGGCCGCCGGCGAACCTTCCTCGGCGAGGGCGCGCGCCGTGCGCACCCGACCGACCACGTTGGGGTTGGCGACGAGCGCGGCGGCGAGCTGCGAGCGCGGCGCCTCGATCTTGATCTCGGCGAGCAGCTGGAAATCGGGGTCGATCCGGACGAGCGCGGGCGCGCCGCCGTTCGTCGCACCCGGGCAGGGGAGCACGTAGGTGCGCTCGCGCGCATCGAGCTTCAGCGTGACGCGGCTGTCGCCGAAGGCCACCACCAGCGGCACGTGGAAGACCGGCGCCACGCCGTCCCCCTCCTGGGTCTGCTTCACCGTGAGCGTGAGCTGATCGTCGGCCTGGGCGACGGACACGGTGAGCGCGGGGTGACCGGAGCCGTGGATCCACGTGGCGAAGAAGCGGTCGAGGTTCTTGCCGGTGGCGTCCTCCATCGCGCGCTGGAAGTGGCGCGTGTGCACGGTGCCGTGCCGGTGGCGCTCCAGGTAGAGGTGCGCGCCCGCCCAGAAGGCGGTGTCTCCGAGCTGGTGGCGCAACGTGTGGAGGACCAGCGCCGCCTTCTCGTAGAGGTGCCGATCGAACAGATCGATCGGGGACTTGAAGTGGTACGACACGATCGGCCGGCGATACCGGCCGCCGTCCTCGCCGAGGTACGTGCCGAGCTGCTCGAAGAGGTGCCAGTCCGACTCGTCGACGCCCTTGTCGACGCGCGCCCAGAGGTGCTCGGTGTACGTCGCCCAGCCCTCGTTGAGCCAGCCCTGGGACCAGTCTTGACACGTCAAGAGGTCCCCGAACCACTGGTGGGCGAGCTCGTGGACGATCAGGTCGTCCATATCTCCGTCCATCGCGGCGACCTCGTCCATCAGCACCAGATCCGTGAGCGTCGTGGCGGCCGTGTTCTCCATGCCGCCGAAGATGAAGTCGTGCACGACGACCTGGTCGTAGCGGGGCCAGGGGTAACGCCCGTAGATCGACGAGAGGTGCGCGACCATCGCGGGGGTGCGGGCGAACGTGCGCTGCACGAGCGCCGCGGGGGTGCCCGCCGGGACCGCGTAGCGGACGGGGATCCCGTCCCAGGCGTCCTCATGAATGTCCATCTGCATCACGACGACCGTGACGAGGTACGCGGGCATCGGCTCGGCCTGATCCCACGACCAGGTCTGGCCCTCGCGCAGGACGAGGCGCCCGTTCGAGAGCACGCCGTAGCCCGGGGGGGCGGTCACGCGGATCGACCAGGCGTGCTTGACGGACGGGTGGTCGAAGCAGGGGAAGAGAAAATGGCCGTCCTCGTCCTGGCACTGGGTCCAGGCCTCGTGGAGGCGCTGCGGCTCCGCGGCGGTGGGGCCGACGAACCAGAGCCCGCGGCGCGGCGAGCCGTGCCACCGCACGATCAGCTCGGCCGCCGCCGCCACGTGGAGCTTCCCGTCCGCGTGGCGCCAGGGATGGGCGGCGCCGGAAGGCGTCTCCACCGCGTCGACCGTGAGCTCGTCGAGGTCGAGCGCGTACCAACCGTCCTGCCCGGGGAGCGCGGCAAAACGGATCCGCGCCGACCCCACGACCGTTCGACCCACGGGATCGATCTGCAGGTCGAGCGCGATGTGCTCGAGGGTGCAGGGGCGATCCGGGGGGTAGCTCGGCTCGGTGCCGGGCTCGGCGAAGGCCCGGCGCGTCGCGAACGCCCACCCGCCGAAGCGGGCCTCCTGCTCGAGGCTCTTGTCGGTGAGGAAGCTTGGCATGGCCGGACCTCGGAGGGTCGGCCGTCTAACACGCCCGGATGCTTGTCGCCCTCACCGCGCCCGCCGGCGCATCCCCTACGCCTGCGGAATCCGCTCGGCCCGCGCCTCCGCGACGGTGATCAAGCGCTCCATCGCGTAGCTGTGGTGCAGGCCGGTGCTGGCGACCAGCGGCTGGCCGTCCTTGAAGACGAGCAGCGCGGGCGCCTCGTCGACGCAGAAGGTGCCGGCGAGGCGCGGATTGTGCTGGAGGTTGACCTTCAGCACGCGCACGGTGGGATGCTCGGCGGCGAACCGCTCGAGGATCGGCGCCTGCACACCGCTCTTTCCGGACGTCGGCGCCCAGAAGTCGACGAGGGTGACGCCTGGGGCCAAGAGCACGTCGGTACGGAACGACTTGTCGTTTGTTTCACGGATCATGGTTGCTCCCGATCCGCCGCCATACCGAAACCCTCGGCGCAAGAACGCCCACCACGGGCAGGACGCCCGAAGCAACGCTCACACTTCGAGGGCGCCGAGGAGGTGGTGGCGGCCGTTGTTGCAACCAAACTAGGACCCGTCGCGACAGCGTCAAGGCCCGGGAGCGGCGATCGTCAGGCCGGAGGCGGCTGCAGACGCGACGGATCGGGCAGGAGGATGTACCCCGTGTCCATATCCCCGAGGAACGCGCAGCCGTCGGGGCCGACCTGGCCGAGGTACGCCGCCACGTATCCGCACACCAGGGCCTCGAGGCGCTCTTCGAGCTCGCCCAGGCGCGTGCCGTTCAGATCCGGCAGGTGCGCGTCCATCAGCTGGTCGAGCTCGGGCGACAGGTGGAGACGCGGATTGCCGGCCTCGATCAGACGCTCTTCGATGAGCTCACGAAGGCGGTCGACCGCCTCCTTCCGGCCCCCGATCGGGCCCGACTTCATGCGAATCGGGCGATCCACACCGAGGAGCAGCACCTGCGCCGCCTGCGTGTGGGTCTCGACGATGCGATCGCCCTCGGAGGCCGGGTTCGGGTCAAACCCCATGCGCATGAGCGCGCGGCCCATGGTGCGCGGGTGACTCGCGGAGACCGAGTTGTTCGCGTACTCGTCGATGCGGTAGCGCGAGAAGTGCTCGAGCAGCGCACGATCACACGGGCGCGAGCCCGAGAGGTTGTCGACGATGATCGGAGCGTTGACGACGAGCGTGGCGCTACCGCGCCCGCGGTTCCGGGTGATCCACCGGAGCGTGTCCTCGTGACTGCGGAGCGACTCCGCCGAAACCATGCGTACGCCGCCGTCCTCGGTGGGCTCGAGCACCACACCGCCCGAGCTGTCCCGCGGGGTCCAGCCCAGGTCGAGGCCGAGGTATCGAATCTTGCGCAACGGGCCCTCCACTCACTTCCACCGGTTCAACAGGCCGCCGACAGCCATCCGAGCCCCGGACAGCCGCGCTCCCCCCGGACGCGTGAGCTCGACGAGCCCTCGCGCCATGTTGACGAGGTTGTCCCCATACGGGTACCACCACATCTCCTTCTTTCCGCGAGAGCGATCCACGCACACCGTGCGTGGTTGCACCAGCGCCTCGAGCCCGAAGCGGGACCCCGTGACGCCGTAGCCGCTCTCCTTGCGCCCGCCCCACGCGGCCGCACCCATGGGCCCCGTGAAGCAGCAATTGTTCACGAAGGACACGCCCGTCGTGATCCGGGCGGCCAGCGCCTCGGCACGCCGAAGGTCCCTGCTCCACACCGACGCAGTGAGCCCGTAGGGCGATGCGTTGGCGCGGGCGACCGCCTCGTCCTCCGTCGCGAAGGACGCGATCGGGAACAGGGGCCCGAAGCTCTCTTCGCGCATCACGGCCATGTCGTCCGTCACGCCGGTGAGGACCGTGGGCGGGTAGTGATACCCCTCCCCCGTCGGCTCGCCGCCCGCGCGCACGACCGCGCCCGCCGCGACCGCCGCGGTGACGTGCCCATGCACCTTCTCCAGCGCCGCCGCGTTGATGAGCGGACCCACATCGGGCGTGCCGGACGTCGACCCCACCCGGAGGCTCCGAGTGGCGGCGACGACCTTCTCCACGAACGCGTCGTGGATCCGGGCGTCGACGTAGACGCGCTCGACCGACGCGCAGTCCTGCCCGGCGTTGTGGAACGCGCCCCAGACCAGGCCGTTCACCGTGCGTTCGAGATCCGCGTCGTGTAGGACGATGGCGGGATCCTTGCTGCCGAGCTCGAGGGAGGTCGGCAGGAGCCGCGCGGCCGCGCGCTGGGCCACGGCCCGCCCGCCCGCCACGCTGCCGGTGAACACCACGCGGTCGACGCCACCGTCAATCAGCGCGGCGCCCTGGGTGGGGCCGCCCTGAATCGTGATGACGAGATCCGCGGGGAAGGCGGCCTTGAAAATCGAGTCCAACAGGGCGCCGCAGCGCGACGCGTACTCGGACGGCTTCCAGACCACCGCGTTGCCCGCGAGCACCGCCGGCACGATGGTGCGGAGCGGCAGGTGGAT
This sequence comes from Pseudomonadota bacterium, assembly GCA_030685065.1. Classification (GTDB taxonomy): domain Bacteria; phylum Myxococcota_A; class UBA796; order UBA796; family SXON01; genus CAJBVW01. Next base: position 35,225 of record JAUXQH010000055.1, on the reverse strand, counting down.
CGGGTAGTTCCACGGCATGATCAAGCCGACCACGCCGATGGGCTCGAGGCGCAGGACGACGTCCTTGCCGGGGTAGTTGATCGGGTTGAGCGGGACGGGGATGTCCGCCAGCTCGTCATCGATCATCTCGAGCCAGGTAGCGAACAGCTCCTGGGCGGTGACGACTTCACTCGTCCATGCTTCCCCGGGGGGCTTTCCGATCTCGGCCACGAGCGTGTCGACGATCTCGGAACCGCGGGCGAGAAACACGCTCGCGAGGCGACGAATGGCGCCCTTGCGCTCCTCGAGCGGCGTAGCCGCCCAGGTGGCCCCCGCTGCACGTGCGCGTGCGACGAGCCCGGCCACGTCACCCTCGGGCGTTGCCGCCATCTCTCCCACGAGCGCGCCCGTGCGCGGATCGCGCAGCGGGAGCGTGGAGGCCCCCAGCGCGGAGCCGGAGGAGGGCGGGGTATCGCCGAGGTGTGCCATCAACCCCCCGTATCGCGTCTACGGCCGTGGCGCTCCTCCCTGCGCCCAGCGCGCGACGGCACAGTCGACGAACCGCTCCCGGAAGGGTCCGAAGAGCCCGTCGAGGCACTGGGCGAGAATCACCCGCGCCTCGGCGCGGTCGGTGGCGTCACGACGGGCCTCGAGGATCTCCAGGAGCAGCAGCTTGTCGCCGGACAGGCGTGCCTCCGCCGCAGCGGCAGACAGGACGTCTCCGTCGCGACCCGTGCGTCCTCCCGCGAGCAGCAGGCGCGCCTGGAGTCCGGGGGCGCCGATGGCCGCGAGCGCGTCCACTGCATCGCCCACCGCGCCGCTGTCGACCGTGAGGATGCCGACCATGCCGGCGTGGAAGGCCCGAGCGATGCGGTCGGGCACGGCGGCGGCGCCCTCGGCCGCGCGGACGTGGACCGCGAGGGCCGCCTGGGTATCCCCGGTGGCGGCCCGAAGGTCGGCCAGGGTGGCGAGGTACTCGGCGCGGACCGGCCACGGCGCAGGCGTGTCGCCACACGCGGCGTGCGCCACGAGGAGCGCATGGGCGCCCTCAACGTCCCCCACGGACAGGTGGACGCGGGCGCGGCCGATGGCGACCGAGGCTGCGCTGAAGGGCGCGTTGCGCTCCCCGACGAGCTCGGAGGCCGTGCGGAGCGACTCCATCGCGGCGGCCAGCCGACCGCTCGCCCGCTGCAGCTCGGCGAGCCGGACGAGGGCCTCGCAGCCCGCGAGCGTCCGATCGACGGCGCGGAGCTCGGCGGCGAGCCCCCGATAGAGCGTCATCGCGCGGAGCGGGTTTCCCTGGAGCGCCACGATGCGCGCGTCCCCGAGGCGCGCATCCACCCCGATGCGATCGACCGGGCCCGGCGCCGCGCGGTCGAGCGCGCGATGGAACGCGACGAGCGCGAGGTCCAGCTCGCCGAGCGCGAAGTGCACGTGTCCTCCGGCGAGGAGCGTCCGCGCGGTCGCCCCGGGTGGGGGATCCAACACCAGTGCGCTTACGTCGATGGGCAGGTGCGTGCCGAGGAGGAGCGCGAGGTCGAGGTGCGCGAGCGCGACGCGCAGGGTGAGCGCCTCGTCGTCTACGGCGACCGCGAGGGTGCGCCCCGCTTCGAGCGCGCTCCGTGCTTCGGGGAGCCGCCCGAGCGCGCACAAGGCGTCGCACCGGGCGAGGGCGAGGGTCGCGAGCACGTGGCCGTCATCGATGGGGAGCCCGGTGGCGGCGTCGAGCACGTCGAGGCCGGGGAGAGGGCGCCCGCCGGAGACCAGCCAATCGCCGAGCTCGACCAGGCGCATCGTCTCGTGGGGATCGCGAGCGCCGCGCGCGAGGTGGAGGAGCAGGAAGCGCTGCTCCCACTCGCGCGCCGAGCGCTGCCGCGCCGCGTCCGCGAGGAGCAGGTGGATGCCGCGCTGGTCGTCCTCCGTCATCCCGTTCAGGAGGATGGGCTCGAGCACGGCGCGTCGAAGCGACACCCACTCCTCTCCCCCGCGCAGCTTCACCTCGACGAGCCCGTGCCTGAGCGCGGGACCGAGATCCGCGCCCGAGGGATCGGCCGCTGCGACCGCGAGCAGCAGATCGAGCGGCACCGGCTCGCCCGCGACGGCCAACGCCTGGACGAGCGACCGCGTGGCCTCCGAGAGCTTGGCCAACGCGCGTCCGAAGAGGCGCGTGGTGTCCTCTCCCGGGAGGAGCCGCGCGGACGGATCCCACGCCCAGCGCGGGCGCCCGTCCTCCCCCATTCCCTCGCACCAGACCGCGCCGCGGTCCACCTGCTCGCGGAGCACCGCGGCCACGAGGGCCGGAAGCCCGCCGGTGGTGCGCATCATCGCGGTGTCGAGCCCGAGCGGCACCGCCGGCGTCCCGAGCATGCTCCCCACCTGCTCGCGCACCTCGGCGACGGTGAGCGGACGGAGCCCGATCTCGCGCCCCTCCGGCAGCGGCGGCAGCGCGCGCCCGGTGAGCACCATCGCGATGCCGGGGACCCTGGCCACGCGGTCCACGAGCTCCACGCAGCCGTCGGGGGCCAGATCGAGGTCCTCGAAGACGAGCAGGAAGCGCCCATCCTGCGCGATGAGCGCCCCGAGGACGCCGAGGACACCCGGCAGATCGGGGACGAGCGGCCCGGCGATCGAATCGAGCTCGCGCGCCAGCACCGCCACGATCTCGGCCGGACCCAGCCGCGCACGGCACCGCACCGTGGCGTACTCGACGTGGGCTTCGCGCGCGAGGGCCACGGCGTGACGCGCGACCACGCCGAGCCCAGCCCCGAGCTCCCCGTGGATGCGGAGGACGCCCCCGCCGTCGAGCACGGCCTGGATCGCGCCGGTCGCAGCCTCGCGGCCGAACAGCCCCGGCGGCCCCACGTCGCACATCATGCCGCGGCTGCCGGTGAGCTGGGCGAGCGCGACCGAGGCCGAGGCGGGCCGCGCCGACGGATCCCGCGCCATGAGCCGGTCGACGAGCGCGGCGAGGCGCACGGGGATGTCCGGCACGCGCTCGACGATCGGGACGGCCCCCGCGGCGCGGTGCGCCTGGAGATAGCCCGCGAGGCCTGTCGCCTGGTACGGACGCTCGCCCACCAGCGCCTCGTAGAGCGTGATGCCGAGGCTGTACAGATCGCAGCGGTGGTCGGACTCCGCGCCGGCGATCTGCTCGGGCGCCATGTAGGCGTGCGTGCCGAGCACGTCGCCGAGGGTCGTCGTGAGCGGATCGCTGATGTCCGCGGCGAGCCCGAGGTCGACCAGGACGATGCGGTGGTCCTGCCCGAGCCAAACGTTGCTCGCCTTGATGTCACGGTGCACGATCCCGTTCTCGTGCAGGTAGGCGAGGGTGCGGAGCGCGGAGGACGCGAGGAGCACACCCTGCTCCGGCGAGAGCGGGCCCGAGCGGAGCCGCACGTCGAGCGAGACGCCCTCGAGGAGCTCGAGCACGAGCACCGGTTGTTCGCCCTCGATCACGCCGAAGCAGCGCACCAGCCCCGGATAGGACAGCCGCTGGAGCAGCCGCCCCTCCCGAACGAAGCGCTTTCGGAGCCCGGATCGATCGGCCTCCCGGAGCACCTTGAGCGCCACGTCGCGCCCGCGCCAGGTGCCTCGGAACACATCGGCGATGCCTCCCTCGCCGATGCGCTCTGCGAAGTCGAGACCATGAGTCGGTTCGGTAGGCATGCGCCCGCGAATGATAGCGCACCCGCCGTTGCCTACCGGGCGGCCAGCCAGCTTTGGAGGAGCGGCCACGTGTGCGTCGGCGCGTGGCGGCCGAGCAGGAGGTCGAGGTGGCCCCAGTGCACGCCGGTGCCGTAGTCGTCCATCAGCGCCCAGGTGCGGTCGCTGCTACCCGAGCGGTCATAGGCCGTGCGCGCGTCGTCCGGGAGCATGAGATGGTCGAGATCGCCGCCCACCACGAGCAGCGGAACGTCGGTCTTCTCCCAGGCCTCCTCGAAATCGAAGCGGCCCGTCGCGCCCCACCGCGCCATGTCGAACCAGACGTTCGCGCTCGTCCAATCGAAGCCGAGCTTGAGACGTTCGCGGAGCAGGTCTTCTTCCATGCTCCCGGGCGCCCAGCCGCTGATCGGGAACGCATAGCCGGCGATGTCCGACACGCTGTACAGCTTCGCGAGGAGCCGGCCCGCGAGCTGGGTGCGCACGTTCAGGGCGCCGAGCCTGTTCGGACGAGGATCCGTGCGGCCCTGCACCTTCCCCGAGAGCTGGCAGAGCAGCTTGAGCGCGCGGTTGGCCTGCGCGAATTGGAACAGCGCGCCGATGCCGACGACGCCGCGCATCGGTGTCACGGTGGCCCCCGCGTACACCACCGCCCCGCCGAGCGAGTGCCCGATCCAGAAGGCGGGCTCGCCCAACACCTCTGCCACACGGCGCACGTCGACGACGTAGTCGGCGAAGCGGGCGGAGCCGGCGGGCGAGCGGGAGTTGCCGTGCCCCGGCAGCTCGAGGTTGTAGACGTCGAAGCCTTCGCCGGCGAGCCAGGCCGAGAGCGACCGCCGGGAGAGGTGCCAGGAATATCGATTCTGCGCGAAGCCGTGGACCAACACGACGCGTGGCCCCTGCAACCCCAGGAGCCGCTTCCGCACGATGGCGATCCGCTCGTCGATCAGCAGGCGCTCCTTGCGGAGGTGCACGCTGACGCCGTCATGGGTGAGCTGCTCGACGTCCTCCGTGGAGAGCACCTGGAGCCCGGCGATGGGAGGGAACGCTCCGGGATCGACGGCGCTGGGTCGGCCCGCGGCGGTGTGTGCGGCGACGTGGACGTGTGCGGCGGGGCGCGCGGGAGAGCTCAGCGGGACCTCATCCCCTCAAGGCTCGCACGATCTCCTCCACGTTGTCGCGGTCCCCGATGAAGAGCGCGGTGCGCTCGTGGATCGAGCCTGGCACCTTGTCGAGGATCGCCATGGTGCCGTCGCTCGCGGCGCCACCCGCGTTCTCGACGAGGTAGGCGAGGGGGAAGGCCTCGTACAGGAGGCGCAGCTTGCCGTTCGGGGTCTTGGCCGTGGGCGGGTAGAGGAACACGCCGCCCTTGACGAGGTTGCGGTGGAAGTCACCGACCAGCGAGCCGATGTAGCGGGCGGACCAGCCGAGCGAGGGCTCCTTCACCTTGTCGAGCCACGCCCGCAGGCGAGGATCCCACTGGGCCGAGTAGGCCTCGTTGCAGGAGTAGCTGCGCGTCTTCTCGCCCAGACGGATGTCGCTGTGCGAGAGGAAGAACTCGCCGACGGTGGGATCCAGCGTGAAGCCGTGCACGCCCTCGCCGGTGGAGAGCACGAGGACCGTGCCCGCGCCGTACACGATGTAGCCCGCCGCCACGATCTCGCGTCCCGACCGCAGCGCGTCCGACGGATCGCCGCGACCGTCGCCACCCGAGCAGCGCCGGAACACGCAGAAGATCGTCCCGATCGTCGCGTTCGTGTCGATGTTGGAGGAGCCGTCCAGCGGGTCCATGCAGAAGATGTAGTTTCCGTGCCGGAACCGGTCGGGGACGAAGATGGGGGCTTCTTCCTCCTCCGACACCATCATGCAGACCACGCCCGCGTGCTCGAGCGCGCCCTTGAACGTCTCGTTCGCGTACAGATCCATCTTCTGGACGTACTCGCCCTGGATGTTCATCGATCCGGTGGCGCCGAACATCCCCGCGAGGCCCGCGCGGTTGACGCGCGCGCTGACGAGCTTGCCGGCCAGGGCCACCTGCTTGAGCAGCGTGACGAACTGCCCGCTGGCCTCGGGGTGCTCCCGCGTGGTCTCGAGGAGGAAGCGATCGAGGGTGGTGCCTTCTTCGAACTGGGCCATGGCGGGGGGCTCCGGGACCGGAAGTCTAAGCCCGCGCGGCCTTTCGCGCCTTGGCCCACGTGACGAGGCCTCGGGCCGTGGTCGGCGCCGCCACCGCGCGCGAGCGGCGCGGAGGGGGTCTGACCTTATCACTTATCACCTGGAACGAGACAACGCCGAGTATCTCCATGAGGGGTCTGACCTTATCACTTATCATTTGACCGCCAAGTGATAAGTCGTAAGGCCAGACCCCACCACGAAATAATCGGCGTTCGCATGTCGTAGGTGATAAGTCGTAAGGCCAGACCCCCTCAGCCCTCAGCCGCGCCAGACCAGCCGAGGCCGGAGCCGCCGCACGATCCGCACGAGTGGCCGCTGCGCGCGCAGCACCGCCTCGATGTCCTTGTAGGCGCTCGGGGCCTCCTCGCGCAGATCCCCGCCGGGGACGTACACCCCGCGCACCTGCTCGCGGAGCATCGTTCCCGTGACCCGCGCCCGCGCCTCGCTCCGGCTCATCTCCCGGCCGGCCCCGTGGCTCGAGGAGCAGAGCGCCTCGACACACCCACGCCCCCTCGTGTGAAACGTCGGCGCTCCCATCGAGCCCGGGATCACGCCGCCCTCGTCGACGTGTGCGGGGCACGCCCCCTTCCGGTGGACCCAGAGCGGCTCGCCTCCGATGACCTCGTGCCGGACGTGGTTGTGGGCGGTGTCGACCTGGCTGTCGAGCGCCGGGACGAGGCCGAGGACGGCCTCCAGCACCGCGCACGCGGCCCCGAGCATGGCCGCGCGGCTCGCCTCCGCCCACGCGACCAGAACGTCCACGTCGTCGCGGTAGGCGCGTCCGACCTCGCTGGCGCCGGAGAGCCCGGCGAGGCCGGAGACGTCGCGGCACCCGAGGGCCGCGTAGTGATCGCGTACCGCGGGCCCCAACGCCCGGGACCCGCTGTGGACGAGCAGCCAGGCGCCTCCCGCGTCATCCTCCTGGAGCTCCAGGAAGTGATTGCCGCGGCCGAGGGTGCCGAACTCCCAGGCGCCGTCGCGACGGAGACGATTGGCAAGGAAGTCCGACGGCCCCCCGGTTTGGGAGAGGATCACCGGCGGGACCGGGCGCGGGCCCGACCAACGCTGAATGGGCACCCCGCGCTCGAGGCCGCGGAGGATGCGGGCGGCGGCGCGATCGTCGAGGCGGTCGAGGCCGTCCGGATCGAGCCGGACGGTCGAGACGCCGCAGCCGATGTCACCGCCGACCGCCTCGGGGAACAAAGTGTCGCGCGTGGCGATGACCGTCCCGACACACACCCCCTCGGCGAGGTGGACGTCGGGCATCACCGCGATGCGAGCGATGGCAGGGCTCGCACGCAGGCGCGCCATCGCCTGGCCCACGCCGGGTGGGAGCGGGCCGGCGAGCCAGGCGTGGAGTGGGGCCCTTGGTGCTGGGATCATGGCGCCTCCTCCTCGTCGGGCGACCCGATCTCGAAGAGGAGCTCCGGCGTGCGGCGGCCGCCGACGAACGTCGCGACCTCTCCCCGGAGCCACCCGCGCGCGCGGGTGACGTGGGCGAGGAGGACCTCTGGCGGCACCTCGACGCCCGGAAGCGGCGCGAGGCGGACCCGGAGGTTTCCGGTGGGATCGGCGGTGACCTGGACGACGAAGAGGAGCCGGAGGAGCGGATCCTCGGCGGCCGGGAGGGTGACGGAGAGGAGGCGGGCTACCTGCCCGCAATGCCGGCGCAGCCGGCGGGGATCGGGTGGACGATGTTCCCGGGGAGGCACGACGCCATCCTCGGGATCGAGCTCGGCACACAGCTGCTTCATCTGATCGAGCAGCTCGCGGGAGAGTGGCATTTATACTCGGGAACTGGATTGGGTGACAGGCGCCCTCACCGTCCGGATCGGGGGCGGGGCGCGGGCAAGCGAGAGTTGGGTGACCCGTCGCGCGAAGGCGACGGGCCGAACGGCCGCTCCGGGGCCCCATCGGGGCCCATCGGCGCCCGGCCCGCGCGCGTCGGCACCACCGCGCGGGGGCGATGTGGACGCAGCTACAGCGGGCCGCGCGAACGCGGCGCCCTCACCTTGGAGAGGTGGGGCAGCTCGGGGAGATGGGGGAGCGCCTGGCCCGAAGGCTCACGGGCTCAGGCGCGGGCGAAAAGAGGGCGCATGGGATCCTCCCTGCAAGCCGGAGACTCCGGCCGCTCCGCCCTGGCTAAGCACTCGGCCGCGGTGGCGCAACGGTCTCCGGCCTCTTCGGGGCGGCGGGCGGGGCGACGTGCGGGTTCCGGCGGGTCGGCGTGAGAGACGGCTGAGAGGTGACAGTCCCCCGCTCCGTCGGTATCGTGGCGCCGTTCCCACCCCTCCTCAGGAGCGCCCCGTGCATCTTCCTCGCCTGTCTCTCGTGCTCGCCCTCGGCCTGCTCGCCCTCCTGCCGGCCTGCGGGGACAAGCCGGACGCCGACGACACCTCGACACAGGAACAGGCCGACGACCTCGACGGGGACGGCGTCTCCGCGCCCGACGACTGCGACGACGCGGACCCCGGCGCCTACCCCGGCGCGACCGAGGCCTGCGACACCGTCGACAACGATTGCGACGGCGAGATCGACGAGGATCCGCCCACCTGGTACGCCGACCTCGACGCCGACGGTTTCGGCGATCCGGACGCGGGGCAGGCGGCCTGCGACGCCCCCACCGGAACCGTGGCGGACGCGACCGACTGCGCCGACACGGACGCGGCGGTCAATCCCGGCGCCGCGGAGGTGTGCGACGGCGCCGACAACGACTGCGACGGCGCGACCGACGAGGATCCGCCGAGCTGGTATGCCGACGCCGACGCCGACGGCTACGGGGATCCGGACGCCGCGCAGGCCGCCTGCGACGCCCCGGCCGACACGGTCGCCGATGGCACGGACTGCGACGACACCCGCGGGGGACTGCACCCCTACGACATCGACGATGACGGTATCGTCGACGGCTGCGGCTGGCGAGAGCTGAGCGCGGGTGGGTACCTGTCCTGCGCCCTGGACAGCGACGGCCTCGCGGTCTGCTGGGGACGCACCTGGAGCTACGTTCCTCCGACCGTCGGCCTCACCGCGCTGAGCGTCGGCGACGGCCACGCCTGCGGCATCGACGAGAGCGGCGCGATGGTGTGCTGGGGCAACGCGGCGCCGACGCCGCCGACCGGCGCGTTCGTGGCTCTGAGCGACGGCGGCGGCTACGCGTGCGGCATCGACACCAGCGGCGCCATTCACTGCGCGGGCGGCACGGAGAACGGCCAGATCGACGCCCCCACCGGAGCCTTCACCGCCATCAGCAGCGCGAAGACCTGGTACAGCCACAGCTGCGCCCTCGAAGCCGGCGGCTCCGTGCAGTGCTGGGGCTGGGACAACGCCGGCCAGACCGCGGCGCCGACCGGCTCGTTCGTCGCCGTGAGCGTGGGGGGGGCCTACTCGTGCGGCCTCGACGCCAGCGGCGCCCTCACGTTCTGGGGGGACGACTACTACGGCCAGTCCTCGCCGCCGGACGCCACCTTCGTCAGCGTCGACCTCGGCATGCAACACGGCTGCGGAATCGACGACACCAGCGCCGTCCGATGCTGGGGATACGACGGCGTGGGCCAGGTCTCGTCCGTTCCCTCGGGCAGCTTCGTGGCGGTTTCGTCGGGTGCGGAGCACGTCTGCGCGCTCGACACCGCCGGCGCCATCCAGTGCTGGGGGAGCGACCTGTTCGGGCAGTCCACGGTGCCCTGACCTCGGACGCGGAGCGCGCCTCTGGACGGCGGAGCGGCAACCGGGACGCGCCCTCCTGCCCAGGCTACAAGGCGCCGTCTGCCTCTCAGGAGTCCCTTGCCGTCTTCCGCGCCCGTCGACATCCAGGTCCGCGACCACTTCACGGCCCGCGCGGCCCGCTACAACGTGTCGAGCCACTGGGTCACGGACCCCGTGCTCGGCGCGCTGACGGTGAAGCTGCTCGCCCCCCGCCCGACCGACGTGCTGCTCGACGTGGCCTGCGGCACGGGCCTGGTCGCGAAGGAATTCGTCGGGAAGGTCGCCCGTATCGTCGGCGTCGACATCACCGAGGCCATGTTCGACCAGGCGCGCCCCTATGTGGACGAGCTGGTGGTGGGCGGCGGCGAGGCGCTCCCCTTCCCCGACGCGAGCTTCGACCGCGTGGTGTGCCGGCAGGGGATCCAATTCATGCGCGACGGCGAGGCCGTGCGCGAGATGCTCCGCGTGCTCAAGCCCGGCGGGCGCGTCTGCCTCGTGCACCTTTGTGCCTACGGCGAGGCCGACCGCGCCGAGTACTTCGAGAGCCTGCGGCTCCGGAACGAGGCGCGCCGCAACTTCTACGTGCGGGGCGATCTCACGCGCCTCCTCGCCGACGCGGGCGCCGTGAACGTGGCGGTGCACGACTACGTGTCCGTCGAGGATGTCGACGTGTGGTCCAACACCGGCGCCATCACGGACGAGGCCCGCGAGGGCATCCGCGAGGTGTACCGCAACGCCTCGCCCGCGTTCCGGGAGCTGCACGCGGTGCAGACGGGGGATCGAATCGTGGATCACATGTTGTTCGGCGTGGCGGTGGGAGAGAAGGCGGGCTGAGCTGGCGAGGTCGGCTCCCGAGAGCGACACGAACGCTGCGGAGTTCCTGCACAGACGTGCCACATCCGGGGGCTACGAGGGCATCCATGCGAAAATGGACGATCGCCCTCCTCTCCAGCGCCGCAGTGCTCGCCGCCTGGTCCTATGCCGCAGGGGCCACCGCCCGTGCACTTCCGCTCGCCGACGGCTGGACCCGGCTCCCGAGCGGCCTCGACCTCGGCACGTTCACGGTCGATCGTACGCCCACGCATGGGGACGGGCGAATGGTCGTCGTGCGGGTAGACCAGGCGCGTTTCGAGCTGGTCGCCTACACGGCGTCGGCCGACGGGGAAACGCGTACCGCGCGGGAGTGGGTGGGTGACACGCCGGGGGTACTCGCCGCGACCAACGCCAGCATGTACGAGCCCGACCAACGCACGGCCTCGTCCCTGCTCGTCGCCGGAGGACACATCAACAATCCAACCTTGTCGGCTGACAACGCGGTGTTGGCCTTCGGAGGGACCGCGCCGGCACGCATCGTTGATCGGACATGCCAGGAGTTCGAGGCCGTGCGCCCCCTGTACCCCTCCCTGATCCAAGGCATTCGGATGCTCGGTTGTGATGGCGCCAACGTATGGGAGGAGCAGCCCCGGCGGTGGAGCGAGGCCGCGATCGGTCAGAGTGCCAACGGGGACATCCTGTTCCTCTTCGCGCGGACGCCGTGGAGCGCGCACGCGTTCGTGGAGCACGCTCGCGGGCTGGAGCTCGAGCTGGTGCGGCTCCAACATGCCGACGGCGGGCCCCCCGCGCAGGTGGCGTGGCGGGACGGCGCCGCGACCGTGGAGCTGATCGGGAGCTACGAGACGGACTCGCGGCACGACGATCTCCGCGTGGACGCCGTCGCCGTGCCAAATCTCGTGGGGATCCGGGCGCGGTAGCTATTCCAGCGCCGCGAACGCCGCCCGATACACCGGCCAACGCATGGCGTTGCGGAGGATCTCTCGCGGCGATCCGTCCTTGATCGCTTTTCGCAGCCCGAGGTCCGCCCAGATCATGCGTTGGGCCATCTCGTACAGACGCGGGCTGTAGCGCATCTCGAACGTGAGGCGCCCGCCGTGCTCGCCCGTGACGCGATCCTGCACCTGGTCGTAGAATTGGGTGCCCTTCATGGGATGTGCGACAGAGAGCAGCGTGACCGCGGGATCCAAGCGACGCAACATGTCGCGCGTGGCGAGGATGTCGGGCTTTTCTTCGCCTGGGTAGCCGATCATCACGAAGACGCCGATCTCGATCCCGGCGCCGCGCAACAAGGCGCCGCCACGCTCGATGTCGACCACCGTGGTCTCCTTTCGCATCGCGTCGAGCACGTGTTGGGCGCCGCTCTCGGCGGACAGGTACATCCGATAGCAGCCGGCACGCCGGAGCGCGTCGACCATGGGCGCGTCGAGCGTCTCGGGACGGCCGATCAAGTAGAAGGGCGTCACGGCGCCACGGGCCACGACGCGGTCACAGAAGCGGTGCACCCAGGCGCGGTTGATCGTGAACATGTCGTCCACGAACCACACTTGATCTGGCTCGAAGCGCTCCTTGACGTACAGGAGCTCGTCGATGACGGCGTCGGGATCGCGGCGGCGGAAGGTGTCTCCGTAGACCTGCTTGCTGCACCAGGTGCAGTGGTACGGGCAGCCGCGGCTGGTGGTGAGGCTCATCGCGGTTTCGCCGTGGCGGGCGCGCCAGGCACCGAAGTAGGCGTCGAGGTCGCGACGCTCGCGATGGGGCCAAAGGAGCGTGTCGAGCTTCTTGATGAGAGCGCGGGCCGCGGTGCGGACCACCGCGCCGTCCGGCGCGCGGAACGCGATGCCGTCTACGTTCACGAGGGTGTCCCACTCCCAGGCCCAGCCGTTCGCGCGCAGGTGGGCCATCAGCGCTGCCAGGGTGATCTCCCCTTCCCCGATGACGACGACCTCGACCCCCATGTCGAAATACGCATCGAGGTACTGCGAAGGGTCGGGCCCGCCCGCCACCACGCGCCGGCCCTGCTGAACCGCGAGCGCGACCATGCCGCGGGTGATCGGACGCGTGATCGTGTGGCCGTAGAAGCCGAGCACCCGCGGGTCCGCGTCGGCCAACACGCCCGCGAAGGCGCCGGGACCTGGGTGAAACGTGGCGTCCCACCAGTCGGTCGCGGGAAACTCGTTCTGCCGGAGGTGCGCGACGAGGTACTGGAGCCCGAGCGGCGGGAAGGGCCGCATGATCTGCGCCTCGTGGGGATCTCCCGCGAGGAAATAGGCGTGGGTGAGGAGCAGATCGAGCATGGGGGGCGGCGGCGTGGGGTGGGGAGTGTAGCCGGGTTCCCGGGGCCGGGCGCCAACGGCCGCCGCGAGGGCCCGGCCGGTCACGCTCTCAGACCCCGCGCACCAGGAAGCTCCGCAACCACGGGATCTCTGGGTCCGGCTCGACCAACTTGGGCGAGTGGTCTGTCTCCACGAAGACGACGAGCGATTCGGGGTGCCGACGGCGGAAGAGGTTGACGTTGGCCGGCTCGTTGTCGAGGTACAGCACCACGTGGCCCATGGCCGCCACGATCTCGATGGCGCCCTCCTTGAACTCGGTGTCGTCGGTGCGGAAGTCGGGCTTGACCAGGAGGGTGGTGCCCGGCAGATCGTAAGGGAAGCCGAAGCGGCGGAGCGCATCCTCCGTGCCGATGCGCATCGTCTCGTCGCGACCCGTGAGGTACACGCAGTGAACGCCCGCGTCGTGGACGGCGCGCACGAGCGCGGCGGCGCCCGGCATGGCGTGGTCGTAGAGCACGTAGGTCGACGTGAAGAAGTGGAGCTCCCACCAGGACCGCACCGCGTCGTGGTTCGCGTCGATCCACTCGGGTTCGACGCCGGCGTTCGCGAGGGTGGAGCGGATCGACCAGTCGGTGAAGTGCTCGGCGGCGACGCGGTAGAGGGGGTCGTAGCCGGCGCGGGCGGCGAGCTCGCGAAAGATCTGGACCTGGCGGGGCCGCGTGTCGAACAGGCAGCCGTCGAGGTCGAACACCGCGACGTGGCCCGGGCCCACGGTCTCCGCGAGCGTGGTGATGCGGGCGATGACCTCGGCGCCCTCCTCCGACCACGCGAGCGGGGCGTACCCGCGGGCGCGCCGATAGGTCACGACCGGCACCACGCTCACGCCCCCACCCCACCGGAGGGGTCGCCCTGGCCCGAAGCGTCGCCGCTGGGCCCGAGCTCCTGGAGGATCTCGCGGACGGTGTCGGCGGCCTCGCTCCCGAGGGCGTCCAGCTGGGCGAGGCTGCCACGGAGGAGCGCGAGCCCCTCGTCTGTCTCCCCGGCGGCCACGAGCACCTGGCCCATCATGCCGGCCGACACCGCCGCCTCGTGGGAGAGCCCGAGGCCCTGCTGGATGTCGCGCGCCGACTCGAAAGCGAGCTTGGCACCCAACAAGTCGGCGTTTCCGGCGAGGCGGGTCGCGAGGGCGAAGTGGGCCGCGGCCTCGGCCTCGCGATCGCCCGTGCGGCCGGCCGCGGCCACGAGCGCCTTGGCGGCGCCGAGGGCCTTGTCGGGTTGGTCGTGCTCGTCCCCCATCGCTTGGACGAGCTGGAGCATGGTGATCTCGCCGATCCAATTCTCCGCGTCGCGCAGCGTGCGCACCGCGTAGTCGAGACGTTCGAAGGCGTCCTCGGCGAGGCCCAGGGAGAACTCCACCCCGGCGAGCTCGCGGAGCACGTTGGCGCGCCCCTCGACATCCTTCATCAGCTCGCGCCCGACCAGCACCTCTTCGAGCACCTTGCGGGCGGTGTGGTACTGGCCCATGAGCGCCTGCACCGTGCCGATGTGCTGGAGCGCGTCGACCTCGGCCTGCCGGTTCTTCGCCTGCCGCGCCAGATCGAGCCCCTGCTTCGCGTGGGACAAGGCGCGATCGAAGTCCTTGCGCTGCATCCACACCGTGGCGAACAGGAGCTGGAGCGCCGAGCGCCCGCGCTCGGCCCCCGGCACGTCGAGCGCCCAGAGGCCCCGCTGCACGTGCGTTTCGGCCGCGACGTCGTCACCGAGCTGGAGCACGACCTGCGCGAGCTGGTGGAGGGCGTGCGCGAGCGCGTCCTTGTCGCTGGTCTGCTCCGCGGCGCCGACGTGCTGCTCGCCCGCGGCGCGCGCACCCGCGAGATCGCCGATCCGGACGCACAGCTCGAAGCGCTCCTGCCACAACGAGGCGACGCCCTCCCAATCGCCGGTGGCCTCCCTCAGGGGGATCGCGGCGTCGATGTGCGCGAGCGCATGCTCGACCCGGCCCGCCATGATGTGCGTGATCGCGAGCACCTGGTGGGCGGCGGCGGCGCCGGTGCGGTCGTTCGCGGTCGAGAAGCCCTCGAGCGCCTCTTCCGCGGCGGCGCGGGCGGCGTCGGGGTGGTTCTGCTGGAGCGCGGTGAGCGCCGCATGGAGCTGCTTCGCGGCAGGGCCGGTATTCGTGGGATCAACGTCGCCCATGGTTCCTCGCGGGAGCACGCCGTTAACCGGGGAGGCCTCTCACCGCCTCCGCGAGCCCGTCCGCGAGCGGCCTCGGCGACGGCGGCCTCGGCCCTAAGGCGCGCGCCCCGTCACCACGAGCTCGATCCGCTGGTTGCGCTCCCAGGCCACCGGGTTGTCGGCCCAGTCGAGCGGCCGGGCCTCGCCGTAGCCTGCCGCCACCAGCCGGTTCGGGTCGAGCCCGCGGTCCACGAGCGCGGCCATCACCGCCGCGGCGCGGGCGCCGGAGAGAGAGAGGTTGTCCTCGGCGGGGCCACGGCTGTCCGTGTGGCCCTCGATGCGGATGGTGAGGAGCTCGGGGTGCGCCCTGAGCACCGCCGCCATCTCGTCCAGGATGGGCTCGCTGGCCGAATCGATGATGGTACCGGACCACTGGATCTTCTCGAGGAGCTCGATGCGATCGGGGCGCACGCTCAGCCGGGCAGGGAGGAGCACGACCTCGACCCCTGTCGTCATGCCGGTGTCCACGTCGATGGAGAGGCCCTGGGTCGCGTAGCCCTCGGCCGAGACGAGGATGGACCAGGGGCCGGGTGACACCTTGGCCATGCCCAGGCCGTTCACAACCGCGCCTCTCGCGACGGTCCCGAACGCCCAGGTCGCGGCCACGGGGCTGCCCTGCGCGTCAACGACCTCGATGTGGACGATGCCGGGCGCGAGGGTGGACAAGCCCGGGACCTCGAGGAACGCGGGGGACGCGGGCTTTGTCGGGGCCCGGGTGGTGCCGGCTGGGGCCTTCGTGGCAGCGGCTGGGGCCTTCGTGGCAGCGGCGGGCGTCTTCGTGGCGGCGACGGCGGCCACCTTCGGCTTCGGCGCCGGCTTCGCGGACGGCTCCCACGCGAGCGCCACGACCGCGCGCACGGTGGGCGAGCCGATGCCGCCCGCGAGCCCACGGCCGAGCCCTCCGCGGACCACGAGCGGGTCGGCGACGCGCACCCACCCGCCCAGCATCGCCTCGAGCGAGCGCGCGGCGGGGTTGCCGACGTCCGCGTACGCGAGGTGCCCGGCGAGATCGAGCGAGAGCCCCGCGCGGTCGCTCGTGTCGAACCCGACGCCCGCCCGATACACGAAGCGATCCCCGAGCGTGTCGGCGATCCCGAGGGCGCCGAGATCCACGTCGGGGACGCCGCGATGGCCGAGGTTTGCGGCCAGCACCAGGGGGCCCGCCCGCTTGTCGACGATGGCCGAGATCTCCCAGCCCACACCGCCCCCGCCGAGTGCTACCGAGGTGGTGTTGGTGGGGATCGTGAGCCGCGCGCCGAGCGCGAGCCCCACGGGGCCCGCCTCGCGGTCGAGCGCGACGCCCTTCACGTCGACCGCGATGTCCCCGAGGCCGCCGCCCGAGCGGAGCGCCCCGGTGGCCACCGGGTAGATCGGAACGTCGACCGCGCCGCGGATCCGCCACGCGCTGAACCCCGCGATGGCATCGATGCCGAGCACGTTGTCGACGACCGCCACCCGCTCCCCGGTGTCGTCCCAGATCCAGACGAAGGGCTCCTTGAGGTAGCCCACCGCGATGCGCGCCGAGGCCCCGGGGGCAAGGTGCGAGTCGTCCGCCCACAAGGTGGACGTGGCATCGACCGGGAGGCGGTAGAGCTGGGCGTCCACGCGTACGTCGGGGACGTCCTGGGCGTGGGCGGGGTGCGTCGCCACCAGCGCGAGGAGCGCGATCACGAGCGCGCCCCGGCGGAGCGACGGCGGCGGACGAAGAAGCCCACGGCGACGAGGCCGAGCCACGCCGGCGCCCCGGCCCCGCTGTCGCACGACGCCCCGCCCCAGAACCCGCCCGTCCTCCCCGCGATCGGATCGTCGGTGTCGTCCGGCACATCCGTGTCGCCCGTGTCGTCCGGCACATCCGTGTCACCCGTGTCGTCGGGCACATCCGTGTCGCCCGTGTCGTCCCCTCCCCCGAGGTCGTCCCCGGGTTCGAGCGGGTCGGTGCCGTTCGCGAGCTCGGCGCCGTCCCCCACGCCACCGCCGTCGGTGTCGGCCAGGAGCGGGTCGGTGCCGTACACCTCGCGCTCGTCATAGTCGTCGAGGCCGTCGCCGTCGGTGTCGAGGCCGTCGTCGGCCCGATCGTCGCAGTCCTCGTCGCGACCGTTCGGAAGTTCGGTGGCGCCGGGGTACGCGGCGGCATCGGCGTCGTCGCAGTCGGTGGCGTCGGTGACGTACAGGCCCTCGAGATCACACACGACGACCGGGGCGTCGGGGTCCCCGAAGCCGTCGCCGTCGAGGTCGGCGTAGGCGGTGAACGCATCCGTGGCGCCGACGTCGATCTCGCCATCACAGTCGTCGTCGCGACCGTTGCAGAGCTCGAGGCCGTCCGGGCTGACCAGGCCGTCCCCGTCGTCACAGTCCGTCGCGTCGCCGACGTAGCCGTCGGGCGCTGCGCACCCGAGCGCGATGGTGCCGGGGTCGCCGAAGCCGTCGACATCGGCATCGAGGAACCAGGCCGACGGATCGCTCGGGTCGTCGTCGACCGCGCCGTCACAGTCCTGATCGACGCCGTCACAGGACTCGACCCCCTCGGGAGAGATGGCGGCATCTCCGTCGTCGCAGTCGGACGTGTCCGCGACGTAGCCAGCAGGCGCGTCGCACGCGACGGTGGAGGCGGCGCCCCCGTAGGTGTCCCCGTCGGCGTCGATCCAGAAGGTCTCGAAGTCGGTCGCGTCCTCGTCGACGCTGCCGTCACAGTCCTGATCCACGCCGTCGCAGATCTCGGAGCGGGCCGGGCTGACCGAGCCGCGGAAGTCGTCACAATCGCCGCCGCGGCTGGCGGTGTAGTACCCCGACGCGGTGCACGCGCAGAGCGTCGCGGTGCTGCCGTACGTGTCCGCGTCCGCGTCGTAGTAGCGGGTCGTGCAGCCGGTGGCCCCCGCGTCGTTGGTCGAGCCGTCGCAGTCGTCGTCGTAGGCGGTGGAGCAGGTCTCCACGTCGGCGGGGGAGACGGTCGCCCGCGTGTCGTCACAGTCCGTTCCGCCCGAAGCGAGCGCCCCGTAGCCGTCCCCGTCCGCGTCGGTGTCGCAGGCGTCGCCCTGACCGTCCCCGTCCGCGTCGGCCTGCGTCGGGTTCGAGACCGAAGGACAATTGTCGTCGATGTCGGCGTCTCCGTCGCCGTCCGCGTCGGGGATCGAGACGACCAGGTCGTCGAAGGCGCACCCACCGCCCACGCTGCTGATGCCGTTGTCGTAGCAGAAAAAGCCGACCTCTCCCGAGGTAAACGCGGTGTCCGAGACGGAGAGGATGTTGTCGGCAACCTGGTACACGCCGTCGCGATCGTCGTCGAAGTAGACCTCGATGCTCGACCCGCTCGCGACGATCCGGACGTTGTGGGTGGCCCCGAGCGTGAACGTGCTCGTGGAGGAGTCGAGGAGCGTCGCGGACCCCGCGACCACCTTGTAGAGCCGCGCGCCCGCCACGCCGGAGGCCCGGGCCCCGGTGCCGGTGCCGGGGTATCCATCGCCACCCACGAACAACACGATGTAGAAATTACTCGCGTCGGTGAAGCGGAACGACAGACCGAGCGCATCGTCGTCGTTCGAGTACACCCTCGCGTCGAGCGTGAAGTCGGACCAGGACTCGCTCGTGTAGACGAGGTGGTTGTCGAGCGCGCCGGCGCTCCCCCACGTGCCGCCGCTGTCGTCCGTCTTCGCGAAGACGGCGCCGCTGCTCGCCGTCGACCAGGGGTCGAGCGCGTAGAGCGACACCCAGCCCCCGGTGCCGGAGAACGAGGCCGTCGTGTACGCGTCGAAGTTGTTGCTGTAGTCGACGATGTCGGCCGCGAGTGCGCCGCGCGCGGCCAGGAGGAGGAGCATGTGGGGTTGTAGCACCGGGCCCCTCCGGTCGCAGCAGGAGAGCGGGTTACGCCGCGCGCATGTCGCCCGAAGACCACCTCGAAGCCGTGCTCGATTCTCTCGGATATCGCGCGGATCCCGAAGGTCGGGACACCCCCGGCCGCCTGCTCGAAGTGCTGGAGGCCTTCGCTCCCGGCAAGCCCGCGCCTCGGCTGGAGTGTTTCCCCGCGCCCGGGCAGGACCTCGTGGTGCTCCGCTCCCTGCCGTTCCACAGCCTGTGCGCCCACCATCTGCTCCCCTTCTTCGGGGAGGCGGACATCGCCTACCGCCCGGCGGGCCGGATCGCCGGGCTGGGTGGGATCGCCCGCGCATTGCGACACGTGGCGCGCCAGCCCCAACTCCAGGAGCGCCTCGGCGCCACGCTCGCGGACCACCTTCACGCGGCGCTCGACGCGCCGGTCGGGGTGCGCCTCCGCGCGCGGCAGCTCTGCATGGAGATGCGCGGCATCGAGTCGCCGGGCACCGTGGAGACGCTTGCGTGGCGGGGCGACGTGGACGAGCCGCTCCGGCGGACGCTCGGGTGATCCGCCTCGAAGGCGTGTCGTGGGCCCCCGAGGGCCATCCCGTGCTCGACCGGCTCGACCTCTCCCTCGAAATGGGGCGCGTGACCGCGATCGTAGGGCCGAGCGGCTGCGGGAAGAGCTCGTTGCTGCGCGTGCTCGCGGGGCTGCGCGCGCCCGACGCCGGCCGGGTGACCGGCGTGCCGAAGCGCAAGGCCTTCGTGTTTCAGGACGCGGCGCTCCTCCCGTGGCTCACGCTGCGGGACAACGTGGCGCTGCCCGGGCGCTTCGGCCCCATCGGAAACGTCGACGAGGCGCTGGCGCGCGTGGGGCTCGTCGAACACGCCGCCAAGCTCCCGGCGGCGCTCTCGGGTGGGCAGCGCATGCGCGGGTCGCTCGCCCGCGCGCTCGTGGCGAAGCCGGAGCTGGTGCTGCTCGACGAGGCGTTCGCCGCCCTCGACGGGCTCACGCGGGCCTCCGTCCAGCGGGAGTTCCTCGCGCTCCAGGCCGAGCACGCCTGGACCGTGGTGATGGTGACCCACGAGCTGGTCGACGCCGTGCGGCTCTCCGACCGCGTGGTCGCCGTGTCGGGCCCGCCGCTCGTCGTTCGGGCGGACCTCGCGGTGCCCTACCCGCGCCCCCGGGATCCGTCGGACCTGCCGCCGATCGTGGCGCAGCTCGAAGCGGTGTACGCGGCATGACGCGCGTGAAGGCGCGCATCGGCCCCGCCGCCGCGATCCTCGCGGGAGTGGTGCTCTGGGCGCTGGTCGCGGCGCGGGTCGGGCCGCTGCTCCTGGCGGGGCCGCTCGAGGTCCTCCAGGCGTTGGTGACCGAGCGCGCGCGCCTGTCCGAGGCCACCGTGCGCACGGCCCTCGCGGCGGTCGGCGGGCTCGGGCTCGCGACGCTGCTCGGCCTGACGCTCGCGATCGGCGCGTGGTGGAGCCGCACCCTGCGGGCCGCGCTCCTCCCCTACACCGTCGTGCTCCAGGTGGTTCCCATCGTCGCCATCGCGCCGCTGCTCGTCGTGTGGCTCGGCTACGGGACGCCCGTGGCGCTCGCGACCGCGACGCTCGCCGCGTTCTATCCGGTGTACTCGGCCGCCACGACGGGCCTCGCCGCCCCCGCGCGCGAGCTGGTCGACCTGTTCCGGCTCTACGGGGCCACGCGCGCGAGCGAGCTCTGGCTCCTGCGGCTCCCCGCGGCGATGCCCGCGTTGTTCTCGGGCCTGCGATCGGCGGCGGGCCTCGCCGTCATCGGCGCGATCGTCGGGGAGTTCGTCGGGAGCAACGGATATCCGCCGACCCTCGGCTATCTCGTCGTCTACGCGGCGCGTTCGGCGCGCCCCGATCTCTGCTTCGCGGCGATCGTCGGGGCCGCCTCCCTGGCGTTCGCCCTCCATGCCCTGCTGCGGCAGCTCGAGAGCCGGGCGATCGGGAGATGGTACGGCAATTGACGGCGCCGCGACCACGTTAGGACGCGGCGATGCTGCTGTTCCTCCTCGCCTGCTCCGATCCCGTTGAGACGCCCCCCGCGACCACCACGGGCGCCAGCGCCGCCGCCGCCGCGCCCGGTCCAGGGCCGAAGGTGCTGACCGTCGCGCTCAACTGGTACCCCGAGCCCGAATTCGGCGGATTCTACGAGGCCGCGTTGGCGGGGACCTACGCGGCCGCCGGCCTGAAGGTGGAGATCCTCCCGGGCGGCCCCGGCGCCCCGGTCCTCGAGCTGCTCGCCTCCGGGAGGGCCGACGTGGCGATCTCCGGCGCGGACGATCTGCTGATCCGCCGCGCGCGCGGCCTCGACGCGGTGGCCGTGCTCCCCGGCTTTCAGGACACGCCCGTGGGGCTGATGACGCACACCGCGTCCGGCATCACCCGCTTCCTCGACGTCAAGGGCTCGCCGGACGCGAGGGCCAGGGTCGCGATCGAGGCGGGCTCGCCGTTCCAGCAGTACCTCTGGGGGAAGTTCGGGTGGGAGGGCAAGGTGGAGCCCGTGCCGACCACCGGCTCGATCGGCCCCTTCGCGGCGGACCCGACGCTCATCCAGCAAGCGTTCATCACGAGCGAGCCGTGCGTGGCGGAGGGGCAGGGCCTCGCGATCACGTTCCTCCCGGGGCGAGAGGCGGGCTGGAACCCGTACGCGTCGCTCGCGGTGGTGCGCGGCGCGGACAAGGACGCGGCGTGGGTCAAGGCGTTCCATGACGCGAGCCTGGCGGGCTGGGAGGGCTACCAGGCCGATCCGACCCGCGCGAACACGGAGATCGGGCGGCTCAACCCGAACCTCCCGATGGACCGCATGGGGTGCATCGTCGCGCGGCAGAAGCCGTTCGTGGAGGGGACCGACGGGATCGGCGCCATGACGGCAGCGCGGTGGGAGGAGACCGCGGCGGCGCTGCGCTCGGTCGGGCAGCCGGTGGACGCGACGGGGGCGTGGATCGATCTGGGGGGGTGAGGCCCGGCCCCTCACTTTCGCGTGATCCGATTGGCCTCGTGACGGCACTGCGGGGGGTGGGAGCACCATGCACCTCGCCCAACGTCCACGCGTTCCCTGCCCCGTCGCAACGGCGTTCGTGACCACGTGGGAGTCCCAGCTCGGAGACCACGACCGTAGGCTCATCGTCGCGCCGCTCCGCGCGCGCCTGGGTGGCACGCGCACCAGCACAGGGAGCGCCGTCTACAAGGCGGCGGCCGCCTGCGACTGGCTGGTCCACACCTGCGCGCCGGCCTGGCTCGAGATCGCCGACGCCGATCCCATCGCGCTCTCGGCGCTGCGCACGTGCCCTCCCCTCCTCGTCGACACCGACACCCGGAAGGGCCGCATCGCCATCGACCGCGCCATCCAGTCCGTGCTGGCCGCGCGCATGATCACGTGCAACGCGGCGTGGAGCCGCAGCCGCCCGCCGAGCGAAGCGCTCGCTGAAGAGGGGCGCGCGCTCTCCGAACAGCTGCTGCCGCGCGCGCTCGATGGGGCGCTCGGGCGCACCGGTTTTCACGCCGCCATCGCCGCCGCCGACCGCGCCCCCTTCACGAGCCGCTGGCCCACTCTCCGGGATCACCTCCTGGGCCTGGCCCAGGCGGCGACGGCCGCGCTCACCTGGCAGGCAGTGTGGGCCGCGGCGAGCGCCCGCGAGAACGGCGCCGGCGCCTGGGCGAGCGGCGCCGAACGCCGCCTCGGGCGCGAGATCACCGTGCTGACCGCGCACCTGCAGCCCCATGCGCTGCACCTGGCGCAGCAGATCCTGTCGCCCTGATTGGGAGGGGCCTCGGGGTCCCGTCGAACGGTGGAGACGAAGGGGGCGAAAGGAACCGAAGCTACCACTTCGAATCATCATCCCAGGGGATCTCCCAGCCTGGGAGGACGCCGATGTAGTCGGCGTCGAAGGCGGTCATGGCAAAGTCTGCGCGGCCGTCGCCGGTGGTGTCGCGACTGCAGGGGGAGAGATAGCTTGTGTACGAGAAGCGCCAGGTGCGTTCGGGGAGGAAGGACCGGAGGGGCGGGAGGGGCTCTTCGCCCGAGACAACCACGAATTGTCCGGCTCCCGTCTCCTCGTCGTCCGGAAATGGATCCCGATCCAAGTAGACGATCTTCTCCATGCGACCGTCGCCGTCGATATCGCAGGCGCGAAGAACCGCGCCGAGATCGTCCCGCTCCCTCTCTCCAACCCAACTCCCCTTGGCGTCCTCAACCGTGAAGAGACCCGCCTGCTCCCCTCCAAAGATCCAGACTTGACCAGATGAATCCGCGATCGTGTCATCATCGTTCGCAGCCGCCGCGATCTCATCGATTCCATCCCCGTCCCAATCGCCGACGTTCTGCCAGTCGGAGGTCGGGTCGGCGTAGCAGGGCTCGCAGTCTGCGCTCGGTTCTCGCAGCTGGCCGAGGACAAGGTCCGTCCAATGGGCGCCGTCGGCCAACGGGATCTCAGCCCCGGAGATCCACCCCATCTCCCGGGCTGCCGACACCATCAGGAGCTCTTGGATGCCGTCGCCGTCCAGGTCACCGAGCCACTTCAGGTGGCGGTTCGTCCCAATATCACCGTACACCGTGACGTCCGCCTCGGTTTTGTCCCCCCCTCCACGAAACAGCTCGAACGCAATGGCCGTCGCCTCCTCGAGAGAGTACACGCCCACCGCCACCTCATCCATGCCGTCCCCGTCGAGGTCCGTCCCGTCGGTCGTCGGGATGCCCCAGCCGCCGCCCACGTCGTAGAGTTGGGAGGTCCACACCGCGTCCGCGTCCCGCGCCAGCTCCATCGCCCCGCCGAGGGCGAACGGGCCATGGTGGAGGTAGATCCCGTTCGCGCCCAACGTCTGCACAACCCCCACGTCCCGGAATCCGTCTCCGTTCACGTCCCCCACGTCCACCACCTCCCGCGCCGGCCAGTCCACGCGCGTCTGATCCTGCGCCCACACCTGGGCGGCCCCCTCCGGGAAGCACTCCACCGCATCCGGGAACTCCCCGCCCACGTACAACGCGTGCGCCCCGTTCGGCTGCCCGTCCGCTGGGCTCGTCATCGTGTCCCAGAAGCTGCTGTACAACACGTCCGCGAGGCCATCGCCCGTCACGTCGCCGACAATCGCGGCCTCCCCTCCGTCGTCCTGCCACGTGAGCGGCACCGCGATCGCCTCGATGTCCTGGACCCCCGCGCAGCTCCCGGCCGGGATCGGCTCGCCGTCGCAGTCCTGGTCGATCGGGTCGCACATCTCCGTCGCGCCTGGATGCACCCGGGGATGGTCGTCGTCGCAGTCGTCGCCGCCCGACGCGAGCGCCGCGTACCCGTCCCCGTCGTTGTCCACCGGCGGGGGGGCGGTGTCGGTGTCGACGCCGCTATCCGGGTCGGTGTCCCCAGCCGTCTCCTTCACCGGGCGGTCCGTCTCGTGCGGAGGGCCGGTGCAGGCGAGGAAGAGCAGCATCCTCACCAGCCTACCCCTACCCCCCCTCGCACGCCGCCACGGCGTTGGCGCCGGCGTCGAGCAGCCACGGCGCCGCGACCGCGCAGCCGCCGAGCACCGAGGCGGACGCGGCCGCGATCTTCTCGACGTCGGACTGCCGGCCGCCGCCGCCGCTGGCGGTGTAGGCGCGCGCGGCGTCGATCACCTCTCCGTGTCGGGAGAGATCGAACAGCGCGCGGATACGACGGACCACCAGCTCGTCCCGCACCGCGGCCTGGGGACCGACGATGGCGAGGCCACGGTCGAGGGCGGCGAGCGCGTCCGCCGAGGGGGCGCCCGCGGCCTGGAGGGCGCGCGCGCGGCCCAGGAGGCCGGCCGCCGATTGGGGCAGACAGAGGAGGCCGTCCCCCGCCTCCAACGCGACCGTGGCGTCCTCGCCGCAATCCACCTCGACCCGACCGTGACGCACGTCGATCCGGGTGCCGAGGGAGTCGCGCAGGACGGTGAAGCCCGTGCCCACCACGCGAACCTCCGCCTCGCGGGTGAACAAGGCGAGCCGCACGTCCCTCTCGGGCGTGACCTCGACGTTGATGAGGCCGCTGTCCCACTTGATCTGCGGGGCGTCCGACTGGCCCTCGACGGTGCCGGTCCCGTCGAAGCTCAACGCCACGTTGGGGATCGACGTGTGGATCTCCCACCCCTGGCTGGACCCGAGCGTGCTCGCCAACGCGACGGGCGTGGGCCCGACAGGCTCCAGGGAGACGCGCGCGACCTGCAGGCCCGCCGCGGCGAGCGTGCCCGCGGCCGCGCCCATGGCGATGAGGCGGAGGCCACGCCAACGAGGAAAGTCACGGGACCCCGCGCCCGCGCGCCGGTCCTCAAGCCGCTCCCCGAGAGAACGCGCGCGCGTGAAGGCGATCCGCGCGCGGACGCGCTGCAGGGACGCCGGCGAGCTGCCGGGGAGGGACTGCAACGCGCGAGCGACACGGGCGTCGTCACGGATCTCCTCGTCTTCGACCCTCATTCGTCCTCCAAGGCGAGCCCGGCTCGCTCCGCGACCGCCAGGAACCGCGCGCGAGCGCGCCGCATCCGGCTTTTTACCGTCCCGTGGGGGATGTCGAGCATCTCCGCGACCTCACGGTCCGAGCGCTCCTCCACGAGGCACAACAACAAGACCTGCCGTTCGGCCAGCGGGAGCTGGTCGAGCACGGAGCGCACGCGCTCCGATGTCTGGCTCATCGAGACCAGGGCCGCCGGGCCGCGTGCCGGGTCCGGCCTCTCGACGCTCATCCCGGGGACCCAGCGGCGAACCCAGGCGCGGCGCCGGTGCTGGGCGAGCACGCGGCGGGTGATCCCGAACAGCCAGGCGGCCGTGTGCGAGGGGTCATACAGGTGGTCCATCCGACGGAGCGCCACGATGAACACGTCGTGCGCGGCATCCTCCGGGTCGACGCTGGCGCCGCCGAGGTGGGAGCACCAACGCACCACGGCGGGCAGCCACTCGGCGAGCAGACGATCGCTATCGTCCGTCCCGCCGCGTACTGTCGTGAGCTTCATGGGGTTGACCAGGTGGTCCATCGATCCCGTTGATGCCGCGACATCGTGGATCGGATCACGATTTCGGTGGTTTTCTGGGGACCGGGCGGAGCGCGATCCCAACCCGCGCGCTCCAATCACCGAAGCGATTGGAGGTGTCGTTCTGGATCGACGCGAGGTGGATCTGGCGCGCGTCGAGCTGCATGTGCACCCCGGGCTCGATCACGAGCCCCGGAGCCACCTGGAGGGGCACCTCCACGCGGGACGAGAACACGGGAATCCAGGCCAACCCGACCGGCTCGCCGTCCTTCGAAAAGCTGCGCCCCGCCACCCCGAGCGTGGCGCCGAAGTCGAAGCGAATCGGTGACGGCGCCGCATACCAGGCCCCCACCCACACCTCTCCGGACCAGTAGCGGACATCTCCCGCGATCTGGGGAAGATCCGCGGGGGCCGCGAGGGATCCGCCGAGGGAGGGGCGGAGCGGGGTGTCCGCCACGCGCTGGAGCTCGGCCCACACGATTCCGGTGGGCGTGGACCACGGCCGAAGCTCGACGGCCAGCCCGACCCGCGGCTGAAACGTGGCGCGGGCCGGGGCCACCACGGGCGCCGGGGCCGGCTCGGGCACGGGCACCGGGGCGGGGGGAACCGGCTCGGGCTCGGGGACGGGGACGGGCGGCGGGACGACGGGAGGCGGGGTCCGCACCGGCGCCATCACCTTCACGGGCGCCTTCACCGGGCTCGGCACGGCCACCGGCTGGAGGAGGCTGGCCGCGAGCATGGCCACATCCTCGCGATCCTGCTCCGACAGGGGCGGCGCGACGGGCGTGACGTGCACCACGCCATCGAGGTCCCGGACGCGCACGGTCCAGGCGGTGGGGCCCGCGCTCACGTCGACCCAGGGCCCCTCACCCGGCACGCCCACCGCGAGCCCCGCGATCGTCAAGGCCTCCTGCCAATCCGCGACGCGCTCCTGCGCGGGGAGCCGCACCGGCACGGCGGCGGCGGCGTGGGCCGCGAGGAGGTGGAGGAGGAGCGCGAGGGTCATCTGGCGCGACATCATTTGCTCCGAACGGCGGAGGCGCACGTACCGCACGATTTCTTTACATCGGGGCGCCCCGCGGCCCGCCCGCCCGGGACGGGGCCGCGCGGATTCCAGCACCTGCCCGACGATGTGCGAGACGGGCTCGGGGACGACCGGTGCGCGGTGCCGAACCGCGACGGGGAGCGCGGACGCGGTACCATCCGCGCATGCTGCTGTTCGTCTCCGCCGCGCTCGCCGGCGTGGTCTCCGAGGTGCCGCTCGACGTGGAGTCGCTCGGCGTGCTCGTGTGTCCGGTCGACGACTCCTGCGAGGAGGCCGCCGCCTGGGTCACACGCGCGCAGGGCCTCGGAGACATGCCGATCGTGCGGCTGGATCTGCTGCTCGAGCGCGACAACGGCGGCTGGACCGGCGGCTCGGACACCCGCGCCGCGCTGGTCACCGCCGTCACCACCGCCGAAGCCGCGGCCGCGAAGAACCGCTGGTCGGCCGTTCGGGCCGCGATCCTCGACGCCAAGGCCTCGCTCGCGTCCGTGCGCGGCGACGTCAACACGCAGACCCTCTTCACCCTCTGGTTCCTCGACGGCGCCGCGGCCGTCGTGTTGGGAGACGATCGCGGGCACGAGTACAGCTTCCGCCAGGCAGCCGCGATCGCGCAGGGGCAGGAGGTGAAGATCCCGCCCTACGGCGAGGCCACTCCCAGCGGCGTTCCGATCTTGCGGGCCTGGGCCGACGAGCGCCGCAAGCTCCTGGTCGGCGGCGAGGGCACGCTGGCGTTGTCCGGGCCCCCCGGCACGCGCTGGTCGATCGACGGGGTCTCCGCCGGCGTCACCGCATCGGGTGACGAAGCGACGCGCGTGAGCCTCCTGCCGGGGAACCACCGCATCGTCGCGACACGAGATGGCTCGGTGCGGAGCTGGCAGGGGGAAGTGCCCGTGCTCGCCGGCCGCACTCTCGGCGTCACCGCCGTCTTCTCGCCCACGGAGACAGCGGCCTGGCTCCACGCGCGCATCGACGAGGCGTTCGACTCCCTCCAGGGCCCGCCCGAGCTCACCAGCCTGCTCTCCGACTGGGCCCAGCGGCACGACCTCGCCGCGCTCCGGCTCCTCCGGGTGGACACCTCGGTGGTGGCGGCGGCCCCCTCCCCCACCGTCGGCCCCGCCGACCCCCTCCGTCCCGCGGCGGCGGACGGCGAGCGGGTCGACCACGGGGATGGCATCCCGAGCACCTACGCGGAGGAGGTCGTCGTCCTCGACGAGGACGCCCGCGACCACGCCTCGTCGACCGAGGAGCGCCTCCGCGTGATGTGGTTCGATCCCACGCTCGGCCGCTTCTCGCTGGACGGAGGCCCCGTGCTCGCCCGGCCCGACACCCAGCCGACGCGCTTCCGCGTCGGGCTCCACCTCGGCTACGCCGGCATGATGGCCCACCACCACGCCACGGTCGACCTCGGCGGGGCCTGGCGCATCGGCCGGATCGCCGGCGGGCCCCTCGATCTGGAGGGCCGCCTGGGCCTCGCGCGCGCCGACGCCCCCTACAACCTGTACGCGGGCTGGGTCGACCAGCAGCTGTACCACGCGAGCCTCGGCGTCCGGTGGGCCCCCTCGTGGGACGTGGCTCCGTTCGTGGCGGCCGGCCCCGAGCTGTACGTGCCGGTCGCGTTCGGGGCGCGCGTGTCCACGGGCGCGCAGATCCGGATCGAGCGGCGCTGGCTCGCGGTCGTGGAGGTGCACGGCGGCTGGCTGGACCAGGGTCCCGGCTGGGGCGCGGGGCTCTCGGTGGGGCGCATGTACTGAGACTGTCGCGAGGGCCCGCTCCCCCTGACCGTGGGTTAGGGCCGGGCGCGAACGCGGAGTCCTGGTGACAGCCATCTTGCCGGTCCACTTGGAACACCAGCGCCTGATCGAGACCATCCGCGCGTCGATCATCGGCGACGATCGCGTGCTCGAAGGGCCGTACGGCCCGCGGCGCGTCACCTACGCCGACTACACGGCCTCCGGCCGCTCCTTGACGTTCATCGAGGACTTCATCCGGAACGAGGTGATGCCGCTGTATGCGAACACCCACACGGAGACCTCGGGCACGGGCCTCCAGACCACGCGCTTTCGCGAGGACGCGAGAGAGATCATCAAGAAGGCAGTGGGCGGTGGCGACGACGACTGCGTGATCTTCTGCGGATCCGGTGCCACCGCGGCGATCAACAAGCTCATCGACATCCTGAACATCCGCATCCCCAAGGACCTCGACAAGCGCTACGACCTGCGGCAGAACATCCCTGCGTCCGAACGACCGGTGGTGTTCATCGGGCCCTACGAGCACCACAGCAACGAGCTCCCCTGGCGCGAGTCCCTCGCGGACGTGATCACGATCCACGAGGACTGTGACGGCCGGATCGACATCGCCCAGCTCGAGGCCGAGCTCCTGGCCCACGCGGATCGCCCGCTCAAGATCGGCAGCTTCTCCGCCGCGAGCAACGTGACCGGCATCGGGACCAACACCCGCGCGGTGTCAGCGCTGCTCCACAAGCACGGCGCGCTCTCGTTCTGGGACTTCGCGGCCGCCGGGCCGTACGTCAAGATCGAGATGAACATGCGGGACGACAGCCCCGACGGGGACCTCGTCTACAAGGACGCCATCTTCCTCTCGCCCCACAAGTTCATCGGCGGCCCCGGCACGCCGGGCATCCTCGTGGCGAAGCGGAGCCTCTTCCAGAACGAGGTCCCGAGCATGCCGGGCGGCGGCACGGTGTCCTTCGTCACGGACGAGCATCACAGCTACGTCAAGAAGCCCGAGCGTCGCGAGGAGGGCGGCACCCCCGCGATCATCGAGTCGATCCGCGCGGGCCTCGTGTTCCAGCTCAAGGAAGCCGTCGGCGCGGAGACCATCCGCGAGAGGGAGAGCGCGTTCATCCACCGGGCCATCGAATCCTGGGCGCAGAACCCGAACATCCGGGTGCTCGGGAGCCACACCGCGTGGCGCCTCTCCATCGTCAGCTTCATCGTGCGCCACCGCGACGTGAACCTGCACCACACCTTCGTCGTCGCCCTGCTGAACGATCTGTTCGGCATCCAGGCGCGCGGCGGTTGCTCGTGCGCGGGCCCCTACGGCCACCGCCTGCTCGGCATCAACCCCGCCGTAAGCGATGGGTTCGAGTGCCTCGTCATCCGCGGGCTCGAGGGCATCCGTCCCGGCTGGGTGCGGGTCAACTTCAACTACTTCATCTCCGAGACCGTGTTCCAGTACATCATCGACGCGGTCAATTTCGTGGGCGAGCACGGTTGGAAGCTGCTCCCGCACTACCGCTTCGACATCACGACGGGGCTGTGGAAGAACCGGGCGGCGAAACCTCCGCAGGTGCTCCGCATGCACGACCTCACCTATCGGCAGGGCGCCCTCACCTACCGCGCGCGGCACGTCACCGAGCCGGAGTGGGCGCTCGCCAGCTACCTCGAGGAGGCGCACCGCGTGGTCGAGGACGCCGTCCGCGGCTACCCCGGCGTGGATCTGGGCGATCCGCCGCTCCCCGAGGCGGCGGAGAAGCTCCGGTGGTTCCCGCTGCCGTCCGAAGCGCTGGCCGAGCTGACCCAGTCGGGGCCGATGCCGGCGCATCCGCCGGTGCACCTCGGTCCGTAGGAGGGGCCCGTAGGAGCGAGGCGCGATCAGGCGCGGCGGCGCCGCCCGATCGCCGCGGCGATCAAGAGGAGGCCGGCGCCGGAGGAGACCGGCGTCGAGGGCCCGCACCGCCACCCCACGTACTGCTCGACCAGCCCGTCGCAGTCGTTGTCGGCGCCGTCGTTCAGCTCGGGCGCGTTCGGGTAGCTCTCGAAGTCGGCGTCGTCACAGTCGCCGTCGACCTCGGCGAAGCCGTCGTCGTCGTCGTCGTACAGCTCGGTGCCCTCGTCCACCACCCCGTCGCAGTCGTTGTCGAACAGGTCCCCGACCTCCTCTCCCCCGGGGAACACGGTGGGATCGGCGTCCGCGCAGTCGCCATCGCGCTCGGAGAAGCCGTCGGCGTCATCGTCGTAGACGCTCGTGCCCTCGTCGACGGTGCCGTCACAGTCGTTGTCCTCGCCGTCCTCCCCTTCGGCGGCCCCCGCGTAGGTCCAGGCGTTCGCGTCGTCACAGTCGCCCGCGTCCTCCGAGGTGCCGTCGCCGTCGTCGTCGTAGATGGAGGTGCCCTCGTCGACCAGCCCGTCGCAGTCCTGGTCGCGCCCATCGCCGACCTCGAGCCCGCCGGGAAACGTCAGCGGGTCCGTGTCGTCGCAATCGCCGACAGACTCGGCGTAGCCGTCGAGATCGTCGTCGTACACGTCGGTGTTGTCGTCGACCACGCCGTCACAGTCGTTGTCGAGCGCGTCCGCGAACTCCTCGGCGCCCGGCCAGGACCACACGTTCGCGTCGTCACAGTCCCCGTCGTTCTCGGTCCAGCCGTCTCCGTCGTCGTCGAACGCGGCGGTCTGATCGTCGGCGATGCCGTCGCAGTCGTTGTCGGCCAGGTCGAGCACCTCGGTCGCGCCGGGGAAGCTCGCGGCGGAGGCGTCGTCACAGTCGCCGCCGTCCTCCGTGACGCCGTCGCCATCGTCGTCGTAGCTGGAGGTGCCCTCGTCGACGGTCCCGTCGCAGTCATTGTCGAGCGCGTCCGCCCACTCGTACGCGCCCGGGTAGGACAGGCCGTTGGCGTCGTCACAGTCGCCGCCGGTCTCGCTGTAGCCGTCCGCGTCGTCGTCGTAGACGCTCGTGCCGTCGTCCACCATGAAGTCGCAGTCGTCGTCCACGCCGTTGGCGGTCTCGGTGGCGCCCGGGTGGATGGCCGGGGCCGTGTCATCACAGTCCCCCTCGGCGGTGGTGTAGCCGTCGCCGTCGACATCCTCGGTGGCGTGGGCGGTGCCGAGGAGCAGCAAGGCCAGTAGAGCGATCATGCTTCCCTCCTACTCCGCCGCGCGAGGGCCGCGGCGAGGACGATGCCGATCCAGCCGCCCACCGCGGAGGGTCCGAGCCCGGGCGTGCCGCAGACCGAGGAGAACCAACCCTCGGGAGCTTCGGCCGCGCCATCACAGTCCCCATCGCGGCCGTCGGTGTGCTCGGTGGCGCCGGGGAACGTGTGGGCGTCCCCGTCGTCGCAGTCTCCCTGCTCTTCGGTCCAGCCGTCGAGGTCGTCGTCCGACACGTCGGTCTCGTCGTCGGCGCGGCCATCACAGTCGTTGTCCAGGTCGTCCACGACCTCGGCCGCTCCCGGAAAGCTCTCCGGACGCGTGTCGTCGCAGTCCAGATCGTCTTCCGACCAGCCGTCGCCGTCATCGTCGAACACGGCGGTGGCGTCGTCGATGCGACCGTCGCAATCGTTGTCCGCACCGTCGATCCTCTCCTTTCCGCCGGGGAACGTACCTGGGGAGAGGTCGTCGCAATCGCCGTCGTCTTCGGACCAGCCGTCGTGATCGTCGTCGAACCGGGGCGTGCCGTTGTCGGCGATCCAGTCACAGTCCTGGTCGAACCCGTCGTCCGCCTCCTGGGCGAACGGGTGCGTCCCGACCGCGCGGTCGTCGCAGTCGCCCTGGAGCTCGGTCCAGCCGTCGCCGTCGTCGTCGAAGGCGACCGTGCCGTCGTCGACCACGAGGTCGCAGTCGTTGTCGACCCCGTCCGCGATCTCGGGGGCGCCCGGAAACGCGAGCCGGTCGTGATCGTCGCAGTCGCCCCCGTTCGGCGCGCCGGCGTCCTCGACGAAGCTGTCCCCATCGTCGTCGTAGGCCAGCGTCCCCTCGTCCGCCCGGCCGTCGCAATCCCCGTCCCGCGCGTCGGCCACCTCGTCGGCGCCCGGGTGGATCTCCGCGTTGGTGTCGTCACAATCGCCAGCCTGCTCGCTCCACCCGTCCGCGTCGTCGTCCACCCCGGCGGTCCCCTCGTCGACCGCCCCGTCGCAGTCGTCGTCCTCGCCGTCCGCGGCCTCGGGCGCGCGGGGAAACGTGAAGGCGTCGGCGTCGTCGCAGTCGCCGGCGGTCTCGGACCAGCCGTCCCCGTCGTCGTCGTACCCGAGGCTCCCCTCGTCCACGCGCCAATCGCAGTCGTCGTCGACCGCGTTCACGATCTCGACGGCGCCGGGGTTGCGCGCGGCGTCGTCATCGG
Source organism: Pseudomonadota bacterium (assembly GCA_030685065.1). GTDB lineage: Bacteria > Myxococcota_A > UBA796 > UBA796 > SXON01 > CAJBVW01. The sequence continues at coordinate 2,435 of JAUXQH010000055.1, read as the reverse complement.
CGCAGTCACCGTCACAGGTGCGGTATCTGTCCGCGTCGAGATCGTAGCCCTCGTCCACCGACGCGTCGCAGTTGTTGTCGATCGCGTCGCACAGCTCCATCGCGCCGGGGTTCACCCGGGCGTCGCCATCGTCACAGTCGCCATCGTCCGCGACGTAGCCGGAGGGGCGGGTGCACGCCTGGGAGGTGGCGTCGGGGTCACCGTAGCCGTCGGAGTCGGCGTCTCGGTACCAGGTGTCGGCGTCGATGGCCGAGGACTCGTCGGTGCTCCCGTCGCAGTCGTTGTCGACACGATCGCAGAGCTCGTCGGCGCCAGGGTTCACCGCGGCGTTCGCGTCGTCACAATCGTCGCCGCCGTACCCGTCCCCGTCGGCGTCGCTTCCCGTGAGGCGGTGGCGCCGGATGAACACGTACTCGGACGAGAGCGTGCGCGAGCCGTGCACGATGCCCCAGGCGGTGCCCATCGCCTCGTAGGTGACGGGCGAGCCCCAACTGTCCCCGTAATCGTAGATGCCGGTGTGCCCGGCGCCGCTCGAGTGCCGCACCCAGCCGTCTCCCAATTCGGGGCTGGACCGGCTCACCCGGCTCCAGTGGGTCGACTCGTTGTAGAAGTTGTACGTGCTGTAGGGGTGCGAGTAGGTCGTCGTGGCGGTGTAGGCCGGGACCTGGAACACCTTTCCGACGAAGCCCGAACAGTCCGCGCCGCTCCACGAGCGGTTGGAGGCGTTCCACGCGCCGCCGCCCCACACGTAGTTGGAGCCGACGCCGGAGGCGGCGTAGTCGATCATCTCGTCGACCATGATCTCGGGGCACTCGGCGCGCGCCTCGAAGGCCTGCAGGAGGGCCAGCAGCGGGGCTAGCAGGAGGGCGATCATCGGCCCCCCCCCTTCTGCGAGGCCATCTGCAAGGCCACCCGATCGAGGGCCACGCCATCGTAGGTGTGGGTTCGCATGCGCCACAACGTGCCGTCGGCCGCCAACGCGAGCTCGCGGTTGATGACCGTCTCGGCGGCGGGCGGAAGCGAGATCTCGTCGACGCGGAGGCCCTCCTCGTCGAGCAGCACCGTACGGAGCTCCGGATCGCGCATCTCGTAGTCGGGGGCCGGCCCCTCCTCGAACAAGAACAGGGTGACCAGGGTGACGCCGCCCCGCGCCTCGAGCGCCACCACGTTGCCGAGCGTGCGATCGGGGGTGATGACCGACCTCCGCTCCGCGCCGCCGCCCGCGTCGGACCAGGTGATCACGAGCCGATCCGCGGCCTCCTTTTCCGCGCGCACGTAGCGCCCGTCGCCCGCGGGGCGCCCGGGGTACACCGCGCCCGTCGCGACGTCGTAGGTGCGACCGTGCGCTTGTTCGACCAGCACGGTGTCCCCGTCCACGAAAATTCCGGAGGGCGCGTCCAGGGCGCCGGATACGCGCGCCTCCCCGAGCAGGGCGCCCGCCCCGTCGATCCGCTGGGCCGACCAGCCGATCGTCCCGGGGTCATAGGCGAGGAGGGCCCAACCGCTGCCGTCTTGCGCCGCGTCGAGCGTGGCCCGCGCGGGGATGGGGACCGCGCCGAGGGCCGTCCCGTCGGCGTCGTAGCGGAGGATACGGCGATTCTCCTGGTCGAGCAACGCGACGCCCTCGTCGGTCGCGAGCACCGCGAGGGGGCCGAGGTCGCTCGCGGGGTCCTTGCCGAAGTCGCTGGTCCACGGGCCGGCGAGGGCGACGGTGGGGCTGACCGGACGGACTTCGCCGAGGCGAATCGGGACGCTGTCCGGCTCGATGCACGCGAGGAGGGAGAGGAGCATGAGGGGGAGCCATGCAAGATGTGTGCTCGCGCCAGAAGCCCGATGCCACGGGGATCAGGACGGGGTGGAGCGGCGATTGGGGCGGAGGCGCCCCGGGGCGTGGGGGCACGCTGGGGACACGGGGAGGGCGCACCCGGCGGAGTCGCCTCCCGGAACGGCGCCGGTCTTGTGCTACTTTCCCCGCTCTCGGAGAACCGTCCGTCATGCACCACCCCCGTTGCCAAGAATGACGGTCCTGATCGCCGTCGCGTTGTGGCTGGCCCCCGCCTTCGCCGGGGACCTCGAGATCCGCTCGACCGGCGGCCCCGTCGTCGTCATGCGCGCCGGAAAGGTCGCCGGCACCACGCCCCTGACGATCGCGGACCTGCCCGCGGGCCGCCTCGATCTCGGGTTCCGGGACGCGCCGCTCGGAGCCACCCTCTTCACGCAGAACGTCGACGTTCCCGCCGTCGGGCGGATCGTGCTCGAGGTCGACCTCTCCGGGCGTGTCGCGCGGGCGATGGTTCCCCCGCCGGCCCCTCCGGCCGCCGTCGCGCCGGTCCCGGCACCTGCCGGCGCGCCAGCCCCGGCGCCCGCAGGCGCGCCAGCCCCGGCACCCGCAGGCACGCCCGCCGCCGCGGGCACCGCCGCCGACTAACCCCCAC
>JAUXQH010000039.1 GCA_030685065.1 Pseudomonadota bacterium | reverse complement strand
GCGGTAGCTCCGGCGGCGGAAGCGGCGGCGGCTCGGGTTCCGGCGGTGGCGGTAGCTCCGGCGGCGGAAGCGGCGGCGGCTCGGGTTCCGGCGGTGGCGGAAGCTCCGGCGGTGGCGGCGGCTCGGGTTCCGGCGGTGGCGGTAGCTCCGGTGGCGGCGGCGGCTCCGGCGGCGGCGGTAGCTCCGGCGGCGGTAGTTCCGGCGGTGGCGGCGGCTGGGGTTCCGGCGGTGGCGGCGGCTCGGGTTCCGGCGGTGGCGGCGGCTCGGGTTCCGGCAGTGGCGGCGGCTCGGGCTCCGGCGGCGGCGGTAGCTCCGGCGGTGGCGGAAGCGGCGCCGATGGCGGCGGCGGCTCCGAGAGCGAGGGCCTCGGCACGCACGGAGGCGGCTTCGGCCCGAGCGGCGGGGCGGACAGCAATCCTTCCCATGGCGGCGGGGACGGGGGGCCTCACTCCGGGCCCGGCAGTGCGCCCGACCACGGCGGGGCATCCCCTTCCGGCCCCGACCAGCTGGACGCCCCCAAGGCGGGCGGCGAGAAGGAGAGCGCAGGCGCCGGACCCGGCAGGGGCGCCGGGAGCGGATCCGGGAGCGAGAGCGGATCCGGCGGCGGCGGCCGGGCCCCCATCCTCGATCCGTTCACCCCGCGGACGGGCGAGGTCGACGCGAGGCGCGCCGAGCGGTTCGGCGACGACCGTGACTCAGCCAGCAACACGCCGACAGAGGGGCCGTCAACCCCGGACAAGGGCGGCAATACGCCCTCGGGTAGCGGCCGTGCGGGCCCCTCGGTGGACATCCTGTCGCGGCTCGAGCGCCTCAAGCGGGGTACGGACGACGAAACGTGACCAGCGCGCCCGTCCATCGATAACCTGCGTATTCGGCCGCCCTCGGGCTCGCGGCGGCGGCGGCGCTCGGCGGTCACGGGCCGAAGGGCGTGCTCCCTTCTGGCTCGCTGCGCCCGCGGCCCAAGGTCGCCCTCGGTGCGGCAGGTTATTTCAGGACGGTCCCATACGGAGCGGCGATGACGACAACGCGCTCGGTTAGCCTCGTCGCACGAACGGTCATTTGTGGTCTGGCCCTCCTGGCGAACGCGGGTCGGGCGGCTGCGCCCCCTGATCCCCTCCCCCTCTCCGACGAACATCTCGCCCCCGGAGCCCGTGTGGAAGTGATTCAGGAGACCACCGTCGGCACCCTCTCGGGGGTGGACATCGGCGTCGCGAACATGTGGGAGCGAGACTACATCGATGGCACGGGCGCTGCGCGCAAGGGCCTCACGGCGCGCATGGACTACGAGGTCGGGCCAGAAACCCGCCGTATCGTCGTCGGAGAGGGCTCCGTCATCCAGATGGGCGGCGAGCGGTGGGAGGTGGTCGCGCTCAAGAAGACCCCCGGCCAGAACGGCTCCATCACGCTCCGCTGCCTCACCCCTTAAACCGGTCCGTCCGGAGGCTGCGTGGCATCCCGTCCTTCCGATCCTCTCCTCGCCTTCCTTCGCGACGCCATCCGTAAGAAGGGGCTGAACACCGCCGAGCTCGCCGTGCGTACGGGGCTCGACCGCGCTCGCCTCAAGCACCGCCTCGCCGGCAACGAAGACCTCACCGTCGATGACCTGATCGCGCTCTCGAAGGCGCTCGAGCTCACGCCCGCCGAGCTCGGCCTCGCCGGGGTCGATGGCGCCGATACGCCGATCGACACCTTGATCGAGGCTCCGGTGGCGCCTCTCCCGGGGCCCGATCCGTTCGGGAACCTCTCTCGCCAGGTCGTCGAGCACGGCTTCGCGCTCGGGGTCGACCTCTTCTTCGTGCTCGACACGCCGCAGCTCGCGGGCAGCGGCATCCCGCGGCAGGTGCTGGAGGAGCAGCGCGAGCAGCTCCGCCTTCGCATGGATGCACGCTGGTTTCCGCAGAACAAGGCGCGTTTCTTGGATGAGGCGCTGGTGTGCATGCTCTCGTTCGACTCGCTCTACGAGTGCACCCTGCCGTGGTCCGCGTTCCGCTCGGTCACCTTCCTGCTCCCCGCCGAGGCCCACATCCCCCAGAGCCCGGAGCCGCCCGCGCCCCCGCGCCCCGCCGCCCCGTTCTTGAGGATCGTCAAGTAACGATGCCCGTAATCCCGCGGCGAGCCGCCCTGCTCGTCCTCGGGATCGGCCTCGCGGCGTTGGGCGTCGCAAGCCTGGGTGAAGCGGGCGAATCGCCGCTCGTCGAACAGCCGCTCGTCGAGCAGCCGCTCCCGCCGCCCGTCGCGACCAGCCCCTTCGTCGCCGCCGACGGAGTCCCCGCGCGCTTCGCCCTCGGGATCAACGAAGCCGTGGCCGTGCCGCAAAAGCTCCTGCGCGAGGGGCATTTCGAGACCGCGTCGCTCGCGGAGCACCTGGAGCGTGACGCGCAGCGCACCGCCGGGCTCGGCGCCCGGCTGACGCGGGGAAACAACGGCGCCTTTCCGCGCACCTCGTGGTGGGCCTCCCTCCACGAACCGGGCGCGCGCGAGGAGACCGACCTCTGGGTCCGCACGGTGCAAGCACGCGGCCTCGAGCCGGTCCTCATGGTCAGCCCCTGGCCGGGCAATCGGACGGCCAACGTGACGCTCACGTACGTGCCCGCGGACATGGGTGCCTACACCGCCTGGGTGGGCACGGTGGTCGAGCGCTATGACGGCGACGGCGTGGACGACATGCCCGGCCTCACCAGCCCGGTCCGCTACTGGGAGGTCGACAACGAGCCCGACCTGAAGTTCACCGTCCCGCCCAGGGACGCGACGCGCGATGTCCCACCCGGGAGCTTCTGCAGCCCCGCGGAGGCCGCCACCGTGCTCGTCGCGACCGCGAAGGCGATCCGCGACGCCTCCCCCGAGGCGAAGGTCCTGAACGGGGGTCTCTACCGGCCTTTCGCCGCCAGCGGCCAGGCGTACCTGCGTGATCTCCTCGCGATCCCCGGCGTGCTCGACGCCTTCGACATCCTCTCGCTCCACAGCTACGCGTCCGACGAGCACGGCGACGCCTATGCGCGCGGGCTCCGCGAGTCGCGGGTGTTGGCGCAGGGCAAGCCCATCTTCGTGACCGAGACCAGCGTCGCGAGCGAGGGAGAGGAGCGATGGATGAGCCCCGAGTGGCAGGCGAGGATGGTGGCGTCCGCCGTCGGCCGCGGGGCGGTAGAGGGCGCGCGCGCCGTGTTCTGGCACACGCTGGCGGATCCCCCGGTGGTGGGCCGGCGGAGCGGCTTCGAGCGCCACTCGCTGCTGGTCGGCGCTCGCGACGGGGGCGCGACGGAGAAGCCGGCCGCGGTAGTGTATCGCAACCTCGCCGCCCGGCTCGCGGAGGATGACCTGTCGGGCGCGACCCAGGACGGCGAGGGCGCGGCACGGCTCAGGAGCGGCGCCACCTTGCTCTACGAGGGCACCCGCGCATCTCCCACGGGGGGCGTCGATCTACGGGATGGAACCAGGATTCCCGCGGGTGGCACCGCCACCGCGCCCGCGTGGCTTTGGCCGGTTTGAGCTCGACCTCTACCCGCCTGCCTTTGACGTTTTGCGACATGCCTCGGTTCGAAGAGGTGCTTAAGCTCCCGCATGCGCTTCGTTGCCTCCCCCATCCTCGTCGCGGTCGCCTTCGGCTTCCTCGGCCCGGCCGCACTCGACGCCGAGGATGACGATCTCGAGGAGCTGACCTCGGACGCCGCCGCCGCCGATCCCGATCTCCAGCTCGAGGCCGACGCGTCCATCTCGAGCGCATCGCGGTAGACTCTTGGGGTGCTCACCCTCCTCCTCGTCGCCTGTGCCCCCCCCTCCGCCGTAGGCGGGTTCTCGATCACCACGCGGGAGGATGGGGGCCTCACCATCGTCGACCCACGGGGGCTCGTCCTCGTTGACGGCCTCCGGTTCGCCGTGGGCTCGGGGGACGAGTCGCTCGAGATGAAGTCCGGCAGCTACCGCCAGGTCGGCGGGAGCACCACGTGGTCGCCGGTGGTCGCCGGGCGCCCGTGGGGGCGGGATCAGGTGCTCACCGTGGCCCTCACCGACGAAGAAAAAGTCGAGATCGGGCGCGTACAGCTCTACCTCGCGGGCACGGACGTGCTCCGGGTCGACGTCGAGAGCGCGGGCAACCGCCTCCGCTGGGACGCGCCGTGCACCGGCGACGACGCGTTCGCCGGGCTGGGCTCCCATGTGGACGTGGACCACACGGGCGAGGCCTTCCCGCTGTGGGTGAGCGAGCCCGGCGTCGGAAAGGTCGAGACCGACGTGCAGCCGGAGGACTGGTTCTTCACCGGCACGAAGCACGCGACGAGCTACCCGGACCCCTTCCTGGTGCGCCCCGAGCCGTTCGGGCTCGCGGTCGCCGGCACGCCCCGCATCGAGGTCGACCTCTGCACCGGCAACCGGTGGACACTGGACGTCTGGAGCGGAACGACCTCGTTCCTCGTCTTCAGCGGAGAGACGCCCCTCCAGATCGTCGAGGCCCACGCGCTCTCCGCGGGCACCCCGATGCTGCCTCCGGACTGGGCGTTCGCCCCCTGGAACGACGCGGTGGGCGGCGCGGACCGCGTGCGCGAGGTCGCCACCACGCTCCGCGAGTCGGGCGCATCGTCCTCGGTGATCTGGACCGAGGACTGGAAGGGGGGCACCCAGACCTCGTTCGGCTACCACCTCACCGCGGAGTGGACGCTCGACGAGACGCTCTACCCGGACGCGATGGCGTTGGACGGCGAGCTCGAGGCGGCCGGCTTCAAGTGGCTCGCGTACTTCTCCCCTTTCGTCGCCGAGCCGAGCGCGGCGTGGGCCGAGGCCGAACCGTACGTGATCCGCGACGCGGAGGGCGAGCCCTACCTCTTCGCCGGCATCACCTTCGATCCGACGAGCGTGCTCGATCTGTCCCGCGAGGACGCCCGCGCCTGGGCCGAGGCCCGCATGACCGACGCCCTCGCCCTCGGGTTCGACGGGTGGATGACCGACTTCGGCGAGTGGCTGCCCCCCGACGCAGAGCTGGCCTACGCCGACCCGATCGACGAGCACAACGCCTACCCGGGGTGGTGGCAGCTCACGAACGCCGAGGCCATCGCCCCGTTCGACGCGGTGACCTTCTCCCGCAGCGGGTGGACCGGAACCCCGTCCTTGTCCCCGGTCACGTGGGCGGGAGATCAGCGCACCTCCTTCGACACCGACGACGGCTTTCCCACGGTGGTCCCGCTCGGCATCGGCGCGGGCATCGCGGGCGTACCGATGTTCGGCCATGACATCGGCGGGTACAACTCCATCGGCAACCCCCCCTCTACCAAGGAGCTCTGGTTCCGCTGGTGCACGCTCGGCGCCTTCACGCCGGTGATGCGCACGCATCATGGGGCGTTCAAGGATGACAACTGGCAGTTCGACACGGACGCCGAGACGATCGCGCACTACGCCCGCTGGGCGAACGTTCACACCGCCCTGTTTCCCTACCTCCGCGCGCTCGCCTCGCAGGCGGTGGCCGGGGGTCGGCCGCTGGTCCTCGCGCCGTTCCTCCTCTACCCCGAGGAGCCCTGGAGCCGCGCGGACGCGTGGATGTTGGGCGCCTCGCTCTTCGTCGCTCCGGTCATGGAAGAGGGCGCGACCGGTCGCGACGTGGCGCTCCCGAGCGCCACCGACTGGTACGACTGGTGGACGGGCGCCCCGGCCGAGGCCGGCTGGGTTGACGTGGCGGTCGACGACATCGCGGTCTTCGCGCCCGCGGGCGCCATCGTGCCCCTGTTCACCGAGCCCCCCGACACGCTCGTGATCGGCGCCCTCGACGGGCTCACCACCCTCGAGGACGCCGACTCCCTGCGGACCATCCGCGTGTTCGCCGGCGCGGCCGGAACGTTCACCGAGGAGGACGGGACGACCTACGCCACGGACGGCATCGCGGACGAAGCAGGGTCCAATGCCGCGATGCTGGCCTCCGGCACCCTCTCGGCCGGCGGGCTCACGCTCACGATCGACGGTACGGTCGAGCGCCTGTACACGCTCGAGGTCCTTCGATAGGGGTCATCCGATCGGAGTCACCCGGCAGGAATCAGAGGTAGGCCGTGAGCCCGGTGATCACCTCGTACAGGATGCCCGTGACCGAGGCGAACTGCGTAAACGCCCCTATGCACGCGACCCCCACGAGCGTACCTATCAGAGCGTACTCAATCGAGGTGGTTCCCCGCTCGTCCCCCAGCAGGCCCTGGAGGAAAGCATCAACGTGTCGACCCATAACGACCTCCGCTCACCAAGAAGGGTATACCCTGACCTCGGCCTCCACAAGAGCCGTCAGTCCAGAGTAAGCGGCCCTTCAGCCACGGCGGACGCCTCGTTCAGCGCGCCAGGCGATCCGCCATCTCCTCGGTCGCGGTGACCAGCTCGGCCTCGATGCCGGGCTCGAAGGCGCTGTGCCCGGCGTCGGGTACCATCACCAGGCGCGAATCGGGCCAGGCTGCGTGGAGCTCCCAGGCCGACGTCATGGGGCAGACAACGTCGTAACGGCCCTGCACGATCACCCCCGGGATCCCCTGCAACCGGGAGGCCTGGTGCAGCAGGAAGTCGTCCCGCTGGAAGAAGCCGCGGTGGACGAAGTAGTGGCACTCGATCCGCGCGAACGCGAGCGCGAAGGTGGCGTCCTCGTACCGCGCGACGAGGTCCTCGCTCACGAGGAGCTTGCTGGTACGGGCCTCCCAGATGCTCCAGGCCCGCGCCGCCGCGAGGCGCACCTCGGCGTCCTCCGACGTGAGGCGCTTGTAGTAGGCACCGACGAGATCCTCACGCTCCTCGCCGGGGATGGGGGCCAGGTAGTCCTCCCACGCATCGGGGAAGAGGAAGTGGGCGCCACCCTGGTAGAACCAGCGGATCTCCTTGTCGCGCAGCAGGAAGATGCCGCGCAGCACGAGCCCGGCGACGCGCTCGGGCCAGGTCACCGCGTAGGCGAGGGCGAGCGTGCTGCCCCAGCTCCCCCCGAACACCACCCAGCGATCGATCCCGAGGAGATCCCGGAGCTTCTCCATGTCGGCGACCAGGTCCCAGGTCGTGTTCTCGCGCAGCTCGGCGTGCGGTGTGGAGAGCCCGCTCCCGCGCTGGTCGAACAGGACGATGCGGTAGCGCGCGGGGTCGAAAAAGCGGCGGTGGGTCGGCTCCGTGCCCGCGCCGGGCCCGCCGTGAACGAACACGACGGGGATGCCGTCGGGGTTCCCGGACTCCTCCCAATACACGGTGTGCAGCGGGGACACGGGCAACATGCCGGTCTTGCGGGCGTTGAGCGGGGGGAACAGCGGCATGGGGGCTCCGGTCGGGAGGGGTCAGAACGAGAGGGCGGGGTCACCCGGTTCGAGCCGCCAGGGCCCCTTGCGGGTGTCGCGCTCGACGAGCTCGCGGAGCCGCGACAGGTAGCGCTCCCGCGGCCAGTGCTCGGCGCCGAACCTGGCGAGGTGCTCCGTTTGGACCTGGCTGTCGATGAGCGCGACTCCCCGAGCCCGCATCCAGCGAACGAGCACGACGAACGCGCACTTGCTCGCGTCGGGAGCGTCCGTGAACATGCTCTCGCCGAAGTACATGTCCCCGAGCGAGACCCCGTACAGCCCGCCGACCAGCTCGCCGCCCCTCCACGCTTCCGCGGAGTGCGCCAGGCCGAGCTCGAACAACCCCTCGTAGGCGCGGACCATCGCCCGGGTGATCCAGGTCCCGTCCTGGTTCGGGCGCGGCGTGCGGGCGCAGGCCGTCATCACCTGCGAAAAGGCGGTGTCGAAGCGAATCTCGTAGTCGCCGCGCCGGAGGATCTTGGCGAGGCTGCGGGGGATGTGCAGCTTTTCCGGCTCGAGCACGAAGCGCGGGTCGGGCGAGTGCCACCAGATCGGCTGGCCCTCGCTGTACCAGGGGAAGACCCCGGACCGGTAGGCCGCGAGCAGGCGCTCAGCGCGCAGGTCGCCCCCGACCGCGAGCAGACCGCCGGCCTCCGCGAGCTCGGGAGGCGGAAAAAGCGGGAGGTCGTTGAGCCGAAACACGGGCACTACTACTGCCGCCGGCCGGAAGCGCGTCCCCACAGGCTCGGGAGGGTGTCGTCCTCGAGGTCGGTCGCGTAGTCCGAAAGGAGCGGCGCGAGCGCGTCGCGCATGGCCGCGGTCGCGACGAAAGCGGCGGTCATCGGGGCAGACCAGGGCTCACCCGCTGCCCGCTGAAGCGCGACGTTGGCCAGCGCGCAGACCTGGCGCTCGCGCGGCGAGTCGTCGATCGGCTCGAGCACGTCCGCCGGGATCTGGTCGTAGTAGTCGCGGAACTGGCTCGTCGGCGCCAGCAACGCGCGGAGGCCGTACCGCTCGGTCAGCCCCGCCTGGAGCCGAAGGCAGCTGTGCTCGCGCCAGTCGAGCTCGGCGTCGAGGGCGAAGCCCCAGTCGCGCTCGTGGAACGTGTCCAGTCCGTTGGTGATCCAGTGGCAGAACTCGTGGAGGATCATCTGCGCGGTGGTGTCGTCCGCATCGAGCGTATCGAAGGGGCCGAGCTCGAGCAGGCCGGCGCCATCGGTCGCGGAGAAGATCGCCGGGTTGCGACGAACGCGCAGGCCGAGCCGCCGCGCCGTGGCGAGCCAGACGAGGTCCAACGGATCGCGGTAGCGTGCGAGGACGGGACGGACGTAGTCGGACACCGGATGTTCCACAGAGGGCGCGTTTAGCACGATAGGAGCGTGAATGCCCCTCGTCGTCGAGCAGCTCCGCGGCGGTCTCGTGGAGACCAGCCATCCGATCGTCGCCGCCGTGGCGGACATCACCGGCGTCCGTTGGTCCGCCGATGGCACCCCCGGCGGGGTCCCCGGCGCCTGTTTCTGGCGCAGCTCGAGCAAGCCCTTGCAGCTTCTAAGCTCGCTCGAGCAGCTGCCCGCCGCGACCGTCTCCGCGCTCTCCGACGCCGATCTCGCGATCGGCGCCGCGAGCCACGGCGCCACCCCCGCGCACACCGCCGTCGTCGCCTCGCTCCTCGAGCGGTTCGGCCTCACGGAAGAGGGGCTTCGCTGCGGTGCCCACTGGCCCAGCCACGACGAGAGCGCGCGTGGGCTCGTGCGGGCCGGCCGCGCCTGCTCCGCCATCCACAACAATTGCTCTGGCAAGCACACCTTCATGCTCGCCGCCGCTACCTCGCGCGGCTGGGATCCGGACTACCGTCCCATCGACCACCCGCTCCAGCAGGTGAACGCCGCCCGGTTCGAGGACTGGAGCGGCGCCAAGGCGGGCATCGCCGTCGATGGATGTGGCGTGCCGACGTTCCATGTCCCGGTGAGCGCGATGGCGACGGCCTTCTGCCGGCTGGCCACCGAGATGCGCGCGGGCTCGCTCGCGGGCCGCATCGGCTGGGCGATGAACCACGAGCCCGACCTGGTCAGCAGCCCCGGCGAGCTCGACGCCCTCCTCATGCGCAGCGCGCGCGAACCGCTCACCGCGAAGCGTGGCGCCGAGGGCCTCATGTGCATCGCCCTCCCCGAGCGCGGCGTCGGCATCGCCATCAAGTGCACGACCGGGAGCGGCTCGGCCCTCGCGGTCGCCGTCCGCGCGGTGCTCGCCGAGGTCGCGCCCGGCGTGCTGGATCCCGACGCCGCGTGGCCCTGGTGCAACGTCAAGAACGTCGTCGGCGCCGCGGTCGGGGAGCGCCGCGCGGTCTGGACGTGAGCCGGCCCTTCACGAGCGCCGCTAGTTCCCTAGCTTGAACCCAGCGATGTCCGCGCCCCACTTTCCGTCGGATCCGCCGGTCGCGCTCACGTCCTTGCCGGCGACCTTGCCCGATCCCGTTCCCGACACCCCGTTCTCGTCGGCCTCGACGCTCGCCTTCACCGGGCCCGCGTCCACGGAGCCCGAGCCGGAGACGCCGTTCTTGTCGGCCTTGACATCCGCCTTCACCGGGCCCGCGTCCACGGAGGCCGAGCCGGACACGCCGCTCTTGTCGACCTTCATGTCCGCCTTGACCGGGCCGGCCGAGAGCGAAGCGCTCGCGCCCTTCGGTGACACCTCGAGGTTCATGTTCGCCGAGCCGGCCTGAAGCGAAGCCGACGCCGACGGGCTCCC
>JAUXQH010000115.1 GCA_030685065.1 Pseudomonadota bacterium | reverse complement strand
CGACGGCCGCCGGCGCCGCGCCGCGCGTCGGGTGCTGCGCGGCGCGGGCTCGCTGCTCGGCGCCAATCACCTCACGCTCCGGGCGCTCGAGATCGCGCGCCGGGCGCCCGCGCCGGAGATCCTCGGAGAGACGCTCGAGCTCCTCCGCGACGTGGGCGCCGGCCACGCCCTGGGGGAGGCCCTGCGCACGCGCCCCGCCACGGTGGCGGACGCCCTGCTCTTCGCCGAGGAGCACACCGGCGCGCTCTTCGCGTTCACCTGTCGCGCGGGGGGGCACCTGGTGCGCGCCAGTCGCCCCGCGATCACGGGGCTCGGTCGGTACGGCCGGCACGTCGGCATCGCGTGGAAGCTCGCGGAGGACCTCGCGCTGTTCGACCCCGCGACCGGGGGCCGCCAGCTCGCGCAGCACGCGGCCGCGGCGCGCCCCGTGTTCCCGGTGGCGTGGGCCAACGCGAAGGATCCCGCCATCGATCCGCTGTGGCGGCGCCTCGGCGCGGTCGGGTACGACGATGCGGTCGCGGCGGAGCTGAACGATCGCGTCCGCGGCCTCGGGGGTGTGGGCGCCGGCCGCGAGGCGATGATCCGCGAGACCTGGGCCGCGCGTCGCGCGCTCCGCCCCCTCCAGCCCTCCCCCGCGCGGGACTCGCTCGATCGGCTGGCGGCCTCGTTGGCGTCCGTGGCGGCGTAGGGGGGCGGGTGCGCCGCTCGCGCGTCGACCGCTACAGCGCGCTCGACGTCGCGAACAACCCGAACAGGTAGAAGTACCCCTCGCCGCCGACCGCACCGGTATCGGGCGCGGCGCTGACCCGGAGCGTGTAGTCGCCGCGGGGGTAGGGGCCGAGGTTGAGCGCGTCGGCGTCGCTGCCGAGCGTCGAGTCGACCGTGTCGAGCACGCCGCCGGTCGAGTCGAGCAGCTCGAGGCGCGGGGCGAGCAGGCTGCCGTAGGGCTGCGCGCCGAGGTACACGCTGATGAACGCGTCGTCGAACGGCACGTCGAACGTGTAGAGATCCGCGTCGGCCTCCGTGGAGATCCGCCCCTGCGCATAGGCGGACCAGAACTCGCCGGAGTCCGGATCCTGGTCGTCGAGGATCATCCCGTTCGCCTGCTCCAACGTGTCGTCGGGCTCGATGCCGGGCGGATTTCCGCTCCCGGGCTCGCGGATGACGAAGAAGAGCCAGGTCCAGTAGTCGGCGCCGCCGCCCCCCGACACGTCCGTCGCGCCGAGGACGTACCCCGTGCCTTCGGGGTCGGGGAGATAGGCCGGCGCGTCCGGCGTGGGGTTGTCGAGCGCGAGGACGTCGTCCCCAGCGCGGTTCCGGAGGGTCACGCGCGTGACCATGTCGCTCTCCTCGCCGTTCTGGAGGGCGACCACGGAGATGGGGGAGCCGACGGCGGGCAGATCGAGGGCCGCCCAGTCGACGTCGCTGGCCTCTCCGAGGAGTACGGGGAAGGAGTACAGCACGTTGGCCGAGAGGGTTCCGAAGTCGAGCCCCGCCGCCTGAGCGCTGTCCGTCTCGGTGCCGACGGAGCTCCACTCCTCGATCTCGAGCGTGTAGGACTCGCCCGCGCCGCCCACGGGATCCGACTCGTAGAACGTGCCCGCGTCCTCGACCTTGACGTAGTACGTCCCCGCGCTCGGGAAGTAGCCGAAGCACATCGAGTCCGCGGAGGAGACGTTCCCCGCCGGATGTTCGTCCTCCCAGACCACGCGTTTGCCGCCGCCGGTGTAGACGCTCACCACGCTGTTCACTCCGCCCTCTTCCTCCGCGGTGACGACGGTGATGCGGAAGAACTCTCCGCCGTCGGCCTGTACGGCGTACCAATCCACGTCTCCCGCGGGGTTGATCTCCCCGCTGGTGGTGTCGGCCCAGAAGAGGCCCTCGGCACCATCGGTCTCGTCGTTGCGGTCACCGTCCACGCAGGCGTCGGCCTCGCAGATCTCGGTGGACGCGCAATCCTCGTCGCCGCCGCAGGCGAGGCCATCGGTGTCGTCGGGTTTGCCCTCCGGGCCCGTGTCCGAAGTGCCGTCGTCACAGCCCGTTACGAACAGTGACAATGCGACGAGTATGGAACGATGCACCTTTCCTCCGGATCGTGCGTGACAGGGTAGCATCCGGGCGCGGGTTCGCGTACAAGTTCGGCCCTCCCCGAGCGCCCTTTGGAGTCCGCGCATTCAGCCCTCGGCCCCCGTCCGCTCGCGGGTCAGAGGACCGATCGCGCGCCGTGCGGGAGTGGGCGTGCGCGGCCCGCTCGCCCCCCGGCGCTCGACTCGCTTCGCGCCGATCGGGGCCCGTCCGCCACCCGGACGTTTGCGCACGAGAACGAAATCTTGCGCATCCGATCCGTGTTGGTTGCACATACAGTCGCGGTTTCTTCGGAGCGGCAAGGCAACAGCAGTGGCTTTGACAGGTTCTTGACAATGATCGGTCGTGAACGGATCTATAAAGAGGCGCTCGCCGGGGGCGGGTCCGCCGATTCGGCATCCCGTCCGGGTCTCCGATCCGGTCCTTCGATGCGCATCGCCGGGCCGGTCGTCCACCCGGTCTTCGGGAATCCTCGGAATAATCTGTTGTCCCCCAGCATTCCGAACGACTCGAACCCCTCGCGGATTCGTTCGCGGGTTCGTACCCAGCTTCGTCCCAGCAAGCGTCGTTCGCCCGGCGCGTCGTTTCGTTCAAGCGTTGGCCAGAATCGTTGAAGCGTCGCCAGAATCGTTGAAGCGTTGAAGGCCTGCCGCAAAGAGAGTCAGGAGTGAACATGTCGCTGCGAATCCGGAGTTCTTCTGCATCGGACGGTGCCCGCCGCCGCTCCGAGCGTCTGACTGCCGAAGAAGAGAAGGCCATCGCGCGGGAGATCCGCAAGGCGGAGCAGGCCGCCCGTGAGGCCGTTGCCGGGATCGACGCCGCGGAGAACATCCTTCGTCGTCGCCCCGATCGCGCGGAGCGCACCCGCGCCGGCGCGGTCGACCGTCTCGAGGAAGCCGTCCGTGCCGTCGGCCGTGCCGCGCGCAAGGAAGAGGGCCTCAAGCTCATGGCGCGTCGCGCCCAGGGCGCGTGGCAGCAGGCGGAAGAGCTGCGTTGGCGCCTCGCGATGAGCGGGCGGCGCATCGCCCACGGCGAGGCCCGCAAGCTGGCCGGCCCGTTCATGGACGAAGAGGATCTCGTGCAGGAGGGCTACATCGGCCTCCTCCGCGCGGCCAAGCGCTTCGATCCGGACCGCGGCATCCGCTTCTCCACCTACGCCCGGTGGTGGGTGCGCGCCCAGATGACGCGCGCCATCGATCACACCGGTCGCCCCGTGCGCCTGCCCGGCTGCGCGGTCGAGCAGACCCGCAACCTGCGCAAGGCGATGAAGCGCTTCGAGGCCGCCGGCATCGAGTACAACATCGCGGATCTGGCGGACGAGGTGGGCATCGACAAGGAGCGCGCCGAGCTGCTCCTGTCGCAGGGCAACACCATCTCGCTCGAGCAGCCGGTGGATGACGGCCCGCGTCCCCGCCCGCTGGAGCGCTTCCTCTCGGATGACGACGCCGTCTCCCCCGACGACGAGAGCATCCAGCAGCAGGAGCTGTCTCGCATGAGCAAGGCCTTCCACGGCGTGCTCTCCGAGCGGCAGCGCTTCGTGCTCACCCGCCGGTACGGCCTGGAGGACGGCGAATTCCGCACGCTCTCCGAGGTCGGCAAGGAGATGGGCCTGTCCCGCGAGCGCGTCCGTCAGATCGAGCGCGAGGCGCTCATCCGCCTGCGCGACCAGTCCGGCATCCGCGACCTGCGCGGCCTCGTCCTCGGCGAGCCCGGCGAGGCGTAGCCTCACAGGGTGCTCAGCGCGGCCGCGGGTGTGGCGCCGTCGGCCTCGGGTCCTCCGGTGGGGCCCCCTTTGGGGGGGACCGGAGGGGGTCCCGGGCCGGGTTCTCGGCGCCACGCCCGGGGCCCGTCGCGCGGGCGACGCCCGTCGTCGTTAAGGGGTGGTATGCGGATCGCCACCTTCAACGTCTATTGGTTCGGAACCACGCGCCCGATCGTGGAGCGCGAGCCGGAGGACGACCAGCTCGTTGCGCAGGTGCTCGCCCGGCTCGATGCCGACGTGGTGGCCCTCCAGGAGATCTGCGACCTGCCGCGCCTCGAGCGCGTCCTCCGGGCCGCCGCGGCGCTGTCGGGGCGCGACCTTCGGGTGCGCGTGGGGGAGGCGTTCGTCACCTCGGGGCGCCCCCACGAGCTCGCCGACACCGCGCTCCAGAAGGTGGTGTACGCCTGGGATCCCGCCACGGTCGAGCCGATCGTGTGGGGGCCCCTCGGCGGGGGCCCGGCCTTGCGCCCCCCGCTGCTCGCCACCTTCCGCGACCGAGCGGACGGCGCGGCCCTCTCGCTCGCGGCCGTACACCTCAAGTCGGGCCTGATGGGGGCCCCCCTGGCGGACGCCTCGGCGGCCCTCCGGCTCCGCGAGGCCGCGCACCTGTCGCGGTGGTTGGATGGCGCGGCGCTCGGCCCAGTCGGCGCGCTTCAGGCGGGGGCGGGCCCCCGGGTGGTCCTCGGGGACTTCAACGCGCGCGAGGACGATCCTTCCATCGCCCCGCTTCGGAGCCTGCCCGGATGGGCCTGGCCCAAGGCGGTCCTCCCCGCGGGTGACCCCTGGACGACCTGGCTCGACCGCGAGGTGATCGACCACGTCGCGGCGTCGTCGGAGGCGCGGTTCGTCGGCTCGCCGCGTGTCTTTGCGTTCGATCGGGACCCCGCGCTGGGCGACGCAGCGTTCTTCCACCGGGTGGATGGCTTCGTCGCGCAGCGTGCCCGCGGATTTCCGCGCGCGCCGGTGGAGAACCTGTACCGCGTGTCCGACCATCGTCCGGTCGTGGCGGAGATCGTCCCCGCCTGACCCCGTTCCCCGCCTGACCCGGCCCCCCGCCCGAACCGTCACCCGCAGACGGCGCCGAACACGCGCAGGAAATTCTCCCCGAGCACCGCGTGCACGTCCGCCGGCGGCCAGCCCGCGTCGAGCAGCGCCTGGGTGAGCCACGGCAGCTTGTCGGCAGAGTCGAGGTCGCTCGGGTAGAGCGCGAAGCCCTCCCAGTCCGTCCCGATGGCGGCGTGGCGCACGCCGACGGTGCGCCGGATGTGGTCGAGGTGCCGCACGACCTGGGC
This sequence comes from Pseudomonadota bacterium, assembly GCA_030685065.1. GTDB lineage: Bacteria > Myxococcota_A > UBA796 > UBA796 > SXON01 > CAJBVW01. The sequence goes on along the minus strand of JAUXQH010000115.1, from coordinate 147,256 downwards.
GGCGCCGCCCTTTCCGGAAGGGTGCTGCCCGAGGAAGGGCGTGACGAAGATGACCCCGACCACGCCATCGGTGTCGGCCACGGCGCGGAGCAGGCCGTCATCGACGCCGCGGGGGCTCGCGTGCACGGCGGTACAGGCCGTGTGCGAGATGATGACGGGCTTGTTCGCGCGCGCCGCGGCCTCGATCACGCCCGCGCGGCCGACGTGCGCGAGGTCGACCAGGATGCCGAGCCGGCCCAGCTCGTCGACCAGCGCGCGGCCGTAGTCGGAGAGCGGCGCGGTGTTGTCGGCGCCCCAGCCCACCATCGGGCGGCACGCGGCGTTGGCGCTGAAGTGGGCGAGCCCGACGTACCGGAGGCCCGCGGCGCGGAAGCGCGGGAGGTCCTCCAGGCGGGTGTCGAGGCCGTGCGCCCCCTCCAGCCCGGCGAAGCACGCGATGCGGCCCTGCGCCCGGGCGGTGCGGATGGCCTGGACCGTGCCGCACACCGCGAGGTCCTCCGGGGAGCGGGCGACCTCCTGGGCCATCCGGGCAAGGTCGGCGTCGATGGCGGCGGGGCCGGAGCGACCGCGCAACGGGTTTATCACGACGCCGAGCGCCATCGCGCTCACGCCGCCTTCCTTGAGCCGGGGGATGTCGCAGTGGCCGAAGAGCGCCGCGCCGGGGAGCGGGTTCGGCGCGTGGCGGCGGCGCCAGTCCCAGCCGAGCAGCTTCTTGGCCAGGAGCAGGTCGCAGTGGAGGTCGACGAAGAGGGAGGACGCGTGGAGGGCGCGCGCTTCGGCAGAGAGGATCATGCCGTGCCGTCCGGACGAGGAACACGTTGGCGCCACAGGGCGCCGAGCACGTCCACGCCGTCGTGGAAGCGCCCGCACGCGGGGTGCTGCATGCCCCCCGGCCCGCACATGCGCGGCGCGCCGAGGTACAGGCCGGGGAGGTCGGTGGCGACGGTGCCGAGCCGATCGCGCCACGGCGCCACCGCCGTGCGCACCTCCTCGACGTCCGCGAACGGATGGAGGACGAGCACACGCGGCAAGGCGACGGGCGTGAAGTGGTCCGCCGGCAACTCCAGCACGGCCCACCCCGCTCCGACCACCTTCCGCCCGGCCGCGCGGGCGAGCATGATGCGCGCACGGGTCTGGGCGGCGTCGGCCGGATCGACCACGCCCCGGGGCCAGCGCGCCTCGGCGGCGGCCATCCACGCGGCGGCGGCGTCGAGATCCACGTGCCGGGTGAAGTAGGCCGCGGGGGACATGCACCCGTGCCCGTCGTACAGGGCCACGTCGTCGATGGCGGCCTCGGTCAGCGCGGACACCACGCCCACGCCGAAGCGCGGCCCGAAGGGCAACCACACCACACCTTCCGGGAGCCGCGTCCGGATGGCGGACATCGCCGCGGCGCCGCCGAAGGCCATCACGCCGTCGACCTCGGCCAGCGCGTCGGCCTCTGCCGCGAGCTCGCCGCCGCGCCACGACCGCACCTCGATGCGCCCATCCCCCAGGTCACCGATGGCAGTGGCCATCGCCTCGATGGCGGCCTCCTGGCCCGACGCGGGCTTGACGATCACGCGGACCCCGCGGGCGGCGAGGTGGAGCATCCAGGGGAGGGCCGCGGTGTAGACGTTGCTGCTGCACACGATCAGCACGGCGCGCGGCCGCGTACCCGCCACGTCCGCGGTGAGCGCGGCGGGATCGAGATCCCCGACGGCCGCGGCCCAGCACGCCCGCGCGTTGGCATCGGACAGGCCTGTCCCCCAGCCCGCCGGGTCGAGCGCCGCGAGGCGGGCGATGGCGCTCGCGACGGCGTCCATCACTCTCCGCTCCGCTCGTGGCTTGGGCGCTTCACCGCGGCCAGGAACTCCTCCGCCCGCATCGAGCACCCCCGCGCCTCGGCGCCCACGAGCCGGCCCCGGAGCGTCACGGCGTCCCCCGCCGCCGACGCGGTGACGATGCCGAGATCCATCGTCTCGATCGCGAGCACGCTGTCGACGTTGCAGAGGTCGACGAAGCGGAGGAGCCCCTCTCCCTCGACCGGCTCGCCGGTCATCGGATCGACGGTGTAGACGCGCAGCCAGGGGGGCGCGACGAAGGCGCCGGGCCGCTCGCCCGCGGGGACCGGGGCGGTCCAGAGCTGGCTCGAGAGCTCGGTCATCCCGTACTCGCCGATGACGTGGGGGGCGCCGAGGCGCTCGGGGATCGCGGCGTAGAGCGAGTCCGCGTCGAGCCGCACCGCGCGCCCCTTGAAGCCGCCGGTGACCATCACGAGGGAGTCGGGGCGAAGCGCGGCGCGCCCGGGCGAGGCGAACAACGCGTCGAGGGCAAAGGCGGTCGCGGCGAGAAACACGGGCCCGCCTCGCGACGCTTCCTCCAGACGCTCCCACGCGTCGGGCACGACGCGCCCGTCCCGGAACAGGGCGAGGGGAGCGCCGCCGAGCCGCGCGGCGAACCGGCCCACCATGTGGCCGAGCGAGGAGTCGGAGTCGTCGGGGCACAAGGAGACGACGCGGCCGGCGCGAAGGAGCTCCGGGAGGGCCGACGCGCTCTTCGCGAAGTGGCGCCAGGCGCCGAGGTCGTAGAGCGTCGTGTCCCGCAAGCGATGAACGCCGCGCACGGCCCCGGTGGTGCCGCTCGTGCGGAACACCATGGTGGCCTCCTCCACGGGGAACGACGTGAGGTCGAGCGACTGGAAGAGCGCGACCGGCACCGCGGGGATGTCCTCCACGCGCGCCGGGTCGACGCCGTCCGCGAGGGCCCGGTACGTCGGGTTGCGCGCCACCTGGGAGCGGAACAGGTCGAGCGCGAGGGCGGCGAAGGGCCCCTCGCCCGCTTCGACGAAGCGCCGGATGCGCTCGTTCACGCCGGGCTCCCGATGCACGCCGCCAGCGCGGTGACCGCGCCTTCGAGCTGCGCGCGCGCGATCGTCAGCGGCGGGGTGAGCCCGAGGGCCTCGGCGCGCTCGCCGCACGGGAGCACGATGTAGCCGCGGTCGAGCATCTTGCGGGTCACGCCGAGGCTGTCGTCCAGGTGGACGCCCAGCATCATCCCGCGCCCGCTGATCGCGCGTACGCCCGGCACGTTCGCGAGCGCCGCGGCGAACCAGGCGCCCTCGGTCGCGGCGCGCGCCACGAGCTGCTCGCGCTCGATCACCTCGAGCACCCCGAGCGCCATCGCGCAGCCGACGGGGTTCCCGAGGAAGGTCTGGGTGTGGATGGCCTCGCCGGTGGAGGCGCCCCAGGCGTCCATCGCGGCCGACGTGCCGAGGCACGCCGAGATCGGGAAGCCGCCGCCGAGGGCCTTGCCGAGACAGAGCAGATCGGGGCGGAGCGCCCCGGCCGCGAGGAGGGCGCCGGAGCGGCCGAGGCCCGAGTAGATCTCGTCGTGAATCACCAGCGTTCCGACCGCCCGCGCGGCCGCGTGGAGCCGCTCGAGCCAGCCGGCGGGCGGCTCGCGCATCCCGCCGCGACCCTGGATAGGCTCCACCAGCACCGCCGCGTACGGGGTCAGGTCGGGCCAGTCGCCGCCGAAGGCCACGTGGTCCACGTGGTGGCCGAGCATGTCGGCGAAGGGCTCCCGGAAGGCGTGGACGTGGTAGCCGAGCGCCGCGAGCGAGGCGGCGGCGAGCCCGTGGTAGCCGCCCGTGAAGGCCAGGACGCGGCCCCGGCCGGTGGCGACGCGGGCGGTCTTGAGCGCGGCTTCCACGGCGTCGGAGCCGGACGTGCCGAAGATCACGCGGTCCATGCCCGTGACCGCGCAGAGGCGTTCCAGGAGCTCGATCCGGCGCAGGTCGGGGAAGGCGTCCCCCATCGCGTGGGGGAGGCGGGCGAGCTGCGCCTGGCCCGCGGCCACGATCGCCGGGTGGCGATGGCCGACGGAAGCGACGCCGAAGCCGGCGCACAGGTCGACGAAGACGTTGCCGTCCGCGTCGCGCACGTTGGCGCCCACGGCCTCGTCCCACACGATGGGGTCGGTGTCGGCGGCCCCGATGGACACCGCGCGGCGGGCGCGGCGCGCCGTGATCGCGGGGCACTCGTGGCGCGCCAGCCTGTCCACCCAGGCGCGAGAGGCGGGGCCGGGCACCGCGGTGCGGAGCAGGGGAAGATCGTCGCCGGTCACTCGGCACCTCTCACTGGGCACCGCACTGTTCGCGGGTGCGGGGGCGGGCATCTAACCCGATCTGTTGCCCGACCCCGGCGGAGACGGTATCGTGCGGCCGTGCCCTGGCTCCTCCTCCTCTTTGCCTGCCGCGAGCCCGTCATCGAGGTGATCCCGGGCGTCTCGACCGCGCTCGAAGTGGTCGTCACCAACCCGACGTCGTGCCCCGCGTGTGACGCGTTCCGCGACGTGGACACGCTGCGCCTCGACATCAGCATGGGGGACGTGGTCGTCGCCTCGGACACCTTCGCCTACCCGGACGAGGCCGTGACCCTCCCGGATCTCGCTGACTTCGGCGTCATCCGCATCACGTTGCTCGGCCTCGCCGAGGGCCGCGTGCTCTCCGCCGGCCGCACCGCCGAGATCGTGCTGGTTCCCGACGCCGAGCTCTCCGTCCCCCTCGTGTTCCTCCCCGTCAACCGCGCCCTCGCGCTCGACGCGCCGATGTTGACCGATCGGTCCCGTCACGTCGCGCTGACCCGGCGGGACGGCTCGGTCGTGCTCATCGGCGGCGTGGACCCGCAGGGAGAGCGCGCCACGGCCACCACCGAGCGCTTCGATCCCACGCTCGGCACGTTCGCGGAGTTCTCCGCCTACGCGAGCCCGGCCGTCGCATCTCCCGTGGCCGCCGTGCTGGACGGCGGCGACACCCTCCTCGTCGGCGGCTACGCGCTCCTGGCCGGCGCCACCGTCGCCGTCGAGAACGCGTCGGTGTTCGACGACACGCTCGGCACTTTCAGCGCGATCGGATCGTTGTCCCAGGGTCGGAACGGGCACTGTGTCGCGATGTTCCGAGAGCGCCAGGGCATCGTGCTCGGCGGCTCCGCCGCGGACTCGGGCGGCGGCGCGGACTATCTCAAGCCGGACGGCGAGAGCGGCGAATGGGGCTTCATCCCGCTCGAGATGCGGGACTTCGACGCGGCCGCCGTGACCGGCTGCGCCGTGCTCACCGACGGCAGCGTGTACGTGCAGGGGAGCGACGCCGCGTCCACCGGCGTCTGGGACGGCGGGGACACCGAGCTCGATCCGGCCGAGGCCTTCTTCCCGATGAACGAGGGCAACGCGGGGGACTTCCGCTACGTGTCGGGCGGTGCGCTGTTCCCGACGGACGATGGGAGCATCCGGATCCTCGGGGGGGCCGACGTGGGGACCGGCGCCGTCTATGCGGACGGGCGGCTCTACGCGCCGGACGCCAAGCGCTTCGTCTCGGTCGAGGGCTTCGGCGAGCCCCGCTTCGCCCCGCAGATCGCGCCCTGGATCACGCCTGGCTGGTACGCCGCCGGCTGCGGATGGACCGACTCCACGCGAACCGCGGGCGAGGCCACGATCGAGCTGGTCTCCCCGGTCGAGGGGATGAGCGGTCCCGCCATCCAGCTCGATCGCGCGCGGCCCGGATGCGGCCTGTCCGTCCTGCTCGATGGCTCCATCCTCGTGACGGGCGGCTACGAGGTCGGCAACACGGCCGTGCTGGACGCGGCGCTCGTGGTTCCCTACGTCGATCCGGCAATGGGGGGTTGACCTCGGGCTCGGGCGGCAGTAGTAAGGCGCCGCCTCGAGGTCCGGATGCGCGCCTTCTCTCTGGTGGCTCTCTCCTCTCTGATGGTCTCGCCGCTCGTCGGGTGTGGCTTCGGCCTCACGTCGGCGCTGGATGGCAAGGAGCACGGGCCGGCCGTGCAGGACGAGGAGTCCGCCGCTCCGGATGACGGCACGTCGGACGACGGCACGCCCGATGGCGACACGTCGGATGAAGGCGGCGGTGAGGACACGCTCCCCGCCACCTCGGCCGACCTCGACGACACGCTGTACGCGATCGACCGCGCTTCCATGCGCGTCACCGAGCCGCCGGGGCTCGACGCCCTCTTCGGGGAGGTGCTCGATCGGGACGTGTTCGTCTATGTCGAGCGCGCCTCCGCCTCGACCATCGAGCTCGCGGTGGCCCTGGCCGGCACGGACGGCCAACAGGACCCCTGCGAGGCCGTGCGCGCGTTTCCGGCGGGGGACTGGTCCGCCAACCCCGTGTTCGACGTGGGCCCCGGCCAGCTGACCACGAGCTTCGGCGGCCAGTCCGCGACCTTCCGCTCGCTCGTCCTCTCGGGCGTGTTCGATGAGTCGGGCGCCGCGTGGCGCGACGGAACGCTCGCGGCCGAGCTCGATACGCGAGAGCTCGCCGCGGCCCTGGGCGACATCGACGGATGCGAGCTCGTCGCGGACCTCGGCGGCGAGTGCGTCGCGTGCAGCGATGGGGAAGAGGCGTGCTTCGCGCTCCGCATCGAGGGCATCGTGGCCGATCGGGTAGAAACCAGCTTCGACGCCTCTCCCGACGCGCGGAGCTGCGCCGACTGACCGTGTGCGCGAGGTCGCCCCTCTCTGCGTAAGGGCGGCGACAGAAAGTGACGGAGGTGTCGGTGACCCCCGCGGTGCGCTCCTCCCGCGCGTCGCCGTAGGCGGATCCCCGGGTGGAACAGGCGAGGGCTTCGCGTGGGTCGATGCCCCGAACCGACCGGTCGTGTCTGGGCTTGGATTGGGTGCGCGGAGCCCTGCCCACCGTGCGGACGCGAGGGGCGCCATCACGCGACGATCCGCACCAGGCCGCTGTCCTGGGCCCGTCCCAAGCGTAGGATGGTGACACCCCAACTCGAGGTGTTCCATGACGCTCCTGGCCCTGTCCGTCTTCTCGGCCTGCTCGGACTACCAACTCGAGGTCGAGCTGGAGGAGCCCGGAGCGGCATACCCGGAGGGGCCGCATCCCCTGCCTCCCGCGACCCCCAGTCCGGCGCCCGTCATCGAGGTTCAGCCGACCTTTCACGACTTCGGGGAGGGGGTGCCCTGGGAGGCCGTCACCCAGTCGGTGACCGTGACCAACGTGGGGCACAAGGCGTTGGAGGTGACCGGGCTTCGCTATGACACCGCGAGCGTCGAGCTCTCGTTCTCCGCGGACGAGGCCACGAACGGCCAGCTCCCGTGGGTCCTCCAGCCGGGCGAGAGCCGTGTCACCCAAGTCACGTACACGCCCATCGACGAGGGCGCGGATCAAGGCACGTTGGTGGTCGACTCGAACGACCCGGTCCAGCCGCGCGTGGACGCCCTCCAGGTCGGCGCGGCGCGCTTCACGGGGTTCACGACCGGCTGGTACATCGTCAACGACGACACCCCCTACGATCTGACCAGCAACGCCGCGTATCGGGTGGATTACGACGGTGACCCCGACGCCTACTGGTACGAGCCCTCCGGTAACAACGGGATGACCGCCAGCACCGACGTGCCGGGCGACTTCGCGGACTTGCGCGACTACGTCATCACGCGCGCGGGCGGCCCCACTCCCGTCACCGGCCCGCTCTCGTTCTACGCGCCGAGCGAGCTGCCCGACATGCTGGAGGGATCGTTCAGCTACATCCTGTGTGACTTCTGGATGGACCCGAGCGACGACCCCGCGCGCTACAGCATCTCGTCCGGCCCCGTCGACGACGGCGTCCGCGTCATCGTGAACGGCGCGATCCTCGGGGAGCTGTCCTACAACCAGAGCGGGAGCTGGCCGCTGACCAACGCCGTCCCGGGCGAGGTGAACACGCTCGTCGTCATCCTCATGGACAACGCGATGTGGGAAAAATACGTCAACGACCTCGCGTTCTACAAGGATGGGGTGATGGTAGGGGGCTGAGTCCGAGGGCGCGTTAGAGCCGCCCATGCTTCACCTGCTCACCGCCATCTCTCTCGCGGCAGACCCCGCGGGCTTCGCGCTCGTACAGGTCACCGGCATGGACGACGAGTGCTGCGCCGGGAAGGTCGCCGCCGCGCTCGACGCGCTTCCGTTCGTCTCCGCGGCCGTGGCCGTCCACGATCGAGGCGCCGCCTGTGTCGCGCTGTCCGGGCCCGTCGATCGCGCCGCGATCGACACGGCGCTCACCGCGCAGGGCTACGCGGCCACGAAGGTCGAGGCGGTGGAGGCCTGTCCGCCGGGGCTCGTCCCGCAGCCCGCCGCGCAGCGAGCGGATCCCTGGGCCAACGCCGCCGGGCTGGACGTGAAGCTGGTATCCCGCGGCGAGGCGGTCGATCTCGCCGCCGCGCTCGCCCCCGACAAGTTCACCATCGTCGACTTCGGCGCCGCCTGGTGCGCGCCCTGCTACACCGCCGCCGAGCGGCTCGCGGTCTACCTCCGCGCCCACCCGGACACCGCGGTGCGCACGGTGATGCTCGAGGGCGCCGACGCCCAGGGCTCGTTCGCGCACCCGATCGTGAAGCAGCACCTCCAATGGGCTGAGGGCCTGCCGTACTTCCTCGTGTACGGCCCGACCGGGAAGCAGCTGTTCAAGGGCAGCGATCTCGACGCGCTCCTCGGCTCCATCGATCAGAAGCGCGATCAGCAGCGCGACCGGAAGCCGCGGTGACCGTCGTCAAGGTCGCGCACGCCGTGCTCTGGGTCTCCGCGCTCCATCTCCTGCTCGGGGTGTCACCCGCCTTCGCTTGACCCGGTTGAAGCAACCCGAACCTCCAGGCTGGAGGTTCACGCATCAACCCCTGGCTCGAGCCAGGGGAGCTTCGCCTCGACGCGATGGTCACCGGCACCTCCGTGCGCATCCGGCATGTCGCCCTGTGCCCGGAGGTCGCCCCGTTGCTGTGCGCCGTGGAGGACATCCCCGAGCACTGGCACGACCAACACATCGCGTGGTTCCGCCTCGATCCGACGCTGAACATCGGGCTCGGCGCGGGGTGGCAGGCCTCCGTGGCGCTCCCCATCGATCTGCGGAGCATCGTCGTCGACTACGAGACAGCCGACGGCGCTCCGTTCGACCCGCCCTACGCCGACATCCATCACCGCACCGAGACGTTGGCCGGGCCCACGGACGGAACGCTCTTCGCGCGGAAGTACCTGCACGCAGGTGACCACGCGATCGTGGGCCTCGGGCTCGGGACGTCCCTCCCCATCGGAGCGACCGAGGAAGACCCCTACGCGCTCACCGAGCAGGGCCTGACACACCAACACATGCAGCTCGGCTCGGGGACGTTCGTGCCGACCGCGAGCGTGGACGGGATGCTCCTGGGCGCGCGGTGGGGTGCCACCGCGTGGGTGAGCGGGCGCCTGCCGCTGTACGCCAACACCAAGGGGTATCGGCCGGGCGCCTCGGTCACCGGTGGCGTGGGGCCGTCCTGGCGGCCGATCCCGCCGCTCCAGCTCCTCGGCACCCTCGAGGGCAGCTTCGAGGGGCCGGAGTCCTGGCGCGGGACCCCCTACGGGAGCCGCGCGACGGTGGTGGGCGGCCTCACCGGCGCGTACAGCCTCTCGGACGCGCTGGTGCTCCAGGCGCAGGCGCGCGTCACCGCGTTCACCTGGTCCGGCCACCACGACGCGGACGAGGGAAGCGCGGTGCAGCGGTTCCTCGGCACGGTCGGCGTGTCGTGGAGCTTCGATCTCCGTCCAGACCCCACGGATCCCGAAAGCGGCGGTATCCTGTCGGAATGATCCTCCTCCCGCTCGCGCTCCTCGCCTGCACCGTGCCCCAAGAGGCCGCTCCCGAGTTCTCCGACGCCGCGCGGTATGGCCTCGAGCACTTCGACGACCCCGAGGAGGACGCCCTCGCCGCGCCGATCCTCGCGCTCGAGTCCGAGATCGACAGCTCGCTCGACATGGGCTCGGATGTCTCCGCGGATCGTTCGCTCTCGCTCGAGGTGCTCACGGGGGAGGAGGTCACGGGCCTCACGCACCCCGACCGCGATCCCGCCCTGGCGGTTCCGCCCGTCGCCCTCGCGCGCACCTCCGACTTCCTGATCGCGAGCCACGTGGCGGTCGCGATGCGCGACGACCTCTCTCCGATGGAGCCGAACTCCCCGGATCTGTACGCCCGCACCATCACGGACGGGGAGGATTGTTGGGCCGAGCACGCGTGCGTGTTCCTCCGCACGACGAACGACGTGAACAAGACCAACTTCCTGATGGACGTGACCTACCGGCTCGACAAGGACTACCGCTGGGCGGACCTCGGGGACGGTCGGTTCGCGCTGGCGGCCCGCTCGTGGATGCCCGAGTCCGGCTTCGGGGAGGACGGCGGCACCACCATCTGGCAGTCCTACACGTTCGAGATCTGGATCCCGCGTGAGGGTGACACCACCCTCCGGATGATGGCGGTGTGGTCGGAGTCCGAGTTCGCCGTGCAGCCGAGCGAGGACACGGTCGAGAGCGTGCAGCTGGTCGGGATCGACGACATCTTCAAGGCACACGACGCCTGGATGCTGGAGAACGGGGGATAGCTCGCCGAGAAAGGCGGCTAGCTCGCCGCGGGGGTCAGGGCCGCCAGCAGCTTCGCGTGCAGCCCGCCGAACCCGCCGTTCGACAGCACCGCCAGCACGTCCCACGGGAGGGCGTTCGCGGCGGTGACGGCCACGATCTCCTCGACGTGTTCGTAGTGGAAGGCCTCGAGGCCGCGGCCGCGGAGCTTCTCCACGAGGCGCGCGCTGTCGAAGCGCTCGTCCTCCGGGATGCGGGACTGGTCGTGCGGATGCGCGATCACGACGACATCCGCGGCGTCGAACGCGCCCGCGTAGGCCTCCTGGAACACCGCCCGGCGCGACGTGGCGCTCCGGGGCTCGAAGATCGCCCACAACCGGCGCTTTCCGTAGCGGAGCCTGAGCGCTTCGAGCGTGACCTTCACCGCGGTCGGGTGGTGGGCGAAGTCGTCCAGGACCGTGATCCGGCGCGGCTCGCCGATGACCTCCTGACGGCGCTTGACGCCCCCGAAGCTCGCGAAGCCGAGGGCGAGCGCCTCGGGGGTGAGGCCCTCGCGCTCGAGCGCGGCCACGGCGGCGACCTGGTTGTAGAGGTTGTGCTCGCCCACCAGCCCGCTCTCGAAGCGGCCCCAGGGGTTGCCGTCCCGCAGGACCGTGAAGGTCATCATGCCGCGCTCGGTGTCGACGCCGTCGATCCGGCCGTCCCACTGCTGCCCGACGCCGTACTTGCGCACCTCGCACGCCGCCTCGCCGCACACGTCGCGCACGTCGTCGTGGTCCCACCGGGCGACGATGCAGCCGCCCTCCTCGTCGTCCGGAGTCGGGGGCGGCACGATCGCCACGAGCTTCCGGAAGCTCTCCTTCACGTGGTCCAGATCCCGGTAGATGTCGGCGTGGTCGAACTCCACGCTGGTGATCAGCGCGGTGCGGGGCCGGTAGTGCAGGAACTTGGGGCCCTTGTCGAAGAAGGCGGTGTCGTACTCGTCGCCCTCGATCGCGAAGCACTCCCCCGTGCCGGTGCGCGCGGTGCGGTCGAAGTTCTTCATGCGTCCGCCGACCAGGAACCCCGGGGCCTTGCCGGCGGCTTCGAGCAGCCAGGCGATCAGCGCCGTGGTCGTCGTCTTGCCGTGGGTGCCCGCCACGACGATGCTCCGGCGATTCAAGAGGAACATCGAGCCGAGCAGCTGGGGAAACGAGCAATAGAGCAGATCGGACGCGAGGAGCGCCTTGGCCTCCTCGTAGTCGGCGCGGATGACGTTGCCGACGACGACCAGGTCGGGCTTGTGATCGAGGTTCTTGGCGTTGTAGCCGAGCATGACCTCGATGCCGAGCGAGGCGAGGTAGTCGCTCATCGGCGGGTAGACGCCGGTGTCCGAGCCGGTGACGACGTAGCCCGCGTCCGCCAGCATGCCCGCGAGCGCGGCCATGGCGGTGCCGCCGATCCCCATGACGTGGACCGTGCGGAGCGGGGTGGGGATGTCACCGGTGAGGAGGGGCATGGGGGTGTTCCTGGAGGAAGGCACGGGTATGGGCGGCGACGTGGGGCGGCAACACGCGGAGCTGGGCCTGGAGGAAGGCCAGGTCGCGGGGCTCGTCGATGTCGTACCAGAATCCGAGCGACGCGTGGCGGAGGCCGAGCGCCCGCGCGCGTTCGATCGAGGCCGCGTATGTATCCGCGGAGGACCACGGGATGTCGTCGAAGATCCCGCCCGGGCCCGCCACGGCGGGATCCCGCACGCCGATGAGCGCGTAGCCGCCATCGAACGCGGGGACGAAGACGACGTCGTGATGGTGGAGGGCGGCCGCCGCGGCCGTGAGGAGCGCGACCGGCAGCGTGGGGGCATCGGTGCCGATCGCGATCCCCCCCTCACGCAGGGCATGCGCCAGCCTCACGCCCAGGTCGCCCTCGGCCTGGGCTTCGGAAGGAGCCCCCAGCCCGGTCGCCCAGGCGTCGTCGCGATCCCCGCCCCACGCCACCCGGTAGGGGAGCGCGCTCGCGCGCACGAGGGCCAGCACGTCCGCGGTCATCGCGCGGCACAGCGCGGCGGCGCCGCCCGCGCCGAGGGCCGGGATGAGGCGGGTCTTGGCGAGGCCGGGGGCGGGCACGCGGGCGATGACGACGACGGTGGGGGGCGGCGGGAGGGTCATCGGTACTTCCAGCAGGCCCAGAGGATCCGGGCGCCCGCGCGCGCCACGCCGCCGACCGTCCCGCTGATCTTGCTGGTCCCGATGCGCGCCCGGTAGCGCACGGGCACCTCGAGCACGCGCACCCCCGAACGCAGGGCCTTGAGCTGCATCTCGACGTTCCAGCCCCAGGTCGGGTCGCCCATGTCGAGATCCATCAGCGCGCCCCAGCGGATGCCGCGGAGCGGCCCCATGTCGCGGTAGCGATGGCCGGTCTGCGCGTGGATGATCGCGGTGGCGAGCCGATTGCCGAACCGCTGCGGGGCGGTGAGCGAATCGCGGTCACCCAGGGTGAGGCGCTCCCCGATGACGAGGTCCGCGCGGCCCTCGCGCAGCGGGGCGAGGATCGCCGCGAGATCTTCGACCCAGATGGAGTGATCTCCGTCGAGGACCACGACGACGTCCGGGGGATCGGCCGCCAGCAGCGCGATGCCGGCGAGCACCGCGCCGCCGTAGCCGCGTTTCGGTTCGCACACGACCTCGGCCCCCAGCTCCCGGGCGATGGCGACGCTGCGGTCGGTGGAGCCGTTGTCGCACACGATCACCCGGTGGTCGGAGGGCAATTCGGCGAGCACGACCGGGAGGGCCAGCTCTTCGTCGAGCACGGGGATGAGGAGGGCGGTGCGCAAGCGCGGCTTGCTAATTCGTGCGGGAGGGGGAGGGGGATGCCGATCGAGCACTCCGTTCTCGGGGACACCCTCCGGACGGATGCCCCTCGGTACGATAGGGGGCTGGCCGTCGCGCCGCGCTTGTCCAGCGGCAAGGGTGCTGCCGTGCTCGCGTCCTTCCTTCAGCTCCTCTGTTTCCTCGTCGGAGCCGCGAGCGCGGCCCCGGCCGACAGCCCCTACCGCATCGAGGTCGCCGACGTAACCGTCGCGCCGGGCGGTACCGGCACCCTCCGCGTGATCTTCGCCGTCCCGGAGGGGTTCCACACCTACCGGGACTGGGTGGACGTGGCGGTCACCGACCCGGGCGGGCTCACGCTGGGCGCGCCGTCGTACCCGACCGGCCTGATGAAGGATGACCCCGGCACGCCGGGCACCAAGCGGGAAACCTACGAGTCCGACGTGTACGTCGATCTGTCGGTGACGGCCCCCGCCACTCCGGGCAAGCACACCGTCGCGCTGCACGCGCGGTACCAGGGCTGCAAGAAGGCGCTCTGCTACATGCCCTTCGAGGAGGACTACACCGCGGTCGTCACGGTCGCGGGCCCGCCCGTCGCCCCGAGCGCCACGGGCGCGGTCGAGCCCGCCGGCGCGGCTCCCGCGGCTCCCGTCGGCGAGGCAGCCGTGCTCCTCACGGGGAAGGCCGGCGCCCCGAACGAGGTGCGCGTCGCGGTCGATCTTTTGGGTGACTGGCACATCAACAAGGCCTTCGTCTCGTTGACCCTGGTGGACGCCGCCGGGTACACGCTCGGCGACATCGTGCTCCCCGCGGGCGAGAAGAGCGGGGACCCCGGCAACGAGCGGGAGGACTACGTCCACGATCTCGATCTGGTGGTCCCCATCAGCGGCCCCCCCGGCGCCGCCACGGTCAAGGTCGAGGTCGGCTACCAGGCGTGCAAGGGCGCGTCCCTCTGCATGATGCCGATGTACCCGGTGATCGACGTGCCGGTGGTCATCGATCCGAGCGCGGCCAAGGGCGCTTCGGCGTCCAACGGCGGCGAGGCCCGTCCCGCCGCCGCGGGTGGCAGCTCGGGCTTCGCCGCCGCGCGTGACCAGGGGGTCGGCGCGCTCGTGCTCCTCTGCTTCCTCGCGGGAATCGGCGTCAGCTTCACGCCCTGCGTGCTCCCGATGGTGCCCATCACGATGGGCCTCATCGGCGCCAAGGGCGCGGGGAGCCGGGTGAAGGCGTTCTCTCTCTCCGCCACCTACGTGCTCGGACTCGCGGCGGTCTACACGGCGCTCGGCGTGTCGGCCGGCGTGACCGGCATGCTGTTCGGGAGCTGGCTCCAGTCGCCGCTGATCGTCTTCTCCATCGCCGGGTTCTTCGTGGTGATGGGCGTCTCGATGTTCGGCTTCTTCGACGTGGGCGTGCCGAGCTTCCTCGCCAGCCGCCTCCAGGGCAAGGCCGGCGGCGGGTACGGCGGCGCGCTCGGCCTCGGCGTCATCGGCGCGATCCTCGCCGGGCCGTGCTCGGGCCCCGTGGTCGCCAGCATCCTCGCCCTCATCGGCACCGAAGGGGACCTTCCGCTCGGCGCGGCGCTCATGTTCGCGTTCTCGCTCGGCATGGGGATGATCTTCCTCGTCACCGGCGCGGCGAGCGGCTGGCTCCCGGCCCGCGGCGCCTGGATGGTCACGGTCAAGAAGGGCTTCGGCATCGTGTTGTGGCTCGGCGCGATCTACTTCTCCGCCGCCCACCTCTCCCCGACCGTGACCGCGCTGTCGACCGCCGCCGTGCTCCTCGTCACCGCGGTCTTCGGCTGGCCCAACCCCGATGACGGCGAGGGCCCCTTCACCGTCTCGCTCCGCCGCCTCTACGGCATCGTCGCGGGGCTCGTCGGCGCGTACCTGCTCCTCGGCACGCTGGTGAAGGACGGTTTCATCCTCCCCGCGGTTTCTCTCGCGGCGGCAGGTGGTGGCGGCGCGGCCCAGGCCCAGCCGGGCATCGCCTGGATCCGCACGGAGGCTGAGGCGCTGGAGCTCGCGAAGGCCACGGGGAAGCCCGTGATGATCGATTTCACGGCAGAGTGGTGCGCCGCCTGCCACGAGATGGAGCGGTTCACCTACACCGATCCCCGCGTCATCGCGGCGGCGGAGGGGTTCGTCCCCGCGATGCTGGATTGTACCAAGAGCGGAGATCCCGTCGTGGACGCCGTCCAGAAGAAGTACGGCGTCACCGGCCTGCCGACGGTCGTGTTCGTGATGCCCGACGGGCGGCGGTTGGGTGGTACGGTGGGGTTCGTCGAGGCGGAGGACTTCGTGAAGGAGATGCAGGCGGCGTTGGAGGCGAAGGGATGAAGGCGAAGATGAAGAACCTGATGGACCTCTACGGCCGGCTCGGCATCGCCGTCTACGTCGTGCTGTGCGTGGTGACGTTCGGCGTCGCCTTCGTGCTCCTGCGCGCCGGGCTGCAGGAGCTGCTCCCCGCCTGGATTCTCAGCTACCTGCCGGCTGACGGCACCACGTTCATCGGGGCCTACGCGCTCTACAAGGCCATGCAGCTCCCGCGCATCGCGTTGGCGCTCCTGGTCACCCCGATCATCGCCCGTTGGCTCGGGCGCGTGCCCGGGGCGTCGACCGAGTCCGCCTGATGCCGCGGCGGCTGCGCGCACGGATCGTGCTCGCGGCGCCGTGGGCCCTCCGCGGAGGGATCCTCGGAGGGATCCTCGGCGCGCCCCTGGGCGGCTGTTGGAACGAGTCCAAGGACGAGTGGCAGTGCATCGGGCCCGCCGTCGAGGTGATGCAGTGGCGGGACCAGCGGGAGACAGCCCGCACGCTCGGGCGGGAGGTCATGACGCCGGCGGAGCTCGCCCGCCAGGAGCTCGAGCATGTCGAGGCGGCCGCGGCGGCGCTGAAGCCCCGGCGAGGCTTCTGCGAGCTCACGTGGAGCGTGATGATGCACGTGCCGGCGGACAATCCGGGGCTCCGCCTGCGCGAAGAGGCTCTGCTCCGTGTGCTGGAGCTCCCGCCCCGCGACTACCCGCCCAACGCGGTAGGGTGGGCCGGCGTGACCACCGCGGGGCGCACGCCGACCGCGCCGGGGCGATAGGCGGGCCATCTTGGGTGGAGGAGGGCGGATGGAGACACAACCCGCGGGCCGATTCGTGTCGGCGCTGGCGTGCGAGGGGCGGGTCCGGGTGATGGCGGTGGTGGCGGTCGGGCCGGCCGAGGAGCTCCGTCAGCGGCACGAGCTCAAGGCCATGGCGGCGATCCTCGGGGCGGAGGGGCTCATCGCGTCGCTCCTGCTCTCCGCCCACGTGAAGGGGGAGGAGCGCCTGACGATCAACGTGCGCTGCGAGCGGCCTCCCTTCGCGTTCCTGGCCGACGTCAACGGGGACGGCACGCTCCGCGCGCGCTTCACCCCCGAGCTCCTGCTCTCGAACCGGGCCTTCTCCGGGATGATGTCCGTGCTCAAATCGCTCGGCCCGAAGGAACTCTACAAGGGCGTGGCCGAGGTGAAGAACGAGAAGTTCGAGGGCGCGCTCCAGCGCTACCTGACCACCTCCCAGCAGGTCGACGGGCGGGTGCGCATCCGCGCGGAGCTCGACGCCGAGGGGCGCGTGAGCTTCGCGGCGGGCCTGCTCGTGGAGCGGCTCCCCGACATGTCGCGGGAGGAGTTCGAGGCCCTGTTCGACGCCCCGCTCCAGGGCGACTTCAAGGAGCTCATGACCGACTTTGCGCTCGGGCAGCTGGCCGGCGCCCCGGTCGAGGTGCTCGGCGCGATCGACGTGCGCTACCAGTGCAACTGCTCCGTCGAGCGGGTGACCGGGGTGCTGCGGGCGCTCGGGCAGGTCGAGATCGCGTCGCTGCTCGCCGAGCAGGGGCAGGCCGAGGTGACCTGCCACTACTGCAACACCCGCTACGAGATTGACGCCGAGGGCCTCAGCGGGCTGTTGCTGGAGATCGGCGGGCCGCCGGTCTAGGGCGGCCGGTCGAGGGCGGCCGGTGTAGCGCTACCCGTCGAGGTGGGCGGCGTCGTCGAAGGTCAGCACGCGGGCGGAGCCCGCCGACAGCTCGAGCGTGGTCACGCCGGTGTTGCGGTGCATGAACGTTCGGAACGCGGCGAGCGGCGCCCCGCTGTGGTGGCACACCACCGTCGCGAGCACCAGCTGATGGGTGACTACGGCCACGGTTTCCCCGGGGGGCACGGTCGCCGCGATGCGGGCGATGGCGGCGAGGCCGCGGGCCTGCACGTCCGCGAGGATCTCCCCGCCGGGGAGCCGCACCGCGTGGGGTTGCTCTCGCCACGCCACCACGAGGTCCGGGTAGCGCTCGACGAAGGCGGTTCCCGAGAGCCCCTCGAGCTCACCCATGTCCATCTCCACCAGATCGGCCTCGGGGAGGGACTCGCCGATGGCGGCCGCGGTCTGGCGGGCGCGCGCCAAGGGGCTGGTCCAGACCGCCGCGAGCGGGGTGTCGGCGAAGCGCCGGCCCAGGCGGGCGGCCTGCTCGAGCCCCACGAGATCGAGCGGGATGTCGGTACGCCCGAGAAAGCGTCGCTCGACGTTCCAGGCGGTTTGCCCGTGGCGGATGAGGAGGAGGCGGCCCGGGATCTGCCCGGGGGCTTGTAAAGAGGCTGTCAGTGTGGTGTCCATCCGAGCGAACGGTGCCTGCCCGGATATCATTCGCGCGACGGGTCCGGTCCCGCTGGAGATTGGATGAGCGCGACGAGAAAGGAAGTTGACCCCCTCTCCGGCATGTTCGGTGGTGGCCAGAGCGGTGGCGGACACGGCGGCGGTCGCGGTCAGGGAGCCCTGTTGCCGGACGTGAGCGACGAGTCCGTGGGGGCCCACTCGGGGGGTGCCAAGGGCGCCGCGGACGCCCCGGAGCCGAGGAACGCGCAGGCGGTGAAGCCGATCGCGCGGCCCTCCGTGCTCCCCGCCGCCGCTGCCAAGCCAGGCCCCGATCCGCGCGAGCTCGCCAAGATCCTCGCCAAGGCCGCCGTCGCCCGGGCCGCGAAGGCCGACGTGTCCGCGCGCCCCGCTCCCGCCGTGTCGGGCCCGCCCTTGCCGTCACCGAGTCGCCTCGGCGCCCTCGGCGCGCCTCCCCCGAAGCGGGCGGTGTCGGCCGCCGACGCGCTCGAAGCCGCGCGCGTCGCCGAGGGGGCCCGCGCGAGCGAGGCCGCAGGTGCCGCGCTCCCGGCGTTCCCGGTCACGGCGCCCCCCGCGCGTCTTCCCGCCGCCCCGCCGCCGGGTCGCCTCGTCGCCTCGCCGACGGTCGCGCCCCCCGCGGTGTCCCCGGCCCCGCCGCCCGTGGCCGCGCCCGCCGTGCCCCCGCCCGCCGCGCCTTCGCGGGCCGCGGCACCCAAGCCCGTCGCGCCCCCGGCGGCGGCCCCCCTGTCCGGGCGCCTCGGCGCGCTCCGCGCTCCGCCGCCCAAGCGGACGCTCTCGGCCGTCGAGGCCGTCGAGGCCGCCCGCGTCGCGGAGAGCGCGCGTGCCACCGAGGCCGCGCAGCCCGCGCCCGCCGCGCAGCCCGCGCCGGTCGCCCAACCCGCGCCTGCCGCCGTGGCCCAGGCCGCCCCCCCGCAAGCCCTCAGCGACCGCGCGCAGGGCTTCGTCGAGGCCGCCCTCCCCGGCTCCCTGCTCTACGTGGCGTCGGCGGTGCTGGTCGACGACCGCGGCGTGGCGCTCCCCGTCTGGAAGGCCCACCGGGCCCGGCTCCTCGCGGCGAACGACATCCGCACCGCGCTCGTGGCCTCGACGATCGTGCACGCCCTCGGCGCGGTGCCGCTCGGCCAGCTCCTCGCGGGGCTGGTGGTGCGGGACGGCGGCGACATGCTCGTGTGGTTCGACGCGCGGGACGCGCGGGTGGTGGCGGTGCTGGATCGGGGTCGGGAGTGGGGGATCGCGTTCTGAATCGGCGGCTGATCCGCGGCTGACCCTCCGCCAATCGCCGCGATCCCACGGCTCAGTCCAACATCCCCCGCGCCCGCAGCGAGCTCCCCCGCGGAACCCAGCGCGCCAGCCGCGGCCCGATCACCAGGGGCGCGTCGCGGAGCGCGGCTCCGTCGCGGCTTCCCGTGAGGAGGTGCGCGAGCCGGAGCTCGTCGATCACGGCGGTGACGGCCTCGTGGAGGGCGTCGCGCCCGCGGGCCTGGGCCTGGAGGAAGGGGCGCGCGATGCCCGCGCAGGTGGCGCCGAGCGCGATCGCCTTGGCGGCCATCAGCCCGTCCGACACGCCGCCGGTCGCGATGATGCCGAGGCCCAGATCGGAGAGCTGCGCCACGGAGGCCGCCGTCGGGATGCCCCAGTCCCAGTAGCGCTCCCCGAGCGCGCGTTGCCCGGCCTCCGCGCGCCGCGCTTCCACGCCCACCCAGGAGGTGCCGCCCGCGCCGCTCACGTCGACCCAGCTCACGCCGACCGACACGAGTCGCTCCGCGACGCTCCGGGAGAGCCCGCAGCCGGTCTCCTTCACGATGACGGTGTAGGGGAGCTCCTCCACGAGGCGCCGAATCGTCTGGAGGCCGCCGCGGAAGTCCTGGTCTCCCTCGGGCTGCACCACCTCCATCGCGGGGTTCAGATGCACGCACAGGGCGTCGGCGCCGCACGCATCGAGCATCTCCGCGAGGGCCTTGGTGGGCGTCTCCCGCGCCTGCACGACGCCGATGTTGCCGAAGATCGGCGCGGTGGGCGCCACGTCCCGGACGAAGTAGCCGTCGCGGATGCCGCGCATGAGCAGCGGGCGCTGCGAACCGAAGCAGAGGCCCACGCCGAGGGCCTCCGCGACGATCGCGAGGTCGCGGTTGATGGCCTCGGCCTGGGCGGTCCCTCCGGTCATCGCGGCGATGAAGAGCGGCGCGCGGAGCGACCTGCCCGCGAAGGTGCAAGACAGGTCGACCTGGTCCAGCGCGAGCTCGGGGAGCGCGTCGTGGATCAGCTCGACGTCCTCGAACAGCGTCGTCTTGCCTTGAAAACCGACGTCTTCGGCGACGCAGAGCGCGATGTGGTCGGCCTTGCGCGCGGCGATGTCCGAGCGGATCGGAGGAGCCTTGGGATCGGGCATCAGATCACGCCGAGGGAGGGGGGGAGGGCCTCGGCGAGGGCGCCGATCCGGGGGACGCCGTCCGGGGGGACGCCGTCCGGGGGAACGCCGTCCGGGGGAACGCCGTCCGGGGGAACGCCGTGGGCGCCGGCGGCGATCGAGACGGGGAGGGGAGCGAGGCCCTCGGCGGCCACGGCTTCGGCGAAGCGCGCGCGAGCCTCGGGGTCGGGGATGAAGGCGACCGCCACGTCGCCCCCGCCCGCGCCGCTCGGCTTCGCCGCCCCGCCGAACGCCGTGGCCAGCGCGGCGATCCGCGCGTGGGCGGGCGTGTCGTAGGCGATGCCCGCGTCGTGCGCCATCGCGCGCAGGAGCGCGTAGGCCTCGCGCGTGACCGCTACGGGGTCTGCCCCGAAGGCCGCGACGAGCGCCCGGGTGCCGGCCACGAAGGCCTCCCGGCCCGCCCAGGCGCGGTACTGCGCGACCCGCGGCCCGGTCTGGGCACTCTGGCCCGACCAGATCGCGAGGGGGGGCGGACACGACACCTGCGCGCCGTCGGGAAACCGCCGGACCCCGCCGAGGAGCGACGCGAACACGTCCACGCCGCTGCCCCCGCCCTGCACGGCGGTGTGGGCCTCGTAGGCGCGGCGCGCCGGGAGCCCGGCGGCCGTCACCGCCGCCACGACCGCCGCCGCCGAGCCGCCGAAGCCGGGCTTGTGGCCGCCGCTCCTGAAGATCGCGGGGTCGACCGGGTTCCAGTCGGAGAAGGTGTAGGTGGCGGGCGGCGCCCCGATGAGCGCGGCGCGGACGAAGCGGTCGTCTCCCGGCGTCCGGATCGTGCTCCCGGTCGTGTCGCCGGCTGTCACGACGCAGCGCACGCCCCTGTCCACCGCGGCGACGATGGCGCCGCCCCCGTCGAGCACGGCGTATTCGCCGACGAGCACCAGCTTTCCGGGCGCGTGGATCGTCGTCATTCCGAGGCTCGTCCGCTCACTCGAGGTGCGCCGGCCCGCCGGGAGCGAGCAGCTCCACCCGGTCGACCACGGCCGCGAGCGCGGCGCGGACGCGCTCGGCGTCCGCCGCTTCGCAGAGCACCTTGACGTTCGGCCCCGCGTCCATCGTGTACCAGGCGCCGACGCCCGAGGCGCGCAGCGCCTTCACGGCGTCGATCGCGGCCATCGTGCCGGCGCGCCAGTAGCAGAGGGGGGGATCGGCGGCCATCATGCTCGCGTGCATGCGCATCGCGGAGCGCTCCACGATCGCGCCGAGGGCCTCGATGTCCTTGTTGCGCACCGCCTCGCGCGCCTCGTTCACGTCGCGCGGCGCGCACTCCGTCCACACCGGGAAGTACGGGGAGGTCTGCTGGGTGTGCAGCATGCCGTCCGTGGAGGACGTGCCCTTGGGGCCCGACGCCAGCACCGCGACGAGCATTCGTACGTCCCAGTGGTCGGGCGGCGCGAGCGGGATGCCGTGGCTGTCCGTGCCGTCCGCGCGGCTCCCCATCGGCCACTCCACCCACCCGCCGAACAGGCTCCGCGTCGCGCTGCCGGACCCGCGTCGGGCGAACACCGCGAGCTCCTCGATCGGGCGATCGCGGCCGGACGCGGCGTCCGCCGCGAGCACCAGCGCGGCGAACCCGGAGGACGAGGAGGCGAGGCCGGCCGCCGTCGGAAAATTGTTCTCGCTGGTGACGATGCAGCGCGGCCGCCACGGGTCGAGCAGGTCGAGGTTCATGAAGACGCGGCGCGCCTCCTTCCCGTCGAGCAGCTTGCCGTTGAGCCAGGCCTCGTCGGCCTCGGCGCCCCAATTCACGGTGGTGCGGGTGGCGTACGGAGCGAGCGTCAGCGAGAGGCTCGGCGTTGCAGGCAGGTTCAACGCGCGGTCGCGCTTGCCCCAGTACTTGCAGAGCGCGATGTTCGGATGGGCGATGGCGGTGGCGATGGACACGGGCGGCTCCTATCGCGATCGGGGGCGCCACGGGCCCCGCGCCGCGCGCGCCGTTTTTCGGCGTCGGGCAGCCGCGTACGGGCAAGCGGAGCCCGCGGCGACGCGGTACGTCGTCCGCCCCTCCGGAGTCCGACATGCAGCTCTACTCGAACAAGTTCTCCCGCGGCACCCGCCCCCGCTGGCTCCTCGAAGAGTCGGGCCTCGCCTGCGAGATCGTCAACGTCGACATGGCCGCGCGCGAGCACAAGTCCGAGGCCTACCTGAAGCTCCATCCGCACGGCGTCGTGCCGGTGCTGGTGGACGGCGACACCCGGATCTTCGAGTCCGCCGCCATCACGCTCTACCTCGCCGACAAGGTGCCCGGCCTCGCGCCGGAGATCGGTACACGCGCCCGCGGCGAGTACTACCAGTGGGCCGTCTGGTCGATGGTCACGCTCGAGCCGGGCGTCACCAAGGTGTTCTACGAGCTGCGCAAGCCCGAGGCCGAGCGGGACGCCGCCGTCATCGCGGAGGGGACGCGGATGTACCACGAGTGCCTGCGCGTGCTCACCGACGCGATCGAGGGGCGCGAGTGGCTCGTGGGCGACACGTTCAGCGCGGCGGACATCCTCGTCATCGCCATCGTCGCCTGGGCGGGCGTGATGAAGCTGAACGAGGGCTTCCCGGTGGTGGAGGCCTACGCCGCGCGCGGAAAGGCGCGGCCGGCGTTCCTGCGCGCGCGCAGCTGATGAGCGTGGCGCTCGCCGCGCTCCTCGCCGGGAGCGTTCCCGCGGCGGCCGAGGCGCTCGACGATCTGCTCGCCCGTGGCGAGGTCACCCTGTTGGAGACCCGGCCGGACGGCCGCCTCCACCAGGTCACCGCGATGGGGCTGGTGCACGCCCCCATCGACGTGGTGTGGCAGAAGCTGATCGCGTTCGCCACCTACGAGGCGTGGATGCCGCAGGTGGCGGACTCCACGGTCGTCTCGACCGAGGGGAACGTGGTGGTCGTCGACTTCTCGGTCGGGGTGGTGGGCCCGAACATCAACTTCCGCCAGAAGCTCACGCTCGACCCGGCGGCGCACGTCATCACCGGCGAGTGGGTCTCGGGCGCGCTCCAGGGCTCCCGCTGGTCCTGGCGGCTCGAAGCGCGCGGCTCGGACACCCTCGCGCATCGCGTGCTGTACACCAACGTGGTCGACACGAACTGGATCGTGCGGGCGGTGGAGAGCGAGCACCACACGATGGAGTACGCCATCAACGTCGCGACCGGCGTGGTGGAGCTGCGCGGGCTGAAGAAGGCGCTGGGCGGGAAGTAGGCGCGTGGCGAGGCCGGCAGGCCGCGACCGCATCAGCCCCCCACCACCACCCCGAACGCGCGGAAGCCCGCTTCCCGGGCCGCGTCGAGCACGGGCGCCTCCGTCTCGGGCGTGACCACGCCGATCGCCACGCCCCCTCCGCCCGCCCCGGCGAGCTTCGCGCCGGTGGCGCCGGCGTCGAGCAGCACGGCGCACGCGCGGTCGAGCGCGGGGGTGGACACGCCGATGCGCCGCAGGAGGACGTGGTTCTCGGTGAGGAGGGGGCCGGGATCCTCGCCACGCTGGAGCCGCGCCGAGACCATCTCTGCGATCGCGCCGATGCGACGCAGGTCCGCGAGGGGCGCGCGTTCGCGCACACCGGCCACCATCGCGGCGGTGTCGCCGGGCGTGCCCGTGTCGACGACGACGAGGCGAAGCGGCGATGGCACGTCGAGCGCCACGATCTCCGGCCCTTCGCGCCGGTAGAGCACCACCTTGTCGAGCGCGCTGACGGCGTGGTCCACTCCGGACGGGTTCCCGTGCAGCACACGCTCGGGTAGAAAACCCTTCGCGAAGCACTCGGTGAAGCCGGCGACCCGGCCCTCCCGCGCGGCCAACGCCCGGATGGTCGCGATGGCGAGCGCGGCGCTCGAGCCCATGCCACAGCCGACGGGCAGGTCCGATTCGATGGAGACGCCCAGGCCGTCCGCCGGAAGCAACGTCGCGAGCGCGGGCCACACGCGGTCATCCCGGATCGCGCTGTGTTCGAGCGCCGACGGGCCGGACCGAGGGGACAAGGAGACGGTGGTCCGCAGCGACACGGCGGCGGCCACGGCGCGGTAGCCGTACACCACCGCGTGCTCGCCGGAGAGGATGAGCTTCCCGGGCGCGGATCCCCGCCACGGGCCATGGCCGCTGGAGGACTGCTCGTGCGACACCCGGCTACCCGGCGCGCAGCCGCGCGAGCTCGGCCTGCGCGCGCTCGGCCGTGAATTCGTGCGTCGCGACGAGCGCCAGCACCACCGCCGCCACCTCGGCCGGCTCGGCGCCGGCTCCGAGCGCCACCGTGCGCGCATGCATGCGCATGTGGCCCTCCTGGATGCCCTCCGTGGCCAGGGCGCGGAGGGCGCCGAGGTTCTGCACGAGGCCGACCGCGGCCATCAGGCAGGCGAGATCCCGCGCGCCGGTCACCTCGGCCACCTTGAGGTTGGCCTGCACGGTGGGGTGTACCCGGGTGGCCCCCCCGACCGTGCCGACCTGGAGCGGCAGGGTGAGCACCCCCACCAGGGTGCCCTCACGGTCGATCTTCCAGGAGGAGAGGGGCTTGTAGGTTCCGCTGCGTGCCGCCCACGCGTGGGCGCCGGCCTCGATCGCGCGCCAGTCGTTGCCCGTCGCGATCGCCACGGCGTCGATGCCGTTCATGATGCCCTTGTTGTGGGTCGCGGCGCGGTAGGGGTCGGCGTAGGCGAAGCGATAGGCGGCGGCGATGCCCTCGGCCATCACGGCGCCGTCTTCGGGATCGAGATCCTCGGGGCGCAGCCGCACGGTCGCCCGCGCGAGGCGACGCTCGGCGAGGTTCGAGAGGATGCGCAGGCCGACGGTGCCGCCGCAGATGTTCGCGACCTCGGGCGCGAGCCGCTCCGCGAGCGTGTTCACCATGTTGGCGCCCATCGCGTCGACACAGTCGAGCCAGAAGTGGAGCACCACCATGTCCTCGGGGGCCTCCCCCGGCTCGTCGTAGCGGAGCTCGCGCACCTCCATCCCGCGCACGCCGCCCCCGAGCTCCTCGAGCTGGACGTGCACCCCGCGACAGCGCTCCGTGAGCCGCGGAAGGGCGGCCCGGAGGCGCTCCGCTGCGCCGGGCGAGGGGCCGATGATCTGCACCTGCCCGATCATCTCGCTCGTGTCGGCCTCGGCGGTGATCCCGCCGCTCGGCCGCGCGATCCGCGCCATGTTGGACACGGCCGCTACGACGCTCGGCTCCTCTACCGCCATGGGGACGAGGCGGTCCCGCCCGTTCATCACGAGGTTGACCGCCACGCCGCACGGGAGCGCGAGCAGGCCGATCACGTTCTCGATCATCGCGTCGGCGCGGGTGAGCGAGAGCCCGGCGTCGGTGTAGGCGAGGAGCTCCGCCGCCGTGAGCCCGACGTGGGAGGCGACGGCGGCGAGGCGGGCCTCCGGAGTCAGGCGGTAGAACCCGGGGATGCGAGACGACATCGGCGCCTCGTAACCCACGCGCACTCGGCTCTCACGGGTTCAGCCCGAGAGCGACGCGACCGTGCCCTCGTAGAACTTGTCCAGGACCGCCTTGTACTTCTTCTCGACCACCTTGCGCTTCACGCTCATCTTCGGCGTGAGGTCACCGTCCTCCATGGACAGATCCTTGGGAAGGATGGCGAACTTCTTCAAGGACTCGTAGCTGGCGAGCTCTCGATTCAGCTCGTCGACCACGCGCCCGATCTCCTCGACGACCTTCGGGTGCGTCGTGAGCTCGGCGTAGGTCCCCACCATGATGCCCTGCTGCGCGAGCCAGCTCTTCGTGTTGTCCTCCGTCAGCGAGATCAACACCGTGCAGTAGTTGCGATTGTCCCCGTGCACCAGCACCTGCGAGATCAGCGGCGAGCGCGCCTTGAGCTTGTTCTCGATGGACTGGGGCGCGACGTACTTGCCGCCGGAGGTCTTGATGAGGTCCTTCTTGCGGTCGGTGATCGCGAGGAGGCCGCCCTCGCGCAGCTCGCCGATGTCACCCGTGTGCAGCCAACCGTCCGCGTCGAGGGCCTCCGCCGTGTCCGCCGGGAGGTTGTAGTAGCCGCGCATGACGCCGCGGCCCTTGATGAGGATCTCGCCGTCCTCCGCGAACTTGACCTGGGTGTGCGGGACCGGGGCGCCGACCGTGCCGAATCGGTAGTCGTCGACGCGGTTCATGAACGTGCCGGCGCTCGACTCGGTGAGGCCGTAGCCTTCGAGCACGAGCAGGTCGGCGGCGTGGAAGAACTCGGCGATCTCGCGGGAGAGCGGGGCGCCCCCGGAGATGAAGAAGCGGATGCGCCCGCCGAAGCGGTCCTTCAGCTTCGAGAACACCAGCTTGTCCGCGACCGAGAGCTTGAGCGAGAGCAGCCCGGTGGGCTCCTGCTTCTTCTGGCGGAGCACGGAGACCTGCTTCCCCACGCCCATGGCCCACGTGAAGATCTTGAGCTTTGCCCCGCCGTTCTCGCGGGCGTTGCTGACGACCTTGTTGTAGACCTTCTCGAAGATGCGCGGCACCGCGCCCATGAACGTGGGCTTCACCACGCCGAGGTTCTCGACCAGGTTGTCGATGTCCCCGTCGACCGCCGTCGGGACGCCGATGCGGATGAAGGCGAGCTCGAGCACCTTGGCGAACGAGTGCGCCAGCGGCAGGAAGAGGAACTGCTTGTCGGCGGGGGTGATCATGCCGAGGGCGTCGATGGCCTCGCCCTCGTAGACCCAGTTGTCGTGGGTCAGCATCACGCCCTTGGGCTTGCCCGTGGTGCCCGACGTGTAGATGAGCGTCGCGAGGTGGTCGGGCCCCACCGCGTCCGCCACCGCGTCATAGGCGCCGGGGTTCGCGATGTCCCAGGCGTGGCCCCGCTTCTCGAGCTCGACGAGCGGGATCACCCAGCCGTCGTCCCTCGCCTTCCCGTCGATGACGAAGACCGCCTCGATGTTGGGGAGCTCGTCGCGTACGCTGTAGAGCTTGTCGACCTGCTTCTGGTTCTCGGCGAACAGGAAGCGGCTCCCTGAATCGTTCAGGATGTAGGAGCATTCTTCGGCGGTGTTCGAGGGGTAGATGGTGGTCGTGGCCCCGCCCGCGCAGAGGATGCCCATGTCGGCCAGGATCCACTCCATGCGGGTCGAGCAGAGGATCGAGACGCGCTGCTCGGCGCCGAGCCCGAGCGCGCGCAGGCCGCAGGCGATGGCCCGGGCGCGGGTGCCGACCTCCTTCCAATTGATCACGTGCCACACGCCCTCGCGGCCACCATCGAACCGACGGTAGTGGATCGCCTCGGTGTCGGGCGTGGAGCGGATGCGATGGTGGAACATCTCGACGACTGACTTGAAGCTCGCGGACGCCATGGGCTTCCTCCGAAGGCCTGCGTTTAACGTCCGTGTGACGGAACGCGCACGAGATTCGGGAACGGGGGGGCCGGCCGGCCACCCCCCGCGGTCACCGGGGAGGGACCGCGCCGATCGGACGCCGGACCGCTCCGGGGGACACGTGCCAGGACGCGAGATCCCTCCAGGCGCCGAGCACGTCGATCTTGGCGTCCAGGAAGCGCTTGTCGACCGCCACGATCTCGTCGGTCCAGTAGAGGAACGCGTAGGGCTGGTCCTCGTAGATGATCTGCTGCAGCTCCTGCCAGATCACGGCCGATCGCGCGCTGTCGGGCTCCGCGAGGCCCTCGCGCAGAAGCCGCGCCACCTCGGGATTTCGGTAGCGCGTGAAATTGAACTCGCTGTCCGGGCCCCAGATCACGGACGGATCGACGTAGAGCGAGGCGGACCAGCCCGACAAGGCGGCGTCGTAGTCCCCGGTGCGGAGCCGCGTGAAGAACACGGCGCCGTGAAGGGGCTCGAGCACCACGTCCACGCCGACGGCCCGCAGGTTGGCGGCCACGCGCTCGGCCGCGCCGCCCCGCCGCGGGTTGTCGTCGTTATAGAGGAGGGTGAAGCGGAACGGCAGGCCGTCCTTGTCCAGCCACCCATCGGCGTTCGCGTCCGCCCATCCGAGCTCCCGGAGCCGCGCCCGCGCGTCCTCCGGCCCGTAGGGGATCGGCTTGATGGCGTCGTTGTGGACCCCGCACAGGGCCGGCGTGACGGTGCCGACCGCGGGGCGCCCGTACACCTCGCCGGTGACCGACGACGTCAGGAGGTCGCGGATCAGCGCGTCGGTGTCGATCGCCATCGCGAGCGCGCGGCGGATCTCCCGGTCGCCGAAGAGCGGATGGGCGGCGCCTTCCGCGGGCTTCCCCGAGGGCTCCGCGGACGTCCGACCGACCTCGTTCCAGGCCACGTAGTCCATCGTGCGCCAGCCCCGGCGGCGGAGCTCCAGGTCCGCGCCGCCCCCGAGCGCCGACCGGGACGCCAGCGCGTCGGCGTCGGTGACCAGCACATCCGCCATCAGATCGATCGCGCCGGTGCGGAGGGCCTCGAGGCGGGCCGCGTAGTCGGGGAGCACCTCGAGGATCACGCGTCCCAGCTTCGGGCGCATCGCATCGGGACCGGAAAAGCGTTCGTTCGGCTCGAGCACCAGCCTGAGGCCCTTCTCCCAGCTCGCGAGCTTCCATGCGCCGTTCCCCATCGGGGTCTGCGCGTCGAGCGGATGTTCTCGCAGCGAGCGTCGATCCACCGAGGGATTGTCGAGCACGTGCTTCGGCACGGCGGCCAGCTTGCCGATGTGGGCGAGCATGCGCGTGCGGTCATAGGCCTCGGTGAACTCGAACTCGATCGTGGTCGGACCGACGATCCGCGGCGAGGCGCCCGGCTTCACGCGCGCGAGGTTCTCGATCTGCGGGCTCGCCACGGCGGGGTCGGCCACCAGCTCGTAGGCGAAGCGCAGGTCCTCGGCGGTGACGGGTGTTCCGTCCGCCCACGTGAGCCGGTCGTCCAGCTCCATGCGGATCGTGCGACCGTCTTCGGAGAAGGTCCACGACTTCGCCCAGGCCGGCTTGAAGTGCAGCTCGCAGTCGAAGTCGGTCTCGAGCAGCGGGACGTTCAGGGCCGCCACGACGTTGCCATCGCCGGAGGACTGGTAGAGGACCGGCAGGAAGTCCTTCACGTCCGCCTGGACACCGATGATCAGCGTGTCGCCCGAGCCCTCGGTCTTCTCCGCGGGGGCATCCGCCGGGATGTCCGGCGGGCAAGCCGAGAGCACCAGGGCGAACGGGAGGAGCGCGAGGCGCACGCGCGGGAGCCCCGATCCGCTCAGAGCGTGACCGTCATTCGGGACCGAGCGCGCGAAACGGCTGCTGAGGCGCGGCTGGGCGGCTGACGAGGGAGCAGGTCGAGACCTGTGACCGAGGAAGGCGCGCGGCCGCGCCCAGCAGACGTGAGCGCGCGACGGGAAGAATGACGGTCACGCTCTCAGGGGCCGTTCGTCGCTTCGGGCGTCGGGACGCCGTACTCCATCGGCTGATCTTCGTTGCCGTCCGGGTGGCGGGCCGCGGAGATGTCGGGCTGCTGCGTGCCGTACTGGATCGCGTCGACCATCACGGAGTCACCCGCCACCGCGTAGGTGAGGATGATGCTCTCCCCCGCACGGGCGAGGTTGAAGCTCAGGTGGCGATCTCCCTGGCTCGGGGCGCCCGAGTCGCCCTCGCCGTCATCGTCGTCCGCCCAGAACAGGGCGAAGCCGCCCGCGTCGATGCCCTGACCGGTGGGGAGCGCCCACTTCAGCGGCTCGTCCTGGTCATCCGAGAGGTAGAGGCCGTCGAACTGGACGATCGAGGTGCCGGTGTTGTAGAGCTCGACCCAGTCGTCGAACTCTCCCGCGGCGTCGCTGTTGATCGTGTCGTTGAACGCCAGGAACTCGTTGATCACCACCGGGGGCCGCTCGAGGGAGGACGTATCGGTGTCCTTGTCCTTCCCGGAGGAGGTGTCGTCCCCGACCGCGAGGTCGGTGCTGGTGCAGGCGAGGAGGAGGAGGAGGGTCATCGAGGAGACTCCATCGGGGGGTGGCCCCATCGGTCACTGCGGCGCAGGAGGTCGGCCCGTTGGGCCTCCGCTCTCCTGGTAGGCGCGCGGGCGGCCCGCGGAAACCTTGAACCAGGAGTTCGGATGAGGCCGAGGCCCGTGCCAGCGTCATCGAGCGACGTCCGCATCCGGACAGTGTAGCACCAGACCGGCGGCTCGGTATCCGGGACTAAGGTTGGCGCGTTGGTCTGCGCTTCGGTCCGCGACGGATGGTGGTAGACTCGGCAATCTCCCTGCTGAGGTGCGCGTGTCCCAGAAGAAGACGAAGATCCTCTTCATCAAGTACCACGAGGCCGCGGATCAGCAGCCGTTGAGCAAGAAGGCCGCGGAGAAGCTCGGGATCTTCCCGTCTCTCGCGCTCGCCCAGCTGGCCGCCTGGTGTCGTCACCACGGCTACCAGGTGGGCTTGATCGATCTGCACGCCGAGAACCTCTACCCGAAGGACGCCGGCAGCCGCGTGCGCGACTTCGCGCCGGACATCGTCGCCCTGACCGCGAAAACGCTGGGTTGGCCGGCCACGATCGAGATCGCGCAGATGGTGAAGGCCGAGTACCCCCGCGCCCTCGTGGTCGTGGGCGGGCCCCAGCTCTCCATCTACCCGAAAGAGTCGATGACGTGGGACTGCTTCGACATGGCGGTCGTCGGCGACGGCGAAGAGACCATGCTCGACATCTGCGACCACGTGGAGAGCGGGTCCGAGCTCGACAAGATCCCGGGCACGGTCATCCGGACGAAGGACGGCGAGATCGTCCAGAACCCGAGCCGGCCGGTCCCGAAGGACATCGATCGGTATCCGATGCCCGCGTGGGATCTGCTCCCCATGAACAGCTACAACTGCCTGACGCTGCTCAAGCCGTTCGCCACCATGGTGACGACGCGCGGCTGCCCCTGGCACTGTGGCTACTGCTCCCAGGTGTACAGCGAGAAGCTCCGCTTCCGCGATCCCATCCTCGTCGTCGACGAGATGGAGTTCCTCGAGAAGACGTACGGCGTGCGCGAGATCGTCATGTTCGACGAGACGTTCACCATCGGCAAGAAGCGCATGCGGAAGCTGTCGGAGGAGATCCTCCGTCGCAACCTGAAGGTGCGCTTCAACATCCGCGCCCGCGTCGACACGGTCGACCGCGAGACCCTCACGCTGCTCAAGCGCGCCGGGCTCCGCTCGATCCACATGGGCGTCGAGGCCGGCACGGACCGCGTGCTCAAGATCATGAACAAGCAGATCACCCGCGAGCAGACGGAGAAGGCGTTCCGCATCGCGCGTGAGGTCGGTATCGAGACCCGCGGCTACTTCATGGTCGGCTACTACGACGCCACGCCCGCGGACGTGGAAGAGATGATCCGCTTCTCTTCGAGCATCGGTCTCGACTGGGCGAGCTACTCGGTCGCCACCGCCCTCCCGGCGACGGACCTGTACCGGATCGCCCAGGAGCGCGGCTACGTCGACGGGGACTTCTGGCGCCGCTACACGATCAACGGTGGCGGGCCCATTCCCCAGCTCGAAACGGAGACGTTCACCGCCGAGCGCCTGCGCCAGTACCGCACCAAGGCCTACATGAACTTCTACCTTCGCCCGGATCTCATCCGGCGCAAGCTGTCGAAGTCCGAGGGGCGCGAGGAGCTCATGGAGATGCTCGGTGGGGTCACGGTGCTCTCCGAGATCCTGAAGAGCTCCATCATGAAGGCGGTGCCGAGCGTCGGCATCGGCAAGTGGGGCACGGTCTAGCTGCTGGACCCCGCGGCCTCCTCGACACCCCCCGCGCCGCCCTCCTTCGGGGCGGCGCTGCGGTTCTGGGTGTGGCTCGGCTTCGTCAGCTTCGGCGGTCCCGCCGGCCAGATCGCCGTGATGCACCGCGAGCTGGTGGAGCGGCGCCGGTGGGTCGGCGAGCGCCGCTTCCTCCACGCGCTGCAGTACTGCATGGTCCTGCCCGGCCCCGAGGCGCAGCAGCTCGCCACGTACATCGGGTGGCTCCTGCACGGCGTCGTGGGCGGGATCGCGGCGGGCGTGCTCTTCGTGCTCCCCTCGCTGGGGATCCTCCTCGGGCTCTCGTGGCTCTACGTCGCGCACGGTGACCTTCCCGTCGTCACCGCCGTGCTGTCCGGGGTGCGCCCCGCCGTGGTCGCGGTGGTGCTCGGCGCCGCGTGGCGCATCGGTCGGCGCACGTTGCGGCACCCCGTGCTCGTGGCGATCGCGGTGGCCTCCTTCGTCGGCATCTTCGCCTTCGACGTTCCGTTCCCGTGGATCGTGCTCGGCGCCGCCCTCCTCGGGGCCGTCGGCGGGCGGGTGGCGCCGGGGATCTTCGCCGCGGGCGGGCCGCACGGGCCGGTGGCGACGACCGGGGCCGGGCGGGCGGTGCTCGACGAGGACACGCCGGTGCCGAGCTGGGCCCGCTTCTCGCCGGTCACCCTCGCCGGCCAGGTGGCGGTGACGGTGACGCTCGGGCTCATCGGCTATGCAGGGCTGCTCTCGATCGGCGGGGCCGACGGCACGCTCGCGACGATGGCCCGCTTCTTCACGCAGGCGGCGCTGCTCACGTTCGGCGGCGCGTACGCGGTCCTGCCGTACGTGTACCAGGGCGCCGTCGAGACGCACGGGTGGCTCCTCGGCCCCGAGATGATGGACGGGCTCGCGCTCGGCGAGGCCACCCCCGGGCCCCTGATCATGATCGTGACCTGGGTCGGCTTCCTCGGGGCGTGGAAGGTGCCGGTGGCGGGGTGGCCCCTGTGGCTCTCGGCGGTCGCCGGGGGCATCGTCGCGACCTTCTTCACGTTCCTCCCCTCGTTCCTCTTCGTCCTCGCCGGGGGCCCGCTCGTCGAGGCCTCCCGGGACATGCCACGGCTGACCGCGCCCCTCGCCGGCGTCACCGCCGCGGTGGTGGGCGTGATCGTCAACCTCGCCGTATTCTTCGCCCTGCACGCCGTGTTTCCCGACGGCACCGCCGCGGCGGCGGACCCCCTCGCCGTCGTCGTGGGGATTGTGGCCGCAATCGCGGTGTTTCGCTACGAAGTGGGAGTCGTGAGGCTCCTGCTGGGGGCCGCGGCGGTGGGGTGGATCGCGTCGCTCCTCCCTTGACGCCGCGCGGCACGTCTCGTCTGGGGCATCGAAGTCGCGGCGCGTAATCTTCCGCGCGCCCGTGACATGCCCGGGACATTGTACGGGTAGGGGATCCCAGATGACACGCATCGCCCATCTGTCGGACCTGCACCTGCTCGAGCCCGCCGTCCGGGCCCGGCGCGGGGGCGACTGGTTCCGCGTGCACTACCTCTCGCTCCGGCGCTCCATCGACTACGTCGCCCGCCGCGCGCGCGCCGAGCAGGCCCTGCGTGCCGCCGCCGACCACGGGTTCGACCACCTCGTCATCACGGGGGACCTCACGGAGGATGGCGCGCTCGTCCAGTACGAGGTCCTCGCGGACGTGCTCGAGGCGAGCGGAATCCCGCCCGAGCGCATCACCCTCCTGCCCGGAAACCACGACGCCTACGGCACCGCGGTGCCCTGGGACATCGCGGTGCAGGGCCCGTTGGCGCGGTGGGCGGGGACCAGCCGCGAGGGCAGCGCCGCCTGGCTGGACGACTGCGTGATCGTGCCCGTGTCGAGCGCCGTCCCGCAGACCTTCCTCCGCTCGTCCGGCCGCGTCGAATCCCACGCGCTCGATCACGTCGGGGCCATCGCCGGCCGCGAGCCCGGGCGCCCCGTCGTCATCGCGCAGCACCACCCCCCGTACGCGGTCATGCACCAGTGGGTGCACGGGCTCCTCAACCACGAGGAGGTGACCGGCCTGCTCGAGGCGCGCGACAACGTGTCGGTGTTGCACGGGCACATCCACCGTCGCAAGGAGAGGGGGTTGGTGGTGGGCGGCCCGCTCCGTATCTTCTCGCCCTACGCGGTGGCCGACAACGCCACGCCGCTCCGGATGTACGACGTGGTCGACGGCCTCCTCCGCCCCCTCGCGCCGTTGGCGCCGCGCCCCGATCCGCTCGGCGCGGTGGTGCGCGACGTCGAGGCGATGGGCGGGGTCGTCCTCCGGGACGTGGGCGCGTTCGGCGAGCTGGTGCGCCGCGATGTCGAGCACCTCGGCGAGGCCCTGCTCCACGACGTCGAGCACCTCGGGGAGTCCTTGCTCCACGATGTCGAGCACCTGGGCGACGCGATCCGGGCCGAGGAGCCTCGGCCGGGGATCCGCAGGAGCTGAGGGCTACGGGCCCGTCACGTTCACCGTGCCGAGGAGAGTCACCCTCCCGTCGACCTGAGCCGCGAGCACATGCGGGCCGGCGATGGCGCGGCGGGTCGTTTGATCGCGCAACGAAATCGACTTGCGCAACACGACGGTTTCGCCGGGCGCGAGCTCGACCGTGCGCACCTTGAACACCTTGCGCCGCCCCGCCGCGCTGCTCCCCGGGAACACCACCGCGAGGTCGACGATCGCGCGGCTCGTCGTCGCGCCGAGGTTCGAGACGTGCACCACGACCGCGAGCGAGCCGCCGAGGATCCCGGCGGCGGGGAGCTCACCCCGCACGGCGAAGGTGCCTCCTCCGGCCCCGAGGAGCGCGATGGCGTCGATGTCGCCCTTCTTCACGCGGTCGCGCAGGGCGTGCCGTACGAGGGCCACGCGCGGAGCAGGGGCGTCGACGAGCCACTGGCGGCACACCCCGAGGAGCACGGCGGGGTGGTCCTTTCCGATGTCGTTGAGGTTGTTCGCGACGGAACGGCGCACGTACTCCGAGGGGTCGTCCCGGAGCCGTTCGAGGAGGGGGAGGATGGGGGAGGGGTCGGCCTGCAACGCGCGAAGGCGGGACGCCCACGGGAGGCGCGGGCGGGTGCCCTCGGACACGAGGCGGCGCACGTGGGGGTCGGGATCGGACACCCAGCGGGCGAGCCGCGCCAGGGTGAGCTCGGGCCAGCGCTCGAGGAAGGCGCGGATCGAGAACTCGCACGAGAAGCGCGGGGTGATGGCGTGTTGGGCGTCGAGCGCCGCGTCGGGGTGGAGCAGGCCGTGGGTCGCGACGAACATCGTGTGCGGCAGGTAGATGAACGCGGACATGCCGCCCGCGGCCGCGGGCTGCGGGGCGCACACGGTGCGCACGACGATGTCGAGCGCGCGGAGCCCGTCGGACGGGAGCGCGCGCGCCATCGCGTCGGCGATGTGTTGGGCGCGGCCCATCAGCTCCTTGGTCCCCAGTCCCGCGCTCGCGTCCGGGCAGAACGTCTCGATCGGGAAGGTGGGCTCGGCGCCGTGGAGCATCGCGCCGATGATCCGTACGCGCTCGGCGTCGAAGAAGTGCTTGAGTGGCTCGGCCATGGCTACCCCCGGTTCATCATGTGGGTGGCCACCTGCCCGAGCGCGTCGGAGAGGCGGGCGCGCAGACTGTCGTCCGCCACGACCTCGGCGAGCGCGAGGTCCATGCAGCGCATCCAGGCGTCGCGCGCGGCCTGGTCGACGGTGAAGGGCAGGTGGCGGGCGCGAAGGCGCGGGTGGCCCTTGCGCTCGACGTAGAGAGGCGGACCGCCGAGCCAACCCGAGAGGAACCAGTAGAGCTTGTCACGGCTCTCCGCGAGGTCGGGCGGGTGCATCGCGCGGAGGGGCGCGGCGTCCGCGAGCGCGTCCATGTGGTCGTAGAAGCGATCGACCAGCCGGCGGATGGCGGCGTCCCCGCCGATGGCCGTGTGGAGGGTGTCGGGCATCCCGACGGCTAACCCGGCGCTCGGATCCGCCCCCCCGATCTCCGGAAGCGACGAATCGTGTCCGCGGCGGCCCCGACCGCGCTTATCTTGGCGTCGTGACCAGCATCGCCTCCGGCTCGCTCCTCGCCATCGTCGCGCTCGTCGCGGCGGCGCCCGTGCTGATCATCGGCTCCTGGCTGGTCCTGATGTACCTGCGGCGCGGCGCCTACTACCGCTACAAGCAGATCGAGGCGCCGCCGCTGCCGATGCGCTCGTTCGTCCGGTACGGGCTGCTCGAGGGCGTGGCCATGCTCACCCTCATTTGGTGGAGGGCGCGCGCCGCGCTGGCTGACGGTCGGCGGGATCCGCGCGGCCCCGTCACCGGGCCCCCCGTGCTCTGCGTGCACGGCATCACCCAGAACGGGTCGAACCTCTGGGGCATCCGGCGTGCGCTCGCGCGTCGCGGGCGGTCCACGCGCGCGGTCTCCCTCGGCCTGTTCGGGCGCCCGCTCGTCGCCTACGTGCCCCCGCTCGAACGCGCCTTCCGCGAGCTCGTCGCGCACGCGCCCGACGGTCGGGTCGATGTCGTCGCCCACTCCATGGGCGGCGTGGTGTTGCGCATGATGCTCGCCCAGCACCCCGATCTCGCGCCCCACCTGCGGCGCGTCGTCACCCTCGGCAGCCCCCACGCCGGCACAGCCAGCGGGCGCGGGTTTCCGCTCGGGGGGGCCATCCGCAACCTGGGCAGGCGCTCCTCCCTGTTGAGCGAGCTGCCCGGCTTCCCTCTCAGCGCCGCCCTCACGACGATCGCGGCGCGCCACGACCTGATCGTCTACCCGCAGGAGACCTGTCACCTCCCCGGCGCCCGCGTGATCGACTTCGCCGACGTCGGGCACGTGGGCCTGCTCACGCGCCGCGTGGCGATCGAGCGCGTGGTCGACATCGTGTGCGAGCCCGAGGAGGGCGGCGAGGGCTCGTCCTCCTCCCCCTCCAGTTAGGACCGGGGGATGTCGCCGGCTCTCGCCCCAGCTCTCGCGCTCGCCGGGGCGCTCGTCGCCTGCCATCCTCCGGTCGACCTGCCCGACCTGCCCGACCTGCCCGCCGGCCCCGGCGTCCTCCGCCTCGGCCCGCCCGCGCCCTCCGTCGGCCTCTACGGCATCGCGGCCCCGCCCGGCACCGGCCGCGTCTACGTCTCGAACCTGCACGTGCCTTTCCTGACCGTGGTCGACTCCGCCACCGGCGCGTGGATCGACGCGGTCGATCTGCGCGAGGGCTGCGGCGACCACGCCTTCTTCCCCAGGCTCTTCGTCGTGGGCGATGTGGTGTGGATCACCGACGTCGAGGCCCAGCGCCTGTGTCGCTACGATCACGTGGCGGGCGTGTGGCTCGATCCGGTCGAGGTCGCCGGGCTGGGCGGCGGGATCGCGGCGAGCGGGAGCGATCTGTGGGTCGCGACGCCCACCGCGGTGTTGCGCCACGACGGCACCACGTTCGTGGAGTCCGTCCCCGCGCCCGGCTGGGCGAGCGCGCTCGACGTGGACGGCGACACCCTCGCGCTCCTCATGGGCCCGGACGAGCGGGTCGCGATCGTGGGCCGCGACGGCGCCGTGGCGTGGGAGGCCGACGTGCCGGGCCGCGCCTTGAACGACATCGCGCTGCTCGCCGGCGGCGTGTACGTCACCGAGCGCGTCGGGGGCGACCTCATCGCGTTGCGGGACGGCGCGGAGGTCGGGCGCGTGCACACCGGGTCGGACACGTTCGAGGTCGACCGCCTCGGCGATCACCTCCTCGTGACGAACCGCCAGGGCGCCGACCTCCCGGCCTCCGGCGCCTACCAGGGCGATCCCTCGCTCGTGGCCGCGTTCGACGCCGCGCTCGCCCGCCTGTGGACCGTCCCCCTCGACAAGACCATCCATTTTCTCGCCTACGACGGCGTCCACGTCTGGGCCGCCAACGAGGATGCATTACGCCTGTCCGCCATCGATCCGATCGCGGGCGTGGAGACGCTCCGCACCGAGCCGCTCGGCCTGACCGTGGATCACCTCGCGGAGGTCGACGGCGCCCTCGTCTTCGGCAGCCACCTCACGGACGAGGTCTGGCGCGTCGAGCGCGACGGGTCCGCCACCTCGGCGACCGTGTGCGGCTGGCCCTTCGTGGCGGTGCCGGTCTCCGCGGGGCTGGTGGTGCCGTGCCAGGAGGACGGCGAGGTGTGGACGCTCGACCCCGTCACGCTCGCCGTGCGCGCGTCGATGAAGGTGGCGGACACCTTCTTCCCGGCCTGCGCGGAGGGGCTGTGCACGGGCCACGACACGCTGATCGGCGCGGCCGCGGACGGGGACGATGTCGTCTACACCGATCCGCACGTCGGGAGCGTGCGTTGGACCGATGGCGCGAGCGACCTGGGCACGGTCGATCTGGGCGAATTCCCCGTGCGGGGGGAGCTCCGCCACTTCGACGTCGCCTCGCTCGCCCCGGGGTCCGTCCTTGCGTTCGAGCCGCGGGAAGAGACGCTCTACGCGCTCACCGAGCCGTTGACCTCGCTCCCCATCGACGAGCCGACGGCCTCCTTCGCGCTGGTCCCCGACGGAGACCGCGTGTGGGTCGGCGGCGGGGCGCGGGACGCCGCGCTCGCGGAGGTGTCGCGGCTCCCGGACGGGCTGGTGGCCCTCGTGGCGGGTGGGGGGTGGATCGTGGCCGAGGACGGCGAAGACCTCGTGGTGCTCGACCGCGACACGCTCGAGGAGGCCGGCCGCCTCGCGATGGAGGCGCTGCGGGTGCCGCCCTGGCGAGGCATCGACGGCTCGCTCGGGCCGCTCCGCTTCCGGGTCGTGGGGGGCGAGCTGCGGGTCGCGAACACGATGCGCGGCACGATCGAGCGCCGGGCGCTCCCGGAGCTCGGGCCGGCGGGCGACGACGAGGTGGTGGCGGCGGGGAGGTGGGCGGAGATGGAGGGGGTGCGGTGAGGGGGGAGGGGGCGCTCAGGAGCTGGGGCCGCGCCGCGGCTTCCGGAGAGCGCACTGCCCCGGCTTGCGCGTCCGGCAGATGTATCGGTGGATGTGTCGGCGGATGGGTCGGCGGATGTGTCACGCGTGTGCGTGGGCGGGCTGTCTGTCTGCCCGAACCGGGCCACGCGACCGAGCTCGACGTGACCACGACACCACCCCCGACTTCCGTCGCAATTTTGCGCCGTTTCGCGACCGGACTCGAGGCAGATGTCGAGGTTTCTCCGGCTTCAGTCGCAATTCCGAGCCTTTGCGCGACAGGACTCGACTCAGATGTCGAGGTCTCCACGACCTCGGTCGCAATTGCCGGCCTTTTCAAGGCTGAAGTTCGATCAGGCGGTCAGAACTGCCGGACGCCGACGGAGCCCTCTACCCTCAGCCGGGTGTCACGCGGCGGCCCCCGCTCCCGTGTCGGACGGCTCGATGACACAGCGGGTTCCATGCCGCAGACAACCTGGCCTCTCCGCCTTTCGTCAGCTTCCGTCGCGATCCTGGCGCCCCAGGCCCGACGGTTCTAAGGACGTCCGATGCACACCCGTCGCGCCTTCGTCGCTGGAGTTGGTAGCCTCGTCGCCGCCCGCATGGCAGGCGCGGCCACGTGTGATCTTCCCACCACCGCCGCCATCCCCGGCCCCTTCGAGCCCTTCGACTACGCGCCCGTGCTCCGCGGCGAGCCCAACCCGGGCGAGCGCCTCGCGGTGGCCGAGCACGACCTCGACCTCTCCAGGGTGACAGGCGCGAAAGGCCCTGCACAGGGCCAGCTCGTGGAGGTGGCGGGCGTCGTGCTCGGGCCCGGGTGCACCCCGGTCGCCGGGGCGCGCGTGGCGATCTGGCAGGCGGACGCGAACGGCTACTACAACCACCAGAACGAGCGTTCCTCGGTGAGCGTCGAGGATCTCGACTCCGCCTTCGGATATTGGGGCCACGCGATCACCGGCGCCGACGGGCGGTTTCACGTGCGCACCATCGTCCCAAGGGAATACCCCGCCGGACCGGGCTGGTTCCGCCCACCGCACCTCCATTGGAGCGTCACCGGGAAGGGGCTGAGCGAGCTGGTCACCCAGACCTACTTCGAGGGCGACGTGCTCGATCGCATCGCGGAGATCCGCAGGCTCAACGACGCGGATCTGATCCTCAACCTTCGCGGTCCGTTCGAGGAGGGGGGCCATGGGGACCTCGCCGCCGCGCGCAAACGCGCCCGCGAAGACCTGGTGGTCGCGTTCACGCGGCAGGGAACCGCGCCGCCGAAGGGTGAGCTGCGGTTCGTGCTCGGAGCCTGAGGCGGGGGCGGTGTGCGTGTGGGGGCGCACCGCGGCATCCGACGGATGGCCGAGAGGTCGGCCTGATCGCTCGACCGGGTGATGCCGCACGTCGCGACGCGCCAGTGGGTGTCGACCGCGCCGGAGAAGCGTCGCTGGGCCCTCGCCCGGCGCCCCTGCACCAAGGTTCAGCGCGCACCGATACTGGTTGAACGTTCGCTTCTAATCACCACTCCCCGTTTGGCCCGCCTTGGGGTTCA
Source organism: Pseudomonadota bacterium (assembly GCA_030685065.1). Classification (GTDB taxonomy): domain Bacteria; phylum Myxococcota_A; class UBA796; order UBA796; family SXON01; genus CAJBVW01. The sequence continues at coordinate 106,947 of JAUXQH010000115.1, read as the reverse complement.
CGGGGACAATGGGACGAGGAGATTGATTCCATGGACATTCGTGCGCCCCGAAACCGGGTGTGAAGGCGTCAGAATCGCGTGCTCCGGGTCGGTTCGCGGTGGGCCCCGGTTGGGCTCGCCTACGTCGGAGCGGGCGGCTCCAGTTCCACGACGAGCGCCACGACCGCGTCGAGCAGTCCGTTTGGGTACGGATGGCATTCGACCCACGCCGTCGTGGCTTCCGCGCCTCCCACCGTGGTGACCACCTCGAGGCGGGTTTCCGGAGCGTTGGTGCACTCCGCCCGCAGGCCATCTGAGGGCGACACCCCGCCGACCGCCTGCCGGATCCGCTCCCGTTGGAGCTCTGTGAGGGTCCCCCACCTCTCTGTGCCCACCTCGTCTCCAGGAAGACGAGGCGGGTACTCCGGCGTCGCTGCGCTCCCGTCGGCGTACACCTTGCGATGACGACGACGAACGTGACACGATGGACCGATCCAGGCGATCACGATGGGCCGATCCCAGTGATCACGATGTCCGATCCGAGTGATCACGATCCTCCGATCCGGGTGATCACGATGGAGCGATCCGCGCGATCGCGATGGGGCGTTTTTCGCAGCCGAGGGTTCCGCCCCCGAAACCCGCGGGACGTGATCAACCGAGCGGATCCACGGCGTCAGGTGACTATCTTCCGGGCATGACGGTTCGGATGATCCGGCTGGCCGAGTGCGTCGTCGCCATCGTGGTCGTTCCGGCTTGCGCGAGCGTCAAGGAGTACGACGCCGGGAATGGCGTCGAGGGTGTACTGGACATGGCCCCCGCCGCGGAGGAGTGCGCGGCCGGCAACACCCGCGCGGACGTGAGCTGCATCGACCACCAGTGCTGGACCTTGGCGATCAAGCCCGGGACCCACCAGCTCATCGTGCGGCGTCGCGTCCGGATCGCGGACTGTGGTGGACTCGGCGACTGTCTCAGGACAATGGAGTTCAGGCCGGTGGAGGACCAGGACACCGTGTTCACGGTGACGCCCGCCGGAGCGGCGACGATCGAGCCGGCGGACTCCTGCAATGGCGATCTGACGGTCGCGCTGACGCCCCACGCCACAGGCGACTTCGAAGTCGCGGTCCGGGCAGGGTCCGACTCGGACCGATGGCTGCTCCGCGCCGTGGAGGAATGCGAACCTGGTGCCTTCGCATGCGAATCCGTGCAGTCCCTTCCACGCTGCTGCTGTCATCCGGAGGTGATGACCACCCTCTGTCCATGACCTCTCTCTCCGGAGAGAAACGGACCGTCTTGCCTAGGCCTCTACCCCCTGACGCTTCGACCTCCGCCTTCACCAGCGAGAAGCGGCTCGATGCCGCGTTCAGGATCGGGAGCAACTCCGGCGCTTCCTCCATGGTGTAGGACTCGCCGAGCGAGTTGGTCAAACATGAAGGCGAGGCCTACGCCCAACCGCTCGAGGGCTTGGTCGTACGCATGACGTTCGAGCGCGATCAATCCGAGGTGTTGTAGCCGTCGGCGCATTCACGTCATCACAGCTGCCGCTCGTCACCATTTTCGTCCCCGACCTCCGCGCCCGAGGCGAGGCCCCAAAGGGGCGCGATCTCCACGTGCGCAGCGTGAGGCGGCACGAAATCCCCTTGGAACCCCAGTGCGGCGAGCGTACCGCTTTCGCTCTTCTTGTTGTATGAGGGGGCGTCGAGCCCCGCGCGATCGGCCAACGAGGCCAACACCCTCTCACCCGGCGGCGTGAAGATCACCCACGGCTATTGTCACCATGATCCATTCGGCCCGCCGTGGGGGGCAACCTCGGGATTCTGCACGTTGCCGAACCGAGGCCGATACTTGAGGACGGCCACACCGGGGGTCAACGTGATCGAGGAAATCAAGGTGGCCATCGCAACGCGCTGGGCCGGGACGGGCTTGTCCGCCAGAGCCGAGATCAGACGGGACCGGAAGGCGGCGATGTCCGTGCCCGTCGCGGCAGAGAGGGGAAGAGGCACCGGTAGCAGAGCGAGTTCGTCCTCGGCAGCCCGACGCGCAGCTCGGCGCAGTTTGAGCTCATCCGCCACATCTCTTGCCTCTAAAGTCCCGCCCGACACCAGAGCGACCGTCCGCCGAATCGCTCGGTCCGCTTCTGCGATCCGGGCCTCGATGGCCGTACGCTGCGTTGTAAGCTCGTGCCGCCCGTCGCCCTCCAGTGAGGCCCGCCAGCGATCCGCCGCGGCCTGGAGGGCGCCGTCCGTCAGCACGTCCTCGATGATGCGGGCGCTGACCAGGGAGTCGAAGAGGTCCACGCGCACGTTGATGCCGACGCACGCGGCCTTCCGTCGGGTGCGGGTGCGACACCCGTAGTGGAAGCGGTCTTCGATGCCGTGCTGGACGTGCATTCCGCCGCCGCACTGCCCACACCGGAGCCACGGGAGAAACGCCCCTCGTCCGCCGGTCGTTGTCGGATTCCCCCGCACACGTTCGCGGTAGCGGGAGCGACGGAGCGCCTGGACTCGGTCCCACCGCTCGGGCGCGATGATGGCCTCGTGAGCATGCTCACAGCGCGTCTCCCCCCCGTACACGATGCGGCCGGCGTAGACCGGGTTCGTGAGGATGTCCGCAACGGCCTTCGCCACCCAGGCCGCGGCGCTGCCTGGAGGCGTGACACCCCGGTCTTCCGTGAGGATCCTGGCAACCTCCTTGTCGCCGTCGCCGCCCTCGTAGAGCGCGAACACGATTCGGATGATCTCGGCCTCGGCTGGGACTACCGTGAGGCGCCCGGCGTGGCCGGCAATGTCATGCTCGACCCGGTAGCCGAACGGGGGCCTCCCGCACGTCCATCGGCCCTCCTCAGCGGCGCCGCGCATCCCTCGACCGACGTCCTCGCCGAGGCTGTCGATGAAGAACTCGTCGATCGCCGCCGTGATGTTGAGCAGCAGCCGCCCGGACTTCGATTGCTGGTCGAGATCCTCGGTCAGGGAAATCAGACGAATCCCCTGCTCGGTGACGGCCCTAACGAACTTGCTGATGTGCACGACGCTGCGAGCGATCCGGTTGAGCTTCCAGAAGAACACAGCTTTGACGCCATCGCGTTTCGCCTCACCGCTTTCGATGTAGGCGAGCATCTTCAGGAACTCGACGCGGCGCTTGATCTTGCCACCCTTCGCGGAGCGACCGGGCTCGGCGAACTCCCGCACCAGCCGGTAGCCGTCGCGCTGGGCGCGTTCACGGGCCTCCTTGCCCTGATCCCCAACGGATCGATCCTGGCGCGGGTCGGAACAGCGGTAGTAGGCGATGGCGAGGGTCACGATGCACCTCCGAAGAGCAGGGCCTGCCGTTCCGCTGGCGAGAACAGCGCGTCGAGGAAGGCGGCGGCGTCGGGCTCGCCGACGCTCTCCACACGTTCCACGCGCGGACGTGGGGCCCGCCGGGGTGGGCGCTGGTCGAGCAGGACGACGTGTAAGCTGGGGTTCCACAGCGCCTGCGGCGGAGCCTCGCCCATGCCCACTGCGAGGACGCACGGTATGCCGATGGCCGTGGCCGTCGCGACGAGCATCCAGCGGATGCCGAGAAACTTGCACCGACGCTGGACAGGCGGCGTGGCGATCAGCAGCGGCGCGGCGGCTTCAATCGCCGCGCACCCACGCTCACGCATCCGTTGTAGAGACTCGCTCCTCGACGCCATCGGCCCTCCCGGCTCGACGGGCGGGACAGCGGCAGACGGGATGTCCGCCGCTGTCCCGACGTGGGGAGCTACTCCCACGCCGCCGAAGCACTGTCACCCTACGTCGCCCTGATTCGGCCTGCAACCCGCATTGTCGAGGGATACGGGTCGACTGCTACGCGATTCCCTGATTGTGGAGAATCCAGTTGCAACGCCGGATGCGCGTCGACGAGCCACTTCGCGCTCTCGCCTATCTTTCCTGGTTCTCCGCCGCGAAATCCGGCGCCTCCGTGGAGTGGCACGCTCGCCGCCCGATTGCGGGGATTCTAAGTGTGCAATTTGGAGTTCCAGATGCTGCGCAAAGGGGCGCACGAGATTATCGAGCTTCACAGCTAAGAATTCGAATTCATGAGATCAAGAAAGATTTCTTCCTGCGCCCCGCTGCGTGCACCCCGAGCCGCTGACGCGGTAGCGTCAACGGACAGGCTTGGATGGGTCGCATGCACGCGAGCATGCCTCAGCCGCGGCGACGCTGATGGTCGCGGTGGAGCTCGCTGGAGCCCGAGGAGGACCCGAACCTCACCTACGTGGTCACGCCGTTCATCTACGACTACGCCATCGACTACTTCGCCCCGGTGCCGAGCTGACGCCCCGTCAATCGGGCGAGGCGGGAAGCGCGCGGTGCCGGGCAGGAGGCTGACCCGTCGCGGGTGCGTTGGCCCGCGCGTCTCCGGCCAGTGCGAGCCCCTACCGCGCCCGTACGCGCCGCTCGTGGTATTCGATCAGGCGGCAATCTGCTGCGCAACGTGACGCGCTGTCGGCGCACGAGGAGCGACCATGCGCGTGACGCACTTCCGGCAGGACGACAAACGCTGGCGCGGTGAGGTCATGTGGAACCGAGCACTCGTCGCGGCGGCGGCCGCGGCCGGCGGAGTGGTCCCCGAGGACGCCGCTGACTTGATGCCTCCCCACAGCCGGGGCAACGCAACCATCGGCAGCGACGGGTGCATGATCACCTCCCTCGCGATGATCCTCCGCTGGTTGGATCCTGACGCCGAGCAGGCGTGGAACCCGCAGTCGGTGCTGGCGGCCGCGGTGAGCGAGGGCTTCTCGCACCCATCCGGCATCTCCATGGTCACGTTGTACGCCGACCTCGTGAGCGATGTGAGCAAAGGCGAGGTGCAACTCGCCTGCAAGGAAGACTACCTGTCGGGGCGCGATGGTTGGGGCCGGCGAGGTCGAAACTTCGTGGCGGACTGCGCGCTGCTCCAGGCGTACCTGCGGCTTCCGCCCACCACCCGGGCCGACTTCGCTGTCATGCTCAAGATCGGGACCTGGAGCGACGCGTTTGCGTCGCACTTCGTGGTCGTGCACCCGGGGCAGGAGGGTGTCGCACACACCGCCGAGGAGCTGCGCGTGCTGGATCCGGCGATGTCGGAGACGGCCAATCACGCCACGTGGACGTTGGCTGACGCCGACAGGAATCTGCGCCACGATCCAAAGATCGGTGAAGCGTGGCGCGACCAGGGCATTGAACCGGGCCAACTTGCCGGCGTCTGGATGTTCGCGCGATGGCGGCAGGGCGGCCGATACCTGCTTGGGGCCCTTCTCGGCGCGATGGCCTCAGAGGTTTGACCGTGGAGCGGGCGGCGCGTTGAGGGAGCCGGCTACGCCCGGGGAGTCCGGGTCCGGCCAACCCGAGCCATCTGCGCCCACCTGCTCGTCAACGTGGCGAGCACCCCCTCGTGGTGTCGGCGCTCGATCACCTCTTCGAGGGGCACCCGGAAGAGGCGCGCCGCGCGCGAGAAGTAGATTCCCACCTCGTCGATGCTGCCGCGGGTGTTGGGGTCGCCGTTGATCCCGTGGGCGTTCGCAAGGAGGGCGTAGCAGGCAACCTGCCGGAGGTACTCTGCGCCGGCCTTGATCTCCTTGGTGGTCTTCACGTCCACGAGCACGCTGTCGATCACGATGTCGGGATCCGCGCCGCCGACCAGCACCGACCCCTCACCAAGGTGCGGGTTCAAGTAGACGCGGTGGGCGTCCTGGAAGGTCGACCACGGGACAGCGGCGTAGAGGCTCTGCACGTCGGCGACCTCCTCGGGCAGGGGCTCGCGCTCGATCTCGTCCGCCCGTGCGGCGCGGAACAGGACGTCGAAGCCGGCGAGGACGATGCAAGCGCCAGCGGCCTCGGCGGGCAAGCCCGGCCCGGGCTGAAGTGCCCGAAGCACGGCCAATGCGTCCACGACGCGGCGGCCGACCTCGGGAGTGAGCTTGTGCCGCGCCACGGCGCTCTCGGCTACCGTGCGCTCCCGGGGAGTGCCGACGCCACGGGCGGCAAGACCGAAGCGCAGGGCGTAGTCGAACGCCGTCCCTATGCGGGGCTGGTACTTCGCGATCGGTGGGACGGTGAGCTTCCAGTCCGGCCCGAGTCGATGAGGCTGGATCAGCGGACGCAGGTAGGAGCGGATCTCGGAATCGTCGAGGAGTGCCTCAAGGCTCATGGGTCCGTCCGGGTATCCGCCCTCTACGCGGAGTTCCCGACGGCATTCAACCGACGGGAGTCGCTGCGGCGGAAGTCTTCGGCGCGGCAAGCCGGCGGCACGGCCGTGGCCCGCGATGCGGCCGGACCCGGGCGGCCGTGGCGGCGCGCTGGGCTACGGCGCGGAGGTCCATCCCGAGGCGTACACGGACGCGTTCCCTCGCTCCGCCCACGTCCGCGGCTCCCAGATCGGGCGGCCTTCGCTGGTCTTCACGCCCGCGTCAGCCTTGTCGTAGACGGCCTTTGTCACCCAGGAAGCCAGCCCTCCGCTGCGCTGGGCGCAGAGCTTTGCCGCGACGTTCGCCGCAGGGCCAACCCAAACGAGGTCGTTCGCTCCGCGGATGCCGGTGCGCGCGACGAGCAGTTCGCCCGTGTCGATCCCTACGGCCTGCTTCAGCTCGAACGCCGCGGCGCCGCGGATCTCGCGGATTCGCGGGTTGATGATCTTCACCACAGCATGGTTGATCTGGAGCCCCACCCGCATCGCGCGGGTGCACTGGTCATCGCCCAGGAACACCGCCATGACGCGATCCCCATCGAAGGCCGTGATCTCTCCGCGGCCGGCCTTGATCACCCGGCATGCGCAGTTCAGATAGCATTTGTAGGCGGCCGCCGCGACCGTGGCGGGCTGGGAGCTGACGAGCCCCGTGGAGTCGGCGAGGTCGGCGTACAGCACCGTCGCCCGGAGCTTGATGGCGTGGTTGCCGAGCTGGATGTCAGGCGTGTCCGGCACGACGCGGCCCTCCTGCACGCTCCACGACTCACGTAGGATCTTGCCGACTTCCGCGTTCAGATCATCACTCAACGACATATCTGCCTCCTTACCGGCCACCAAGTCGCCGGATTGTTTCGCGAATCTCGTGAGCCGCCGGGCCAATCCTTGCCCGTAACGAGCCGGGGTCGCCCGGCGCGACTTCGAGGGGAATGACACCAGCAAGATCGGACGGGAGCTTCACCTCGGGGCCACCCCGAAGGCGCAGTACGAAGGTCCGCTCGCGACCGAGCCGCCCCATGAGGAGGCCCAACTCGAACACCACGTTGTCTCGCGGGCTCCAAAGCAAGCCGTCGGGCGTCACAACAAGGTCGTCGGGGGTCACGACGAGGATGCCGAAGTCCAGGGTGTCGAGCTGAGACATCAACGCCTCGATCGGCGTGGCGCCCGCGGCAAAGGTGCCATCGGTCCAGACCCGCGTCGTCCATGGCTCGTGCCCGAAAGCCCCCTGGAGGGCCCGCGCAAGGTCGAGCGCGCCCGGGGTTGAGCAGGAGCCCACGAAGACCTCTGGCCGTTCACGAGGCGGGACGATCGCTCGGGCGCGTTGGCGAAGGCGGTCGCCCAGTTCGACAGCGAGACGGCGCCACAGGTCCGGATGCTGCTCGGCGATGGCAGAGAACGCCGCTTCGGGGACGCGCGCGATCACGCATTCTTTCGTGGCGCGCACCGTCGCGCTCCTCGGCTGAGACGTGTCGATCAGCGCCAGTTCGCCCACGTGTTGGCCCGCCACGCGCGTTGCAACCGGCCGACCGCGGACCTCCACCACCGTCTCGCCCACGAGGATCAGGTGGATGTCCGTGTCGGCGCCGCCATCCTGGATGAGGGTCTCCCCCGTCCGGTACGAGAGGAGTTGAGAGCTCTCGGCGAGGGCGGACGCGAGGGCGAGGGTGTTCCCCACGACGGGCTGGCGAAGGAGAAGATCGAGCAGGCGGCGCCGGCCCCCTTCGGGATCGAGAAACCTCGCGAGGAGATCCGACATGCGCCGATGGATAGCACGCGGGCGAGCGGCGGAGAAGGGGCGCGAGTCACGACGGGTTCTTGGCGGAGGAAGGTGTGCTCACGGGCGGGCCCTGCCGTCAGCCGAGCATCTCGTGAGCGAGGTGGTGCACGCCGACACCCCACCCCTCCATCTGGTTGACGTACGCGCGCAGGTCGGACCGCGGCTGAATGAGGAGGCGGTAGTCTTCAACCCACGCCAGCGGCGTGAGGAACCGACGCGCCCCCGCGCCGAACTGCGCTTCCAGGCGGATTGTCGTCTGCCCGATCGCCTCGGCGTCCGGAATGCGCCCGGCGGCGATCACGCGATGTTCACCGGGCCGCGCCACCAGCAGTGCGATCGACTGGCCGACGTACTTGAACATCCACTCGCGCGTCGCCGGCAGCAGGCCCATCGGGGCGCGGGGCTCGATGAACCGGAACGCGTCCAGTACGCCGTTCACGAAGTCAGCAGGGGTGACGCCGTGGCGAGCAGCCTCGGTGTTGACGTAGTCGTCGAGGTCAGAGCGGATGCGGATGACAGGCGACGCCATGAGGGGCTCCATGTGTTACACAATCTGTAACAGATGGGGGCCGCACCGTCCACAGCGCGAGTGCTGCATCGCACCGTCCGCCCCTGCTTGCGCGCCCAGACCGTACGAGGCACCCGTTCACGCCTCGGCGGCCCGATCGCATCTCATCTGCGCTACCCTTCGTCCCCGCCATGCCTCTCACCCCGCCCGACCTCCACCCCGAGCAACTCGCCCGCCAGCAGATCGACGCGAAGCTGACCGCGGCGGGCTGGGCCGTCCAGGACCGCGCGGAGCTCAACCTCGCGGCCGCCCCGGGCGTCGCCGTGCGGGAGTTCCAAACGAGCGGCGGGCCGGCGGACTACCTTCTCTTCCTGCGGAACCAGCTCGTCGGCGTGCTGGAAGCGAAGCGCGCGGGCGTGACGCTCTCCAGCATCGAGGCGCAGACGCGCGACTACGCGGCGCGCGCGCCCCGGCCGCTCCAGGTCCCCGTGCGCCCTCTGCCGTTCCTGTACGAGAGCACGGGCGTCGAGACGTGGTTCACGAACGGGCTCGACCCCATCGCCCGGGCCCGGCCGGTGTTCTCGTTCCACCGCCCCGAGACCCTCCAAACGTGGCTCGACGCCGAGGTGCACCGCCGGCAGGGCCGGCCCGACGCGCCGCCGGCCGCGACGCTCCAGGGCCGGATGGGCCTCGCGCCGGCGCTGAACACGACGGGAATGTGGCCGGCACAGATTCGCGCGGTCGAGAACCTGGAGGCCAGCGTCCGCGAGGGGAAGCCGCGCGCGCTCATCCAGATGGCGACGGGCTCCGGGAAGACCTTCACGGCCATCTCGGCGGTCTACCGGTTGATCCGCGAGGGCGGCGCGCGGCGCGTGCTCTTCGTGGTCGACCGCGGGAACCTCGGGCGGCAGGCCCTCAAGGAGTTCCAGTCGTACTCGACGCCGGACGACGGCCGAAAGTTCTCCGAGCTGTACAACGTCGTGAACCTGACCCACAACGTGATCGACCCCGTGAACAAGGTGGTCATCACGACGATCCAGCGGCTGTACAGCATCCTCCGCGGTGACGAGACGTTCGACGACGACCTGGAGGAGGGCTCGGCCTTCGACGGCCACGGCGCCGCCCTTGTGCGCGAGCCCCCGCCCGTCGTCTACAACGACCGCTTGCCCCCGGAGTTCTTCGACGTGGTGGTCGTCGACGAGTGCCACCGCTCGATCTACAGCCTGTGGCGTCAGGTGCTCGAATACTTCGACGCGTCGCTGATCGGCCTCACGGCCACCCCGGCGAAGCACACCTACGCATTCTTCCGCCAGAACGTCGTGAGCGAGTACCGGCACGAGCACGCCGTCCGGGACAAGGTAAACGTCCCGTACAACGTGTACGAGATCCGCACGGCCATCACGGACGGCGGCGTCATGCTCGTTGCCGAGCCCGACACGATCGTCGGCCGACGCGACCGCCAGACGCGCGAGGTGCGGTGGGAGCGCCTCGACACGGACGAGACCTACGCCGCGAGCCAGCTCGACCGGAGCGTCGTCGTCCTCGACCAGATCCGCACGGTCCTCAAGACCTTCCGCGCGAAGCTCTTCACGGAGATCTTTCCGGGGCGGAGTGAGATCCCGAAGACGCTCATCTTCGCGAAGAATGACGACCACGCCGAGGACATCCTCCGCGAGCTCCGCGAGCTGTGGGGCCTGTCGAACACCCAGGCGGTGAAGATCACCTACAAGCCCGAGCGCGCGCTCGGGGACGCGAAGCGGAAGTCGGCCTCGCACCGCCCCGAAGAGGTGATCCAAGCGTTCCGCAACAGCTACGAGCCGCGAATCGCGGTGACCGTCGACATGATCGCGACCGGCACGGACATCAAGCCGCTGGAGTGCGTCGTCTTCATGCGGACCGTGAAGTCGCGCGCCCTCTTCGAGCAAATGAAGGGCCGCGGGGTGCGGGTAATGCCGGACGCCGACTTCCAGGGGGTCACGCGCGACGCGCAGGTCAAGACGCACTTCGTGGTGGTGGACTGCGTGGGCGTCACGGAGAGCGACAAGGTCGACCCGCCGATCGATCGAGAACGCACCCTGTCGTTCGACCAGCTCCTGGAGCTCGTCCGCGCTGGGAACCGGAGCGAGGACGTGATCTCCACCCTCGCTGCTCGGCTGGACCGGATCGACCGGCGGCTCTCGGACGCGGACAAGGAGACTATCGAGCGCGCGAGCGGCGGGGCGTCGCTCCGCGAGATCGTGCAGGGCCTGCTCGACGCGATCGACCCCGACCGGGAGGCGGAGCGGGCGCGGGCGATCTTCTCCCTGCCCGAGGGCGTCGAGCCCACCGAAGAGCAGATCCATTCCGCGCAGGCGTTGTTGCGGGAGGAGGGCGTCGCCGTTCTCGCCTACAACCCGACCCTGTGTGAGGTCATCCAGACCGTCCGGAAGCGACAGGAGGTCACGCTCGACGACGGCTCGGTCGACACCGCGACGGCGGCGCGCTGGCGCCCGGATCTCACGATTGACCACGACGCAGCGAAGGAGCTCGTGAGCGCCTTCAAGGCGTACTGCGCAGACCACCGCGAGGAGCTCGAAGCCCTCCAGGTCCTCTACGAGCGCCCCTACGCGCAGCGGCTCACCCGCAAGCAGCTCGTCGAGCTCGCCGGGGACATCAAGCGCCCGCCGCGCCAGTGGACGAGCGAGTCGCTCTGGGCGGCCTACGAGCGCGTGGAGAGCGGGCGGGTGCGTGGGGCGAGCAAGGGCAAGGTGATGACGGACCTGATCAGCCTCGTGCGGCACGCGCTCGGGGTGGATGCTGAGCTGGTGTCGTACGCCGAGCAGGCGCAGGAGCGGTTCGATGGCTGGCTTCAGCAGCAGGCGAACCGCGGTCGGCGGTTCACGCCGGAGCAGATGGGATGGCTGGAGCTGATCCGTGACCGAATCGTGGTGGACCTGGAAGTGCAGAAGGACGACCTGGATGACATGCCGTTCGCGGAGCGGGGCGGGCTCGGGAAGGCGTGGTCGCTGTTTGGAGACGAGCTGGAGGGGATTGTGGACGAGTTGAATGTGGCGGTGGGAGCGTGACTGACTGGCCTTGGAAGACCCTTGAGGAGGTTGTCGCCAGTGAGCCGAACTCCCTCACGGACGGTCCGTTTGGCAGCAAGCTGAAGAGCGAGCATTACACAGACAGTGGCGTGCGCGTCGTGCGGCTGGGAAACCTCGGGGTGGGCGAGTTCAAGCACGACGACCGTTCGTTCGTGAGCCCCAAGCACGCCACCGACCTTGGTCGCCACCGGCTCTTCGAGGGCGACCTCCTCATTGCGGCGCTCGCCGAGCCTATAGGTCGATGTTGCGAAGTTCCGACCTCGATCCTACCGGCTATCGTGAAGGCGGACTGCATTCGCTTCCGGCCTAAAGGCGAGCTGAACCGGCGCTTTGTGATGCATTGGCTCAACAGCCCGATCGGCAGGAAGAACGCTGAGAATCACAGTCACGGCGTGGGGCGTTTGCGGATCAACATGGGAGCAATCCGCGAACTCCCGGTTCCCGTGCCGAGCCGAGCCGTTCAGGATCAGACGGTCGCGGCGATAGAGACCTACTTCTCCCGCCTCGACGCTGCTGTCGCGTCGCTGACCCGTGCCAACGCGAACGTGAGGCACGCTCGCGCCAGCGTTCTCAAGGCCGCCGTCGAGGGCCGCCTCGTACCCACCGAAGCGGAACTCGCACGCTCCGAAGGCCGCGACTATGAGCCCGCGTCGGTGCTGGTCGAGCGCATCCTCGCGGAGCGGAAGGCGGCATGGGCAAGAAGCGGGGGGTGCGGCAGGTACCACGAGCCTGTGGGGCCCGAAAGGGAGGAGTTGCCCCCGCTGCCGAAGGGCTGGACCTGGGCGACGATAGGGCAGGTGGCCGAGTCGCAGGCGGGACATGCCTTCAAGAGCGGGGATTTCACGGATGAAGGTGTGAACCTCCTTCGAGGGGACAACATTGGCCACGGCTCGCTGCGTTGGGGTGACCGTCGCAGGTGCATCGCGCCCCATGCGCTGGCGGAACACGAGAGCCTGCAACTGGCAGCGCGGGACATTGTGCTGGCGATGGACCGCCCTGTCATCTCAACTGGCTTGAAGCTGGCCGTGGTCGCGACCTCGGATCTCCCCGCGCTGCTGGTCCAGCGAGTCTTGAGGTTACGACCGCGAGTCGAACTGCGCTACTTCCTGGCCAACCTCCGCTCGCCAGCCTTTGTGGCTCACCTCGAAGGGGAAGTGAGAGGTGGAGGCGTGCCGCACATCTCCGAGGCTCAGGTGAGAGCATTTCCTGTGCCCGTCCCGCCCCGTGCCGAGCAGGGACGGATCGCCGCTGAAGTGGACCGCCGCCTCTCCGTCCTCGACGCCCTCGACACCACGATCGACACAAACCTCGCCCGCTGCAAGCGCCTCCGGCAGTCGATCCTGAAGCGAGCGTTCGAGGGACGGCTCGTGCCTGCCGAGACCCGCGCAAATGCGTGACGAACGTGATTGGTTTCCGACTAACCTGACGGCAATCCCCGGCCTGCTCCGCGCGGATTGGACCATCGCGACCGACCGCCTCTCGGACGTCCCGGCCCGCGGCTACTTCGTCTACGCCGTCGCGACCGCCGATCGTCCGATCCACCGCGCCAACGGCTCGACGAGCCGCCTGCTCTACGTGGGGATGGGCTACTCCAACCGGCCGCGCTCCCTGTTCGACGGAACCCACTCGGCCAGCCACGCTCTCCAGCAAACAAGGCGGGCCCTGTGCCCCCACTGGCTCGCGCACGAAACGTGGGAGCTCCCGGTAGAGGTCTGGATCGCCCCCGCGGACGATGCGGTGCTCCACGAGGCGAAGATCCTCAACTTCTGCGCCACGTTCTATGGGGAGCTCCCGCCCGCCAACCGTAAGTGGGAGGGCTACCTCTCCGGGGCGGTCGTTCGCGAGCTCGTACGCTGGGCCTTCGATGGCGCCGACGCGCCTGCGGGCGCCACCTACGAGTGGCCCAAGGACACACCGCTTTCGGTCTGGCGGGATGTCTACGCCCCGGGGAAGGGAGGTGCGTGGCAGTTCTCGCTTGGGTGGATCCACACTGCACGGCTTCTCCGCGAGAGGTCGGGCGAGGTGCCCGCCGACCTGCAAGGCCGGCTGCTCCTCGTAGGCCCGGGGGACAACGCCGAGTACCTCTCCAGGGTGCGCTCGCTCGGCGACTGGAGCCCCTGCCACCCTACGTCCTTACCGGCCGCCGAACTCGACGCGCTGGGCCCCCCGTCCGCCCTGCACGACTGGCTCGGGCGGGTGACGGGCTGCGCCTGGGAGCGCGGCGCAACCCCCTACCATACCCTTCGCACCCTTCTGGAACGTGCCGCCCATGAGCGCTGAAGCCAACCGCATCGTCAACAAGCTCTGGAGCTACTGCAACGTCCTTCGCGACGACGGGCTCTCCTACGGCGACTACCTGGAGCAGCTCACCTACCTGCTCTTCCTGAAGATGGCCGACGAGCAGACCAAGCCGCCATGGTCGCGGCCCTCGCCCGTGCCGGAAGGGTACGACTGGCCGAGCCTCGCATCGCGGGACGGCGTCGCCTTGGAGCGGCACTACCGCGGCGTCCTGGAGCACCTGGGGCGGCAGCACGGCCTACTCGGCCTCGTGTTCCGCAAGGCGCAGAACAAGATCCAGGACCCCGCGAAGCTGAAGCGGCTCGTGAGCGACCTGATTGACAAGGAGCAGTGGGTCACCGTCGGAGTCGACATCAAGGGCGACGCCTACGAGGGGCTGCTCGAGCGGAACGCCCAGGACACGAAGAGCGGCGCGGGGCAGTACTTCACCCCGCGGGCGCTGATCGACGCGATGGTGGCCTGCATCGCCCCGAAGCCGGGGGAGACGATCATCGACCCGGCCTGCGGCACCGGCGGATTCCTCCTCGCGGCGCACCACTGGCTCACACACGAACACCCGAGCCTGGACCGGGAGCAGCGCGAGCATCTCCGCCTCAACGCCCTCCGCGGCAACGAAATCGTGCAGGGCGTCACGCGGTTGTGCGCGATGAACCTCCTGCTGCACAACGTCGGGCCGACGCCCCAGGAGCTGGGCGCCATCCGCGGGAAGCTCATCGCCGCAGGGAAGAGCGAGGAGGAGGCGGACGCGGAGATCGATCGCCGCCTGCCCGTGCACACCGACGACGCCCTCCGGGAGATCGGGAACGCCCGGTACGACGTGGTCCTCACGAATCCCCCCTTCGGGCGGAAGAGCTCGATCCTGGTAGTCGGCGAGGACGGGGACACGGAGCGTGAGTCGATCAGCTACGAGCGCGGGGACTTCTGGGCCTCCACGACGAACAAGCAGCTCAACTTCGTCCAGCACGTGAAGTCCCTGCTGAAGATCCACGGGCGCGCAGCAGTGGTGCTCCCTGACAACGTGCTCTTCGAGGGCGGCGCGGGGGAGACGATCCGCCGGCGCCTGCTCGCCGAGTGCAACGTGCACACGATCCTGCGGCTCCCGACAGGGATCTTCTACGCCCAGGGCGTGAAGGCGAACGTGCTCTTCTTCGACCGGAAGGGAGCAAGCCCGTCGCCCTGGACGCGGCAGGTGTGGGTCTACGACCTGCGAACGAACCAGCACTTTACGCTCAAGACCAACCCGCTGAAGCGCGCCGATCTCGACGAGTTCGTGTCGCTCTATAAGCCCGGTGCGGTCGGGGAGCGGAGTGCGACGTGGTCCTCCGAGAACCCGACGGGCCGGTGGCGCCCGTACAGCTACGAAGAGCTCACGGCGCGGGACAAGTGCTCGCTGGACGTGTTCTGGCTGAAGGACGAGAGCCTGCTCGACGCCGACAGCCTGCCCGACCCCGACGTGATCGCCCAGGAGATCGCGGAGGATCTGCGAAGCGCGTTGGAGCAGATCGAGGAGATCCTGGGCGATCTCGGAGGTGCGGCGTGATTCCTGCAACGCCCACCGGCCCGACGACCTTCGCGGAGGCCGCCCGAACAGTGCTCACCCAAGCGGGTGCGCCTCTACACTACCGGGACATCACGCAGCGCGCGCTCTCTGCGGGCCTCCTCCAGACGACGGGTGCGACACCGGCAGAGACGCTGAACGCCCGCGTCGCCGTCGACATTCAACGGCACGGCGAGAAGAGCATGTTCGTCAGGCTGAAGCCTGGGGTGTTCGGGCTCGCGGCCTGGGGGCTCCAGCCAGAGCCCGCGCCCGAGCTGAGCGCCCGGGGGACGCACCTCCCCACGTGGACGGCGCTCCGTGGCTTTCTGACCGCAGTCGACGGGAAGCCGCGCGAGAACCTCACGGCGCTCCGCGTCGCGATCCGGGCGCTTCGCGGCGAGGGTAAGGACTTCACGCAGCCCGACGCGTGGCTCCACAAAGAGCTGGACGGCGAGGCGAAGGCAATGGGCCTCGCCCTCTGGACCGTGAGCGGGAAGACGCTGAACCCCCGCTACGTCGCGGAGTGTGCGAGCTTGGCGAGCCGGTGCGACCTCGTCGAAGAGGGAGACGACGGGGTCCTCCGGTGCACGCCAAGCGGAAAGGGCTTCCTCTCCGAGCCGCAGGGTTTGGTTACTCGCCACCTCGACGCGGCCGAGGGCGTCGCGCGTGTGCTTGCCCTCGTCGCCCAGTTCGGTCCGGCTCGCGCGGGCGAGCTCCTCGGGCCGTACACCGAGTGGTGTGCGAAGCAGACGGGCCTCCGTTCCGAGGCGACCGTCCGAGTCTCCCTGGGGAGCCGTCTCGGGAACCTCGCTGAGCGTGGGCTCGTGCTGCGAAACGGCCAAGCCTACGGGGTCACGCCCGCCGGTCTCTCATGGCTTGAGCAGGAGGCGCAGGCGCTCGTCGAGGACGACAGCCCGGAGGACCAGGACGAGCTGTTCGAACTCATCCGCGAGATCAACGAACAGCAGCAGCGCATTCGGGAGCGGATTCGCGCAGCGGTTTCCAGTATGCACCACACGGCGTTCGAGCACCTGATCAAGCGGCTCCTGGACGCGATGGGCTACTTCGACGTGGAGGTGACCCCCCCGTCCGGAGACCGAGGCATCGACGTGGTGGGTCGGATCAAGGTCGGGATCACCCCTGTGACGGAGGTAATCCAGGCGAAACGGCAGCAGGGGAACGTCGGGAGGCCGGTTCTGGACGCGCTCCGCGGTTCCCTGCACCGGTGGTCTGCCCAGCGGGGAACGATCATCACGACCGCGTCGTTCAGCAAAGGGGCTCGCGATGCCGCCTTCGAGAAAGGCACGTACGCCCTACAACTCATCGATGGCGAGGAACTCGTCAACCTCCTGGTGCAACACCAGATCGGGCTCAAGGAGCAGGCGGTGAAGCTGTGGCGCTTCGACCCTGAGCCGTTCGCGAGTCCGTCCGGCGTCGGGGCCGGCGAGGGGCAGGACGACGAGTAGGCGCTCGGGAGTCACGCCATCGTAGCAGCCGCACGAGGATCCTCTCCTGCGCGCTCGAAGACCCAGCGGTTGTCAGTCCACTCGGAATCTCGGTCTACACGTTCCCTTAATCGTGGAGATGGCGATAGGCAGGCCGTCACCACAGCGATACCCATGCGTTGCATGCCCCGGCGACCAAGATGAGCGAACTCGACTCTACGCGATGTCCAGGCTGCGAGGCCGCCGGATTCGAACGGTTCAGGGAGATGCACGGCACTCGAACTTCGACCAACGTCGTTCAAGCGGGCGCGTATCCCTGTCCACATTGCAAGTGGAGGACGTTTACGCCTGACGTTTGCCCCGTCCTATCGCATTTCCTACGACTGCTATTAGTGAACTTGGAGGAGTGGGCGCACTTTGCGGGAGGCACGCCACTGATGCGGGCTCTCTATGATGAACTACCAAGGTATTTGGCCCAGTCTGTCGTATCCCCCGAGCTTCAGATGGGGCGCCGCCTTGCGATCCGGAACGCCTTGCTCGGGTCCTTCCTCCCGATGGCAGTCACCCTGGTGGGTCGACGAGATCTCTGTCCAATACTGGTGGGAATGCAGTTCGAGAGTTCAAACAGTACTGTCGCCAGTCGAATCTCAGAGATGGCTGTTCCCATGGACCCTGCGGCCACGCACCGGTATGTGTACGGCGCGGACATGATGGTGTACAGTTATGTGCGGAGGGCGTTGACAAGTGAACTTCACGCATGGGACGCGGGAAGTACTGTCCTCAACGTATTGTTCGCAGTGCGACACCACGTCGACTGCATCGAACGAACGCCTTTAAGCTGGGCGCAGCGATTGGTCGGGGCAAAGAAGCCGCTCCCGGCCTTCACCGGACGCGACGTGTGGCGCGAGCTGTTCTCGCTCCTTGAGGGCCTTAGGGGTCCAAGCCCCGGCATTGCGCGGTTGCACAAGGAGATTGGCATTACGATGGGCGGTTAATGACTCCCAAGGATTCGGCCGTGGCTGTCCGGGCCTACCGGACGCGGTCGTATTTCGCCGAGCCGCCGAAGAACGCCAGCACCCTCGGCCTCCGCGATCCACTTCTTCGCCAGCGCGTGGGTTTCGAGCGGCCGCTTCCGCCCGCAGTCGCGCGCAGCCTCTATACTGACGTCGTGACCGACGTCACAACGAGGAGGAGCACGAACACTGGCTCCACGTGCTCATCCCCGCCTTCCTCATCCATGTCGTCGTTCTCCTCCTCATCGCTGTCGTCGTCCCAGGGCTCGTCTTCCACGTCCTCGCCGTCGACCTCCTCGTCGACCCACAGGTAGTCCTCGACGTGGCGGGGCCGCTCGACGTACACGCGGTCCCCAACCACGTCGGGGCGGAGCGCGAAAGCGGTGCGGTCGACGCGCAGGCCGTGCTTGCACCGGTTGAGGGTCTCCTCGACCCGTTCCCACGCGAGCTGGGTTTCGAGGCGGCTCATCGGGCAGAGGGGCATCCCCGGATGATCGACGACGCCGAACAGGAGTCCAACGCTCGACCCGCGCGGCAGGTCGCGGAGCGCGATCAAGAGGTTCATGTCTGCGTCGCGCGGCCCGTCGAGCAGGCGGAGTGGGTACGGGAGCGTGCGGTCGCCGCCGATCGTACGGCGTGCCGTCTCCCACCGCGTCCGTAGACGGTCGAGGCCGGCGAGGTCGGAGTTGATCAGCGGGCGGATCAGCACATTCGGCTCCTGCAAGGACACGGGCACCTGGGGTGAGCTCGGCCCCGGCGAGGGCGTTGGCGGGGGGATCGCCGTCGACCGCGGGGTTCGCGGATCTGCCGGCGGTGGGTGGACGCGCGACGGCTCCGCGGGCCAGCGCGCCGCCGGGGCCGGGCGAGCCGATGGCGGCTCATAGGAGGGCACCGGCGGCGGTGGGGCGGCCCGGGACGTGCGCAGGGCCTGGAGGGCGCTGGCGAACGGCGCCGGCGTGCTCGCGGGCCGGGCGGGCGGTGCGGATCGCGCAGGCGGGCGCGGAGTCGGCGGCAGCAGATCCCACGAACGCGCGGGCGGGGCCGGCGCCGCGGTCACGGTCGGCCGGAACGAGGCCGATGTAGCCGGCGGCCGTGTAACGGGCGGCCGCGTAGCGGGCGTAGCCGGCGGGCGCGTAGCCGGCGTAGCCACGTGTGAAGCGGGCGTAGCCGGGGCGCGGGCAGGCGTACCCGGCATGTGGGCGGGCAGAGGACGGGGCGGCAGCAGCGCCGCGGAGCCCCGCGCGCCCCGCGGGTCGGGCGGCGGCGACCGTAGCGGCTCCCCTCCGCTTTCGCGGCCCTGCGGACGCGGAGGCGCGAGCGACCGCGAGCCCCCTCCGAGCTCCCACTCGGATGGGGGCTCACCGTTCGTAGCGGCCGGCGCGTTCGGGCGTCCGGCTACACGCGTAGCCACGGGCGGATTCACGGGTTCTCGCGGGGCCGCTACGGACGCCCTGAAGACCCCGAGAACGTAGTCGGGCCTCGGTCGCCCGTCGCAGCGACGGTCGAGGTCCGTCACGACCTCCCCCGCGATCGGGACGGAGAGGCGCACGGCAGCGTCGGGCGCCGCCACGTGC
This sequence comes from Pseudomonadota bacterium, assembly GCA_030685065.1. Lineage (GTDB taxonomy): Bacteria > Myxococcota_A > UBA796 > UBA796 > SXON01 > CAJBVW01. The sequence continues at coordinate 87,544 of JAUXQH010000115.1, read as the reverse complement.
GGGAGCGGCCCGGGGTAGGGGCCGGGCCGCGTGACGTCGATCCGCACGAGCGCGGCGAGGTAGCCCGCGCGGTCGCCCGGGGGGAGCGCCCGCAGATCCGCTTCGGTCAACGTCACGCCGACAACAGCTCGCGTCATTCCGAGGCCCTCAGGCGCTCGTCTTCAGGATGAGCAGGCTCACGACCGCGCCGAGCTCCGGCCCGTCGTCGGGCTCGTCGGTGTCCTCGGTTGCGTCCTCGTCGCCGCTCTCGGCGTCCTCGGCGTCTTCGTCCTCGAAGTCCTCGTCTTCGTCTTCGTCGTCGAAGTCCTCGTCTTCATCCAGATCCTCGTCCTCCTCCTCCTCGGCATCCTCGCCGCCCACGTCCAGCTCAACGTCGAAGCGGGTTGGCGTGATCTTGTAGCGGCCCGGCCACACCGACACGAGCTGCGTGAGGGCGTCGGCGAGGGCCTGCGTCTCCATGGCGGAGATGCCGGCCACGTGGGCGGCTCCGTCCTCGTCGACGTAGACGCCCGCAAGGATCGTCGCGCGCTGGCCCGGCCGCGCGCTCTCCGCCCAATCGTCGAGCTCGCGACGGGCCTCATCTTCGAGGTCGCGCAGGACGAAGAGGCGCCCGAGGAAGCCGGCGGCCCCGCCGTTCTCCCCCAAGCGCCCCACCTGACTGAGGAGGCGCGCGAGCGCGGGGCCGGTCCCGACCCGCACGGGGGCGACCGTGGCGTTGGGGAGGTCGTCGTAGTCGTAGGCGGACGGGTCGCTGCCGTGGTCGGGGTCGTCGAACAGGTTCAGGCGCATGGGAACATGCCTCACAGTTTGGGGAGGGAGAGAGACGTTGCGCCACAACGGGCGCGATGCTGGAATCCTACCTCCGGGACGCCCGGTCCGCCATGTGTTTGCGACCGACGAAAGTGCCGTTAGCAGGCCAGTGTCAAGCATAAAGTGATTGACAGTTGGAGCCGCGCCGCTGGGGACACGCGGCAGTTCTGTCAGCGGCGAATCCGGGAGGGGTGACACCGCTCACAAACGGCGCATCGTGTAGGGGTCCGGTCCCGCTGTGTGCGCGCTTGGGTGGGCGGCCTTGACACCGCCGTTATGCTGTCGCCGCGTGGAGCGATCATGGACCAGCCCGCCTCCGATCCCCGGTACGCCCCCCTGCTCGCCCGCAGGGTGCCCCGCGCGGAGATCGTGCCCGGCGTCGCGTACGTGATCCACGCGCGCAACGGCGGAATCGGCGTCGCCGTCGTGACCGACGGGCGCATCGGTTACACCCTCCGGCGCGAGAAGCTTGGACGGATCCTTCTCTTCACCGAGTGGGATTGGGACCAGGGGCCGCCCCACGGCACCGCCATCCCGCTCGGGCGGATCGACGAGGCCCCGCCCGCAGGCGACGACGCGGCGCTGCTCCGCTGGCTCGCCGAGAAGGAGGAAGAGCACGCCGATGAGACGCGCGCGGGGTGGGACGTGGTGCTCGGCAGGGCGTGAGCTGCGTTCGTAAGGGTCGTCTGGCCAGCCGTCACCCACCAAACGCGGCCGTCCTCCACGCGGGCTGGAGGCGCGGAGCTGGGCGTTTGGCCCGACCTACGGCCCCGACAGGTATACGAGGTGCCGGTGTTTAAGGGGCCGGGTGCCGAGGGAGCGGGCTGTTCAGCTCTTCCGAAGGTCGTGCGCACGGCGCCACGCGTGCAGCAGTGTCTTGACCACGGCTTCGGGGTCCTCCAGGCTCAAGCTCCTACCGTCGACGTCCTCCAACGATGTGTGCCCGCCGAAGGCCCACTCCTTCCTCGGTTCGGTGGGACGACCGGTGAACTGTTCGAGCAGGTCTGGGTCCGTGTGAACGCGGTAGTCGAAGACAAAGTCGGCGACCTCCCGTCCGTCGGACATCAGCCGAAGCTTGTTGAGGTCCCTTGTCAGGACCACGGAGCTTGGCCCGGCGGACACCGAGAACTTCATCCGATCCGCCGCTACGTCAACCGTATTGCCGAGCGCTCTCCGCACCGTATCGGCGAGCACGCCGAGCTTTGCCATCGCCTCGTCTGTCGCTACGGTTCGCCGCTCGTCATCGGCTTCACTCTCGCGGAGGCGGCGCTGAAGGTCCCGATCAGCGCGCTCCTCGTCAGGGAGGGCTTCTTCGGTGAAGAGCTTCTCGAAGTCGTCTTCGCCCTTGTCCACGTCGTCTCCGGTCAGTCACACGCGGTAGGCACCCCGAGCCCGACCGTCAAGCCTCCTTCTCCCCGATGAGGCTAAGCAGCTCGGCTCGGCGACGACGGGACCGCTCCTGGGTCTGCTCGAAGCCGCAGGTGCAGCGCCGCGCGAGGGGCTTCACGCTCCACTCCTCGCACTCCCGCGCGTGCTTCGTCCACGGCGAAAGGTCTTCGCGCTGCATGGCCCAGACCGCAAGGTAGACGATCTCTCGCCGCGTAAGCCGGGCCGCCCCTTCCGGGTTGGCGAGCTGCTCGCGCAGCTTGAGGATGATCGGGTTGAGGTTGGGCGGGAGCGACATGAACAGATGGTCAGTATCGCGTGCGACCCGTGGCGTCACGCGTTTCCGCCCTTGATGCTGACGACGCTTGACGAAGGGGCCTGCGGTGACGACGAATGCCCCGGCAAGGGCCATGGGAGCAATATGAACCGCGCGGAAGCCATCGAAACCATCTCCGTGCTGCGCCACAAAGCCCAGCACATCATCAGCAACATCGAGAGCGCGCGGGGTGGCTGGTGGGAGGGCAAGAAGGAGTCAATCGCGATGGAGCTGGCGCTTGATGCTGCGGCAACGGCGAATCGCGAGATGTTGAAGGTGCGTGATTGGTGCGACGCGCACCAAGGAAACGTACCCGACGAGATGGTGGCGACCGTGCAACGTCACTACGAGGCCCTGGAAGCTGCGTCCAAGCGCCTGATGTCTGGCATGACGTTGGATGGTCCTGAGATCGACGAGTAGCGGTGTCGTCGCAGGTTCCGGCATTCGGTTCGCCGACCCGCGTCCGTCTGATCGTCCCCAACCGTGACCGCTCTGTCGGCGCAGCACGCGGGGGGACACGGCGGCCGCGTACGCGGCCGTCTGGGTGCCCCCGGCTCTCTCGCCCTCGCTGGCGCCCGCCGCTCACCCTCCCGTGGCCTCCGCCCACAACCTCCGGAGCGTGGGAACGGGGATCGCCACGCCGTCCCCGTGCGCGCCCCGGCGACTGACGGCGGTGATCCTCCCGGAACGGCGGTCCGTGTCCGTTGAGCGTCCGCGTCGCGGGCCAGCTGTCGGCGCGGCCTTACGGAGCGCCCTGCGCTGCCTTGTCCGCCGCACGGCGCCGTCACATCCCCACCACGTCCTCCACCCGAAGCACGCGCCGCGCGAGGTGCGCCCCGCCTGCCCGGGCGGCTCGATGCCACGCGCGTTCCTGCGTGACGAAGACATCGTGCTCGGTGTCGCCAACGGCGAGCAGAATCGCGATGTCGAAGAAGTCGTTCCCGTCCGGCCGGGCGCCATCCATCCAGGACTGATGAGCCTGTTCATAGAGCGCGAGCGCGAACTCAAACCCTCCTTTGTACCTTTGTTTCGCCTTGTCGTACGTCGCCATGAACCGGGTCTCAGGCGGATCGGAGGCTGCGTCGTCGTCCGCGTCGATCTTCACGACGCCGGCAAGAGCCGCCAGCTGATTGAGCAGCCATGCCCTCCGGAGCTCCTCCGTAGTGACGCTCTTCACGAGATGCCTGCGGATCTGCTTCTTGTCTTGATCCGAGAGCGCAATACCGCGGTCAGCCGCGACGCTTTCCATTGCCTCCGCTCCGTGGCGGCGCTCGGCTTCGACCAGCCCTTTCATGTCCGCCGCGAACCCTGCGCAGCCCTCGGTCTTCCACAGCTCGAAGGCATCCGCGGACGAGGTGTGCTTCTCCGTCGAGGCCACGACGCTCCAGGCTGCTCGGATCGCTGGCCACGAGGCTCCCGACGCGGCCATGCCGATCAGGGACCGCCACAGACGTTGTCGGCTCTTCCAGAACGGGGTGGGCAGCCCGAAGGAGCGAGCGATTAGTTCATCATGGTCCGGCCGTAGCTCATGCTGGGCGCGGTGGAGGTGGCGTAGAGCATCGCGTGCTTCGTCCTCATGTTGGGGCTTCGAGAGCTGGTACAGCAACTCCTGCACAACGACCACCGGCACGTTGACGCGGTGTCCGGCGAGGGCGTCTCCGTGCAACACGTCGCGATGCCGCAGGGCGTTGGTGTCCAGGATGAGCGTGCGCATCGGGGCTCCTATCCACCCGCTCGCAGATGGAAGCGCACCCGCCGCGGATGCGCGTCGATCCGATGCGTCCGAGTCGAACGACGCGGACGCATGCTCGTGAGGCTCGAGCATGGGGAGGGCCAGGTCGCCTCACTATGAGGCGGATGCGTACCCCCGAGTCAGATGCGAACGGTCGTCCGAGGGACTACCGCGTTGGATCGGTGGCCGGTGACCGATCCGGCCGCCCCTGGCCGGGCGCGAGGGCCGCGGTGGCGCGCGTCAGTCGACCGCCGCGTCACGCGCCCTGCCGTAGCAGCAGCACGCTCGGCCCGGGGTCGGAGGTCCATGGAGGAGTTCGAGCGCGCCGGGGAACGGGCCCACCACCCAGGCGGAGAGCGCAGCTTCGATGTCGACGGGCGACGCCGACGGCGCGAGGTCACGGGGCACGCCGGCCTCGATCGGGCGCGGTCGCGGTGGCCGTCGTGCTATACGCCCGCCATGGCGACGCCGTCCACCTCTCCAGTCTTCCACACCGTCGGCTATGGCGGGCGCACGGTCCCTCAGTTCGTGGAGGCCCTGCGACGTGCAGGAATAGGCACGCTCGTGGATGTCCGCCTGCTGCCGCTCAGCCGCCGAAAGGGCTTCAGCAAGACCGCCCTGTCCGCAGCCCTGGCCGACGCCGGGATCGCCTACGTCCACCTCCGCGGGCTCGGGAATCCGAAAGAGAACCGCAGGGCCGCCGCGAGCGTCGCGGAGTGCCTCGCCATGTACCGGAGCTTCATGGCGCCCCGCTGGGACGAGGCGCTCGCGCCGCTGCTGAAAGTGGTCGGGGATGCGCCAGCCGGTGTCGCGCTGATGTGCATGGAGGCCGACCCGGCGGAGTGTCACCGAACGGTGGTCGCCGAGGAAGCCGCGAGGCGCCTCCCCGGCGCGATCGTCCGCGCGTTGTAGGTCAGCCGAACATGCCCACCTGCCGCTCAGGCTCCGGCGGCTTCGGGATCGGCGGGTAGAAGATCGCGACAACGACGAACTCCTGCGGGTGCGAGCTGATATTTCCCAGCATGAGGTGCACGTCCTTCTTCGCCGGGTCGAACGCGCCGCGTAGGAGCGCGTCCCGCAGGTTGTCCTCCAGGATCCCCCCCTTTGCTCGGAGGTTCCCCGCGAGCGCGTACACCTCCCAATCGAGGATCACGCGGTCGTAGACGCGGCTGTCTTCCGGCCCCCGGAAACGCACCCGCACGTCGAACTGGCGAGGGGGCACCGGCGCCTCGCCGGGCGGCCAGAGTTCCTGCTGCCGGAAGATTTCCTCGTAGCGAGTCCGCCGCTCTTCCAGATCCGAGCGGGACACCCGCCGGACGATAACGTCCTCGATCGAGACTGGCTTCACGATGCCGAGCGACTGGCCGGTGAGCTCCTGGCGGCGCTCAATGTCCTCGATGCCGCCGACGAGGAACTCGTCTCGTAGCAGGATTCGACGGCGTTCGGCCCAACCGTCGGCGGTGTCAAGGTGCCCCTCGGCGCGGATGGACAGCGGCTGGATCTTGTAGCTCTCTGGCCTCGGATCGGACGAGGTGCGGGCGACCTCCGCAGAGATGATCCGCCACTTTGGCGTCTTGTGATCGTCCGCGAGGTAGCGGTCGGCCAGGGGGTAGATCCGCAATAGGCGCGGCTCGTCCATGTCGACCGCCCCTGTGCAAACCGTCTCCACGTGTTTCCTGCTCGTCTCCGGGTAGGTCCGCCCCCAGATCAGTAGTCGTCTCCGCTGAAAGTCCATCATGTCCTCCGCTATCGGTGAAGCCCATCGCCGGACTCTAACGTCGGGAGGCGCGAGCGCATTCACAGGATTCCAGTGGGAGGATACACGGGGGAGGCGCCGCGGTTGGAGACCAGCGTGAACGTACTCGACGTGGTACGACCGGGGGATGTCACTCGACGAGGCGACCCACGACCGGTTTCCGATCCCGGCCGAACCGGACGACGGGCTCTCGCCGGAGGAAAGGGGCAAGCTCCTGCTTCAACACGTGAAGGAGGGACTTGCTGTAGGCTCGTTCTGGGGCTGCCTTCCAGCCTTCGTGCCCACCGTGAGCTTTGTAGGCGCGGTCCTGCCAGAGGACACGGAGCTGCACGCGGCCACGCTGAGCGGCGTGAGGCTGTGCCGTACGAAGCTACCCGGACTACAGTTCCCTGACGCGACCGTTCGCGATGGCGACTTTCGCGAGGCGCAAATGGACGGGGCCTACGCGTGCGGCGCGGACCTGTACCGTGCGGACTTCAGCAGGGCCTCCCTCCGCGACGCGTGGCTCATGGGCGTAACGGCCATCGAGGCCAGCTTTGCCGGGGCGGACCTCACCGGGGCCTCGTTCGGGTATGCGATCCTGCGCGGCGTGAGCTTCGCAGGCGCGCGCCTCGACGGCGTGGTCTGGACGGAGGCCGATGTGGACCTCGCGACCTGCAAGCTGTCGGGCTGGAGTGTCGCCGAGATCCTTGGCCGCCACGCGGCAGGGATGCGGCTCCACGACATCGAGCGGTTCCCCCCGGAGGTGCTCCGGGCCCTCATTGGGGCGCGCGCGAAGCCATCTACGCCGAGCGAGTGGATTGTCGACCTACGGCGCGACGTCGGCAGAGCTCTCGAACAACTGGAGGCCACAAGGCACCGCCAGCAAGGCTGCGACGAGGCGCTCCTGCGCACGACGGTTCACATCTACCTCCTCGGTCGCGGCTACGACGCCACCGCCGAGACCGAGCGCGGGGGCCACACGGACCTACTCGTCCAAGAGCGGGACCTTGGGTTGACGTGGATCGCCGAGTGCAAGGTCTACACGGACCTCGGGAAGCTCCTTGAGGGGCTTCACCAGCTCCACACCCGCTACGCCACCGGGAGCGAGGTCGAGCTGGCCCTCGTGGTGTTCTGCTTCGAACCGGATGCGGTGTCCGTGGCACGGCGATGGCGTGAGCGGCTGAACGAGGAGCGGCCGTGCGGGATGTCCGGAGAGCCCCTCGATGACGACTACTCTCCGCTCTCGTTCTTCACTCGGCACACGCACGAGGGTTCGGGTCGTGAGATCCTCACCCACCACCGCTTCGCCGCGCTGTACTGGAAGCCGGCTGACCGAAGCGGCCGCCGAGCGCGCGCGCCCAAGGCCAAGAGGCAACGTTAGGGCTGTTGCGATTCGGGCAGGTGATGTCAGGTAGTGCGCGAGCCGTCGGCGAGCCGACGTTCTGCGAGCGGTGCGGGCACGTGCGCGGCCGTGGAGGATGACGGCGGTGGTGCTGCCGGAGAGGCGGTTCGTGATGTTTCGCTAAGTGCCCTTTCCACACTCTAAGGCGCGGCACGGAGGCTCCGCATGAGCTTGCCCTTATCTTGAAGAGCCTGGGGTGGAGGCGGACGAGTTCGCGTAAACCGACCGGATCTCCGTTTCGCCGACCGGGCCGGCCTGCACCCGGCCTCCGGGAGAAGGCCGTCGCAAGACAAGCGCGCCTGTTCTGCCCACGGCCGTCGTGACAGGAAGGCGCACTGCCAGCGACCCTTCGCCTCCCTTCTCACGACGGGCCGTCCCGGCGGCTCAGGCGCGCTTGCCCGCCTGCGCGTCCCCAGGACGCTCGATCGAGACGAGGGCGCCCGCGGGATGGTCTGCGAGGCGGTACCCCTCCCCCATGCGTACGCGGGGTTTAGGCTTTGACGTACAGAGGAGATGGCGCATGGCGGGCATTACCCGCGACGAGGTCCGCACGGAGATCGCTGCCGCAGGGGTGCTCACGCGACCGGAGGTCCGGTCGGAAGTAGACCGTGCCGTCAGCGAGTTGAAGTGGGTACTCGCGCTGTTGATCGGCATCGCTGGGATGATCTTCCATGGCTCCGCAGAGACGCGGGACTTCGACGGTGCACTGGACGTCCGCTTGGTGCGGATCGAAGTGCTCCTGAAGGTCTTACAGCAGGACATGGCCGCGATCGGACAAGGACAGCGTGGGGTCACGCTTCCGCGCGGTGAGCCGTGACGAAGGTTGTCGTCATTCGGGCTGCGGCGTGGTTGCTGGTCGGTGCCTCGCTCGACCGCCTCGTTACTACTTGGACGCACCGGAACGTCGTTCGGGACTCGGTTGCGCGGGCGGACGCCGTGCTTGAGTCGGCGTACGCGCTTGAGCGCGAGGTCGCGGAGTTGGAGTTCCCTGTCGAACCATCTCAACGGCAAGAGGGTGCTGCTGGAGGAAAGCCTCCGCCCGAACTAGGGTCCCCGTCGGGCTCGCTGAAGCAGGCCCCACGCACGCCGGGCGTAGAGTGTAGTCCGGCCGTGGGGGGCCGGGGTATGGAAGACCCAAACGTCGCCACCCTTAATGCGCACGGCAGCATCGTGATTCAGCCGTACAAGGGTGCAGGCCCTGCGGTGGGCGGAGCTATCGACACCCAGCCCTGGTGCTTGGCCGCCGGGGAATTCTTCGTGAGGCTACACGACGAGGGCGGGCAGTGCGAAGCTACGCTTTTGACGGAGCCCCGCACCGACAACTACCTCTACTGCGTTGGCGATGAATTGGTGGTCGAGTCAACTCGCATGGAGACGCCCGTGCGCGAGTAGGCGACGTTCGGCTCCGCGTCTTCCGATCAGCCCACCCGAGAGCGATCCCCAAACGGACCAGGGGCTCGCCGGTCAGAGGGTGATCGGTCGGGTGCCGGCGAGGAAGAGCCACATGCACTTCACCCCGTCCGAGATCGCCGAGAACGACCGCCTCGCCGCCGAGGGCAGCAAGGGCATCTGGATGCCGCAGGACTCCATGCAAGGCGCCCGCGACGGTGACCCAGCGCCCTCGTCGCCGAACCTCGGCATGCTCACGCACGAGGATGCCTTGCTCGCCGGCCACGGATGGCAGCCCAGCCTCGCGCCTGTCGCTGGGCCCCGCGTGCTGCCCACGGCGGCAGCCGGAGGTGAGGCATCTTGCGGGGTGCGTCCGGGTTCTCGTGCAAAAACCGAGCCGCGATCGGTAGCACGGGGCATCCCGGAGAAAGTGATGCCCTCCCCCCTCGATGCCCTCGTGGCCAATGTGCTCGGTGGCCTCCTCGTCAACGTACTGACGGCCTTCAGCCTCTACATGGGGAGACCCCTCCTCCGGTGGGCCCTGCTCAGCGGCAGCGTCCTGTCGGCGCGCCTCTCGGTCGGTCTGCGCTGGGCGGCCGATCGGATCGGTCCGTCGCCTTGCTGAAGATGTCGGGCGGCTGCCCCGGAGAGGGCAGACTGCGGGCCCAGGCCACCGCTCGGTCCACGGCAGCAGGTCCCCGTACGAGGGTCGCTCCCGTCACTGGTCGGCGCTCCAGCTGCGCTCGGCCACGAGCCGCTGCGTGAGGCGCGCGCCCACAACCTCTCCATGCGCCGCTGCCAGAGACGCGGTCACAGCGCCGTGAGAGCTCGCGGCAGCGGGTGGAACGTCAGGCTGGCGGACGTGGAGTGCTCGTTGATCGAGGCGACGCCGGCCGCGTAAGTGGTGAACGAACCGGCCGGGCCCGCTGTTGGCGGCTCGGCGCCGATCGCCACGGCGTCCATACTGTAGACGGCGCGCCACTCACCCTCGCCCCCACGGCAGCGGCGGTCCATCTCCTAGATCTGGATGTCGCTGTAGATGCTGTGGCTGTCGAATTTCGGCCTACGCTCGCTCATGGCCTGCTCCCTGCCTTCAGGCGTATCGCGCCGATGCGGACCCGTCGGTGTCGCGGAGCTTCGGCGCGTTAGTTCAGCGGCTTTCGAGGTCTACGATGCGGATCGTCGGCGCGAGGCCCAGGCCCCGTGTAGCGATGTTCGGTCCCTGGACCGAGGACGAAATCGCCGTCATGCGCGGCTTGTTCCCGACGGTCTACTCCCCTCTGGAGGCGTTGGGGGTCGCCGCCGAGGAGGTGGATCTCGTGCTGGGTCTATCCGTCTCCCCGCGCCGGTTCCCGATTGACGCTAGGATACCGGCGTTCTCGGGGCAAAGGTCGGCATTGCAGCGAGGCTTGGTTCGTGCGCACCTGAAGGAAGGGGACGTGATTCCCGCGCCCCACGCACGGCGGCACCTCATCTTCTTCGGCACCGGGGTCCCAGACCTACAGATCCGGCCAGATTGCTTCTACTTCGAGCCAGCGCCGAGCACGGGCCAGCAGTACGCGGTGCCGTCCCTCGCGCCGACCCTCAACGCCGTGCGGGAGTCGGAGATCAAGGGCGTGGACGATGTACGTGGCTGGCCCGTCCTGGCGACCAACACGCCGGCAGACTGGGAGGCGTTCAGCGCCGGAGCCCTGTTGCTCTCGACGAAACCCTCGGATCGGGTGCTCGCGACCGTCTGCGTTAGGCCGAGCACGGGCACGGGGTTCGCATGGCTGCCCTGGGAGCCGAAGCACCTTGAAGCCTGGGTTTCTGCCATCGTCGAGCAGTGGGCGAAAGTCGATCGCGACGCGTTCGCGGGTGTGGTCCCCTGGCGCGAGCAGACCGCGTGGCTCTCCCGTGAGGAGCGAACTCTACTCGCGCGGCGCGAGCAGGTAGCTACGACACGTGCAGCCGCTCTCGCCGCGTACGATGACGAGTTGAGTGGCCTCGACCTCACTCTGGCGGGCGCTCGGAGCGCAGGCGACCGAGGGGCTCGTGCTCTGCTCACCGAGCAGGAGGAGCCGCTCGTGCAGGCCGTCGCCGCCGCGTTCCGCAGCCTCGGATTCGAGGTCGAGGAGATGGACCCGACCTGGGGCGACGGCCCGAAGCGGGAGGATCTCCGAGTGCGCGACCCTGGGACCCCGAAGTGGGAGGCGTTGGTCGAGGTCAAGGGACACCGACGCGGGGGCGCTTCTGAGGGCGATCTCCGCAAAATCACCCGGCACATCGCGCGGTATGAGAAGGAGAAGGGGCGCCCACCGAGTTCGGCTTGGTACGTGGTCAATGGCCAGTTCGAGCTCGAACCCTCGCTTCGTCACGCGCCCTTCGCCTCCGCCCCCGATGTCGCCCAGGAGTTCGGGACCGACGACGCCGGGCTCGTGATCGGCACGGTGGACCTCTTCCGAGCGGCTGTCGTGGACCCCGCGCGTCGCGATGAGATCCGCGAGGCCCTCATGCGCGGGCGGGGTCGGTTCGAGTGCCCGTCGAGCTAAGCGATCGACCACCAGAGGTGCCGGGCACGGATCCGACATTGTGGAGAAGTACGAATGCCCATCGACGTCTACTGGAAACGCGCACGCCGCCTGCGCGAGGGCGCGTCAGACGTGTTCATCTACGACTCGCTGTCCCAGCCACTACGCGTTCAGATCGTGCACATCTGGAGTGCGGTCTTTCGCGCCGTCGCGAGTACGCGGCGAACGTATGGTCGGCCGGAGGCAGACGCTCTGTGGGCCCGGGTGCACGGCGTTCTTCTCGAAGAGCTCGGCGTCTTCACGTTGGTCGACGACGAAGGTGGAGATCAGTCGCAGGTAGAGCGGTATTTTTTGAACGAGCCTGATGCGGAGAAGGTGCTGAGCATCGTGGAGTTGGTCTTCCAGCTCTTCCACGAATGGGCTGGGCAAGCCCCATCGGACTCCAAGCCTACGGTCCGTGAGGCGGCGAAGAAGGCCCTCTCGGACTTGAACGCACGCTTCTTGGAGCATGCCGTTGGCTACCGCTTCGAGGCGGGGAGCATCCTGCGCGTCGACTCGACGTTCCTGCACCAGGAGGCAACGAAGCCCGCGTTGATGCTGTTGGCCGCGCCCGAGTATGAGGGTCCCAACGACGAGTTCCTCCGCGCTCACGAGCACCACCGTCACGGCCGCCAGGAGGAGTGCCTCGTGGACTGCCTGAAGGCGTTCGAGAGCACCATGAAGGTGATCTGCGACCGCCGGAAGTGGCCATACGCAACGACCGCGACGGCCAGCAAGCTCCTCCAGGTCATCTTCGACAACCATCTCCTCCCGGACCACGTCCAGAGCGAGATGACCGCGCTCCGGAGCGTACTGGAGAGCGGCGTGCCGACGGTTCGGAACAAGACGGCGGGGCATGGTCAAGGAGGCCACGTACGCAAGGTGCCTGCTTACGTGGCGGCCTTCGCGCTCCACTCGACGGCCGCCAACGTCCTGCTCCTCGTGGAGGCGGACAAGGCTCTCGCGTAGGTGGCGACCACCAGCGGGTAGGTACCGGAGCCGGCGGCGAGCATGGTGGCGCGACAGCCGAGGCACGGAGCGGCAACGTGGAGACGGCGCGATGCGTCGTCCCCTTCAACCCGTTCGTCCTCGACGCGCGCTTCGGCGTCGGCGAAGGTTCGAAGGCGTAGGGCCTCCTCGACGGCGGGGGACCACCGCTCCTCCTGCTCGAACATGAAATTCCTCCAAAAGTCCTGGAGGGGCTGCCCTTAAGGGTATCGTCTGCTCCGCTCAGCCGTGTCCATGTCAGTGGATGGGTCGCGGTCGTGTCCGCGCAGCAGCTCGCCGTCCGAGATCACGGAGAACGACCACCTCGCCGCCGCGGGCAAGGGCGTCTGGGCACCCCAGGACCCGTGGCGGACGTCCACGACGGCGACACTGCGCCTTTGTCGCCGCGCGTCGGCATGCTCACGTACGACGACGCCTTGCTCGCCGGATCCGGAGGCCAGCTTCACGTCGTTCCAAGGGTGGCGAAGTGACGCCGACCTTCCGCCGATGGGGGCGCGCGACCGAGGAGCCCAGGGAGGGGGCCGCGAGCCGTGGGGGGCCCTCCGATACCCGTCTCCGCGATCGGGGGACGAGCCGAGGCGGCTCCGGCGACACGCGGTTGCCGGGCGGGGCCGAGCCTCCGGTCGCGTCTAACGGGGTATGGTTGTGGCCCGAGGCGCTCGACTCGGGACCTGGAGGGGTGATGTGGACGCTCGTGCACGTGGAGTTGGAGAACAAGGTTTCGTCCGCGAAGCGCGCGATCTTCGACGAGGAGATGGCGGCCCGGAAGTGGCAGAAGCTGCCCGACCCGTACACGACGTGGATCGCGTCCTGGAAGGACGGCATTACGGCGAGCCAAGCCAACCGGCAGACCGAGCTTGACGTTGCCTCGGCAGCGGAGACCGCCGGCATCTCCGTGTACGAAGCGGTCATGCACGTCGGCCCAGGCAAGCCCACGCGGTTCTCGAACCAGTAGCACCCGCGGTGCCCGAGCTCGCGCGGATATCGTAGGGCTGCTCGCCGACCGTGAAGTTGAGGCCGCCCCCGCCCTGCGAGGGCTCGTAGGTACAAATCCGGCATCCGTCCGGGCGCCCGAGGCTCGGCCCCGCATCGGTCGGCGCGCGCCCCGCGCGCCTGGGAGGCGGCGTGCTCGGCTGCCCCCCCCCCCCCCCCCCTGCCGCCACCTGCGCATCGCGGACCGGGGCCAACTGTACGCACATTAGCGTACTTGACACACTATCGCATACGAGCGTACACTGCCTTCATCGTGCACCCCGAAGGGTGCCGACCTGGAGAGCGATGAGCGACACCGTTTCTTTCCGCCTGGACGGGGACATCGCCAGCGTGGCGCGCGTCAACGCCGAGCGTGCGGGCCTTCCCATGTCCGAGTACGTCAACGAGCTCATCCGCATGACGCTGCGGGCGCCCCGCGGCATCCAGCCTGTCTACGTCCCGCCCGGCCGGTCCGACGAGGCCACCGCCATGTTCGTCAAGGACAAGGGCTCCAACGTGGACAGGCTCTGGGTCTTCCGGGATCTCGTCCAGCCGATCGTTTGGATGCTCCCTGCGGTCGAGGAGGACTACTCCGAGTTCAGTGTGCGGATCCGTCCGCGCCAGGGCCGCGCCTTCGCCGTGGCCCGGGACAACCTCGTGGCCTGGACGGCCTACTCCAGCGCCCACGAGCGCATCGGCCTGATGTACGACTGGCTCCACGCCGGGGCCACGCTCCACCCGTGGGACACGACGAACTTCCGCGCGCAGACGCCCAGCGGGTAGCGAAGGACCGAGGTGACGCGGGTGTAGTCGAGAATCGAAGCCCAGGTGCGAGGACACCATGGGGCGTCCAGCATGCCCGAACCGGAACGCGGGCGCCCCTGAAGCGCGAGCACCCCGCCGAGGTTGTAGAAGCAGACGCCGCCGAGCCATCGGCCGATGTCGTGTCCTGCAATCCTTGTAGGCGATCGCGTGCGATGGCCCCCGAGCCATGGGTTTCAAAAAGAGGGAGGGAGGGCCATGAAGCTGCGTTTCAGGGTGCCGACCGCGCTGGTCGTGGCGTCGTTCCTAGTTCCGGGACGCGCTGATGCGCGCACGCCAGATTGCCCGAACGGTACGAAATTCTGGGCGAGGCAGGACATCACGGTTCCGGCGGACGTGACCGTGCCTGTGCTCTTCTCGCCGCGGATGGCGGGCGCACACAAGCTCTTCTTCGTCAGCGACGCGTCTCACGAGCAACCGGGCACGCTCCAGACCTGCGTGCGGTGGTCACCGGACAGAGCGGAGGAGTTCTGTTGGACAGATGAGGAAAACCGCATGCTCCGCCCGATCACGCCCAGGTGGTCGGAGCCGCTGAACATGATCCTCTACAATGAAGATGAGGAGTTCCGGCTCTACGTCACGTCGAGCGTGGACACGAGCTACGCGCTTGTGATGTGCCGCGACGAGAGCGGCTACGAGGACCACAACCCGTAGTACTACCACTCCAACAGGACTCCATGCGAGGAGTGCGCGACGGGGACGCGGCTCCCTCGTCGCAGTTGCTTGCCGGGCAGGGATGGCAGCCGAGCTTCGCGCCCCCTCACAGGCAGGAGGAGCCCTCGCGTCCGCCGCTCGATCACACCCGCGCCCAGACCCGCGAGAACCGCCAACGAGAAGGCCGACGCCGGAGGCGAGCCGGGGGCCTCGGGCAAACAGAGGTGAGCGCGAGCGCGGTGTGGTCCCTGCCTCAGGCTGACTGGCGGCATGGACGTGGACCCGCTGCTATACGGGTTCATGCCCATGCAGCAGCTGGAGTTTGCCCGTTCCGTCGGAGGTGGACGCGTCACGGCAACCTTCGAGATCGGGGAGCGCGAGCGCCCCCACTCGCCGCAGACGCTGAACTTCCAGGTCTGGTTCAGGGAGTCAGAGTGCCGCGAGCCGTTGCTCGTGGTGAACCCGTCCCTCGACATCACCCTGCTCGGGGCTGGGCCCCAGAGCTCCCGTCGGACAGAGCGGGCGGTTCGGCTGCCGATCTCCACCGGGGAGCTCGGAAACTCGGGGGGTTTCCTGTCTGGACATGCGCTGGTTTGGCGGCCGTTCGCCTACCTTCCGGCCGAGATGATCCTGCGACTGGATGCGCTTCGGGATCTGGAACACGGGCTCTACGCCGAGTTCACGGTCAACGCGGGACTGCTGTCCCTCTCCTCGAAGCCCCGAGACCCAGGCGGGGCCGCGCTCCCTACGGTGACCGACGCCTTCCACTGGAAGTCCGGTTTCGCGGTGCCGAACGACCTCTGGCGCGAACTGCTCGGTCAGATGGGCTGGCCGACACCGCGCGTCTTCGAGTTGCACCCGCTCAGCTTCTCGGATCTGCATGAGTTCAACACGGCCGCGGAGGCGCTCCGCGAGGCCGAGCGCCTGATGTTTCAAGGACATCTCGGCGAGTCGATCGCGAAGTCCCGCATCGTGGTCGAGGCCGTGTTCCGGAAGCTGGGGCACAAGGGCAAGGGCAACTTCGACTGGAAGTCCATCGTCGCTGAAGGGCTCCCCGGGGACATGGCCGAGGTGTTCCGGGCCTTGAACAACGTGACGGTCCACGAGCACCACCCCACCGGGGCGGACACCCGGTGGCTACGGGCGGACGCCCGGTTCCTCCTCCAACTGGCGGCGACGCTAGCGGAGTACGCGGGGACGTTGCCGTTGCGCACGCCGCCCGCTTCGTAGCTCACGTCATCAAGACGGCAGCCGGTCCCGGCCGCGCCGTGGGTGCGCCTACGGCCGCGTCCCGAGCACGCACTTCCCGAAGGCGTCCGACGCGGAGTCCGCGCTGCTCGGGCCGCGGAGGGCGGGCGGCTCAGCCGGCCTTCGGTCCCTGCTGGATCCCGCGCTCGAGTTCCTCCATGGCCGCGCGTGCTCCCGCGAGGGCCTCAACGCATCGCGTCCCCTCGGACGCGATGACCGCAGCCTCCAGCGCCTCGATAGCGACAGTCAGCTGCTCGCGCAGTATGCGTAGCCTTTCCATCTCGCTTCCGAATCCATGCGTCGGCATCGCGGATCCGTAGCTTCGGAGTCGCCGCGGGGCAACTTCCCCCGTTTGAGGGGCTTCTCCCGCGCCGGTCCAGCGGGTGGAGGAACCCGGATAGGCGTTCCTCGCGACGCGAGAGGTACTCCATCAGCGCCAGCCTGAACGCGTCACGGAGCCGGAGACGGGTCGGTGCTCGCCAGCCGAGTTCGTCTGTCGCCTCCTCCTCCGGGTCGGCCCCCAGCCGCAGCGCCGGTCGGTTCCGGAGGGCGCCGAACGTGGATTCGATGCGCTCCTGCTCGACAGGGTCGACGGCCGCTCGCTTGTACCTGAGCTTAGTCAGAGTCAGCACGAGGCCAACTCCTCGGGGGTCAATCGCCAGCGGGCCGTCGGACACTCCCGGCGGGCGAGGCCGGGCCGCGGAGAGTTCACCACACCTGCGTCCGTACTACGCCCCTTGGAGGTATGGGGTGCCGATGCCCGGTCGAGCCTGGGGACCTCTCTCTCGGCCATGGAGTGTTCACTGCCTGGGCGTGTGGACCAGCGGCGAGCGCGGCCCGCTGTCGTGAAAGCGTGGTGTAAGCGTGACAGGCAAAGCCAGTAGGCGTGCAACTCCCGACGCCCGCTGGAAGCCGTGGTCGGCAGCGCCAGATTAGGAGCGTGTACTCCGGTGCTTAGATCGATCGAAGCACGGAGGCTGCTACGCTGAAGCATGATGAAACACGACGAGATGCCTTGGAAACCGTATTAGATAGCCTTCAAAGCTCTTACTCGGCTGCTTCTGGCTACACGACGGTCCTCGGACCGAGCGCTGGTGGCCTCGATCGACCTTGGCTGGAGGTGCTCCTGCGGGGCACCCTCGTCCACGTCTTCTCTCTCGAAACGATTGTGTCCGTCGGCGGCAGAGGGAGCGCCCGCCGGTGGTGGTTCCTCCAGAGCGAGTGCCTCCGGCAATCCGCTACCGGATGGGTCACGGTGCCCGCGTCGATCCTGGGAGAGGTGCAGACCATAGTTCGGGGTATGAACGGTCGCGCGCCGACCGACGCGGGTCCGAGCCTCGGGCGCCCGGACGGATGCCGGATTTGTACCTACGAGCCCTCGCAGGATGGCGGCCTCAACTTCGCGTGGTGGTAGGCGCTGGCCGTCAGCCCAGCGACTTCGCCGCCGCTCGCCAAAAGGGGCCGGATTCGAGGATGGGGCGCCGGGCCGCACGTCGGATCGCCGCCTCCAGTTCCTGGGGCAGGTCCGCGACGGAGCAGCTTCTCGACGAGAGCGGGGCGCCCGACTCGACGAGGTACGACGGCTCCCAGTGGTCCTCCAAGCTCTGGATGCGGATCCCGGCTCGGTCGGTGACGACCCCGCCTTCCACTCGCCATCGGATCGCGGGCGCGATCAGACGCGCCATCGCGAGGGCGTAGAGAAGTGAAGAGTCCACGGGTGCGGGGGGCATTTCCAGATCATAGCGTAAAACGCGGGTGTATTGCCGCCGCGGAAGCCTGTCGGCCCTGTTCTCCAACGACGCGCCCGCGCAACGGTTCACGCGTCAACGTTCGTGCGCTCCGGGGGGCACCGCCGGTCAGCGCCCGGCGCTCACGATCCCCACAGTCCCCTGCAACGGGCCGGTGAGCCTCTCGTCCCGCAGCGCGCGTGCCTCCTCAAGGTGAAGGAACCGCGAACCTCCACCCGCGTTGTCCGCGAGCATCACGGCGAGGGCGAGAACGGCGAGCATCAGGCGCTCTTGCTCACTTGTGATTGCACCCTGGAATGACGCGGCGCCGTACCGATCCACCAGCGTGAGCGACGGCCTTCCGAGGTCTTCGAGGACGGCGATCCAGGTCTGGAGTGCTGGCCAGAGGCCCTGTACGGTTGCGATTTCCATGTCGGTGTTCCTCACCGGAGGAGCATACCCGCATCCGGGCGGCCCGCCGTGGTTTGTCAATAGTACAACGCCATATTCGCCACCGTGGCGCGCACGGGGACCGGTCGAGCGCCGCGGTGGCGCACCGGCTCCACGCCCGACGTCGCTCGTGCCGTAACCGAGAGGGGAGGAGGCGAGCCTGTGCGAGCTGCGGACGCGGTTCCCAGCGCGAAGGCGTCACGCACGCCGAACAAGCGCGTTGACCGCCGAGAGGAGGGCGCTGGTCGTGAACGGCTTCTCAAGAAGCACCACGTCTGCCGGCAGTCCGCCATACCGCTCCAGGGTGCCATCGTCACAGCCAGATGTGCAGAGCCGGCAGATCGGGGCGGCGGCTCCGGGGCGCGCCACGACGAAGGTCCAGTCGCGGGGTATAGCTTCCGCAGCATGCGAGTGGCGTACTCACCGACGGCCCCGAACTGGCGAGACCTGCGGCGGCGGCGCATGGAGGCCGGCGAGTTCCTCGAAGCGTGGGGCGTCGACCGGCCCACGGTCGACGTGCTGAGCCTCGCGCGGCGCGCTGGGATCAAGGTGTACCAGTCTCCGGACATGGAGTGGCTGAGCGCGCTCGACATCCTGGACGATGAGGCTCGGCTTTTCACGCTCTCCGGCATTCCCGCCGGGGAGGAGCGCTTCGCTGCCGCGCATGCGATGGGGCACGTCGCGCTTCACAAGGGCAGCCGGTTTCGCTGCGACTTGATCGCTCGGGTGCAGCAGGAGCGTGAGGCCAATCTCTACGCGCAAGACCTCCTCGTACCCAGCGAGATGCTGGACAGCTTCTACGAAGGCGCCCGTGGGGACGTGCGCGTCCTCGCGCACATTTTCGGCGTGCCGGAAGAGGCAATGAGGGTACGGATCCGTCGCTACTTCGGCGGTCCACTTTGAGCTCGGTGCACGTCCCTCGGAAGCGCGATCGCAAGTTCATCCATGCTGCTCTTCCGGTGCGCAGCCGGAGGGCTCCCGCCCCCGCCCCCGCCGACCCAGCCCCGTCTCCAGCCCCGGCGTCTCCCGCCGGGGCCGCGGAGGTGGTTCCCCCGGGCGCGGGTGTGCCCGTGCCTGTTCCCGCGGCCGAGAAGTACGGGGCCGGCCTCACGCCCGAGCAGGCGGCTGTGTTGGACAGCAACCTCCGAGGCGCATCGGACTTCCGGCGCGCCTTTGGCTACGGCACCGCATGCGTCGGCGTCCTCCTGTTCCTCGGGCTCGCGTACTACACCCACATCGAGCTCGCCGGGCTCGTGGCCCACCTCCCGAAGAAGGCGGGGGCTGCCGAAAGAACCTTCTACGCCATCCTCGCGGTGCGCGCGGTGGTGGCCGTCGCCTTCGCGTGGTTCTGCTACCAGATCGTTCGGGCAGGCGAGCGGATGGCCCTGCCGCACTGGCAGGCGGCGCATGCCGAAGCGCTCCTCGGGGTCCGGACCCCGCTCCGTCAGATGCGCGCCATGCTTCACGAGGTGGCGGAACTCGCCGGAAAGTTGCAGAAGGGCGGCGACGCGGACGACAAGTAGGCTCGCGCGCGAGTGCGCGCCTTCGTCGCACCAGCGCCGGCCGAGCCCAGCTACTGGTTTCGCCTCAGCGAACCGCGCCGGTCGGTAGGGTCTGGGCGAGGAGACTCACATGTACTTCACGCCGTCCGAGATCGCTGAGAACGACCGCCTTGCCGCGGAGGGCCAGGGCGTCTGGGTCCCGCAGGACTCCATGCAGGCCGTCCGCGACGGCGGCATACGCCGTGAGGTAGAGCACGGGCACCGGATTCCCACGCCGTCGAAGCTCGTCTACGAGGTCTGGGCCGGTCATCCCGGGCATACATACGTCGGTGATGAGGAGCTCAAAGGCCTCGCGGCCGGCGATTTCAAGCGCCTCGTCCGGCGACGAGGCCGCATGCACGAGGAACCGCTGCGCACGGAGAAGCTCCGTGAACGCGTCGAGCACCAGCGGGTCGTCGTCCACGAGTAGGACACGCGCTGTCAGTAGAAGCTCCATTGTGCCGTCACTCCCGTGCTTCAGCGTACACTGCCTTTACGCAGCACTCTGCATAGCGACGCTTTCACCGCCGCCGGGCGCCTCTCGACGGGCCGGTAGCCCAGTCGAGGGCCCTCGTGAGCGGGTAGCTACGGCACGTGCCGCGGCGAGGCCGGCAGGGTGGTAGACTGCGGCCTGACGTCGGCTAGTACGGGAGCGGAACCACGCCCGCGCCCCGACGCCCGCGGGCGAGCCGAAGCGCTTCGGCGTACCGCATCCCTCGCGGCGTCAACGATGCGGAGCGTAGCGTGTCATCCGCGGCGAAGTACTCAGGCGTGCGTTCAATCAGGTGGCGTGCGTTTGCCACAACCTCCCCCCCCAGCCTGATGGCTGTTTGGTAGGACAGGTCAGAGAGCCCCGCGACCCCTCCCAACTCCGCGAGCGTGATCGCCAGCTTCATGGTGCTCGTCAGGCGTGGGTCCTTTGGCACCGGAATCCGCGGAACTTCCTTCGCTGCCAAAAGCTCGCGCTCCAGGCAGGCACTGTTGAACGCCATCATCCAGGCAATGACGCGAGACTTTCCGTGCTCAAGTATTCCGTGTATCTGCCCAAACCCGAATTGCAGAATACCGTCTGTGATGCCCACGGTATACTCTTCAGCCACGAAGGCGCCCGATGCCGTGGAGGATGGGAAGTGTGTCGCCGTGAGGCCCGGGCCCGCCACGACGAACTGCAGCTCCTGAAGATGATACCGCTCCTTGCCGGTGGCCTCCACGTCCCGCCTAAGGCTCACGATACAGGGCCTATACAGGAAGTCGCGTTCGAGTTGGGCGCTACCGACCGGCAAATCTCCGTCTCCGTTGTCGGTAGATGACATTGTCACCCGTCCAGCCGAGTGCCCTTGTGGCGGATGCAGCGCGAACTCGATCTTCGAGCCTAGAAACCCGTCAAGCACAGCGAAGGTCCGGATGTGCTCGGTGCGCACGATGGCTGTCGGGTTTGGCGCACCGAAGTGGACTCGCTGCTCCGCACTCCCGATTGGGGTGTGGTACACCTCTGTCTCGGGCGACGGGCTCAGAATGATCTGCATTGACTGCTGGAACTCCGCGTCTGTTTCCAGGGCCGCCGGAGTGTTCCCTCCTACCGCTGCCTCAAGTGCGCGGAGCTCGAAGTGACGCGCCACCCGTTCGCCGAGCGTGGCCTCGCGAACGTCAGCCGTGAAGCCCAAGGTGGCAGACTGATCCTGGAAGAGGCTCAGTCTGTGATACGGAAGCTCTCGCTCGAATCCGAGGTATGGTCGACGGGCGACGATCTCGGGCCGCATTCTTTCCTGCGCGGTTCTGATCGCAGCGAGGATCACCCCAGCGTCGGGAATGTCCAACCCGCCCTTCTCAGCGATACCTTTCTTGTACTTGATGGTGTACGTCGTCTCGGCGTTCTGGCACGCGGATAGCAACTCTCGGAACACGTCGCAGTGTTCCTCGTTGCCGATGACAGTCTCGGCAATGTCCTGGTAGATTTCGCGTGATTCATCAGGAGAGAAGTGCACCCGCAACGCGTGCATCACGGGATCCTTGGCGCACAGCGTCAGCCCGGCCTCGATAAGGCTGTGGCGGTCAAGTTCATTTGTGCACTGGAACATGACCTGCCACGACAGGTACTTCACAAGCTGCCGCCGGAAGAGGTCGAATTGGCCGAACGTTTCGAAGAAGTTGTAGCTAAAGAAGATGCCCGTGGAGCCGTTGGTGCGCCCCGCCACCTTGTGGGCTCCAGCCCACAAAAGGTGCTTAAGCGACGACTCGCGACGGATCGCGTAGACCACCGATCGGTCAAATGCGGGGATCGGATCCGGGAGGCGGATGCGTTTCTCCAGGAGCGTAAGATGCCCTTCCGCGGCTAGGCGGTCAACGTCCAAGTTGGGCGTACTGCGCCCGGTCGCGGGGTTGAAAAGTGTCTTGTCGAGCGCGATCGCCGCCGTGCCCCATGCGATAACCGCGTCAGGAGGTACGGATCCTTCGAAGCCGATAACAAACGCGGTCATGGGATCTCGCCTTTCCGGTGCTTCGCCATGAGTTCTCCAACGCCGTCGGGGATGTGCTTGGGCATGAGCTGCTTCAACCAAGCACGGTGTTGTGGATTAGCGGTTACCCATTTTTGAAGCTGCAACAGCATCGCGTTCGAACAAGTCCAGAATGCGATTTTGGCACCCGATTCGATGCGATCCGGGCGACGTCCCTCCCATGTCCATGCGCGCCAGTCGTTGGCCATGTCTTCCCAGATGCAAGCGGCTTCTGAGCAAGACCACAACGAATGGGGGCCAGCGTGTATGGGGCGCGTGCCATCGATGTAGCTCGCCCAGGCATCATCGTCGGGTCCCGGGTATATCGCCAGCAAAGCAGCGAGTTCTGCTGTCGGCCACGACAGCGACTTCACCAATGCACTGCGGCGCCCAGGGGGGTCCCAGCCCATTGCCGGTGCGTGATGCCCGACCAACCCGCCGGTGTCAAACGGGGTCACCGTGCCGTCGAAATCACCAAGGGCGAGCGCGAAGAGGGCCTCCCCAAACCCGCCGGTCGTATCAGTTCCGCTGAGATACACGTATACATGCTCGGGCGGAGCGATGCCTAAGGCAACCTCATTGTCCTTCGTGCTGGTAGCGATGCCCAACGGAGCGGGGGCGGGACCGTTTACGAGGACATCGAAGTACTCGTCGATGGTCGCGCGTCGGAATGCGTGAAACCAGAGTGCGCGGGTCAACCGACCTCCTAGGAGGTGGGACCATAGAGCCGAACGATGGAAAGTTCCATACGCGCGCGCAAGTTCTAGTCCGCAACGCTGTCGCGTTCGCCCCCCCGCGGGAGGCGGATCAAGCCGGCATTCCATAGGATGTACGGACATGTTCTCCCCTTAGCTCAACCTTGTCGGTGGGGCCGATTATTCGTGGGCACGGCCGGGCGCTGCTGCTCCCGAGGACTTCGCGCGCCCGCCCCGTTTCAGGCCCCCGGGCGATCACCGCCCGGGCATCAGCCACGGCCACCGCTCGACCGCCTCCACGAGCCTCCGGAGATCGTCGAGGTCGAGCGTCGCCGCGCGCGCCAGCTGCTCGGGCGTCGCCTTCAAGTCTTCGAGCCGCGCGAGCAGGGAGAGCAGGGAGAGCAGGGAGAGCAGGAGCAGCGTCGAGGGCTTGAGCTTGAAGTCGTCGTCATCCACGACCCGACATTAACCCGCACCGGTCTGTTGCTCGGACACTCGCCCTACTCGTCCGGCAGCGAGTCGAGCTCCGGCATCCGGTCGGACTTGTCGTCCCTGCCACCGACCGAGAGGACGATGATCCCGCCGACGAACATCGGCGCTCCCACCGCGAACGCTCCGGCGCCGACGGTCGACCATGTCGAGGCGGCGGTCCCGTGGCTTGCCGAGCCTGGGATGTCGCCCTTCAGCGCGGCGTCCATGCCCTTCGTGGCCTCGCCCTGGAAGGCGAGAAGAGACGCTGTGCCGAGCGCAAGCAGCGCGACGCCGCCCACAACAAGGCCGGTGCCCGCGCCCCGTGCGCGCGCCGACCGCTCGCCTCGTGCGCTCGTCGACCCGCCGGTGAGGCGCTCGTCGACCTCCTGCTCCCGGTAGTCCCCCTCAGTTGAGACGGAGATCCGCTTCTCGTCCACGCGGTGCACGGACACGACCTGGAACAGGTCGACGCGGACCGGCTGCCCGTCCACCGAGAGCGCGATCGTGTTCGACCTGTCGATGGCGGTGGGCGCGTGGATGTCCGTCAGCTTGCCCGTCACGGGGCCGGCTCGGGTGCAAGGAGGCGTTGCTCGCCGGGCACGGGTACCCGCGGAGCTTCGCGCCCTTTCCCGGATGAGAGGAGCCCGGCGCATGGAGCGCGCCCGTGCCTCCGCCCGTGACCGCCCGCCCCATCGACCCCGACCGCTGGCTTCGCGACACGCTCGGCGCACTGTCGACCGACCGCGTCCGCACGCCCTGGGCCGACCTGACCCCCGCCGCCCACGCCCCGCGCGCCGCCGCCGCGTAGGGTCGGGTTCCGCGTGCCGATCGTCGAACAACGGCCAACGGGCCGAGGAATGGGGCCGCCGGGTGCGGTTTACAAACGAGCCGACGGCACGTCGCCATCGGTCGATGACCCGTATTCCACGATACAATGATCAGACTTCGCGGCTAGAACGGCACATCGGCCGATTCGGCGTTATCACTCAAGAACTCACGACGCATCGCGCTCGACGCCTCGGCGTGCTCAGCCGATTCATTGAAGCGCCTTGCCCACGGAACCGAAGGAGCATGGTAGCTTCCGCAAGCAGGCTCAACTTCGGGCCTCATAAGGGAGCATTCTGATGGCAAGCGTGAAGACCCTCGGCGTCGCCTGGACGGTAGTGTACTCGAACAACACACTGACGCTCGAGCACCCCGTGACTGGCTGGATGTGGGCTTCGGACTTCATGATGGTCCGCGGCACCCTGGAGATCGTATGTCGTCTCAACAACATCGAGGTGGCGTTGGGCTACCAGACGGCGGACGTTGAGAACAGTCCCGACACCGCCGTCGCCTTCGGCGGCTACAAGACCTCGAACGGCGTGCACTACCCGGCGGGCTGGGAGGACATCTCCTCCGTCACGCAGGGTAAGCAGCTCATTCGCATGGTTCTGTTCGCGAAGAACGCGTCGGGGTCGACCGTGAACATGGCTCGCGTGGCGTGCTCCGTGGACGTGATCTCGGAATGAGCCTCCAACCAGCCATCATCCGCCCACCAAGCCTCGCTGAGCTCGTGCGCCAAGGCCGCGTGACCGAGCGCCCTGGGAATGCAGGCCCCGCGATGCCGAACTGGTCGTGGGCCACGGCCGGGAAGGACTGTGGCTGTGGGGGTGGCTGTGGGGGTGGCTGTGGGGACACATGTGCTGGGAAGGGTTGTGGGTGTGGGTCGGGCACGCTCGAAATCGACAAGAACGCGCAGCATGATGCGAACGCGAACCTCATGGGGGGCGGACTCGGCCTTAGGAAGATTCAGGCCGTGAGGGCCGGGGGGACGCCCAGCCTGCTCCTCGGCCTTAATCCCTACCTTGCTCCCACAGCCTCTCGCCCCTCCCGAGGTTGGAGCGCATTCACGAACCCGTGGGGATTGGGTCGTCTTCGGCTTGGGTGGGCCGACGACGACAAGAGTATAGGTTCGGACGCAGCAGCTCCGCCCCCACCCAGCGTTGATTTTGATTCGGGCGCGGCCGCCATTAGCGCTGGGCTTCCGTGCAAATGTTTGGAGCCCAAGCTGAAGGAGGAAATGGAGAGCGGTGATCGCACCTTGGACTTCGATTTCGACTGCGATGCCGAGGTTCGGCGGGGTCGTTTCACTGGCAGGTGCCTTTGCTCAATGACCGTATCTTCCGAAGGTGAACTTTGGGAAACGTATCCGGCCGAGCCTGAGTATCCTGACCGCTATGACTGCGACCTCGCAATCCCCGATACTCCTGACGTCATGCTGTCGGGATTTGGAGGCGGGACCGGGTGTATTCGCAATTCGTCCGTAGAGACAGTATTTGCCTGGGCGTGCAAGGAAGGTCGTGGAATCACGGGCATTAGGGCATTGACTCGGAATCAGAGGACCTGCGGTGGGGTGGAAGAGGGTGGGGACGATCTTGACTGGGACAACCTACAACTTTGGCACAGCGACGGGACCGTATCGTGGTATAAAGTTTCGGACTTTGGAACCATCACTGTCAGCGGAAACTCCAGCGCTTATGTGGTTGAGGGCAGTGCATGCAACGATCGCGTGACGGGATTGCCGGTGACGATCGAAGGCCCTTGTGGCCAATGCCCCGAGGGAACTGGCCCGTTGGATTTTTGAGCGTCTTGCGCGCCGTTCTCTCGTTTGGGCCGCTGGCCTTTGTTGCGAGTTATCTTGCGGCCGGCCTCCGAGCCACGATACTCCTCGGGCGGAAGCCGGAGGTGTACGAGTCTATTAATGACCGATGGGTTGAGCTCGCGTGGCAGGTTCATTCCCGCTCGTTCATCGTCGTGATTCTGGCCCTTGTGGTTTGGCCGCTCATACGGCGCGGTCACGGCAATAAGACAGACCTGCCGGAAGTCTTTTTTATAGTGGGGCTGTCAGCGTGGTCGGTGGTGATGGGCTTCGACCTCGGGGGCTACATGGAATGGTATCGTGATTAGGCTCCGCGTCCTTCGGGTTGCGACAATATGCGTCTGCGCTACTCCTGCCGTGATGTTGCTAACGGTAGTTTCACGTTGTATCTTGCCGACAATGCTCCGGACGATGACCATCTCTAATGGGTCCGCGCTCGCCTACATCCCCCAGCCCCTTCCCGCTGGCTGGGTGCTCGTGCCGTTCGCACGCGTTCTTGGAGTGGCATCCCTCCTGCTCTTGTTCCCGGGGATGCGCCCATCTAACTCCTGGATGAAGGTCTACTGCTGGTCATGGTGCGCCACGATTGTGCTTTTGATGGTTCGCCGGGGTCTGTGAACGCGGGCATTCAACGTGAGCAAGTGTTTCGTGGCCTACGAAAGGACCTCCGCCGGGTGGCGAAGGTCCCACCTGTTGTTCGCGTCACACCTTAGCTTTCGGTTTCTCGCGAAATCTGGCCAGCACTGATCCGGGAACGGCGCCACGCGCTCGCCGGACTACCTGGAGGTCGTCGGCGAGGCGGCCGTCGCGGGGGGCCGAGCCTGCCCCCTACAGGCGAGCCACGCAGCGCGCAGCGCCGCGTCGAACGTTGGGCCGTGTGCCGCGTGCGTCTCCCCGTCGTCGGCGTGTAGAGCGTCACGTCGAAGTGCACGGGGCTGCCCTGCCCGAATCCCTCGACGAGTAAGCCGTGGCGGCACAGCATCGGTAGAGCTCCTCGTAGGATTGGAAGTGGTACTGCTCAACCGCGGGCTTGGTGACCGCCGCCCGGGCCAGTGGAGGCCCCCCCGTGCGGCTCGGGCACTTGGTGCTGGAGGAAGGGGCGCCGCGCACCCAGAGCGGGTCGCACTCCTGGACCGCCACGTGGCAGTTCGCTTTGGAGCTATCGCCGGAGCGACTTGCAGCCTTGGAGAGGCTGCGCGCAGGTGGTGACCTTCGCCTTCACGTGAAGCTCCGCGGCGAGGTCCGCAACGGCATTGAGGGCAGAGAGGGGGTCGAGGAAACGCAGATCCAGGTCGGTCAGAGCGAGTGGGCGGGTCTCCTGCGCGAGATGGGCTACCGCGACCTGCTCCTGCTTGAGGTCCCCATCGCGAAGCCCGACCAGGACGCGGAACTGGCTCACGCGGCAGCACGTCTGATCGCGGCGCGCGAGTGGTTTCTCGCGGGCCGCTACGGGTCCGTGGTGCAGGAGTGTCGGCACGTGATGGAGGCCCTGGGGCACTCGCTCGGCGACGGAACCGGCGAGATGAAGCACCTCCGCGCCCTCCTCGACAAGCCCAAGGAGATGACCAAGGACGACCGGCTGATGGCCATCCGGAGAGGGATCTTCGTGATGACGTGTTTGGCCGCACATTCGACCGACGACGTGTCCGTCCGAACGAGTTGGAATCGGCATGATGCATTGGCGGTCCTCACGATGACCGCTTCCGTGATCCAGTGGATCACCGAGGAGCGCGACGTATGAGTTGGTCCGCCGGGCACGCGCCGGTGGCGAGTAGCTCCGAAGCAGCTGCCGAGGCCGTCAAACTCGTGGAGTCGTCCGCGCCCTCCACGTGGATCCGACGTTTCAAGCCACATCATCCCGCGATCAGCAAACGCCCTGAGGGGGCGACGTGACGAGGCCACGCCGAGAACGGATCAGCCCGGCCGGTCGTTCCTGATCATGCGCGACGTGACCGCCGCTTCCTTCACGCGACTGTGAACCACATGTGGTGGACCGCAATATAGCCATCGGCACCGGATGGAATTCCATCGAAGCGACGCTCATGCACCGAAACGTAGAAATGCGGCTCGGAGGAACTCGCATCTCGGCGCGCAAGGGAGCCCACCAGAGCATAGTCGGTTCCGAACTTGTCCAAATGCACCTTCAATTCCACGTGCGGCGCGTACCCGTGACGCGCATATCCCAACATCATGGCGGACCGAACCGCCCACGAGTAGGTACCATCTACGAACTTCAACAGCCCATGTTTGCCATAACGATTCATCGGGTGGTTCTGGTCCACGACCTTACACTCCACGAGCAAACAACACTGCTCTGGGAAAGCCAGCCCTGGGCACGAGCGGGTTGATCGAAACGCGAGATCCGGTCGCTTTTCCGGGCGGTTGTCGTCGAAGTTTCTCAACCGGGAGCGGCCTTGCTTCGTGTGTGTGGACGCTGTTCGGAGCAGCACGCGACCAGTTCTCGGGCGACGCCGAGCTCGCGAGCGTGTCCGGCAATGGAGACCTCTCCGGCAATGCCGAGTTGTGCTCAGGGCTCTTCAAGTCCCGGAGCCGCGCCGGGAGGGTCGCGTGGGTGTACTACGACGGCCGGGAGCCCACGGTACAGGAGGAGGCGGTGCCGGACCTGCCGTATTGCAACGGAGGGAGCGTCAGCGTAAGCACGGTTCTCGATACGCCCGTCAGCGGGTGGTATGTCGACTCCGACGCCCTTGACGCGGCTTTCGCTGATGTGCCCTCGACGACCCTCGTTTCGATCATGCTGTTTCCGCCGTCCCTGCTGCCGGACATCAACCTGTGTACCGGTGGCAACTACCACTTCGATGTGGAGACAACGGGGTTGTCCAGCGTCCTGGTCGGCGTGGCGCGCGACTGCGGGGCCGACGGAACCTACTGTGCGGTGGCCATCGACGCTCGTACGGGCACTACGCTGGATCGGCAGTAGCCTCGTTTGGGGCTCCTACAAGGACATGATCGTGGACCCTCCCCCCTGCGAACGCCGCTCCGCGGAACAGGGAGCCACATGTAGAGCGTTCTTTCCAGGCTGGCACCGAGTTATCCGGGGCGCAATGTCGCGACTGCACGTCCCCAACGCCCCTTCAACGCCGCGCTGCGGGTGGGTCCCGGCCGGACAGGCGGGCCACGGGCGCCCCCGCTCCACCGTTGAGCGTGGTGAAGTGGCCGCGCGCACACTCGAAGATCACCGGTGAATGCCGGCTCTGGAGATTACTACGCTCTTCTCGGCGTGCGACGGGACGCAACGGCCGCTGACCTGCGTCGAGCGTACCGGATTCTCGCCAAGCGATGGCATCCAGATGTGAGTAGGGTTCCCGGAACCACGGTCATGATGGCCCGCCTGAACTGTGCGTGGGAAGCCCTTAGCGACGCTGAGCGGCGACGCGCGTATGACCTCTCCCTCCCCGCCGTGTCGCGCCCGCGAGGCACCGCTCGAAGCAAAGAGTCGCACGGCCAGCGCGAGGACGAAGCCGCCCGTGTAGCTGCGGCGCGCCGCCAACAGGAGGAGGAGCGCCGCTCCGCGGCAGTTCTTCGCGCGGCGGAGATCCGACGCACCGAGCGGGAACGGGCAATGGCCCAGCACATCGAGAACCTGAAGAGTTACCGAGCGCGCTTCGTGTGGGAACAGCGGGAATCCGGTGGTAGCGCGCACGCAGTCACTGCACTCGTGGGATGCGTGCTCGCGTTCCCGCTGCTCTTTGGCACTCCCATCGCGGCGCTCGCAAAGGCGCTTTTCACTGGGCGCGTTGTCATGCTCTTTGTGCTTTACCTCGGCCTGGGCTGGATCCTTGGGTTCGTCGCCCTCGCGGCGGTGCTGGCAGTAGTCCAGCACTTGGCGCGTCGATGGATAGTACCGGCGATCGCCGCGACCATCCCAAATGTGTGGCGATTCCGCGGGCTCCAGGATTAGGAACTATCCTCGCCGAACATAGGGGCTGCCCGGCGCGAGGCACGTCCGTTGTCATCGGGCCCGTCACCAGCGCTCTCTGGCCAAGGCTCGGAGGGCGCACGGGCGAGGAGATCCTCGGGCGCCACCGTCGGGCACGCTCGCTGTCAACGGGGCCATGCGCTTGGTGGTACTCGGCCGACTCGTCCTCGTTACTGATCAGCCCGAGCTTTCGGCCGACCTCAGTCGCGTGATCGTGCAAGTTCCTCCATGCTCTTCTGTCAGCTCCATCGGTATCGAGCGCTGCGCGCGCGATGTGTACGGCCTGCGCGCTCGACGAACCGCCGATGAGCGCGCACAGGAAGGCCCAGAGGTAGACGGCGCCCGTTTCGGCCATGTCCCGATGCACGCGCTCCGGGAGATAGGGTGCTGCCGTCGCCAAGTGCCGCAGGAAGGCTCGCTCCAGGTGACGACGCTTCTGCCGCGTTAGCCCTTGTGAATCCATCATTGACCTCTCGATGGTGACGTGTCGAGCTCCCCCGAGGGAGCGTCGGGGCCGCGGCCGACGACGCCAACAGGTTGCAGGAAGTACACAGATAGGCGGACGGCATGACTCGCGCAAGTGGCTGGTATACCTATATTTATTGACGCTACCGCGTCAACGAGCATCGGAGCGGCCCGGGCGGTTGGCCGGGAGAGCCGGCGCCAGGGCTCATACGTCAGAGGCGATCGCGTCCTCCGGATCGCCCACTGCTCGCGAACGTCGCGCGACCCCTCCGACTACCGCGCCCGTCATCGACATCTGCGTGAGCGGCCCGATCGCCACCGCCTACCCGCTCGCCGATTCCTGGCGGGCCCGTGGGTGCACACCGTCGTCCGTGGGCATCACGAGCCCGCGTACGGAGCTCGCGAGGCCTGAGCGGGCCGCGCTACGGCAAGGGAGTGCCCCTGCGGCGGACCGAGGCGCCGCCATCAGGCGACGACGCGACGCTGCTCCACTGGCTCGCCGAAAAGGAGCGGGAGCACGAGGAGGAGACCCGCGCCGCGTGGGACGTGGTGCTCGGCCGGGCGTAGGCGCGGGCGTTCGTCGAAGGACTCGCCGTCCCGAAGGTCAGGGCTGCCTAACTACCCTGCCTCAAGACCGAAGACCCGAGCGAGGCGGCCTGCCAGCTCAACTTGTCCCCGCTCTCTCAGGACACGAACGAGCACATCCCGAGGGGGTTGGTTGTTGCGGTACGGGTTGTCTGAGGGGCCGGTGAAAAGTCCTCCCCCAGGGCCGGAACTCAGCCCACCACCGGGGCCGGTCGAAAGTCCCCCTCCCGGACCAGTGGAAAGCCCCCCGCCGGGGCCGGTGGAAAGTCCCCCTCCTGGACCTGTTGAGAGCCCTCCGCCGGGGCCTGTGGACATGCCGCCTCCAGGGCCCGTGGACATGCCACCTCCAGGGCCCGTAGAACGCCCTCCGCCGGGGCCTGTGGACATGCCGCCTCCAGGGCCCGTGGACATGCCGCCCCCCGGCCCTGTATGTCGATCCCGCGGCCAACCATTGCTCACGTCGTCGTCTCCGATGATCCACAATCGCTACGCACGGGCTGGCTGAGCGTCAAGCGGTCCCTGTACATCAAGGGGCTCGCCGTGCCGAAGGTCGGGGCTGCGTAAGCTACCGCGTCGGCGCCAAGACGCCTGCGGTCGTCGATGCGATGTCCCACCTTGTGGCTGCGGCCTCACCGTGTCCGGAGGCGCGGCGACCGAGCGCCGCCCGGTCGTCGGGAGGAACGCCGCAAGTAGCTGCGAGGCGCCCGAGTCGAACGGCGCGGACGCATGCTCGCGAGGCTCGACGATGGTGAGGGCCGGGTCTCCTCGCCCCGAGGCGGACGAGGTGAGCCGAGTCGGTCGAGGCGAGGATCGCAAACGGTCGCGAGCCCCAACCGCGGCTGGGTGCGCCTTCCTCTCGTTCGGGTCGTAGGCGAAGGGACTACTTCCCGACCACCCCGGGGTCCTTCTCCGGCCGCGCATCCGGCGCCACATCAGGCTCGAAGCGCAGCACATGCCCGTCCTCGAACAGGACGAACGTAGGAATCCACTCGACGTTGAGAGTCTTGCTGTCTTCCGGCAGCGCGTAGAGCCAGAGATCCTCCTCGCGGCCCCACACGTCGGTGCTCCACGCCCCCACCCAATCGTCGCCGTCGCCCATGATCCGGTGCGGCGTGTAGACGCTCCAAACGCTGCGCACGTCGCTCACCGTCGAGCTGAAGGCGAGCATGCCCTTGAAGGTCACCAGTCGTTTCCCGCAACCGTTCTGGAAGCGCATGGAGACCGTAGCCGTCGGTGCTCCCGCGGCGCTTGCTGACCTCTCCCGCGCCTTGAGTTTCGCAGTCAGACAGGCGGCGGGGTTCTCCGCGGCGAGCGCCGCGGCCATCCAGAGCATCGTCGTCACCAGGGCAACGCCAGCAGCCTACCCCGCCGAGGACGCGGAACGGTGAGCACGGCAGGCGGTCAGAGACGCCGGGGCATGGTGTCCTGCGACAGAGTAGGGGTTCCGGGCAGGAGACCTGATGCCCGCAACCCGGCCGTGGACGATCCGAATTTACCCCTACGGGATCGAGAGCCTCACCTTGATGCGGAAGGTCCTCTTGGCCGTCGGCGTCCCCGAGCGTGTGCAGGTACATCGCGAGGGCGACGTGCGTAAGACTGAGGCGTACGTCCTCACGGACCCGGAGTTCGAGCGCGGGAAGGGCGATCCCGAGTGGCTCATCGACGCTGGGCACGGCACCAGCTTTGGCGACCACCTGCGCGAGTTTGTCCCGGCCTACCTTGAAGAGCAGGCCGAGCTCCGGAAGCGAGGAGAGCAGCGCGACGATCGAAGGCCGGCGGAGCGTGCCCAGCCGGCCCGCGCCGAGGCAGAGGGGCAGGGTCGCCAACCAGTTTCCGAAGACCTCGCCGACGCCACCGACCGGCTGGAGATCCGAGGGAAGATCGACTCGGGCGTGTTCGGGACGATCTGGCGCGCCTTCGACAAGCGCCTACAGCGCGAGGTGGCGGTCAAGATCGTTCGCGAGTCGATGGCGGACGAGTCCTCTGCGATCCAGCACGCACGCGTACTCGCACGGGTGCGTGACACGCGCCACGTCGTGATCGTGCATGAGGTGGCCAGCGTCCGAGACCCCGAGGGTGGAATGGCGCTGGTCCCCGCGGTCGTCACCGAGCTCATCGAAGGCTGCACACTGGACGAGCGCCTCACCCGCCCGCTTGACCGCGACGAAGCAGGCCGCATTGGCGCTGGCCTCCTCGCGGGGGTCGCGGCCATTCACGAAGTGGGTGTCGCCCACATGGACCTTCACGTCCGGAACGTCATGGTGACCAAGGGTGACGAGGCCAAGGTGATCGACATCCTCTACCGTGGCACGCTCGCGGTGCAGACGACCGCCCGCCGGGAACATCACCTACGACGAGACGCAGCGGACGCGGCTGGCATGCTCGCCGCCCTTCTGGACCACGCTGAGGTCGACCTTGCCGCCCTTACGGTATTTCGCAGGGCCGCCCGCACAGGCGCTGGACTTGACGAGGTGAGGAGCGCGTTTGAAGCGGCGCTGAGAGCCGCGGGGACGCCCGTCCCTACGCAGCGTCGGGGACGCGGCTCGCCGGGACTCGACGCGACCTCCCCAGCAGGCCAATGCCGTCTCAGGATCCTCGGCGAGCTTCACGCCGGTCTCCTCGACTCACCTACGGCGTGGTGGCGTATGGGACCCGAGACCGGCGAGTCGATGGACGATGTGGCACGGGAGGCGGAATGGCTTCGACACCGGGGCTGGATCGAAGCGAGCATCGCCGGGGATGCGACGCAAGTCAGCGCCCGCCTCACCGCTTCGGGGCGCGATATCGTGGAAAGCGGCCTGCCCGTCGCGGTGACCCGCGCACCGGCTACCCCAGCTCTGGCGATCGGCTCCAAGGCGATCTTCCGCTACCGAGCAAGCGACGGGGAGGCCGAGATCCTCGCGGGGACCATTCGGGAGGTGGAGCACGGTGAGGTCCTGGTGGAGCCTCGCGGCGGCGCGCAGGTCCCCGTGGACCTGTCCGCCAGTCTTGGCCCGCCGTGGCCGTTCACGAGCGATACGGACGGCGCTCTGCGCGCGGTGCAGTGGGAGCGCGAGGGCTACCGGGTTCACCCAGCCCTTGAGCGGTCCTGGGGCGTTTACCTGAGGGTACACCGGTAAGATCAGGGGTCGCGCCCGTGGTGTCCGCCGGGGGTGCGCAGGGCGACGACGAGCGGCGGCACGAGGGGGCAGACGAGACGCGCGAGGCTGGGGACGAGGAGAGCAGAACAGCGCGTGGAAGACGAGAGGGAACGGGAGCGCCGCGTACGCGGCCGTCGGCGGCCGTCGTTCCCCCCCACGGTCGTGCTCGGCGCGTTCACCCTACCCCGGTCTCGGCTCACGTCCGCCCGACACCCTGCGACCGGATTGCAACGCCGGCCTCCCGCGGCGTGACCGACTCCAGGCACTTCCGCGCGAGCCCGGCGAGGTCGTCTGCCTCCTCGGGGAGGGGCGGCTCCTCGCTGACGCCTTCCAGGGCCGCGTCGATCCGCGCACGGGCGGTTTCGATCACATCCGCGAGCAGGCGGAGGGACGAGAGCTGGCGGTCGTGCCGCTTCGGCGGATCGACGAGGCGACGCCGACCGGGGCGACATGGAGCTGCTCAGCTGGGATGGCGGACCGATGACCGCTGGGGGCGGACGGACACGTGCATGCTGTGGGAATGGGCGCCGCCGACCTTCATCGGCTGCTGCCGCGGCCAATGCCCCGCGCTTGAGCTGGCCTGATAGAAGGGTCCGAAGCACCGGGGCATTGGCATGGAGAGGTCGAGCGGCAAGGAACGGCGTGAGCGAAGCATTGGCCCGTGGGCTCGCCCTGCTTACCCCGGGAGCCTCGATGTTCCTGGCGCAGTCACCGCGTCGGCTGACAACCCCTGGAGCCGCGCCGATCGAGCCATTCCGATCGCGATAGTTCACGAGCATCGGTTCGCCTTCTCGTACTGGAACACGTGGCGACGCGGTGGCTTCGGCATGCCGCGCGTGGTCCGCCCGACGCTCCTCACCATCGATTGGCACACCGACACGGGGTCGAACGGGGAGGACATCCTCGATGCGGTGAACCTTGAGGATGATGGGGAGGTGGCGCTGTTCTGCTGGTCGCAGCTGTGCCCGAACAACGATGGACAGATCTGCGCTGCGGCATGGCTCGAAGTGATCGGAGACGTGCTCGTGCTCTGCAAGCAGAACGAGCCAGATGCCTACGACTACGTGACCCGGGGCGGCAAGAGCCGTTTCACCCTCGTCCACGACGCGGCCGAGTTCCTGCGCCGAGCGCGCAACATCTCGGGGCCGGTTCTTCTGGACATCGACCTCGACTACTTTACGAACAGCGATGACGAAGGTGGGGGTGAAGATCCGCCGACCTTGGCGCTGGAGGGCATGTCTGACCTCCTCTGCCCATCCAGCCCCCTTCTGACGGCCATCGGCCCGAACCTGATCGGTCTGACTATCGCGACAGAACCGGAGTTCTGTGGAGGCTTCCAGGCTTCGGCAAACATCCTTGCCGCGCTCGATGACACGATGTTCGCGGGCACGCTGGGCAGCCAGGATGTTCGATGGGCGACCGAGCGCGGCCGGGCCGGTCGGTAACTCCGTCCCCTTGGAGGGAGCTTCCCGCCGGCCGAAGGGGGCATCCGGGAGACGTCGTGCTCGTGCCCGACCCGTGGGGTCCAACCGACGCTACGCCCCTGCGTCGGTCTCCCCCCTAAACACCCGGTACACGACCGAGAGAGCCCAGCCGAGGAAGAGAAGCGCACCGACGACGATGAAGAGCGCGAGGACGCCGCCGAAAGTCGCTGCGGCGAACACCAACGCGGCGACGAGCGGCAGTCCGCACGTGCTCGTGGTCACCGCGTTCCGGGGACGTGCCCCTGACGACGAGGGAAAGGTCACCTCCACGACCCCTCCGCCGGAGCTTGCCCGGCAGGTGGTCCGGTACTTCTGGCTCGAACTCTACAAGCAGTTCAACCTCGAACTGGCGGAGACGGGCGCGGTCGCGAAGAAGGTGACGCGCACCGCCAAGCCTAAGGCCAAGTCCACGGGCACGCCGAAGGGCGCCTCGCCCGCAGACTTGGCAGACAAGGGCGACGCCGGCGACGAGGGCGAGCCGCTCCCTGGGTGACGCTACCGCGTCAGCAGGGCCGGCCTTCGCGGCACCGCTCCTGCGTCGGGGGAGTGAACCGGCGTGGTGTCCGGCGCGCACGGAGTGTAGGCCGGGGCGAGCAGCCCGCATCCGCTCACCAAGAGGCTGAACGCCGAGAAGGAGAGCAGCATCGCGAGCGAGTGCCCCTCCGACCACGTCGTGTTCTGCGTGGGCCGCCCGCTTACGGCGACAGGATCCGGTCGGAGAGCATCCGCTTCATGTCGCGCGCGGCCCCTGGTGGCGCGGTGAGCGTCACGATCGCCCCGTCCGTCATCGAGAGGTTCACTCGGCCGCGGAAGAGCCCGATGTCCGTCGAGAACGACTTGATGTCCGTGTACTTCCAGCCGATCGTGGTCTCGCGGAACACGCGCCGGACCTCGCAGACAATGCCCCGGTCGTTCAGCGTGACGGTGCCACGGGCGAAGATCCCGCCCTCTCCCGCGGGTAGGCCCCGAAAGCTGGAGATGTCCGCGGCGAGGGCCGGCCGGGTGAACAGGATGAGGGTGAAGAACAGGTAGGCGATCGGGCGCATGCACGTCTCCGGGGCGAGCCAGCACCCCTTACCTCGGACTCTGCTTATTCTTCAAGTCGCAAATGCTTCATGGTTTACGGAGCGCACCGGCGGCAGCATCCCGACGGCATGCCGCGTCCACGCGATCCCGATCTCCTTCGTGCCCTCGGTGCGCGCCTTCGGGCCGTGCGTTCGGCAGCCGGCCTGAGTCAAGAGGCCCTGGCCGCCGCCATCGATGTCGCGCCGAACAACGTGAGCAACTACGAGACGGGCAAGCGCGCGCTCACGGTCCCCGCGCTCGCCGCCGTCAGCCGCGCGCTCGGTGTGAAGCTCGTCGACCTCGTGGACGTCGAGGCACCCGTCCCGGCGACTGCGCCGCTCTCGACGGGGGCGACGGAGCTCGTCCGCGTGTTCGAGCGGCTGGACGAGCGGGATCGTGAGCTTGTGCTGGAGCATGCGCGGCTGGTCGCCCGGCTGCGCCGCGAGTAGGCGCGAGGCGGCGGCCCGAGCAAGCGCGCGAGGCCCGCCTTATCGGATTGACGCCCACCAGGGCATCGCCCCACGGGGGGGAGGGAACACGGACGGCCGCGTACGCGGCCGTCCCCGGGTGCTACCCCCTCTGCCCGTCTCACTTGACCGTCGCGGTGACCCGCGTCCGCTCGATCCGCACGTCACCGGTCCCCCACGCCGGCCTCGCAGGTGACCGCCCGCCGACACCGCGCGGCGCACGCGCGCGCCAGCCGTTCGGCCACGGTCAGGCGGTCGCGGAGCTCGCCCGCCTCACTCCTCGTCGTCCAGCGTGTGGTGGTCGTCGCCGAAGGTCAGCGGAGGCGAGGCGCGCCAGCGTCGACGCGCATGGACTCCATCGTCCCGAAGACCGCCTGCATCGTCGCCTCGCCGACGTTCGGCATGGGGTGCTGGCGATGTCGAGGGTGGTCAGGGGTGGGCGCGCTCGCCTCATGGGCAAGGTTCCGCACGAAAGTCATCCATCTACCTGACTTGTAGGAGGGCGCGGAACCAGCGGACGTTCCAAACCTCCACCTGTGGAGAAAGAAATCAATCACAGGAGGGGGTTATTCAGTTCCGCTGGTTCCGCGTGTGCAGAGATATGACCTTCTAACGGTTATTTCTCGTGCGGGACCTCAGGTCCGCGGCGCCTCCGCGACCGGCTCGGGCCAGTAGACCCACCCGTTCCGCGTCCGCTTGCGACGCATGACGAAGTCGCCGAGGGCTCGACCGGACGTCACGAGGTCGGTGAGAAGCTTGCCCATCTTCGTCGAGTTGACCCTGCCCTTGACGCCGGCGTCGATGGCTTCGCCAAGCACGGGGAGCGCGAGTTCCTCGACGAGGTGGGCGACGTCAGCGGGCTTCATCCCGGAGTGGCTGCTCGTACCCGCCTCCAACGGCCAGACCTTGAAGAGGTAGATCCAGTCGTCGATGACGCCGGGGCGCGGCCGGTGCTGGACCGACAGCCAGTGCTCCTCGCCGAGGGCCACGGACACGATTCCACCCACGATGTCGGACCACTCTCCGAAACCCGCCAGCGTGCGAGCGGGCTTCGGGCAGTCCATGCGGATCCACTGCTTCACCAGCCGGAGCACGGACGCGACGGCGAGCGTGCGGTTGCGGCGGATGAAGACCTCCGGGGCCTCGGCGCCGGAACGCCGCGTGGAGCCGTCAACGAGGCGGATCAGGACCGTACGCCGCGCCTGCTCCGCGTCTACGTCTGCGTTGTTCGCCGTCGCGACCCACACGCAGCGGATCGGCACGACGATCTCGCGCCCGGCGCCCACCAACCGGATCGGGATACGCCCGTGCGACGACACGAAGCGGTGCAGGTCCGCCCACCCCAGCCGGAGACCGGTGGGCAGGTTGTCCCACAACAGGAAGGCCGGGATCTCGGCCAGAGCGGACGTGAGCTGACGGCTGGCCTCGGACTGCCACGAGTCCAGTGACCGGATCGACGGCTCCGCGCCAGTCGCGAGCAGATGCGCGCAGCGGGCGAGGTAGGTCTTCCCAGCGCCCTCCTTCGTGGCGGTGATGAGGTGCATCGGAGTCGGGCCGAGGATCGCCGGGCGGACGAACGGAAGCAGGAAGAGCCCGAGCGTGTGCGCGCGGTCCGCCTGCGTGGCGAAAGGGAACGCGAGCATCCGATCGATATTCTCCATCGCCTGCGGGAGCTTCATCGGCTCGAACTCCCCGAGGTCGGCGGCCGGCTCCAGCCAGAGCTCCGTCACCGGGTTGTAGCCCCGCTCCGACACGAGGGTGCGGTCGGGCGCGAGGTAGGGCGCTTCGACGATGCCGACGATCTCGGGGCACGCTACCTCGGGGCGGCTCGCCATGGCGCGCACGAAGTCCCGGTGGGGATGCTTGTACCTGCCCTTCCCGTCGACGAAGGCGGCGGCGGAGTTGAGGTAAGCGGCCAACCGGTCGGCCGACACTTCCTCCAGCTGGTTGTTCTTGCGGAGCAAGAGCGTCGAGCCGCGACGGAAGAAGCGGTTGGGATACTTCTCGCGCAGGGCGCGCCAGAGTTCGTTGACCACGTCGATCGGCGGACGGTCGCCGCAGGCGTCGATTTCACGCGGCCACTGCCGCTCATCGTTGTTATCATTGTCGGGCATCGCTGTTCTTCCATGCGTTGATGCGCGGTCCTGGCAGACCGCATTGTGGGAAGGGCGCCGACCCGAACACCGGGTCGGCGCCACGTTCGTCGTCGTCCCGGGCAAGTGCAATCGCGGCTCGGGGGCAAACGCCAAGGCGGTCGGAGACGGTGACGTGCGCAGGAGCCAACGCCGTCGCGGTGTGTCCTGGCTGAACCACTTCGGCGTCTTCTCCGCAGCATGCGCAGGGGCTGTTCACGGGGGCCGCCCCGCCGATGCAACCGTTCCACGGTCGGACGCAACCGTTGCGAGGTCCAAGGGGCCAGCGGCCGCAACAGTCCGCAGGACTGTTTCATCGGGCGCCCCGCGCCCGACGCGGCGCCTCGGCCGCCGCCGACCGGCTCACCGCGTCGAGCGCCGCGTCCACGTCCTCCGGCAGCGGCTCGGTGTAGATCATCGTCGAGCGCAGGTCGGTGTGCCCGAGCTGCGCAGCCACGAGCCGGAGATCCTTGGTCTGGGCGTAGAGCGCGACGCCGAGCCCGTGCCGGGCCGCGTGGCAGCCGCGCCGGGGCGCGTCGAGCCCGACCGCGCGTAGCGCCGCCTTGAACACGCGCCAGCCCGTGACCCGCGCGATGGCGGGCCCCTGGCGCCGTCCCGGGAACAGGGGCGCCTCGCCGTCGTCGGCCGGGAACGCGTCCAGGTACTGCCGAAGGGTGTCCCGCAGCGTCTCCGGCAGGCGGACCTCGCGCTTCCGTCCGCCCTTTCCCCGCCGAACCACGAGCCGGCGCTCGCCGCCCTGCACGCGGGCGTCGGCCCGTAACAGGGCGCACGCCTCCGCGACCCGGAGGCCCGTGTCGAGCAGCACACGGCTGAACACAGCATCCCGATAGGCCCGCCAGCCGCCGCGCCGCTGGGCCAGGGCGAGAGCACCGTCGAGGGACGCCCGGAGCCGTTCACGCTCTGCGGGGCGGAGCACCTGCGGGAGATCGACGATCATGCGACCTCCCTGCGACGGCAGGCGGGCCGGGCCACGCACTCCGCGGCGATCACCAACTCGGTGTCAGCCGCCGATCCCGAGGTTGCCCCCCACGGCCCGCCGTGGGGTGCTTGCCCGCGAAACCGGGGCTGGTGGAAGTGCGAGCGGGTGGGGAGGCCGAGGGCAAGGGCTGTCGTTCGGTAGAGCGGTCATGGCGCCGCCGAGGCACGCTCGATACGCTGGTTCCCCCTGGAGTTGCTATGCTTCCAATGTTCTTCGCGCTCGCGCCTGCTCGCGCCGACGCGCCGCACGTCACTCTGAGCGTGGGGTACACCGAGGACAACCCGCCGTGGGACTGTGACGCGTGTACGGAGGCCGCGGTCACCGCGTCGGCGTCGTCCACGCTCACGGACAGCAAACGCACCTACGCGCCTGCGCTGGCTGTCGACCACAACGACAAGACCGCGTGGTGCGAGGGGGTGAAGGGAGACGGGCTCGGGGAGTGGATGGAGCTCAAGCTTGCGGCACCCCGACGAATCGTGGCGATCGACCTGATCCCGTTCTACGCGCCGAGCCAATCGGTGATGTTTAACAACGGGCGCGTCACGGGGCTGAAGATCAGCGTCGACGGGAATGACGTTGGCGCGGTGACCATCGCCGATCCCGATCGGACGCCGTGGGGAACCGCCCAACTCGACTACCCGCACCCCGCCATCGTGTTGTCTCCACCGGTCCAAGGCTCGGTGGTACGGTTGACGGTGGCCGCAGTGAAGTCGGGGGACAAGTACCAAGACACCTGTATCTCGAGCGTCGGCGTCGTGGCGCAGCCCTGACGAGGGTCGCGCTGTTCCAGGCGAACCTTGTATCGCCCGATGCGGTCTGCGCCGTGACCTTGCCCTTCACCGCGCCCGACGCAGGGAGGCGCGGGCCGCGGCAACAGCTCCGGCGGGCCCCGGCGTGCATCGGGTTCACCGCACGCGGACCTGCTTGAGGCGTGCCATTGCCGTACATTGCGCAGACGAATTCGTATTTTCGCCCCGTCCCCGTCCCCGTCCTCGCCGCAGCCCCGTTACCAACGACGTGCCTCCGCGCGAGAAGCTCCCGGTCAAGGCGCGACCACCGCGCTGATCCCGTGTGCGCCACGGGTAATGAGAACGAGTCCCTGGGCGCCGGCGAAGCACCCGAGAGGAACGCCGTCGTCCCAGGCAAGGGCGCTCTTGGTAATCGCATTTTGGTCCACCCGCAGGGCTCCGCCCTCGGTCAGCACGAGAGCCTTGCCGCCGGACCCGCACACCCAGAAGTCGCCGCTACCCGCGGGTAGTCGCTCCGCTGAGGGCCACCAGCCTCCCGCCGTTCCCTGAATCGTCAGCGAGCCATCGGAGCATCGGAGCAGCAGTCGCGTGTCCACCCATGCTGCGGCCGACACCCCCGACGGGCAGGCCGCTGGCACCCCCGAGAGATCCACGCTCACCCCCTCACACTCGAGGCCCCCACCCGAAACGACACAGGCTCCGTAGCTCTTTGCACCGCTGTGCTCTCGCGTGGTCACGACGTCACCCGAACCGACTCGCTGGATCGGCCCATCTGCGAGAGCCACGATCCCCGCCGAATCCCGCCCTGACGAGGCGTCCACGACAAGTAGCCCCTGGTCGGTCAACACGTCGCCCGCCGCCAACGCCTTTGCCCCGCGAATCGGAGCTGGCACGGTGGAGAGCGGGAGAGGCGAAAGTCCGCCCTCTCTCGCGCGCCCACCGGGCGCGGGGAGGGACGCGTAGAGTACGCTTGCAGCGCCTTCGGTCGACCCCACGTCGATGTTCCAAGCGTAGCCTGACTCGACAATTGCCGTCGTTTTGAAGTCGAACGTCGAGAGCGCCACTACCCCTGTGGGAAGCTGCGCGTTCCGCACGAATGTCTTGAGACCCGTGTCAGCAAACTCGCCCGCGGCAATATGCCCTTCCTCGTCCCCCAACACCAGCGACCAGCTACGAGCGATGGGAACCGAGTAGGCGCTCATCGCGACGGCGGGGAAGGGTGAGGTCCCGATTACCCTGCCTCGTGGCGCACCTTGGGAGAACCAACCGGCCGGGCAACCTCGATGCTCATCATCGCCGGCGAACATCGGGCACCAGTCGGCCTTGATGCCGTCGCCGTCGAAGTCGGGGCGTGTGTCTGGTGCGGGCAGATCGAGCCTGGCGAGCGCGAGATCCGCGTTAATCCTCTTCTCCTGCCGCAGGAAGACCGCATGACCAACCGTGTCCAGGCCGGTGGCGGCGATCGCGAAGTCTTGCCCCCACGTCCCACCGTTGTTCCCTCCGATGGGAACAAGCGGAGAAAATGCCGCCTGCACCTCTGCGGAGCCGCCATCGCCACGCACTCCGGCCATCGCGTTGTCCGTGACCCGATCCAACGAGTTGATGTCGATCACGTTGCGGTCTGCGGTCGCCCACGCGAGTCCGCTGCCCGACGCCACATCGACGGACGCACGGGCCGCGGCGATATTTCCCAGGAACACCCGCCTGCTCTCGGGATGGCCGCTGCCGACACCGGTGATGCTCTGCGCGTAGAACGCTCCCGCCTCGATCGGCACGACCACGCGGTCTTTGGCCGCGCTGAGGTGCCGTGAGACGAGGCGCGTGTCCCGGGCGGAGAATGAGCCAACCGTGGCCGGCACGCCGCCCGGAACGACGAGTTGGACGAAGAACGACCCGTTGTGCCGATCCTGAGAGGCAATCACGAACCCGGCGTCCGTGGCCGTGATGGCCAACGCGCCCTCAGCGCATACCCACTGCCGCGCGGGCCCCGAAGGCGTCGTCTGCCCAGGTCCGGTGACGCGAAACGCCACAAACTCGCAGATGTCGTCACGGTCCGCTTCGAAGTAGGTGACGGCGCCGATGGTCCCGTCCGTGGCCACAGCGGCCACGACCTCCCGCGCCTTCCCACGCGTCACCTGCATAGCGCCGCCGGGGGAAGGGCCGGTGGCGGCCGAGATGGACGCTGCGGCGGGCCACAGGGCGCGACCATCGGCAGGGGAGACCGGGACCAGCGCCGAACCCACGCCAGTGTCAGCATATGCAATGTAGGTGGCATCGGGAGTCGACACCAGCATGGCCGACACCGGTTCAGCCGCGACGGTGTCCAGAATGTCTCGCCGCCAACTCGGCGCGCCTGCCCCAGAGAACCCCGCCAGAGTGAGCACCTGTCGAGCCTTGCTCGGTGCCGCCGGGTCACCACGCGTGGTGACGGTCGCGGCCAACCACCCTCCATCGACACCAAGAAGATCCGCCCGACCGGGAAGGGTGGCCCAGTCGTGCGTGGGCGTCGGCGCCGCAGGGCGACGCGGCGCAACGGGGGCCGGATCCTCCTCTTCTTCCTCCTCGGCATGTGCCTGAGCGGCGGCCAGGACCTTACTTGGAGCCCCCCGGTCCCGGAGGCAGGCGAGTGCGTCCGCGCTGAATGAGCCTTCGGCCTCATCGATCGCCTGAACCACGATGTTCTGCGGGACGCCCGTACTGACCATTTTCATGACTTGATCGCAGGTCAGGGCACGCGCGGGAGCCGACAGGACGAGCAGGGCCAGGAGCATCGTGGCAGCCTCTTACGGTCGCCTCGACTAACCGGCTCCATCCCCGGCATCCATCCGGCGAACGCATGCTCGCTCGGTCAGCGGCCGCCATCGCACGCCGTCCGCCCGCCGCCCCGTGAGCGCGTATGCCGACGCCGGAGCGACCACGCGCGTCGCCTCTCTCGGCGTCGGCGGGGTCAGCGTCGGCGGCGGAGACGGCAGGCGCTTGGCCGAGACCGGTGCCACCGGCGAGTTCGCTG
Organism: Pseudomonadota bacterium; assembly: GCA_030685065.1. Taxonomy (GTDB): domain Bacteria; phylum Myxococcota_A; class UBA796; order UBA796; family SXON01; genus CAJBVW01. The sequence continues at coordinate 43,461 of JAUXQH010000115.1, read as the reverse complement.
GCGACCGGGGAGAGGGCGGCGGAGTCACAACCCGGCGTTCCGGCTCGACCCGGTGAGGCTGCGGAGGTGCGAACTGCGCGCCTGGCTGGGGATGGGGTTGCGCCCGCGGGCCACGCTCCCCCCGGCCGCGGCCACCGCCGAAGCCTACATCCCGGCCGGGTGGGTCCTTGCCCGCGAGAACGAGGCACAAGTCACGGTGCGTGGCATCGCCTTCGACGGCCGTCGGGGCGCTCCGGAGACCACCGGTGACCTCGACGGGGACGGCCAGGCGGATCGGGTGTTGGTGCTCGAGCCGGCGACGGCAGGCACCGGCCCCGGCCCCGACCACTGCATCGCGTGCGAGAAGCCGCACTGGCCGCGCGCCGTCGTGGTGATCGGAGCCCAGGACGCGGGGTGGCGGCTCCTGGGCGTCGCCGACTGGGGAGACGCCTCGATGGAGGCCCGGATCGACCGGGGCCGGATCGTCGCGACCATGGGCAGCTACGGCGGGTACTCTTCGAGAGCCTCGGAGCTGATCTACCGCCTGGAGGGCGGCCGCTTCCGCCTCATTGGGCGAGAGGCCCGGTCAAGCGAGTTCTGCCAGGACTGTGAGAAGGGGGCGCACGTCAGCGAGAATTGGCTGACGCGGACCCGCACCGTCCGGCGCGACGAGGCCCCGGGCGAGGCGGAAGCCTCGACCTTCACGGGTGAGTCGTGGCTCGACGACGGGCCCCCGCCGCCTCTCGATTGGTGAACGCCCTCGCACACGCCGCGCGCTCATCGCGCCTCCTCGAAGCGAGCGTCGCGCCGCATCGAAGGGGGCGTCACCTCGGGCGTATCGTCCCGTATGCTCGCGCTCCTCGCCCTCGCCGTCCCCGCCGCCACCGCCTCCCCAACCGGGTGCGACGCCCCTCCCCCCACGGAGCTCCTCGACCAACTGGCCGCGGGGACGAGTCCGGTCGCGGACCCCAACGGGGAGCTGTGGAAGGTGCTCGGGCGGTCCGCGGACGCGCGGGCGCGGGTCGTCGAGTGCGCCCGGGCGACCGGGAGCACCGCCGACACCGTCGTACGGCAATGGCTGGTGGAGGCCACCCGCGGGGAGCCGCCGGCCGTGATCTCCATCGGCGTCCGGCTCGACTCGTCGTTCGAGGAGGCGTTCACCGGGCCGGTGCGGGTGGCGCGGAGCACGCGGGTGCCGGCGTCGATCCCGGTGTGGGAGGTCTGTGGCCCTTGGGAGTCCGGCCACACCGGGGACGGTGCCCGCTCCGACGACGGTTGTCGGCTCGTGGTGTCGCCCGTGGCCGCGCGCGGCGTGGAGAACGCAACCGGACAGCGCGTGGTGACGTTCCTGGCGGAGGCGGAGCACCCCTTCATGGACTTCCTGGCGTGGTTCGACACACGGTCGGCCTGGGCCGCCATCGCTGGCGGCTGGCGCATTACGGAGACGTGGACGTGGCGGGACCCGTCGTCGGGAGCGGTGCCCCTCGGCGGCGACGGCCCGCCGCGCGCCCCCCTCACCCAAGAGTCGGAGGTGCGCTGGAATCCCACGTCCGCCGCGTTCACCGTCACGCGCGTGGGTGCCTGCGGCAACCACGAGGCCGCGCTGGCGGCGCTCGACCCGAATGGGCAGCCGTGCCCGCACCCGTGATGGGGTTGGTCGCGACACCGCAGGGCGCAGGCCCGCTCCGCTGACGCAGGCGCGCGAACAGCCTCTCGAACTTGGGAGCGGGAGGCCGAGCCCACCGCCCCGATCGCCGCGAACACGGTGGCCGTGACGGAGTTCTGGTACGCGAAGCGCTCGCGCGCCCGATTCGGGAGGAGATCCGCGCCGACCTCGGGGCTCGCATTGAGGACGTCGGCCTCGCCGCGTTCCTGCGTCAGCAGGCGGATGCCGGCGCGGCGGCGCTCTCGCCCGACCTGCCCCACGCGTTGCCGACGTCTCCCGATGCCTGCGGACGACGCCTGCGTGGACCTCCCGGCGCTGGAGGCCCGAGAGCAGCTCCTGCACCTCGACGGCACCGTCCTCACCGCGACGTTGCTGCGCGCGGCCTATTGGGGGACCGTGACGCCGGCTCGGGAACCGCAGGACCTCGTGCTGACGCTGCACCTCGCGAAGGAAGCGGTCACGGCAGGGCTCCACTGGCAGACCGAGGGTGAGGCGAAGGTGACCTACGCGATCGAGCAGCCCCTCGCACGGGCCGAGCTGGGGGGCGCGCGCTCGGGCATCCGTTACCGACGCAGCGGTTGCGGAGCGCATGTCGACCGGACGCTATTAGAACGCGGGGCACGCCCGGCTGGCGCTCGACGAGGAGGCCGCGAGGCGGATCGCTGCGGAACTTCAGGATCGCGTTGTGATGCGGCGCCAGTAGAGTTCCGGACGGAGGGGCATTCGGAGCGCCTTTCCGGCGACCACCCGTTCATCCGCTGGATTCCGAGGTCGGGCCAGTCGGCCACGAGGCCCTCGACGGTCTCCATCCGCTCGCGCTCCACGGCTCCCTGCCACACCGCGTTGCTTCCTTCGAGCGCCCGCGATTCCAAGGAGTCCAGGACCCGGATGCCGTCCGGAGGGCGAGCGGAGCATGGTGCAGGGCAGAGGGTCCGTGCTGCCGAGCCACCGTTGCGCGGACGCGCGATCGCTGCAAAAGAAACTGTCGATCGCTGGCCCGCGTTCAAGCGTGCTAGCGAACCTGAACGGTCGCGCGCGCGCCGAGCAGGACGCATCGCTCACGGACTTCGAGACCTTCGTGGCCGGCGTGACCGGGCACCCGGCCCTCGGGGCCTGGTACTTGGCGGACGAGCCCGAGTTCTCGGTCAGCGAGACCAAGCTGCTCGACATGCAGGCGGTGCTGCGCGCCGCGACACCGGACCTCGACGTGCAGGTGGCCCACTGCTGGTGCACCGACTGGTGGAGCTTCTGGAATGTGGGCGACGTGAAGATGCCGGACTTCTACGGGGTCTACAACGAGGCCGCGCCGTCTGCGAACACCTTCTACCACCCGCCGCTGAGCTCGTACCAGCGCACCTACTACACGGAGGCGCGCATCGCGCCCGTGATGCAGGCCTTCAGCTACGCGGTCTTCAGCGGGGAGGATCCGGTCACCTACCCGCCGGACAGCCGCTTCCCTACGCGCGAGGAGCTGCGCTTCCGGGCCTTCTCCGACCTGACGATCGGGGTGAGCGGGCTCTGGCGGTGGTCGTGGTACCGCGGGAACCAGGCGGCGGAGGGGGCCGCGTGGCTCGAGGACACCTTCTGGCCGCACCTGGAGGAGGTGCGCGCCTTCGTGGCCGACACGCTCCCGGCCGGACAGCCCGTGTCCGGTGCCCCTACGACATCCTCGACTACACCTACCTCGCCTACTGGCCGCGCCCCGAGCACACGCTGGTGGTGGCCACGAACGGCAGCAACTCGGCGCGGACGCTCGACATCACGCTGGGCGCGGACTTCGCGGGCGTCTCGCTCGTGGGCTGGGACGTAGGGACCAGCGGGATCACGCTCGACGCGGAGGGCTCTGCGAGCGTCGAGGCCGCGCCGTACGCGGTGTTTGTCTGGGAGGTCGCCGAGTGACACGTTGCGGGGGCGGCGAGTCGGTTCGACATGGGCCTGACCCCTGCCACAGTTTCGTGGAGGGTGCCTACCACGACCCCTCGGGCCCGCCTGAGGGGTTCATGGGGACAATGGGAGGTTGAGGTCGAGACGGTGGAGGTGGCGAGGCCCAGAATTCGCTTCCAACCATCACTCTATCCGTTCGCGTGAGGGCAAGGGTGCGGCAAGAGCAGTTAGAATCCGCCGTGCTCTTCCCCTTCCTCGCCTACGTCGCCGCAGCGGAGACCGACGCCGTGGCGGCCGCCACGGCCCTGTTCGCCCAGGGCGTCGCCCAGGAGCCCGTCGAGCGATGGGCGGACGTGGACGCGGCCGGGCTCGCCAGTTTCACCTGGCAGGCGCGGACCGCGGACGACGTCGGGGCGCAGGTGTGGCGCACGCCCGGGTCCGCCGATCCCGAGGCCCGGCTCCACGACGTGCAGCGGCTGGTCGGCGGGAGCGGGGAGCTGAAGTCCGGTTGCGCCGTCGGCGCCGCGCTCCGCGAGTGGCGGGTCGCGGGGCCTCCCGGCGAGGAGGTGCTCGCGCGGTGGCCCGCACGCACGCGGCTCACGCGGATGGCGACGGTCTCCCTGGCCTGCCCGGTCGCAGACGGGACACGGGTGCTCCTGTCGGACACGAGTGGAACCGGCTGGCGGATCGTCGCCTTCCTCGGCGCCCAACGAACGGACGCCTTCGCCGAATGGGCCACGCGCGACGAGGGGAAGGCCCGCGCTGCGGCCACGGCCGCGCTCCGGGGGGCGGTCCCGCCCGTGAAGGTGACGCGGTGGTCGCCGCCTGGGCTCGCGCGCGTGCGGCCGAACCGTGACGACGTCGACGGGGACGGCGTCGCGGACGCGCTGGTGGGCACCGACGCCCTTTACCTCGGCGGCTCGGGCCGCGCGGTCGCGCTGCCGGGGAGTGGCCGGGGGCTCGTGCTCGGGGACGTGGACGGGGATGGCCGGGCCGACGTCCTCGCCGCCGTCGGCGACTACCTCGAGGTCTGGCCGGCCGGAGACCGCGCGCGCTACCGCATCCTCGGCGACGCCGGTCCCGCGGATCGCGCCTGGAGCGCGGGCGACCTCGACGGTGACGGGCGCATCGACCTCGTGGCCGCGCGACGCGAGGTGGTGCGCGTGTGGTTCGGCGGAGGCGACGGCGTGGGGGCGGAGCTCCACGCCCCCGGCAACGTGGCGGCGCTGGCCGTGGCGCGCGACCGCGACGGCGACGGCCGCGACGAGCTGGTGATCGGCGTGCCGTCGTACGGCGGTGGCCACGGCGCGGTCTGGGTGCTCTCTCCCCGGTCGACGGGAGCCCAGTCGTCCGCCCTCACCTTCGTAGGTGGGTACGGAGAGGCCTGGGGACAGGTGAACACGGCCGACTTCGATCGCGACGGGAGGGACGACGTCACGACACTGGCGTACCCGGGGGACCGCGGCCCGCCCCGCCTCGTGCTGTTGAGCGCGTCGGGCGCGCGGCCCCAGCTCCGGACGGCCTGCCTCGACCCGCGTGGGCAACGGGCTCCCGGGGCGGTGCGCCTGGGAGACGCGACCGTGCTGGCCTCGGCGTGCGGCACGAACGTGGTGGTGCAATCGAGCGACGGCGCGGAGCTTGCGCGGGTGGAGCGCGCACGCGGCTGGGCCAGCGTCGGGGTGCGTGTCGGGCAGGCGACGGCGCTCGCGGTGCGGGCGGGGAACGGCATCGCGCTGCTCGGCGCACCCGGCTGGGAGGCGGGTCGAATGGTCGCCATCGAGCGGGCGCCGTGGGAGCTGTTGGAGGACCAGCCAGTCGCCCTGATCGGGGCGGACCCGGGCCAAGATCACGGCCTCGCCGCCGGGGGCGTCGATCCGGCGCCGCCGCCGATCACGTGGAGCACCGAGCCCGCGGCTCCGGTGCTTCCGCCGACCGACTACGACGCCCTGGACGACGTGTCGTGCGTGGTGCGGGTGGAGGTGGACGGGTCGGGCGTGCCGAAGCGCGCGGACCTCGTCCGCTGCCCACGATCGCTCCTGGCGCCCACGCAGGCGGCGGTGATGGCGGCGCGTGTGCAGCCGGGCGCATCGCCACGGACTGAGTGGTTCCTGTTGAGGGTGAACGCCGAACGAGGCGAGTAGTGCACAGCCCGTCCGTGTCGACGTTGGTGAAAGAGCAAAGCAGCGCCTCGCCCCAGAAGCAGAGCGTGGCACCCCCGAGCGCGAGGCAGAAGGAGCCCTCGCCGTACGCGGCGTCGGCGGATGCCCGCGACTGGCCGAGGCACACGCGTCCATGCCGATGCCCGTGCCCTGGGCCCTCTCCGCGCAGACGGCTTCTGGCTGTCGGACACGCTCGTCGCGATCTTCCTCAGGACGGTTGGGGAGGCTCCGTAGCGGACCGCCCATGTTGGGGCGTTCGCCTCGCAATCGGCGCATCCGTGCTGTTGCACGGGATGAACGCTGAGGATTCGTGGTCGATCACCAACTACCGGACGGCCCGCCGTCGGGTTCATGGGGACAATGGACCCTCGCGGTCGAAGCAGCCGATATCCGGTCGCCGCGAAAGCGAGCGTGAAACCTCTCGGGATCGCCTCCGGAAGGCGAGGTCATTGGATGAAACACCGGCTTCGTCACCAGCATCGGACGTCGCCACGGGGAGCCGGACCGGCGCCCTCGCGAGTGTTTTGTCGCTCCGGAGAGCCGGGGGACGATAGGCTCGCCCGGTGTTTCCGACCGTGGCCCTTTTCGTCGCCGCGCCGGCCTTCGCCGCAGTAGGCGAGCCGCTGTCCGTCCTCAGGAGCTCGGCGCTCCTCACCGAGACCGCGTGGAGCGAGCATCCGCCCGTCACCGCCGACAGCCCCGTCCGCTTCCACTCGAGCGTGGCGTTCGTGTACGCGTGGGTCGACGCCGAGGGCATCGTGACGTCGATGTCGCTCCTGACTCCGAACGGTGCGCCGGCCAGCTCGCGCGCCCAGGAGGCGCGCGACGTGGCGGGCCGCTTCGTCCGCGCGGCGGTCCGGGGTGCCGACGACGCCGCCCTCGACGCGCTCACCGACGACGTCGTGCGCGGGCGCACGGCGCTGACCGCGCTCGACGTCACGATCGGCGACGTGACCGTTCGCCACGACGCGTCGGAGAGAAAGGCCGTGAGCGTGCGGGTCCAGCGGCGTGCGGTGGCTCCGGCCGAGCTGCCCGGGATGTTCACGGCGGCGGATCTCCCCGACTGGAAGCTCCACCACCCTCCCGAAGATTTCCTGCCGCGGTACGGGCTCTGCCCCGATCTGCCCCGGCGAGTCCAGGCGGTTGTGGCGCTGTGGTACCGCGGCGGACCCCATCACACGCTGACTGAGGAGGTGGACGTGTACGCCGACGTCGCGACGGCCAAGGCGTGCGCGGCCCGGGTGGAGCCGTACGAAGGCGCGCTCCCCCCGGTGGTCGACGCGGCGGGGGTGCGCTCGTGGCGAACCCCGGCGCTCGGAGGTCCGGCCTCGAAGGTCTGGATCTCGTTCGTGGAGGGCACGTCCGTCGTGATGATCGGCCTCCTCGCGCGCCCGGCCGACGCGTCGCTGCCCGACGAGGCGCGCGCGGCGGCCGAGCGCGCGCGTGCGCACCTGCGCGCCCGATGAGCGCGAGGGGGGCTTGTGGTTCTCGGAGCGGGGCCCTGGCATTTACGCCCGCCACATCCTCGATCGCTCCGCGAGGGTGGCATCGCGGTTCCGGTCGGCTGCAGGGCTCGCTGCCCGCGCTGAAACCGGTGCTGGACGCCCTCGTGGCCGAGGGCGTCCGGATCGCGCCGCAGCTCGTGCCGGAAGCGCTTCGGCGCGTAGGCGAATAGGCCGGACGGGGCTCAGTCAGCGAGGCTCGCGTGTTTCGTCGGATGAAGCGTCCGTTTCATCACCAGGTACCCCCCGGCCCGCCGAACGCGCCAACATCCGATCGCGTGCCATCGGCGGGAGGCGCAGGCGCGGCCCCGGCTCCCGCGTCGGAGGCCGGAGCTGGGGCCGCGCCGCGGCATCCGGAGAGCGCACCGCGCCGGCTTGCGCGTCCGGCAGATGTATCAACGGATGTGTCGGTGGATGTATCGGTGGATGTGTCGGTGGATGTGTCACGCGCGTAGGTGGGCGGGGCTGTCTGGCTGCCCGGACCGGGTCACGCGACCGAGCTCGACGTGACCAGGACACCACCCCCGACTTCCGTCGCAATTTTGCGCCGTTTCGCGACCGGACTCGACCCAGATGTCGAGGTTTCTCCGACTGCCGTCGCAATTTCGCGCCTTTTCGCGACCGGACTCGACTCAGATGTCGAGGTCTCCACGACCTCGGTCGCAATTGCCGGCCTTTCCAAGGCTGAAGTTCGATCAGGCGGTCAGAACTGCCGGACGCCGACGGCACCCTTCATGAGCACCCGGGTGTCACACGGCGGCCCCCGTTTCCGCCCCGGATGGCTCGGTCAGTCGGCGCAGCTCGCCTCGATCTCGGCCTCGAGGTCCGCGGCGAAGCTGGCTTGAAGCGCTTCGCTGGACTCCTCGATCGGCGGGGTGATGAGGTCGGCGGTGGTGAGGCCGAGGTAGCCGAGCGCCTCGTCGATGTCGGCCGAGCAGGTGGTGGTCAGGGTGGAGGTGTCGTAGGCCGTCGTGGCGGTCGGCGTGGCGATCGACACGTCGACCACCGAGCCGGTCGCCTCCGCGCGGACCGCGACGAGGGTGACGAGGGCGTCCAGGGTGCCGGCGATCGGCGAGGCGTACCCGTCGCAGCTGCCGGCGACGCAGGTGATGTCATAGGAGAGGAGGAACGGATCGGCGCTGGTGTTCAAGCGACCGTCGAAGAGGGCGGCCACCTCGTATTCGGCGCCCACGACCGAGGTGGTGGCGGAGGCGGAGTCGATGCCGAACACCATCTCGCTCAAGATGTACGAGTAGCTGAAACAGCCGCTGCCGGCCTCGTCGCCCACGGCGCCGGCTGCGTGGGTCCAGGCCAGCAGCGCCGTGGTGGTGGCCGCCTCGATGCAGGCGGCGAGCTCGAGGTCGGCGCCGGAACAGTTCTGGTCCACGCCATCGTCGGGCACTTCGGCCACGCCGGGGTTCACGCCCGCGTCGGCGTCGTCACAATCGTCCCCGCCGAAGCCGAGCGTCTCGTAGCCGTCGCGATCGGCGTCGTAGTCCGAGTCCCCCGCGCAGTCGGCGTCCACGCCGTCATAGCCGGTGTCGGGCGCGCCGGGAAAGACCGTGGGGTCGGCGTCGTCGCAGTCCGCTCCTCCCGTGGCCGTGCTCGCGACGCCGTCGGCATCGGCGTCGGCGCCGTCCGTGCCGTCGCAATCCTGGTCGACGCCGTCGCCTGCGCTGTCGCTGGCCGAGGGGTGGACCGTGGCGTCCGTGTCGTCACAGTCGCCGTCGCCGGGCGTGTAGAGGTCGCCGTCCGCGTCGGGACTGGCCCCGGTGTCAGTGTCAGTGTCAGTGTCAGTGTCGGTATCGGTATCGGTATCGGTATCGGTATCGGTATCGGTATCGGTATCGGTATCGGTGTCGGTGTCGGTGTCGGTGTCGGTGTCGGTGTCGGTATCCGTGTCGGTGTCGACCTCGCAGTCGGGCGACGCGGTGCACCCGCCGTCGCGGCAATCGAAGGCGCCGTCGCCGTCGTTGTCGGCGCGGTCGGTGCAGTCACCCGGGAGCGTGCCCTCGGCGGGGGTATCGGTCGCGCAGGCGGAGAGGAGGCCGAGGAGGACGAGCATCGGCCCAGGATAGCGGAACGGGCGGCGGGATGGGAGGGCGGGCCACTGTCACCACCGCGCTATCGCGCCGCCGCCGCCACGCGCTCGCCCCACATTGCCATTGCGGTCAACGCGAACCCGAAGCCCACCATGGCCAGGAGCACGAGGAACATCGTCCTCCCCCGGCGGTACTCCCGCGCGGGGACCGCCTCCCGATGGTGGCCGATCCCGCCGCGCCCACGCTATGGCCACGGGGCCCGCCCCACCCTCCCTCCCACGGGGCCCGCCCCACCCTCCCTCCCAAGGCCCGATGCCCATCCTCCACCTCGGCAACCGCAACTACTCCTCCTGGTCCCTCCGCCCGTGGCTCGTTCTGCGTTGGGCGGGCATCCCGTTCGAGGAGAACGTCATCCCGCTCGGCGGAGAAGGGTACGGGAAGTCGAGGATCCCGGCCGTGCGCGCCGTGAGCCCCACCGGTCGCGTGCCCGCGCTCGCGCTCCCCGACGTCACGATCGCGGACTCGCTCGCGATCACCGAGTGGGCCGCCGAGCAAGCCGCGGGCGTGTGGCCAGCGGACCCCACGCGTCGCGCGGTGGCCCGCAGCATCGCCGCCGAGATGCACAGCGGGTTTGCCGCGCTCCGCCGGGATCTGTCCATGAACATCCGGCACCGGTGCACCGTCGAGACCTGGCCGGGGGACACCCGCGCGGACATCGCCCGCGTCGTGGATCTCGTGAGCGCGACCCTCGCCCGCTTCGGCGGGCCCTGGCTCGTGGGGGAGCGATCCGCCGCCGACGCGTTCTACGCGCCCATCGCGACGCGCTTCCGCACCTACGACGTGGCCCTCCCGGCCGAGGTGCAGAGCTGGTGCGACACCGTTCTTGCGGACGCCGACTTCCGGGTGTGGGAAGCCGCCGCGGTCGCCGAGCCGTGGAGCATCCCGCCGGTCACGGGGCGGGGCGGTCAGGGCTCGACGACGAACGGACAGCCGTAGGACATCTGGGTCAGAGCCGCGCTTCGTACTCCGTCCTGTCGGCGCGCCGCCCGCTCCCCCTCCGCGGATTCGCCGCCTCCCTGGTGGCGCGGGCTTTTTTTTGGCGTTTGGGACGGCGCGGGGAGGGTGATCGCACAAATGAGACATTTCGTGCACATCCAATTGTCATCGCCCCCATCGGAACAAGTCGGGAGGGTGCGCTCGTTCCACCGTGTGGTGGCGTGGCTCCGGTCGCTCGTGTGCTTAGTAGAGGCGTTGGAACGGAGCCTACATGAGCCGTTTATCTTCGCCCTTCTCGATGATCCTGGCCCTCGCGGTACCCGCACTCAGCCTGGTAGGCTGCGGAGCCAGCCCCCATGGTACTCACAGCCAGGACGGGCAGCCCACACGTGACGGCGTTGGAGAAGAGGACGTGGCGTCCGTGCCGGTCGTAGCAAGTTTCGGCGCGCATGTGACACCTGGGCGTGTCGACGGCTCAACCGTCACGCCGCCGACGAACGGCGAGTCCGGTGATCCCGAAGCCGGTGATCCCGACGCCGGTGAACACGACACCGGTGGCACGGACTCCGGCGCGGAAGAGGGCGAGGAAGTCGAGGACACGGAGGAGGTCGAGGAGGAGGTCGAGGAGGAGGTCGAGGTCGAGGAAGAAGCGCCCTCCTCGGCAGGAACCCTCTCCGCCTGGTCGCTCTATGTCGAGCCCGAGGGCCACGCGACGCGACAGGCCGACCTCTGGCGTGACAGCGATCCCGCGAGCGCCGCGCTCATGGATCGGATGGGCGATGAGCCGCTGGCCGTGTGGGTCGGCGACTGGATGAGCGATGTCGCCGGCTCGGTCGACGAAGCGGTGACCGCGGGCGGAGACAAGCTCCGGACGATCGTGGTGTACAACATCCCGCTCCGAGACTGTGGAGCGTGGTCCGCTGGAGGCGCCCGCGACGTCGCGGCCTATGCCGCCTTCATCGCCGAGGTCGCTCGAGGTCTCGACAATCGCTCCGCGCTCGTCATCCTGGAACCGGACGCCCTGGGCCTCACCGATTGTCTCTCGGCCGGAGAGCTCATCGAGCGACACGCGATGATGGCGTCCGCGGTCGAAACGCTCTCCTCTGCCGGTGCGGAGGTGTACATCGACGCGGGACAAGCGGATTGGATCGACGCCTCGGTGATGGCCTCCCACCTCTCCGCGGTGGGGGTGGCCAACGCGGCGGGCTTCGCCCTGAACGTGGCCCACACCCACAGCACCGCCGACACCGTCGTGTACGCCGAGGAGCTGCGCGCCGTGCTCGGGACCGATGCGCACTATGTCGTGGACACCGGCCGGAACGGACTCGGCCCCGACGCGGAGGAGAGCTGGTGCAACCCGTTGGGTCGCTCCGTGGGGGCGAGCCCCACCCTGTCGACCGGGGTGACGGGACTCGACGCATTGCTCTGGGTCAAGGCCCCCGGCGAGTCCGACGGAGAGTGCAACGGCGGGCCGGCGGCCGGGGACTGGTGGGCGGACTACGCGCTGGGCCTGGTGGAGCGGAGCACGGGCTGAGCGCCGGCCAACCGCGCGGGAGCCGGTGTCCCTTCCTCGCGCGTCAGTCCGCCGACAAGTCGAACCGGATCTCCAGCCAGTCCCCGGTCGTCGTGACGCTCACGTGGTGGCGATCCACGGTGAGGGAGTCTCCGATGGGGATGTCGAGCACGGACACGATCTCCGGCCAGACCCGGAGCAGGTCCGCGAGGAGCCTGACGCGGACCTCCTCGGCGAGCGGTACCCGGAGCTGCCCACGCGCGACCCCGACGAACCGCATGTAGTTGTCGAGCCGCGGCACCTTGAACACGCTGTCGTCCTCGAAGCGCAGATCGAGGGTGCGCAGGTCGATGTCGATGGCGTGGGGGAGGAGCGACTCGACCACGGCGCCGAGGAGGAGACGGTGGAATTGGCGCCAGAGGGGAGTGTTCATTTCACGTCCTGGCTGCTCGCGCCGGGCTGTGGTGGTGGGGGCAGGGCGGTGGCGTCGGAGCCCGGAGATGGGGCCGCGCCGCGGCCTCGGGAGAGCGTACCGCACCGGGTGCGCGTCCGGCAGGGCGGACTCGGTGAATCCAGCCGACATCCCGTCACGCGCCGCGACAACGCACCCGCCAACGTGACCATTTTCTCTCCTGTCGAGCAGAGGCGGTCCGATAGGTTTGGCTTGGATCCTCGGAGGCTCCTTGCTGAACGTCTCAGTGCAAACCCACGATCTCTCTCAACATGACAGGCGTGACGATCTGATCGCCGGCGGAATCGCCGGACAGATCGCCGGCCTGGTGATGGCCGGGGTGATGATGGCGGTCTTCGCGTTGTTCCTTGGGAAGAGCCCGCTGTTTCCCGTCCAGGTGATCGGCTCGTTCATCTTCGGCGACGTCGCGGTACAGGGCGGCCTGCACGTTCCGTCGCTGCTGGCGGGGCTCGCCCTCCACCAGCTGGGCGCCTCGCTGTTCTGGGGTGTGGTCTTCGCGCTCCTGGCACACACGCTCAACCTGCGCGCGACCGGCGCGTTGGTGCTCGCCGGCCTCGGGATCGGGGTCGTGAGCCAGGTCATCGACGTGAACCTGCTCATCCCTCCGATCTTCACCGCGTTGCACGGCCACGACATCTGGACCGAGCAGGTGCCCGCGTTCTGGAGTTGGGCGGCGCATCTGGTCTTCGGCGTCACGCTCGCCACGTTTGGTTGGGTTCGGCCGAAAATCGGCTGAGGAGCGCTTCGGCCGGGCGACGGTGTTCCGCCTTCCGCTCGCGCCCAGGGTGCGCCGACTGAACGCCCTTCTCCCCGATCGGATAGGGGCGTAGGGCCCGGAGCCCGCCCTGACGCCCCTCACCCGCGCCGAAGCCACCCGCTACGAAGAGACCTCCCGCCACGCCGACGTGATGGCGTTCGTGGAGGTCCTCGCGTCGCGAGGGGATCCGCGCTTGTCGGTCAGCTCGTTCGGCACCAGCCCCCAGGGGAGGGATCTGCCGCTGCTCGTGCTGTCGGCCCGCGGCGTCCGCACCGCCGCCGAGTCGCGTGGTCTCGGGCTCCCCGTGGTGCTCGTGCTCAACGGCATCCACGCGGGCGAGGTGGAGGGCAAGGAGGGCAGCCTCATGCTCGTGCGGGATCTGCTCGACGGCACCGTCGATGCCGGGCTCCTGTCGCACCTCACGCTCGTGGTCGTGCCGCTGTTCAACCCGGATGGGAACGACGCGATCGATGTCGCAAACCGCCGGCTCCACCTGCCGAAGCTGGAGGGGCAGATCGGGCCGCCGACCGGGGTGGGGACGCGGGTGAACGCCTCCGGCATCAACCTGAACCGCGACTACATGCGCCAGGAGGCGCCGGAGATGCGCCTCCTCCAGGAGCGGGTGGTCCAGGTTTGGGAGCCCGAGCTCACGATCGACAACCACGCGACCAACGGCTCGGTGCACCGGTTCTCGATGACGTACGACGTGCCCCACACAATCCAGAGCGGTCGGGAGGAGCCCGTCAATTACGTGCGCGAGCGGCTCCTGCCGCCGGTCACCGTCGCGATGAAGACCAACCACGGGATCGATGCCGGTTGGTACGGAAACTTCGTCGAGGACGAGCGTGTGCTCGACGCGCAGGGGGAGGCCGATCCCACGAGCGCGGTGCGCGAGGGGTGGATGACCTACCCGCACCATCCGCGCTTCGGCAGCAATTACCGCGGGCTCACCAGCCGGATGGATCTGCTGCTCGAGTGCTATTCCTACATCCCGTTCGCCGAGCGCGTGCGCACCGCGTACGCGTTCGTGCTCGAGACGCTCCGCTACGTCGCGGCGCACGCGAAAGAGGTGCTCGACGTGGTCGCCCAGAGCCGCACCCCGCGCGACCGCATCGCGGTGCGGTACCGCCTCGACACCCTCGCGGAGCCGGTCGAGATCCTGACCCGCACCCCGCGCACCCTCGAGGGAGCCCCCACCTCGGTGACGCTCCCGTACTTCGCGCGCTTCGTGGGAGTGACCGTCGTCGATCGGCCGGCCGCCTACCTCGTGCCGCCTTCGGTCGCCGCGCACCTGCGCCGCCACGGGCTCACCGTGACGGCCGCCGCGGGCGCGTACACGGTGGACGTCGCGACGGTCGAGGGCTTCGGCACGGAAGGCGGGCGAAAGATCCTGGAGGCCGCGAAGGTGGGCGAGCTGCGGGTCTCGTGGGCCCGAGGCTCCCGTGACGCCCCTCCCGGTTGGTCGCTCGTCGGGACCGATCAGCCGCTCGGGGCCATCGCCGTGTACCTGTGCGAGCCCGAGAGCGACGACGGCGCGGTGGAGAACGGCCTCGTCGCGGCGCCGGCCGCGGGGGACGAGTACCCGATCTGGAGGGTCGTCTAAGTGCCGACCCTCCTCACGCTGGCGCCCTCCTTCGGGGGTACGCGCTTCGGGCCGTTCAGCAGCGGCAACGTCTCGATTGGGAGCGATCCCCAGTGCCAGGTGCTCCTCGGCGCCGAGCTCGGCGTGCTCCCGCTGCACGCCTGGGTGACGGAGCGGCCGGGCGGATGGACGTTGCATCCGGGAGCCCCCGGCGCGACCCTCTTCGTGACACGAAAAGGCCGGGTCACCCCCATCACGGCTCCGGTCGAGCTCGCCGAGGGCGACGGTTTTGTGCTTGGCAGTCGCGCCGGCGTGGCCTTCGTGGTGGGGGGCGGGAGCTCGGTGGCCACTCCCGGGCGCCCCTCCGCGTCCCGACCGGGCCCCGCCGCCCGACCGAGCGGTCGGTCCCCGATCTCCGGCCCCACGGCGCCGCCGCGACGTGCACCGTCCGGCCCGCGACGGGGCCCGCCGAGCGCGGGCGCGATCGCCGACGAGGCGCGGCGCATGGCCGAGGTCGAGATGATGCGATTCGGCCCCATCCAACAGGTGCGCCAGGCGTTGTTCCGGTACAACGCGGGGACGTACTTCCAGCCGCGCTACATCGTCGGGGCGCTGTTCGCGGCCACGAGCGGCAGCTTCGTCGTGTGCACGGGAGCGGCCGCGTGGATCTGGGCGTACCTGTGATCCCGGAGGTGACCCCGGAGGTGACCTCGGAGGTGGAGGCGGGCGCGCACCGCGGCGAGCTCGTGGTGTTGCTGCACGGGCTGGGTCGCACCCGGTTCTCGATGCGCCCCGTCGAGAGGGCGCTGCGGGCCCGGGGATTCAGGACGGCCAACATCGGCTATCGCTCGGGCAGCGGCACCATCGAAGCGCTGGCGGCCCGCGTATGGGCGGCCGTCGAGCAGCTCGCCGAGCCGTTCGACCAGGTGCACTTCGTCACGCACTCGCTCGGTGGCATCCTCGTCCGGCAATTGTTGAAGCAAGGCGTCGTGAAGCGCGTGGGCCGCGTGGTGATGCTCGCGCCGCCCAACCACGGCTCCGAGATCGTGGACGACCTGGGCAAGTGGCGCCTCCTCCCCGCGGTGATGGGCCCCGCGTTCGAGCAGCTGGGGACGGGGCCGGCGGGCCCCGAGCGGCTGGGACCCGCCAGCGTGCCGGTCGCGGTGATCGCGGGGCGCCGGACCCAGGCCCCGTTCTCGGGCGTCTTCTCGGGGCCCAACGACGGGAAGGTGAGCACCGAGTCGGCCCGGCTCGAGGGTATGTCGGCGTTTCTCATCGTGAACGAGAACCACATGCTCATCATGCGATCGCCCGAGGTGCACGAGGCGATCGTCCGCTACCTGGAGACAGGGGAGCTGGTGGCGACCGAGGCGCGCCGGGAATCGGGTTAGCCGCTCCCACGCCGGAGCCTGCCCATGACTCGCATCTCCACCGTCGCCGACCTGCTCCACGTCCGCGCCGAGCGCACGCCGGACGCCCTCGCGTTCCGCTTCCAGGGCGCTCGGGATGGGGATGCTGACGACATCACCGCCGCGGCGCTCCACGCGCGGGCCTCCCGGCTCGCGGCCCGGCTCGGCGTCGCGCCGGGCGCGCGGGTGCTCATCCTCCACCCGCCCGGGAACGGGTACATCGCGGCGTTCTTCGGGTGCCTCTTCGCCGGGGCCGTGCCGGTGCCGGCCTACCCGCCGCGGATGAACCGCAACCTCGAGCGCATCCAGGCCATCATGGCGGACGCGGGCGCCGAGGTGGCGGTGACGACGGTGGCGATGGCCGCGCGGCTCGCCCCCGAGGCGGAGCTCGCGGGCCTGCGGTGGGTGGCGGAGGACGCCACGGAGGATCCGGGCCCCTTCCAGCCGGTCGTGGTCGCGCCCGACGCGCTCGCGTTCCTCCAATACACCTCGGGCTCCACCGGCACCCCCAAGGGCGTCATGGTGACGCACGCCAACCTGCTCGCCAACCTCGCGGCCATCGTCGAGCGGTTCCGCCTCGGCCCGCACAGCCGCGGGGTGATCTGGCTGCCGCCCTTCCACGATATGGGGCTCATCGGCGGGATCCTCGCCCCCATGGCCGCGCAGTTCCCCTGCACCCTGATGGCGCCGACCACCTTCCTGGTGCGGCCGTCGGCCTGGCTCGCCGCCGTGTCGCGCGAGCGGGCCACCGTCAGCGGCGGGCCCGATTTCGCCTGGGCGCTCGCCGCCCGGCGCGTCTCCGAAGAGGTGCGGGCCACCCTCGATCTGTCCGCGTGGGATGTCGCCTTCACCGGCGCAGAGCCCGTTCGTCCGGCCACCCTGGCCCGCTTCGCCGAGGCGTTCGCGCCCTGCGGCTTCCGGCCCACTTCCTTCCTGCCCTGCTACGGCCTCGCCGAGGGGACGCTGATCGTGAGCGGCGTGGCCGATCGGCGCGGCGCCACCATGGCCCGCGTGTCGGCGGATGCGCTGGCGCAGATGGTCGTCGCGCCGGGCGACACCGAGATCGTGAGCTGCGGCCCGGCGGCGCTCGACACCGAGCTTCGCATCGTCCACCCGGACACGGGCGTGACGCTCTCCGAGGGCCACGTGGGCGAGATCCTGGCGAGGGGCCCCGGCGTGGCGGCGGGCTACTTCGGCCGCCCGGAGGCCACCGCGGAGGCCTTCTCCGACGGCTGGCTGCACACGGGTGACCTCGGCTTTCTCGCCCGCCACGAGCTGTTCGTGACCGGCCGAAAGAAGGACCTCGTGCTGCTCCGTGGCCGCAACCTGTACCCGCAGGATCTCGAGGTCGCCGCCGAAGCGGCCCACGCCGAGCTGCGGGGCAACTCCAGCGCCGCGTTCGGTGTCGAAGTCGACGGCGAAGAGCGCCTCGTGATCGTCCTGGAGGTCGACGCGCGGCGCGTCCCCGAGCCGACCACCATCGCCGAGGCCGTCGTCGCCGCGATCGCCCAGGCCTTCGATGCGAGCGTGCACGCGGTCGTGCTGCTCCCCGCGGGCGGGATCCCGCGCACGAGCAGCGGGAAGGTGCGGCGCGCGGCCACCCGGCAGGCGTGGCTCGCGGGGACTCTGTTGGGCGGCGGAGAGGACGGGGCGTAGCGGTTGCGCGCGGGCGCCGGGGCCGTCACCCCCTCTCCACGCACGTCCGCTTGAGCCACTCGGTGACGAACGCGCGGAAGGCGCGCACCTTCGGGGAGGGAAAGCGCGTGCCCTGGGTGAGCAGGAACAGCGGCGTGCCGACGGCGCCGTGGCTGGGGAGGACCCGGACGAGCCGCCCGGCGGCGACATCGTCGAGGACGAGGAAGGTGGGGAGCGGCGCGATGCCGCCCCCCGCGAGCGCGGCGTTGCGGAGGAACGAGAAGTCCGACGCCACGATGCTCCCGCGCACCCGCACCGACAGGACGCTCCCGTGGGGCGGCTGGAGGTGGAGGACCCCCTGGACATGGGCGGACCGATGCAGGAGCAGGCGATGCTCCGCGAGCGCGTCGGGAGCCTCGGGGGCGGCGGCCGCCTCGAGGTAGGCGGGCGCGGCGTAGAGCCCGACGGAGAGGTCGAGCAGCTTGTGCGCTACCAGCGAGGAGTCGGGCAGGCTCGCGGCGGCCCGGAAGGCGACGTCGATCTGGTGACCGTCGAAGTCCAGGACCTGCTCCGTCAGCACCATCTCGACCGACACGGCGGGGTGCGCGGCGACGAACGCGGCGACGATCGGCGCGAGGAGGGTGGCGCCCAGATCGATGGGGGCGGTGACGCGGAGGTGCCCGCTCGGCGCGGCGCCGGTGTCGCGGAGGGCGGTGTCCGCGTCGTCGAGCAGCTCGAGGGCCTTGCCTGCGCGGGCCCGATACACTGCGCCGTCCTCCGTCGCCTCGACGCGTCGCGGGCTCCGGCGCAACAGCATCACGCCGAGCGCCCGCTCCAGGCGCGTGATTCGGCGGCTCACCGAGCCTTTGGTCTCTCCAAGTGTACGCGCGGCGCCGGTGATCGAGCCCACGTCGGCCACGAGGCAGAACGCGCGCAGGTCCGCGAGGTCGTAGGTTTCCATTCCGGCAACTCCGTGTCCCATTTTCACGGGATTGTATCCGAATGGGGGGCGACCTACCTTCCCAACGTCAGCCGGCCGCGGGGCACCTCCGCCCGAACGCCGATGCCGCGCACGCGGTCACCCCCGAGAGGAATCATGTCCAACAGCTCCTGGAACTTCGACACCGCCCACTCCAGCATCACGTTCTCCATCCGTCATCTCGTGATCTCGAAGGTGCACGGCCGCTTCACGAGGTGGACCGGCGCCTTCGCGCTCGACGCCGAGGGCACGTCCCCGGGCACGATCAGCGCGGCGATCGAGGTCGCGAGCATCGACACGAACGAGGCGCAGCGCGACGGGCACCTCCGCTCGCCCGACTTCTTCGACGCCGAGCGCTTCCCGACGATGTCGTTCGCGAGCACCCGGATCCGTCGCATCGACGACTCCGCCGTCGAGATCACGGGGCAGCTCACCATCCGCGACGTGTCGCGCGAGGTGACCCTCGCCGCCGACTTCGGCGGGCGTGTCACGGATCCCTGGGGCAACCAGCGCCTGGGCTACTCCGCGAAGACCACGATCAACCGGAAGGACTTCGGCCTGGGCTGGAACCAGGTGCTCGAGGCCGGCGGCGTCGTGGTCGGCGAGAAGGTCGAGATCGCGATCGAGGTCGAGCTCGTGAAGGCGAGCGCCTGATCAGCCGCCCCAGTTCCGGATGATCGACACGTCGAGGAAGGTGGCCTCGGGCACCGTCAGCGTGTGCCCGGCGCCGTCCTCGAGGACCACGTCCGTCAGCTGCACGTCGAGGATGCCCGGTGCCTCCGGCGAGACGGGCACGTCCATGGTGAGGACGACCGTGCCCGACACCGCGTCCCAGCGCTCGTACACCGTGCGTTCGCTGAGCGCGTCGGTGCAGTAGTTGATCGCGATGGGCTGGGCGACCTCGACGAACACCTGCACCTCGTCGGCGCCCAGGATGAGCGTCTCGGTGACGGCTGCGCCCGACGCGGTGACCGCCGCGAGGAGGCCGGCCCGGTAGACCTCGAGGCCCACCCCCGCGCGGCCGTCCCAGGCCTGCATCCACGTGTCGGAGCAGCCGCTGGTCGCGGTGAGCGAGGACTCGAAGCCCTCGGCGAGGAGGGGCACGGTGTCCGTGTCCGTGTCCGTGTCGGTGTCGGTGTCCGTGTCCGTGTCCGTGTCGGTGTCCGTGTCCGTGTCGGTGTCCGTGTCCGTGTCCGTGTCCGTGTCCGTGTCGGCGGTATCTCCCGTGTCCTTGTCATCGGGGAGCGGGCAGCCGGTCATCAACACGAGGGCGACGAGCGCGGGGGTCAGGCGAGTCATGGGTGTCTCCAGCCGCAAGCATACGATCGATCGGTGATACATTCACGATGTATCGCGATGTATCAGTCGCCCGACGGATGCCACGCGAAGCCGAGCGCGGCGTGGAAGCCCTCGGCGCCCGTGCGGTCCGCGGTGTGTCGCGCGCCGTCGAAGTTGATGGGGCTGACCATCCACAAGAGCTCGGGGAACAGCTCGGCGCGCCCGAGGCGGATCGACCACCCCACGCCCGCCCCGGCCTCGCCCGTCCACAGGGGGGTCTGGCCGTAGGAGCCGACGTACCAGCCAGTCGCCCGGGGCCCGAAGACGAGCTGGCTCTTGCCGATGTCGAAGCCGACGAGCAGGGGCACGGTGGCGCCGAGGAGCGTCCAGGGCTGGTTACCGAGGGCGGGGCTGTACCAGGTCAAGGTGAGCCCCGTCGCGAGGTGAGGATCCCCCCGGAACCGCCCGCGATGGAGCTGAAACTTGCTGTCGGCGGCCACACCGAACGTCGTGACCAAGCCCGGCCAGCCGAAGCCCCAGGCTCGCCCGCCGACCTCGATCTTGTCCGTGACGCCCAGGTGAACGCCGGTTTCCATCTGAACCCACGGGATCGGCGACTCCTGCTCCTTCCGCACGCCCGCGCGCAGCACGGAGGCCTCGAGCCCGCCCGACCAGCGCACGTCTCCCGGATCGAGCGTGGTGGCGCGCCCCAGGTCCATCGCCGCGGCGCAGCCCTGGAGGGAGAGCGCCAGGAGGAGGGCGGTGAAGGCGAGGGCCCCCCTCACGGGTCGACGTGGGTGAACGAGAGGAAGGCGGCGCACATGTCCTGATCGTTGTCGCCCCACGCGAATTCGCGCGGCTCCTGCCCGTCCGGCTGGTTGGATGCCGAGTTGTCGAACCGACACTCCAGGTACAGCTTGTCCTCGGGCTCGAACCGGATCGGCTCGGCAAACCAGTACGGCTGCTCCCATCCGAACTCCCACTCCGGGATCTCGAGCAGGCAGGTGGTGGAGCCATCCGGCTTCAAGGCGAGGACCCGCATCCGGCTCGCGTAGCGATGCATGTGGGGGGTCACGCCTTGGAGGTCCACGGGCTTGCCCCCCGTGAACAGGAGGGGCTGGAACTGGTACCAGAAGCCGACGTCGGCCTCCCCGGCGGGCACGCGCATCCCCTCGCCGACGAGCCAGGCCGCGTTTCCGATGACGATGGCGCTCGCGTCGACCGCGGTGGTGTCGAGCCGGAAGTCGAGCGAGGTCTGGTCGGCGGGCGGGTCGTCGCTCGACGTGCTGTAGTGGATCTGGAGGAGGATGCGCGAGCCGGGGGGCACGACCGAGCCGATGCCGCGGGGGTAGTCTCCGCCGAGGAGGCTGCCACCGAGCGGCGTCGCGGTCGGAAACTCTCCGAGGCCGCCGCTGCAGTCGAACCCCGCGTCCTCGTCGTCCGCGTCCCGACGCTCGATCGCCGCCACGTCCGCCGCTCCCACCGACGCGACGATCAGGTGGTGAACCACCTCGCGCGCGCCCGGCCGCGGCGCCATCCCCGTGACGCGCACCTCCTCCTCGACCGGCCAGTCGAGCAGGAAGCAGCGATTTTCGTCGATCGTGCCGTCGGGCGGGTCGGGCGTATAGGGCTCGGGCATCATGATCGAGAGGTCGACCCGCGACACGCCGCCGATCGGGGGCAGGGCGTCGCCGGTCACCGCGGGATCTCCCTCGGGCGCGCCGGCGTCGATCCAGCCGATCAGCGTGGCGCGCTCGGCGTCCGTCAGGCCGAAGTCAGCAAACCAATCCGTGCAGCACTCCGCGGCCAACCACGGTGGCATCCGGCGGTCGAGCACCGCGTCGCGGACCAGCGCCTGGGCGGCGGCAACCTGATCGTAGGTCTCGAAGGTGAGCGGGGCATGCGCGTCCTCGTCGTGACAGCGGAGGCACTTCTGCTCGACCAGGGGCTGGATGTCGACCCACCAGGTGGCGGACTCGGAGGTGGGCGGCAGGCCGGTGTCGGGGGCGTCCCCGCACCACGGGGCGTCGAGGGGCTCCCCCTTGCAGCCGCCGAGCGCCGCGGCCAGGGCGGCGCTGGTGGTCAGGGCGAGCAGGGGGCGCATGGAGCTCCGGGCGACGCAGTGTGAACCGCGCGCGGGCCGACGTCGAAGCGAAATCGTCGGGCTTGTCGAACGCGGGAGCACCCGGTACAGCGCAGGGATGTCCTTGCCCCCCTCGATCGACGGCGTGTGCGCCGTCCATGTGGTCCGTGGAGCCGCCTCCGATCCGGCCAAGCTGCCCGATCTGGTCATCGAGCTGCCCCACGGCGCGACCCGCACCAACGACTACAACCGCCTCCGCGCGCGGCTCAAGGGCACCTACGACGACGCGCTGGTCGACTTCTTCCACGTGAACACCGACGTCGGCTCGCCCGAGCTCGCGCACGCGGTGGCCGCCGCCCTCGTGGCCGAGCACCCGGCCAGCGCGGTGTGCGTGGTCCAGAGCCGGATCCCCCGCACCTTCATCGATTGCAACCGCCTGATCGACGCGTCGCCCGAGGCCTTCCGCGAGGGCAAGGTGACGCCCGGCGTACCGCCCTGGGTCCGCGATGAGGAAGACCTGGTCCTTCTCCGCGAGCAGCATGCCGTCTACGTGGGCGCGGCGCGCATCGCGATCGATGCGGTGTGTGGCGCCGGCGGCGTTGCCCTCATGTTGCACACCTACGCGCCACGCTCGGTCGATGTGGAGGTGGGGGACCAGATCGTCGCGAGCCTGCACGCGGCCTACCGGCCCGACACGGTCGACACGTGGCCGCTGCGCCCCCCGGTGGATGCGATCGGGCGCTCGCTCGAGGGGGTGTCCATGGTCGACGAGGGCCTCCTCACCGATCTGTGCGGCGGGTACGGCGCGATCGGGCTCGAGGTCGCGGACGGCCGCACCTACCCGCTCCATCCGAGCACCTGGGGCTTCCACCACGGCGCGCGGTGGCCGGGCCGCACGCTCTGCGTGGAGATCCGGCGCGATCTGCTGGCCGACCCCTGGGACCCCTTCGTCGAGATGGTGATCTCGAAAGACAAGACCTCGCGGATGGCGGGGCCCCTCGCGGTCGCGCTCGGACGATGGATGGGGAGGGTTCGATAGCATGCTCATTCTCGGAAATTCGTACACGTTCATGGGCGAGCTCGACCAGGAGGTCCAGGCCGTCTTCGCCGCCGCGGGGGAGGAGATCGCGGCCGGGCGGCTGGCCGAGCCCGGGTGGCGCTTCACCCAGCACGTCGAGGCCATCGAGACCGCGGGCAGCCAGTGGCAGCTCGCGTTCGCCGAGCCCCAGGCCTGGGTGGTGTTGCAGGAGCAGAGCCAGATCCCCGGCTTCCCCGACGGCCAGGCCGACCTCGCCGAGAGCCGGGACGCGGCGGTGGTCCTCGACGGCTACGCCGCGAGCACGGGCGCGCAGACGATGTTCTTGATGACGTGGGGCCGGCGAGACGGCGACGCGGACAACCCCGACACGTTCCCCGACTTCGAGACGATGCAGACCGCGCTCGCCGCGGGGTATCTGGACTATGCGGCCCGGGCCTCGGCCGATGGCACTCCCGCCTGGGTGGCGCCCGCGGGCCTCGCCTGGGCGCGAGTGCATGACGACGTTGTCGCTGGAGGCGGGGATCCGCTCGACCCCGCGAGCGCCTTCTACGGGCTCTACATCGACGATGGGAGCCACCCCTCGGTGCGCGGCACGTACCTCGCGGCGTGCGTCATCTACGCCAGCATCACGGGCAGGTCGCCGGTGGGGCTCGACGCGCCGGGGACCGTGTCGGATCCCGCGTATCTGCAAGGGGTTGCGGCCGCGGTGGTGCTGGACGGGGAGGGGATCGCCTACCCGTGGCAGTGGGACGTGGACACGGGTGACACATCTGATACATCCGATACATCTGATACATCCGACACGGACGAGCCCGCGGCGGGGGACGACACCGGGGCGCCCTCCGAGGGCGCGTGCGGGTGTGATGTCGCCTCGAGCACCGGCGGCTACTGGCTCGTCGGGCTGGGGTTGGTCGTGGCGGGGCGGCGTCGCGTCAGCGGAGGCCGGTAGGAGGGAGACGGAATTAGGGGCCGCCGTGTCACCCCGCGGGGATCGTGCGCGGCGTCGTCGGCGTCCGGCGGGCTTGACGTTCGGCTGTTCCCGGGCCGCTGCCGCGCGGTAGCGCCACGGGCCTACCGCACCGGTCAATTCGACTTGGAGGGCTCACTCGTCGGAGGTTCGCTCCCGCGCTTGCGCTCTTCCAACGTGCGACACATGGCCGCATAGGCGATCCGGTTCAGCGCGTGAAGGTCGTCGGGGCCTCGGATCCCCACGCGGACCTCCCCGAACGAAGTGGCGGGCAGCAGTGAGAAACCCGCCGGTAGCAACGAGGGCGCCATCGCGGGCTCGACGTTGAAGGCGACCCATGGTTGCTTGCAGTCGAGTTGGAGTCGGACGAACCACCACGAGGGCTTGTTGAAGTAGACGCCGAAGTAGACGGTGGTGTCCTTGTACGCAACCTCGATCGGTACGTCCTTGCGCACCGCGCTGTCGAACACGCGCGCAGCACCGATGGCGCTCTGGCCGAACTGGTCACGGAGAATTGCGAAGGCACTCAGCTCCCCCTGAGTCGTGACGATCCCCCGATTTGCAGAAGGTTCCCCCGTGTCCGGAGCGCCGGCTTCGGCGCTCGCGGGCGCCGGGACAATCGCTCGTGGTGCGGGTGCCGGTGCGGCGGGGGCCCCCGCAGGTACACCCAGGTCTACCTCGGCCCTTGTCGGCGCCGAAACTCCTTCGTCGAGCGCGGCGACCGATCGACGAACGACATCGCGAAGCACGATCTGAAGCGCGTTCTTCGCGATCGGCCGGTATCGCTCCAGCACGCTTGCCATGACACGTCCCTCGTACATGCCCTCCCCGGCGAGGATCCAGCGGACGAGGGCGTCGGATGGTTCACGGCTGCGGAGGTCGAGCTCTTGCCGAAGGAAGCTGGTCATCTTGGCGGTGTAGTTCAGCTCCGTGGCGTACTCCCGGATTGCACCCGGAGAGAACACGGACTTGTGAAACCGTGCAAGTACGTCGAGTCCGAGGTCCACTCCATCGAGCCGCAAGGTGAAAAATGGGGTGGGATCGAGAAGATTCGGCTCACCAGTGTCTGTGAAGAACCGGTACTCGGTGCCGTTGGTGAGTACGGCGAGAGAGACGGATGGGACGCCGTTGAAGTACCTCGCGAGCTGCCCGTTGTGGCCATCCAGCGAACAGTCGACGGGCTTGACCTCGATGAAGGCGCGTGGCGTCCCCTCGACGACGATCGCGAGGTCGACCTTCTCCTTTTGCCCGAGCTTCTTGATCGCGAAGTCTGCCTCGAACTCCGGGCAGACCTCGGTCGGATTCCAGATGTCGTAGCCCAGCGCGTCGAGCATCGGCAGCACCAGGGCCTGCTTGGTCGCCTCTTCGCCGCGGCCTCTGACCATCGGGATGCGCGCCTGAATGGCGTGCAGCTTCTCTTTAATGCGGTCGATAGACATTCGGTTTTCTCCAGGCGGCCGACTCTACCGCGACCTGGGGCGCGGGATCAAGCGGGGCTCGCAATGGCGGCCAGGCGTCTCGCGATGCCCGCGCGGTAGGCGCGCCCTCTCCGCACCTCAGGAGCGCGGGGAGGAGGGCCCCGCAGATCGCCACTCGCAGCGAGTAGCGATCTGCCACTCGCGAGCGGGTGCCGGCCGTCCGTGGCCGGAGTCGCCCGACCCACGTCCGCGCGAGTGAGTCCATGAGCCCGCGGGAGGGCGAAGCCGCTGGGCGTAGAAATCGGCGTCCGTTGGGCCTGACCTTCGGCCGTCCTCGTCACCCCCCTCCACCAGACCTCCGCCTCACCACGAGCACCCCCACCAACACCGCCCATCCAGCGCCGCCACCCCCGACTCCGTCGCAACCGCACCCGAGCCCGTCGAGCCGCGACCACGTGCCCGGGCGCGCGCCCTCCGGATCGTCGCTGACCGGAGGGTCGGTGTCCAGGTCTGTGTCCGCATCCGTGTCGGGCGGATCGGTGTCATCACCCGGGGTGACACAGGCGCCCCCGTCACAGACGAGGCCGGACGTGGCGCAGTCCGCCTCCGCGTACACACCCATCGCGCAGGTGCGCGAGAGCTCGCCGTCACACCACCCCTGGTTCCCATCGCCGGCGCACCGGTAGTCCACACAGTAGGCGGTGCCGGACGAGGCCTCGCACGTGGCGCCGTAGTAGGCGCAATCCCCCGTGCCCGTGACCACGCCGTCCGTGCAGGCGCCGATCACGGTCGCGCTGTCGCAGAAGCTGGCCTGCCCTCCGTTGGTGCAGCGAGGGTCGACACAATAGGCGAAGTCCCCGCTCGCCTCGCAGGAGAGCCCGTAGTAGCCGCAGTCCCCCTCGCTGAAGGCGCCGCCCTCGCACGTCGCCATGCGGGTGGCATCCAGGCAATACTTGCCATTGGGGAGGGAGGCGCACCGGCTGTCGGTGCTGCTGCTCACCATCACGGCGAGGTGATTGGACACCGTACGCGGCGATCCGTCGGAGGGGCTGTTCACCACGCTGCCCTCCACCCAGAGGGTGCTCGAGCCGCCGCCGTCGAGCATCATCGCGTCGGAGGCGCCGAGCTCGAGCAGCAGCGCGCCCATCTGGTTGAACGTCATCCCCTCGGACGAGGAGCTCCGGCCGTCCACGACGACGAGGTACAGCGTCTCGCCGTCGGCGCTGATGCCGACCGCGCTGCGAGGAGCCAGGTCGGACGAATAGAACGCGTCCGCGTTGACCTGGGCCACCCCGTCGATCACCAGCAGGACGCTGTTGCCTCCGACCGCGTTCCACGCGCGAGGCGTCCACGCAGCGGCGTTGCCCCAGGGATCGATCCAACAGTCCTTGGTGACGTTGCACGCGATGAAGGACCAATCGGCGGTGTCGTCCTGCCCGGCCCACCCCCATCCGCCGGCGATCGCGAGCCCCACCGGGTAGTAGTCGGTGTAGGAGAACCAATCGCCGTTGATGGCGACCGTGGCGCCCACGTCGCTGGCCCAGCTCGACACGGTGGCCTGACGCTCGTCCTCCCTGGTGGCCCGCAACCAGATCTCGGGGCGCCCGAGGTCGACCACGGCCGCGTGGACGTGGTTGGGATCCGAGGTGGTGCGGTAGAGCCGGTCGATCCCGGGCGCGACGCTGGTCCAGGTGTCGGCGGCGAGCGCGAGGGAGGCGAAGAGGAGCATGGAAGAGGCATCATGCCATGCGGATGGGACGCTCGACCGTCAGCCGCCGGAGACCCAGTCCTTTCCGTCCCACCGGTAGGAGAGGGTGTAGGCCTCGTCATCCGCGGGGGCCACGTCGCGCGTGATGGCGCCGCCCTTGAACGTGAACTTCTCGTCCCACTTGTCGTCGCGATCCAGATCGACCTTGGCGCGGTTGGCCGTGGCGGAGCCCTTGTCCTGGTACACGTTGACCTTCCAGGGCTTGCCCTGGCTCACGTCCTTCAGCTTGTCGGTGCCGATGTCGCGGCCGACGTACCCGATGACCATCCGGTCGATCTCGCGGGCGCCACCCAGATCGGGAGCGCCGACGGGCGGAGAGGCCACGGGTGCGTCGAGGACCGCCTCGATCGGGGCGGTCGGCGGGGGAGCGGGCGCGGGCATCAGGACCACGGGCGTCGGCGCGGCCTGCGGGGGGCTGTCCGGCGACATCGTGTACGTGGCGAACGCGAACCCCGCGAGGCCACATCCGCCGCCGACCGCGAGCATCGCGATGAACGTGTTCAACTTCATTCTGCCGGCGAGCATCAGGGGCCTCCGCGCACCATGCCGCGTTCGCGCGGCACCGTGCAGTTGCAGTAGGTATACCGGCACGGCTCCGCGGCAAAGCGCGGGCGGAACGTCCCGTCGAGCAGGTTGCCGAGCCGCTCGCCGCGGACGCGTCGCGAGGGGTAGCAGCGGTAGGCCTCGCCGCGGTCGTCCACGATGAAGTAGCGGGCGCCGGCCCAGCAGGCGCGCCCCTCGTAGTCGGGGGCGATCTCCCCGGTGCCGTTGTGGCCCCCCAGGGCCTCGAGCGCGTCCCGCTCGTCCTCGCCGTAGTCGATGACCTCGCGGTCCTGCTTCTCGGGCTGGACCTTGAAGGGCAGGGGAGCGAAGGCGGCGCGCAGCTCCGCGAGGCGTGGCAGGTTTGTGCGCGTAGCGACGCACGTGACACAGAGCCGGCCCGCGTGCGCCGCGGCCAGGCGCTCCGCCTTCGCGCGGAAGGCCTCCGGATCGGCGTGCTCGAGGTGGAGCGACGCGGAGATGACCCCTGGGCGGGCGGCCGTGAGCGAGGCGAAGCGCAGGAGCGTCTTCTCCTTGGCGGAGAGGTTGGTCACGACGCTGACCCGCCGCCCTTGTGTCACCAACGCTTCGACCAGCCCGAGAAAGCCGGGGTGCAAGAAGGGCTCGCCTCCCGACAGCTTGATCTCCCAGTCACCGGGAAGGCGCGCGAACGCGGCCACGAAGGCGGGGAGATCCCGGGCCCACCGCGTGCGGTCGTCGAGGAAGCGTTGGGTGCAGTACGTACAACGGTAGTTGCACGTGGTGTTCATGTTCCACGAGACCACGCCTTCGAGCGGGTAGGGGGGCGCGAGGGTCACGCGTCCTCTACGAGCGCGGCGCCGACGCCCTCGATCATCCCGCGGTTGGCGGGCACGGTGCAGGGGCAGATGTCCCAGGGGCAGGCGGCGGGCGTGTCGCGGAGGCGGAGCGTGCCGTCGAACAGGTTGCCGAGGTGGCCCGCGCCGTGACGCTTGGCCGTGCGGCAGGACCACGCGGCGCCGTCCTTG
This sequence comes from Pseudomonadota bacterium, assembly GCA_030685065.1. Classification (GTDB taxonomy): domain Bacteria; phylum Myxococcota_A; class UBA796; order UBA796; family SXON01; genus CAJBVW01. Next base: position 14,786 of record JAUXQH010000115.1, on the reverse strand, counting down.
TCGACCGTGAAGTAGTCGACTCCGGACCAGCACCGGCGGCCGCGGTAGCTGGGCGCGAGGTTGGCCTGTCGGGGGCCGGGCGCATCCCCGAGGAGCGCGTGGAGCGCCGCGGCGTCCGGATACTCGGCCACCCCGCCCTTCACCTTGTAGAGCTGGGGAAACCAGCGCAAGCCCGCGGCTTCGACCTGGGCCTTGCACGCGGCCGCCTCGGCCTCGCGCCCTGGAAACACCACCTGGTTGACGACGAACCGCACGCCGGGATCGAGCGCGTCGACGAGCTCGCGCGCCTTCTCCACGAACGCGTCGACCGACACGAATTCGAGGTGGAGCGACGCGGAGAACACGCGCAGGCGGCCGCGGGTGAGCGCGGTGAAGCGGGCCAGATCCTCTCGCGACGCCGAGAGGTTGGTGAGGACCGAGAGGGTGTGCGGCGTGCGGTCCATCAGGCCGGGGACGATCTGGTCGAGGAACAGGGGGTGGGCGAAGGCCTCCCCGCCGGAACACTTGATCTCCCAGGAGCCGGGCAGCGCGGCGAACGTATCGATCGCCCGGTCTACCTGGGCAGCGTCGGGCCGCCCGCGCCGGTACTTGGGAGACTGGATGCAATACGTGCAATCGTAGTTGCACGCCCCCGCCACCTGCCACTCCACGGTGCGCTGGCGGCCTGTCACCCCTGCTCCCGCAGCGGCGATCACGCCGGATCCGCGAGGCGCGCCGCCCACTTCACGTTCTGCTCGAACTTTCCGCACCGCTCGCATCCCGGTAGGAACTGGCCCGCGCCCAGCGTGTCACGGAGCGATTGCCACCTGGGACCCTCCCACAACGCCGCGAAGGGGGTGTCCCGCAGGCTGCCCACCTTCACCTCGGTGTTGCAGCAGTAGAGCACCTCTTCATCGACGGTCACGCGCGTGTAGACGTACCCCATCCAGCAGCCGACCTCCGCGATCGGCACGGTCACGAGGCCGCCGGGCCGCACCTGGCGCTCGAACAGGTCGAGGTTCGTCGGAACGCCCCACTGTTCGGCGAGGCGCCGGGCCTCGGGGATGCCCTCGGCCAGCAGCCACTCCCGTTGGGCGTCGGTGATGGCGCACGCCTCGGTGCCCTCCGCGAGGCTCGCCAGCTTGAAGTTGACCCGATCGGCGCCGAACAGGCGGCCGAACCGCACCATCTCGGGCACCTCGAGCGCCGTGTCGCGGTTGATCACGTGCACGTGGCGCACCCGCGCGCTCGACCGTCTCAGCGCCCGCAGGTGCGCGCACATCTTGAAGAAGTGCTCCTCCGTCCACCCGGGATGGAACGCCATGTGGCTCGTGGGGGTGGCGCCCTGAACGCCCACCAACACCTGGTCGATGCCGATGGGCGCAAGGCGCTCGATGTCCGCCGCGACGAGGTTGGTCATCAACGTGAGGGCCCACCCGCGCGCTTTTACCGCCGCGAGCATCTCGTAGATGTCGGGGTGGGTGAGCGGCTCGCCCATCCCGGAGATGACCACGGCCTGCACGGAGCCGAGCTCGGCCAACGCGTCGAGCAGCGCGTGGAACCGCGCCAGGGGCAGGCGGCGGCGCTTCCACTCGTTGGGACGCGCGGTGGTGAGGAGCGGGGAGTGATCCCAACACGTGACGCAGGCCGCGTTGCAGGTGTTCGTCACGTCGATGTGGACGTGCAAGGGCCCCGTGGCGGGGCGGCCCGCGCGCATGCCGGCGAGGACGGTGTCGACGTTCTTCAGGACGTTCTTCATGCCCGTTTCATCCCTCCACGACGCTGCCGCGCATCCGCATCACCTCGGCGAGCGGGCGGGCGCCCCCGCCTTCGAGGCCGTGGAGCCGCTTGAGCGCGGCGTACGGATCCTCCGCGTCGCCGAGCCAGCGCGAAAACTCGCTGCTGAACGCGGAGAGCGCGTATTCCCGTTGGGTCGGCAGGGCCCGGAGGAGCGAGAGGACGCCCATCCAATCCTGCCACGGGGCGAAGACCGGGAAAAGAGTGACACAGGCCGCGAGCACGTCGGCGGGCCCCGCGGCCGGGAAGCGCCGCGCCAGCGCTTCGGCGACGGGCATCGCCTGGGTGACGCTCACCCCGGACGCTCGGCACAGCGCGACGAAGCGGGGCACCGAGGCGCCGGGCTGCGAGCGGATGTCGGGCACGTCGACGCCCCGATCGCGGAGGTCAGCGAGCACGGCGCGGCGGCGGCTCGTGGCGGAGGGAGGCTCGGCGCCGAAGAGGCGGAGGAGCCCCATGGCCCGCTCGTCGTCGATGTCCGCGCCCTGCAGGGCGGCGAGCGTGTCGTCATCCCAGCGGGCGAGGGCGGCCGCGACGTCGGCCGGGTCGAGGGCGAGGGAGAGCACCGCGGCCGCGGCGGCGCGTGCGCCGTTCGTTCCGGCGGGTGCGACGGGGGCGAGCGCGGCGAGCAGTCCAGGCACGTCTTCGAGGCGGCGGGCCACGGGGCCGAGCGCCGCGGCGAGGGCGCGCGCGCCTTGATCGTCGGCGAGCTTCTCCTGGGGCAGGAACACGGTCGGGATCCCGACGAAGCGCAGCTCGTGCACGCTGTTGTAGCCCCCCGCGGAGACGGCGGCGTCCGCGGCGGGGAGCAGCTCCATGCTGGCGTACCGGTCGAGCCAGGTGACCCCCTCTCCGCGCCGCTCGGGGCCCACGTACAGCGGGCCCGCGGCTACCACGACGTGCCAGCCCGCGGCGCGCACGAGGTCGACCACGCGGGGGAGCACCGTGGCGGTGCTCGGGTCTCCGCCGCCGCCGAGCGCCACCCAACACACCCGCCTTCCATCGGGCACGCCCAACGCGGACCGGGCCGAGGCGCGGGACTGCAGCTCCGGGCGCTCCCGCAGGAGGATCGGCGATGCCGCCTCGTCCGGGACGATGACGCGGTCGTAGAGGGGGAGGAGCGCGTCGAACGCCGCCTCCTTTGCGGCCTCGGGCTTCATCGCGCGGCGGACGAGCACGCGCCGGCGGACCAGCTCGAGCGCCGCGGCCAGCTCGCCGAAGCTCCCGGCTGGGAACGTGTCGACCACCAGCACGTCCGGCTGGAGCGTCGCGACCGCCTGGAGCACCCACGCCCGCGCGACCGCGAGGTAGCGAGCGGGCTCCAGCCCCGCGTCGCGCATCGAGGACTTCGACGGGATCTTGATCGACGGGATGCCCTCGCGCCGCGCGAGCGTGTCGGCCTCGGACGACGTGAGGATCCAGCACTCCGCCTTGACCCCCGCCGTCTGCGCGAGGCGGCGGACCCAGCGCAGGATGGCGAGCTGCCGCGTGAGGTGGCCCATGCCGCGGCCGTTGATGGCGTAGCCGAGCACGCGGACGGTCTTCATGACGGGCGACGTATGGCGGGCCCTCGCCGCGAGCACGCGAAGCGATGCGCCGTAGCGTCTCCTCATGGTCAGCAGGCCGTCGAGCGGCTACACGGCCGGGGCCCGGCGTCCCCGGATGGCGCGGGGCGGAGGCAGGCGTGGCGCGGATCCTGGTGATCGGGGTGGGGCAGATCGGGTCGGAGCTGGGGCCGGTGTTGGTCGAGCAGGGGCACGAGGTCGTGCTGGCCGATCGGCTCCCGCCGGAGGAGACCGCCGGGTGGGATGTGCTCGAGAAGGGCCTCGGGGCCGCCGGCGTGCGGAGCCGCTGGCAGCGGCTCGACGTGCTCGACACCCCCGCGCTCACCGGGCTCATCCGCGAGCTGCGCCCCGACGTGACCTACCACCTCGCGGCCCTGCTCTCGGCCACGGGCGAGAAGGACCCGGATCTCTGCTGGCGCATCAACGTGGACACGACGCGGGAGGTCATGAGCACGTTGTCCAAGCTCGGGGCCCCCGTCGCGCCGCGGCTCATCGTGCCCTCGTCCATCGCCGCGTTCGGCCCGCTGCCCGGCCAGACCGAAACCCCCGCCGTCACTCCCGACGTGTACCCCATGCTCCCGACGTCGATGTACGGGATCACCAAGGTCGTCGGTGAGCTGCTCGGCAGCTACGCCGCGGCGAAGCAGGGCGTGGACTTCCGCGGCATCCGCTTCCCGGGCCTGCTCAACACGGCGCCTCCGGGCGGCGGCTCGTCCGACTTCGCGAACCTCCTGTACTTCGCTGCGGCCGAGGGCAAGCGCGAGGTCGAGGTGTTCTGTCGGCCCGACACGACCATCCCGTTCATGTACATGCCGGACGCGATCCGCGCGATCACCGAGCTGGCGGCCGCCCCCGCCGCCAGCCTCTCCCGTCGCACCTACAACGTCGCGGCGATGTCCCCCTCGGCCGCGGACATCGCGGCGGCCCTCGCCCAGCGGGTGGGTTCGTTCACGGTCCGCTACGTGCCCGACTTCCGCCAGGCCATCCTCGACTCGTGGCCGCGCGCCCTGGAGGACGCACCCGCGCGTGCCGACTGGGGCTGGAAGCCCCGCTGGGACCTGGCCGCGATGACAGACGATCTGCTCGGCCAGCTGGGCTGGAAGAAGCAGGGGTGATCGGGCGGGCGGGCGCCGCTGGCTACCAGACGATGGCGATGTCGTAGGCGGCGATGCGGGGATCGGCGGTCAGGAGGGTCAGGCGCTCGGCCTGTGCCTGCGCGACCAGGAGCCGATCGAACGGGTCTCCATGGTGGCGGGGGAGCTCCGCGACCGCCAGCACGTGGGCGTGGTCGATCGGCAGGAGGGTGAACCCATGCCGCAGCAGCTCCGAAGGGATCACCTCGGACACCGGGCCATCCAACTCCAGCTTCCCCAGGCCGACCTTGATGGCCACCTCCCAGGAGCTGGCCGTGCTCCAGAAGATCTGATTGTCGCGATCCGCCATGGCACGCAGCGCCAGCGCCCCCAATCGGGCCGGCTCGTACACCCAGAACAGGAGCGCGTGCGTGTCGAGCAAGAACTTCACGGGAGATCGCCCGACAGGAAGTCCTCCGGCAGCGGCTCGTCGAAGTCGGCGGCCATCCGCATCCGACCGACCCGCGATCCGGGCACCCGCGCCCGACCGGTACCGGGCAGAAGGGGCGTGAGCCTCGCGACGGGGGTCCCCGCCTTTGCGATGATGATCTCCTCTCCCGCCAGCACGCGGTCGAGGAGCGCTGAGAACTGCGTCTTGGCGTCATGAACGTTGACCTGTACCGGCAAGGCCCCTCCGGGGTGGACTATGATCCGCTAAATATTAGTCCACCTGCCGTCCGAGATCAACCCGCCCGGCGGACGCGTCGACACATGCGTCATGTATCAGCGGTCATGTATCAGCTGTCATGTGTCAGCCGATGTGTCATGTATCAGCCGCGTCGCCTGGCTTCGGCCCCCCGGCCGGCTGGGCACGATCAGGCGCAGCACCCCGCTGTCCACCCGCACCTTCGCGATCTGGCCGCTGCTGAACTCCAGGCGGTCTCCCTCGATCCCGTCGGCGAAGATCACGCCGTCCTCCCCCATCTCGGACACCACGGTGAGCACGTCGTCCCGCGTCACGGCGCCGACATCGAGGGTCGTGCCGGTCGAGACGCTCGGGAACGGCTCGCGCACGAACCAGGTCAGGGACGCCGCGGTGGGCGTAGGGAGGCGCTCCACCAGGCCGCGCTGGACGGCGATCGAACGTGCCCACCCCGTCGCGCCGGTGCCGGTGGCGCAGATGATCCCGGACGACGACTGGTGTTCGCTCTTGCCGTTCGTCGTGAGCAGATACCGCGCGGACTGGTGGGTGCGATGCCCGATGAACACCTCGTTCAACGCGCGCAGCCGCTGGCCATCCTCCCGCTCGACCAGCGCCATCGTCCGGCGCTCCTCCGCGAAGGCGGCGCGCGGCCCCGCCGATACCAATCCGAGCTTGTCAGCCTCGAACCAGGCGAGCGCCGCCGCCGCGGATCCGGGCGGGATGCGACACAACACGCCGTCGAAGCGCGAGGGGTCGGGGTTGATCCCGATGACGGGCTGCTTGTCCAGGTACTTCGCCACGTTCGCCACGAGGCCATCCTGCCCCACCACGAACACGATGTCCTCGGGCTCGAACACGAAGCGATCGAGCTCGTCGCGGTCGACCCGCGCCCGGCGGCGCTCGGACGGGAGCGCCGAGAGCACCGTCGCGAGCCCAGCCTCGAGCCGCGCGTCCCCGTCCTCGTAGGTGTCCAGCTTCTGCTTGCGCGACGCGAGGTAGAACTTGGCCTGGCCGGTGGTGCCGTGGCGCGCGCGGAGCTGCGTCAGCGCCGACTTTCGCGTGACGACGACCAGGCGCGGGAGGGAGACCGCGGCTCTCATCCTACTTGCTGGCGCCGTCGCGGAGCATCTGCTGGAAGGTCGAGCCGAGCAGATCCGGGCTGATGTTGAGGTGCTGGATCGACGTGATCTTCTTCGCCGCTTCCTGCGCCGCGAGCCCGAACACGAGGCTCGGCGGGAGGTCACGGTAGTAGCCGAGGCGGGCTTCTTCGGCGGCGAGGGAGGCGTCGTCCAGCAGACGGCGCGCGTGCGCATCGCCGTCCGCGCGGGCCTGGACGTCGCGCGCGTAGGCCTCCGCGGCGAGCCGCTCTCGCTCCAGCGCGGCCTCCGCACGCAGCTTGTCCGCCTCGTTGGCCGACCGCACGCGGGTCTGCTCGTTCGCCGCGTTCTGCGCGATGAGGTGCTCCTCCTTCTTGGCGAGCTCGATCTGCGTGTTGAGCTCGTTCTCCTTGATGGCGCGCTCCTTCTCGACCGCGAGCGCCCGTCGACCGAACATCGCCTCGTCCGCGCGCTGCTGGATGGCCTCGCGGGTGGGGATCTGGAGCGCCTTCTCCACGTCGGCCGTGGCCGAGACCTGGACCACCTGCACCTCCACCACCGCGAGCCCCATCGCGCCCAGCTCCGCGTCCGCCGCGAGCGCGGCGAGGATGGCGCTGCGCACGGCCTCGGCGCCCCGCCGCACCGCCTCTTCGACGGACACGCCGACGAGCCAGGTGCGCGCCGGCCCCTGGGCGCGTTGGGACCAGAAGCTCGCGAGCCGCTCCAACGGCTGCTCCAGCCACAAGCCGGTCCGCAGGCTCACCGCGAAGTTCACCCGCGCGGCCAAGGCGGCATGGGCCACGCAGCGGTACCGCACCGTGCACTGCACCGACACTTCCTGGAAGTCGGTGGTGCGCTCGTGCAACATGAAGGTCGTCTCGCAATCCTCGACCGGGAGCTGGGCCACGGATGCGGACAGCGGGTTGAACCAGTAGGAGACACCCGCCCCTTCGTGCACGAGGCGGCCCCCGCGAAAGTGGAGGATGTATTGGTTCGGCTCGGCGCGGAGGTGCCGGACGAAGGGATAGTGCCCGATGGTCGCCATCGGCCGAGGGTAGCACGGGCCGCGAGCGCCTACGATCGGCGGGCGGCGGCAATCTCCCCGGTCGACGTGATGGCCGCGACCGAGGGGTCCGCGAGGTGGAGATCGGCGGCGCGCAGCGCGTGCCAGGCGGCCTTCTGGAGGTCGGACTCGGCGTCGTCGTGGTGACCGAAATCGGCCACCCACACCTTCACGACGTACCGGAGGAACAGCGGCGTCGTCGCGACCAGCCAGATCTTCGGGGCGGGGTCGGCGAGGATGCGGGGCACCGCGGTGAACGCCGCCGAGAGGGCAGCTTCGACCGCCTCGGGGGCGGCCGACAAGCGCACCGGGATCTCGACGAGGCGCGAGGTGTGCCGGTCGGGGGCGGAGTAATTCTGCAGCCGACCCCGGGCGATGAGCGCGTTCGGGATCGCGACGACGTCCCCCGACAGCGTGAGGATGTGCGTCGAGCGCCAGCCGAGGTGGGTGACCTTGCCCTCCAGCCCGTCCACCAGGATCCAGTCCCCGTGCAGGAAGGGGGCCTCGATGTGCAGCGCCAGGCCGGAGAACAGGTTTCCGAGCGTGTCCTGCAGGGCGAGGCCCACCACCACGGTCACGACAGTGGACGTCGCGAGCAGGGGGAGCAGGTTCATGCCCGTCACCGTGCCGAGCACGCTGAGGAGCGCCGCCGAGTAGAGGATGATGAGGACGAGGTGGCGCACCACCGCCGGCACGCGGATCTGCCGCCGCTCCTGGAGATACCAGTGGAAGAAGAAGGTCTCCGCTGTCTCGATCACGAGGTAGGCGACGAGCAGGAGCTCCACCGCGGTCACGACGCCGCGCACGCTCTCGAAGCCGATCCCTCGCAGCGCGAACAGCACGTGGGTCGCGGCGAGGATCACGAGCAGGCGCGCCGGGGGCCGCATGCGGACGAGCAGCACGTCGTCCAGGGCGGTGAGGGTCCTCGTGGCGAGCCCGGCGAGGACCTGGAACGTCCACCGGTACGCGAGCATGCCGACGATCAGCACGAGCAGCGCCGCGGCGATCGACGCCGGCCAGGCGGCCGGCAGGGTGAGGTGGGTAGCCAGGAAGGAGGAGAGGCGGTCGGACATCGGGCTCGGCGTATCGGGTTCGATCCTACGCTGCCGCTCCTGACGGCGCGTCGCGCTCGGCCGGGGTCAGGCTCGCCAGCGTGCAGCGCACCACGCCGCTCAGGAGATGTCCCCCAGCGCGGCCATCGCGCCGGTCGCCGCCAGGGCGTCCCCCCGATCGGCCTCCCAGCGGGGATCCGCCACGACGACGATGTCCGGGTGCCGGTCGTACCAGGTACGCAGGCCCGGCGTGAAGAGGCCCGGGCGGCGGTTGTCGTGCATGTGGAGCCACCACGTCTCGGGGGGCTGCGCGAGGTCGAAGCGATCGTATCCGTCGTATCGCACGATGCGCTGCACGTAGCTGCGGGCCTTCTCGCGGCGCGCGCGCTGGGCGGCCAGCTTCTCCGGCACCCCCTCGGGGAGGACCACCTCGATGCTGGCCTTCTTCGGGCGCGAGAGCTTGATCGCCTTGAGCGCGTACCGCTGCTGGGCGCTGGCGAGCGCATCGTGGGTGGGCTTGAGCCAGCCGGACATCATCTCCTGCAACATCTCGACCTTGGCGGTGAGCCCGGAGAGGCGCTTGAGGTGCACGGTCACGCCGCGATCGTCCCCCGCCCAGGCGGCGAGGAGCGGCACGTCGGCGCGGACGAGGTGCTTCGCGAGGACGCGTTGGCACTCTTCCAGGTAGATGCTGGCGAGGTTCGCCAGGCGCCACGCGACCCGGTCGTGCTCGCGCACGTGCTCGTGCACCCCGTCGATGTCCTGTTGGATCCGAGCGACCTCGGCGCGCCACTTGTCGCGCGGGACCTTCGCCGCTTCATAGGCGGGGAGCACGTCGTCCCCGAAGTCGTCGAGACCGAGCGCGGCGCAGATCTTGTCCCCCGCGGCCCAGTGGCGCCAGTAGATGGGCTGCCACCAACGCTCCTCGAACTCCGGGGTGTCGTAGCGGAGGGTGACCAGCTCGAGGAATTGGTCGAGCTCCTCGAAGCGCGCGCAGTCCCTTTCCCAGGGATCCAACAGGTCCTTGGCCTCGGCGAGCGCGCGGGTGTAGGCCCCGTGAGGGCCGGTGAGGTGCTCGCGCTTCTGCCACCGTTCGTCCGCCTCGAGGCTGGTCACCCGCGCGGCGAGCTTCTTCTCTTCCTTGGCCAGCGCGTCGAGCGGGCGCCGCGTGGAGAAGCCGCGAAACCCGGTGCGCCGCTCCGCCTCGAGCAAGGCGGGTTCGGTGAGCTCGGGGAGGTACACCTTCGCGAGCACGTCGGCGAGGTCGTCACGCTCGGTGTTCACCGCGGCGATCGCGGCCCCCAGCTCCGCTTGGAGCGCGGCGGCGTCCCGCAGCTCCTCCGAGGCGAGGGAGGCATAGGACTGGAATTCGTTGGCGGCGAAGCGACCGAGCATCCGGCCGTCTTATTGCGTCGGCCCGCTCTCGGGAGGGCGCTCGTGTGTCGAGTGCGCCTCCGGGTCCGGCTCGTGCTTCTCCGCCTCGTCCAGCGCGAGGTCGATCCCGAGCCCGACGGCCCGGTTCACGAGCCGGACGTTGGCGTAGGTGAGGGACACGACCGCGTCGTACACCGTGTGCGCCACCTTCGCGGGGTCCCGCACGGCGGGCACGGCCTCGAGCACGCGGAACGGCCGCGCCGCCGTGGCGAGGTGGACCCGCTGGATCGCGGTCGATCCGTGGTCCACCGCGTCCCGGACCATGTTCGCGAGGCCGCGCAGGCGCTTGGTGGTGGCGCTCATGTCTCGTTCGCCATCCACGCGTGGATCTGGCGATACACGGCCGGGTGGTGGGCGAGCGCGACGTGGCTCATCCCCGGCAGGATCGCGACGCGTTCGGGGGGGAGCTCGGAGGTGGACGCGGTGCCGCTCGGGACGGGCACCATGATGTCGCCGAACAGCGAGGCGGCCCACGGCGCCGCCGAGAGGGTGCCGGCGACGAGGTAGTGGCGCACCTCGGGCAGCAGCGGCACCGGGTGGTTCGGATCGCGGAGGCTCACGCGGTGCAGGCGGCGGGCGCGATCCTCGTGCCTCAGATCGGCGTCGCCGAGGTCCTTGAGGCCGTCGCTCCGGAGATCGGCGATCTGGGCGATGAGCTGGGTGTACGGATCGGGCACCGCGCGCAGGCCCCGCGACACCACCCGCCCGACGCGCTCGAGCGGCGCGCCCAGGTGCGGAGTGCCGATGTAGAGGATGCGGTGCACGCGCGGGAGCCAGTCGTGCGCCGCGAGCTTCGCGACGTGGCAGGCGCTGCGCACGACGAGGCCGCCCATGCTGTAGCCGACGAGGAGGAGCTCCTGGACAGGCCCGCCGTCCGAGTCGCTCGGCCAGGCCCGGACGAGCGCGGTGAGGAGCTGGTCGAGCGAGGCGCCGTTGTCGGGGATGGAGCGGCCCGTGTTGTACCGCAGGTAGAGCGGCGTGTAGCCATGGTCGCGGGCGAGGCTCCCGCCGTAGTCCGCGGTGCTCTCCGTGGCGTCCGCGCCCCGGGCCGACGGGGGAAACGCCCACACGTGCTCGGTGTTCATGAGGCCGTGCAGCAGCACCACGATCTTGCGGGTCGCGGCCGGGAAGGCGCGCGCGAGCGAGGCCGGGTCGAGCCGGAGGGGCGCCCCGTCGTGGATGATCGCCATCTCCGTGGCCAGGCCGTTGCCGGTCCTCGCCAGGTAGTCGCCCACGGTGCCGTTCAGCACACCGATCGCGAGCTCCAGGTTCCTGCCCATCGGCGCGCTCCGGCGATGGGCGGGCTGTAACCCGGCGGGGGCGCCCAGCAGGCGCGTCGGATCAGCGCGGCGCAGCCTCGAGCGCGGCCACGATCCCCGCGGCGTCCCCCGTCACCTGCACCCACCCCTCCTGCCCGGCGAGCCCGCGCGCGTAGACGGTGGGGGTCCCCTCGATGCCGAGGGCGACCCCGGCGGCGACGTGCTCTCGCAGGGCTTGTCGGCTGGCCGGATCCGCGAAGCAGGTGTCGAAGGCGGCGCGGTCGAGGCCGGCGCGCTCGACGAAGGCGGGGAGCTCCGGGGGGGTGATGTGCTCCGGATATTGGTACAGGAGCTCCGCGATCGGCACGTATCGGCCTTGCGCGTTCGCGCATGACGCGGCGAGGGCGGCGTCACATGCGTAGCGATGCATCTGGTGTGTGACCATCGGGTTGCAGTCTTGGTTGAGCGGATAGCTCCCGAACACGAAGCGGATGTCGGGGCGGCGCTCGGCGAGCGAGACGACCAGCGGGAACAGGTGCGCGCAGAAGGGGCACTGGAAGTCGGAGTAGGTCACGACGACCACCCGCGCGTCCGCCGGGCCGATGGAGGCGGTGGAGGGGTCGAGCGGCACGTCCACCGGGACCGGCGTCAGCACGGCGGCTTGGGGCCTGGGCATCGAGGGGCCGTACGCGTCGGATGCGGGAGGCGCGAGGTCGACCGTCGGAGCAGGCGGGCGGACGCAGGCGAGGAGGAGCAGCAGCATGGGCGGCAATTAACCGGACCCTCCTCGTGCCGCGCCGCTCACGGCCACTCGGCCGCCAGCGCCCGTCCGTGCGCACCGAGGGCATCCCGTTTAGAGGGCCCAATGCACAAGCTCCTCGTCGGACACGCCACCTTCCGGCGCGAATTCGTCGCGCACAGCCGCGTCTTCATGGACCAGCTCGCCTCCGAGCACCAGTCCCCGGACACGCTGTACATCGGGTGCGCCGACAGCCGGGTGATCCCCGAGCTCCTCACGACCTCCGCGCCCGGGGAGCTCTTCGTGGTGCGCAACGTGGCGAACCTCGTACCGCCGGCGGAGCGTGCTCACAGCTCGGTGGGCGCCGCGCTGGAATATGCGGTGCAGGCCCTGCACGTGGCGCACATCGTCGTGTGTGGCCACTACGGTTGCGGCGGGGTCAAGGCCATGATCGACGGGGTGTCCGACTCGATGCCGGAGCTGCGTTCCTGGCTCGCGGAGGCGGGCGTGGCCAATTCCGCGGCGCGGCAGCACGCGTCCGATGCCGGGGAGCAATGGCGTGACGCGGTCGAGGAGAACGTGCTCGACCAGCTCGCCAACCTGCCGACCTACCCGTGCGTGCGGGAGCGCCTCGCGGCGGGCGCCCTCACCCTGCACGGCTGGGTCTACGATCTGAAGGGCGGCCTGCACGTCTACGATCACGACGCGGGCCTGTTCCGCGAGTCCGGGCCCACCTGATGCGGATCGTCTGTGTCAGCGACACCCACTCGTTCCACGACCGCGTGGACGTTCCGGACGGGGACATCCTCGTTCACACCGGTGACCTCTCCCGGCGCGGCTCCCGAGAGGATGTGCGCTCGTTCGACCGTTGGCTCGGTGCGCTCCCGCACCCGCACAAGGTGGTCATCGCGGGCAACCACGACTTCTGCTTCGAGCGGGATGCGACCGCGCGCGGCTGGATCACCAACGCGATCTACCTTCAGGACGAGGGCTGTGTCATCGCGGGCCTGAAATTCTGGGGGAGCCCCTGGCAACCTCGGTTCTTCGATTGGGCGTTCAACCTCGACCGGGGCGTCCAGCTGCGAGAGAAGTGGGATCTGATCCCGCCGGACACGGACGTGCTCCTCACGCACGGCCCCCCACACGGCGTGCTCGATGTCACGTATGCGGGCCTCGTCGTCGGCTGTGAGGAGCTGCGCGCGGCCGTGTCACGGGTGCGCCCGCGCCTCCATGTCTTTGGCCACATCCACGAGGGCTACGGGCGCTCCGAGCAGGACGGCACGCGGTTCGTGAACGCCTCCTCCTGCAACGTCCAGTACATCCCCACCCAGGCGCCGATCGTGGTGGATCTGTAGCTACGCCGGATAGCGGCGAAGCAACGCGGGCACGTCGAACTTGTCCTTCGCGGTCTCGAGCGACATGTACCGAACGGTGCCGTAGATCGGGCGTCGGTAGAAGCGCATCGGCACCACGGTGGCGCTCTCCACCGCCACCACGGGCGTCGTCACCTTGCGACGCAGCCCGCGGAGCTGGTGCGGATGGATGAAGGTCGGGAGAAAATCCGACACGACCAGCGCGGCGCGCTCGGCCAGCCGCTGGAGGGCGGAGGGCGGGCCGGGCGTGGTGGCACGGCGGTGGGCGTCCTCGCCCCATGGCACGCCGGGCGCCGGATCCTCGTCGAGCCAGAACGCGTAGTGGATCGGCGTCGACCGGCGGCGCGCGGCACGAACCTTGCTTACCCTCCTGGCGGAGGTCCTCATGATCCGCACCCTCACCCTTCTCGCGCTGTTCACCGCGCTCCCTGGCTGCATCTTCGTGCTCGGCGGCGACAAGGCGTGCGACGCCAGCGCCGCGGGATCGGTCGCCGTGACGGTGTCGGCCGGGGACGGAGGCGACGTCTCCGCGGCCGTCGTGTCGTTCTCGGTGGACGGCGGGGCGGCCCAGCCGTGCGACAACTTCGCCGGAGACGGTGAGTACGTGTGCGGCTGGGAGGTGTCCGGCGCGATCGACGTGCGCGTGGAGGCCGTCGGCTACGAGACCTTCGAGCAGACCGTGGTCGTGGAAGAGGGGGAGTGCCACGTGATCCCCGAGCACGTCGACGCGGTTCTCGAGCCCACGGGGGTCGACTGCACCGCCGAGGTCGTGCCGTCGGTCATCGCCACCGTGGCGGATTCGAGCGGAGCCGAGCTCAGCGACGTGTCCGTCGAGTGGAGTCGTCGCGACGCCGAAATGGCGCCGCAGCCGTGCGACGCGCGGGGCGACGGCACCTGGGTGTGCGGCGAGGAGGTGGCGGGTGACCTCGAGATCTTCGCCCAGGCGGGCGGGCACGCCGGGGAGATGGTCAGCGTGCACGTCAACGCCGACGAGTGCCACGTCATCACCGAGATCGTGGCCTTCGAGCTGGAGTGGCTCCCGGACTGATCGTCAGCCCGTGGGTCCGAGCAGGGCCTGCCACCCGACACGGCGGTCGGGGCGGGTGTGGGCCTCGGCCCGCGCCCTGAGCGCCGCGAGGTCGGGCGCGGGCGCGGGCGCGCGCTCCTTCGGCGAGAAGGTCCCGGCGAACACCTCGTGGCCCACGTCCTTGTAGACCTCCCGGAAGGGGCGGCCCTCGGCCTGGGCGCGCCGGAAGGCCTCGGCCGCGGCGAAGAGCTCCGGGTCGAGCGCGGGCGAGCGCGGCTCGACGGCGGCGGCGAGGTGGGCCGCGACGCGGAGCGTCAGGCGAGCCGTGCGCACCCCGCGGAGCAGGGGCGCCTTGGTGTGCTGGAGATCGCGGTGGTACCCGGAGGGGAGCGCCCCCGTGAGGTCCTCGATCTCGCGCTGGGCGGCGCGGACGCGGCGGGCCTGGCCGCGGAGCAGCTCGGCCACGTCCGGGTTGCGCTTCTGCGGCATGATCGAGGAGCCGGTGGTGAACGCGGAGGGCAGCTTCACCAGGCCGAACTCGGTCGTGGCGTAGAGGCAGAGGTCACCCGCCCAGCGGCCCACCACGTGACACGCCGCGGCGAGCGCCCCGAGCGCGGCGCTCTCC
>JAUXQH010000113.1 GCA_030685065.1 Pseudomonadota bacterium | reverse complement strand
ACGCACAACTCGCTGAACTTCTGGTGGAGGTCCATGCCGACGTAGTCCATGTCGATGCTCCAGAGTGAGGGGTGCACACTGGACGATAGCCGAGCGAGCCACGAGGGCGCGAGGGGCCGGCCGACCAGCTCATCCCATCTTCCAGAACCGTCAGCTGGAGATCGGCCGGAAGGCGAGGGGAGCGGGCAGGGGTCTACTTCCCCGCCATCAACTCCTCGAATTCCTCGACCGAGCGCTCATCCGGATCGATCCAAAAAGTTCTATAATTGTCCAATATGCCCAACCATAGGTTGAACGCCGAAAATTCACCGATCCGGCGCGCGTTGATTCGGAGGAGTCCGCCTTGGTGGTCGTCTTTAGGGGTTCGAATCCAACGCGATGCCGAGCGCACGGAAGAAGGCGATCGGGTCCATGTCGCGGAGTCCGGAGACCTGGCCGTCACCTACCTCGACGATCTCCCAGTTTCCGTCTTCGAGTCGGGCAAGTTCGAGGCTGACGAAGGGGGAGTGGACGCGCGCGAGGTGGACCACGTCGTCCACAACGGCGCGCTCGTCAACCACGCGCTCGGCTACGAGCAGCTGTTCGAGCCGGACGTGCTCGGCACGATCGAGGTGATGCGCTTTGCGCTCGCGCGCAGGGTCAAGGCGGTGTCGTACGTCTCCACGATCGGCGTGTTGCGCGGGCGCACGCGCGCGATCGGCGCGGACGAGGGGGGAAGTTCTCTGCGGAGGATGTACCGGCACAGCTCCTCCAGCCTTTCCCAGTCCCCCGCGCGCAGGCCCACTCCAGCATGCAGGTTGTACCCTGAGAACCCTGCGCACCGCGGCGGCAGCGCGACCTCCCGCCCGCCGAGCTTCTGGACCCGCTTCGCCTTCTTGCCCGCACGCCGGCCCAGCGCCGCGACCCCCAGCAATCAGGCCTGCTGGATCACGGCCTGCGCGTCGTCCTCCTCCCCGTCCCCGTCCTCCTCGGGCCCGAAGCCCTGCCCGGCGAGCCACGCTTCGCAGGACGCCGCGATGGCCACCACCAGCGCCTCCACGTCGGCCGTGTGTGGGCCCACGCGCGTGAACGAGAGCCGGCCGTCCGCGCCGCGCGTGTACACGCCGTCCAACGACACGATGTGGAAACGTAGGTTCAGGTTGAGCGCCGAGCCGAACCGCTGCACGCCCGTCACCGATCCGGTCTGCGCCTCCCGCCCGTTCGCGCCGGCCTGCCCGGCATACCACCGCTCGATCCGGCGCATCGCCACCCGGTGCACGCCGCACATCAGGTCGGGGCGCCGCGCGAGGAGCCACCGCCGGCTCCACGGCACCGTGAGCACCCATTGCCGCGTCGCGACGTTCGGGAGGACGTGGTCGACCCACCACGCGGCACGCTCGGACATCCGCCGCCCTCCGCACGCGGTGCAGGCGAGGAGGAGGAGCATCGGCGCAGGGTACTACGGGGTCGCGTCGGTGAGCGCCCCCACCTTCCCTGGCGACCACGCCACCGGACCCGCGGGGTGGCGTCCGCGATCGGTCGGGCGCCCCGGCGGGGCCCCGATCTCCGGTCCGGCTCCCCGCCGGGAGCGTTCAGAAGGCGTAGCCGACGCTCCCGTCCAACGTCGGATAGAAGCGGGAGAAGCTCGGGGATCCGGCTCCGCCGGGGTAGGTGGCGGTGTGATATTGAGCGCCGAGGCCGAACGTCAGGTGGAAGTGGCGCCCCACCAGCCCCGCGTACCCGACGCTCGCGCCCGCGGCCCACAGGGGACCGGCTTCCCGCTGCTCGTCGCGCGTCGCCCAGCCCACCCCGGCCTGGGCGAAGGGAGAAACCCAGAGCCCCGTCGGGGCGGCCCCGAAGGGGTAGACGTAGGCGCGCGCCCGCACGACCGCGCCGTTGGTGTCCCCGGTCGCGGCGGCCCCGGAGAGGCCGAGCAGATCGATGTTCTGGGTCCACGGGGTGTACGCCTCGAGCGCCACCTGCGCCGCTAACCGCGGCCCGATCGTGTGCTGGTAGCCCACGCCGACCACGTGCAGGCCGATGTCCGCGAGGAGGAGGTGCTCGGGAAGCGCGGCCGCCAGGGCCGTGGATTGGAGGAGGAGGAGCAGTGCCATCCGGGCCCCTATCGCCCGCGCGGCGATGTTCCCCGTGTCCCGACGGCCACCCGCCGGGAAAGAGGTAAGAATCGGGAGATGCGCTCCGTCCTCGGCCTCGTCCTGCCCGCCTGCCGCGCGGGTCGAGCGGGCCGCGTCCCACTTCGATCCCGCCTCCGGCACGACGCTCACCGAGGAGGACGCGAGCATCCGCGTCGTCGGCCTCGACGACCTCGACGTCTGCTACACCGTGGACGGGGGGGATCCCGGCTACGGCGACAGCTGCGCCGCCGCCCTCGAAGGCACCCGCACCCTGCCGCTGGCGTGCGGGTTCCACGCGGTCAGCATCCGCTGGGGCGAGGGGGACGATGCCACGGAGCAGGCGTCCTACCTCGTCGATTCCCCGTCGTGTGTCGAAGTGGAGGGGCCCGTCACCCTGTGGCAGAACGACGAGCTCGTGCGCGCGTTGCGCGGCGTGGACGGCGGAGTCGGACCAGGCGTCCGCGTCCTTCGGGCTTGCGGTGGCGTCGGCGGGGGACGTGAACGGGGACGGGTACGGCGACGTCGTGGTCGGGGCGTACGCCTACGACAACGGCTCGACGGACGAGGGCCGTGCGTACGTGTACCTCGGGTCGTCGTCCGGGCTGGCGACCAGCGAGGCGTGGACGGCGGAGTCGGACCAGTCCGGCGCGTACTTCGGGCGCTCGGCGACGTCGGCGGGGGACGTGAACGGGGACGGGTACGGCGACGTGGTGGTCGGGGCGTACCTCTACGACAACGGCTCGACGGACGAGGGCCGGGCGTACGTGTACCTCGGGTCGTCGTCGGGACTGGCGACGAGCGCGGCGTGGACCGGCTCGACCTCCAGCACGGGCTACTGCGATCCCCCGGGCACGGGCTTCGCGACGGTGAGCACCGATTGTGACGATGCGCTGGCGGCGATCAGCCCCGCCGCGACCGAGGTGTGTGACACCGCCGACACGGAAGAGGATTGTGACGGCCTGGCGGATGACGCGGACTCCGGTGCTGACGGGAAGAGCACCTTCTACGTGGACGCCGACGCGGATGGCTACGGCAGTGCCACCACGGGTCTCTACTGCGACCTCCCGTCCGGCTACGTCGCGGACACCACCGACTGCGACGATGCTGCCACCACCATCCACCCAGCCGCGGCCGAGCTACCCGGCGATGCGGTGGACCGGGACTGCGACGGCACGGAGAGCTGCTACGTCGATGGCGACGACGACGGTGCGCGCACGGCGTTCGTCGTCGCGTCGCCCGACGCGGCGTGTACGGCCCACGGCGAGGCCCTCGCGGCGGCGGACCTCGACTGCGACGATTCCGACGCGACCGCGTACCCCGCAGCGACGGAGATCACCGGCTCCGGCACGGATGAGGCCTGCGACAGCGCCGAGCTCTGCTACGCGGACGCGGATGATGACGGCTATCGTCCGGACGGCACGTCCACGGTCGCTTCCTCCGATGGCGATTGCGATGACGACGGGGAGGCGCTCTCCAGCGCTCTGACCGGGGACTGTGACGACACCTCGACGGCCTACAACCCGGCCGCCGCCGAGACCGACTGCTCCGATGCCAGCGACTACAATTGCGACGGATCGACGCTGTATGCCGACGCGGATGGCGACGGCTGGGCCGCCTGTGAAGAGTGCGACGACCTGGACGCGTCGGTGTCTCCGGTCGCGGCGGAGGTCACGGGCGACGGCATCGACAGCGACTGCGACGGCGGGGACACCTGCTACGTGGATGCCGACGGCGATGGCTACCGGCCGGATGCGACGAGCGTCATCTCCGGGTCCGTCGCGTGCGACGGGGCAGGGGAGGCGAGCGATCTCGACCCTACGGGCGACTGCGACGACACCGACTCGAGCGTGAACCCCGCCGCGGTTGATGGGCGGCGTGCGAGGAGTGCGACGATGCCGACGGGGCAATCAACCCGGACGCGACGGAGATGGCGGGCGATCAGGTCGACCAGAACTGTGACAGCGCCGAGAGCTGCTATGTCGACGCCGACGATGACGGCTACCGCCCCGATGCCACAAGCGTCATTTCGAGCTCCAACCTGGCGTGTGACAGCGCGGGTGAGGCGCTGGCAACCGATCCCGCGACAGACTGCGATGACACGGATGCCACGGTAAATCCCGCGGCCACCGAGCTCGCGGGCGACGAGCGCGACCAGAACTGCGACGGCGGCGAGGATTGCTACGTGGATGCCGACGACGACGGGTACACTTCGGCGGGCGGCGGGACCGTCGAGAGCGCGGACCTGCTGTGCGACGGCGCGGGCGAGGCGACCGATCTGGCTTCCGCGGGCGACTGCGACGACGCCAGCGCGGCGTACAACCCCGGCGCCATCGAGGACGACTGCGCCGATCCCGCGGACTACAACTGCGACGGGTCGTCCGGGCTGGTGGACGCGGACGCCGACGGCTTCGCCGCGTGCGAGGAGTGTGACGACGGGCTCGGCACGGTGAACCCCGACGCCGACGAGGTCTGCGACGGCGCCGACAACGACTGCGACGGGACCATCGACATCGACGCGATCGACGCCGGGACCTGGTAGCCGGCGCGGCGTGGTCGCTGCTGCTCGGGGTGCTCGCGCTGGCGGCGAGGCGGCGGTCGGCGGGGGGCCCCACTTCACTTTTTGCCCGTTGCCCACACTCCGTTCGCCGCGAAGCCGCCGCAGGTTTCCGCCGGATCGCCCGTGCATGTCATGTCACAGTTGGTGGCCGGGCCGTACTTGCCGTAGCTGTCGCCACACAAGCACGCCTGTCCCCATTGGACGCCGGCATAGGCGAAGCCAAGGTCGAGGCAGGTCTCGATACAGGCCTCGGGCGAGTTGGTCTGGGTGAACTCGAGGTACCCGTTCAGGTCGCGATCCCCGGTGTCCTTGAAGCATCCGATGTAGCCACGAGCCGGAGGCTCCGTGGGGGCTGGCGCCGTGGGACCGCCGCCCGTGGTCGTGGGCGAGCTGCACGCCAAGGCCAGTTCCGACGACCAGTAGCTGGGCAGCTCATCCCAAGGATTGGGCAGTATGTCGGAAGTGACATAGATGTAGCCTGCGTTTCGCTGACCAGCCAAGCTCGCGGCCCGGTCCAGCGCGGCGCCATCTGGCGCGGCATAGACCAGATGCGAGAATTTGGAGGGCGGGTAGTTCGATGCCCAGCTTGGAACCGTCGCATTCAAATAGACCGAGTAGTCATCCTCGAAGACTACTACGATGTCCCCGACATTCATGTAGCCTTCGTCCGGATAGACCCCAGGATTGAGCATGACCAGGCTTCCCTGACCGGCGCGAACGTAATCCGCAACGTCCTGGTAGTATGGAATCAAGCCCGCTTGATCGGACACCTCATCGAGAAAGATGCCATCCACCTGATACCAGCTCTTGTACTTTTCGATGTCCGCCTTGACTTCAGCGGCACTTCGATTTCCATAACTGGTGTAGACGTATCCTATTACCCGAACTCCGGCAGCCTTGGCTTTCGTCACGGCAGATACGTACTCGGGGTCTACCGACCCCCCTGGCCCGCTGTCCGGATTGGCGATCAGGATCCCCACCTTGGGAGCCCCGGAAACCGCCTGATCCCAGAGCGATCCAGGATAGAAGTACGATGGAATCGCGATTTGTGAACAAGCAGTCCCGGTCGAGCCGGACGGCTGAGGTCGTGCTTCACTCTTGCCCGTTGTCCACACTTCGTTCGCCGCGAAGCCGCCGCAGGTTTCCGCCGGATCGCCCGTGCACGTCATGTCACAGTTGGTGGCCGGGCCGTACCTGCCGTAGCTGTCGCCACACAAGCACGCCTGTCCCCATTGGACGCCGGCATAGGCGAAGCCAAGGTCGAGGCAGGTCTCGATACACGTCTCGGGCGAGTTGGTCTGCGTGAACTCGAGGTGCCCGTCCAGGTCGCGCTCCCCGGTGTCCTTGAAGCAGCCGACGTAGCCACTAGCGCCCGTGCTGCCGCCGCCTTCGGCAGCGGTCCCGCCACCGGGCGCGCCTCCGGTCGAGGCGCCGGCCCCGACCACGGTCGCGAGGAACAACGTCAGGGTGGCGATGCCGAGCGGCGTTCGCCGAGCCAGGTGGGGCGTGTACACCGTTGCCTCCTCCGAGTTCGCTTTTTCTTACGACACTCCCCCGGTGTAGACACGTTCCACCGGACGAGGCGTGTCGCGGCGTGTCACTTTGTCGGCCCGCGTCCTATACGACGCGTACGATGGCTTCGACGGCGACCACGACGGCAACGGCGACGAGGACTTACTTCGCGCTCACCGAGCCGCCGGCCGCGTGACGAAGATTGCGTCATACCAGTCGGCGTACCGGGTCAGATACGCCGGCAGCGCGAGCTCGGAGACACGCCCGTGGAAGTGGTCACCGACCACGAAGCGACGCTCCGCACCACCGCTGTAGAGGCCCATGTGCCAGACCCACTCCGGCACCCCGTCGACAGTCGCGATCGCGGGCTCGGCCGGGTTCTGCGTGGGCCCGAGGAGGAAGATCACGTCGCCCGGCTTCAGCAGGTCCCAGTCAATTCGCTCGGTGGGGACGCCGGCGAGGCTCTCGACCGCAGGGCCGAGCTGTCGGCGCGCGACGATCCGGGTGGGGTTGACAGATAATTTGCGCCAGTTTCCGCCCGTCGCATCGGCCCACGCGAGGAACACCAGGCCCATACAGTCGAGCTGCGCCCCCCGCCCACCGAAACGATAGGGGCGGCCCATGTACTGCCGCGCCGCCATGACGATGGGCGTCGGGATCTCGGGTTCCGCGGCAGGGGGCGGTTCCGGTGCGGTGGTAACTGGGGCCGCACCCACGACGGGCTCGACGTCGGCGGTGGAGCAAGCGAGGAAATAGGCGAGCATGACGCTGGGACAGCCGGGATGGCTCGAGGTTCCCCCAAACCTGACGGTCACCTTCGACGGGGATGTCGCGTGTGATGGCTGCGGCCTGCTCACGGTGGACGGCGTGGACGCGGGCGAGGTGTGCCTCGGGTCCTGACTGTAGTCGGGCGTCCGGCACACGGTGGCGTCCTCCCGCGCCGTCAACGCGCAGCCGGCCGAGCCGTCGGTCCGTGAGCCTCCAACCTGACCGGCGGATCTGCTACAAGGTGGCGTGCTCCTCCTTCTCGCCTGCACCGCCACCAGCGTGTCCCCCGGCCGGCCGCACGACCCCTCGACGGACCCCTCGGCAGACCGCGAGGATCAGCTGCCGGAGGTGCTCCCCGGCCAGGACACCGCCGGAGCAGTCGACCCGACCGACGCCGTCTTCGATCCCACGCGCATCGCGACCGTGGCCCTCGAGATGTCCGAGGCCGACTGGGCCGAGATCCGAGACAATCCCTGGGCGGAGGCCTGGCACCCGGCCACGTTCCGCTGGGGAGCCGAGGCCGACCCCGAGCAGGTGGTAATCGGCGACATCGCCGTCCGCGCGTTCGGGCAGGGCAGCGAGATCGCGGGCAAGCCCTCCCTGAAGCTGAGCTTCGACCGCCTGGTCCCCGGGCAGGAGTTCGCGGGCCTCGACGAGCTGAAGCTCGACAACAGCTCCCAGGACGTGGGCTACCTCAACGAATACCTCGCCACTGGGATCATGCGGCGCTTCGGCGTCCCCGCCGCGCGTACCGGGTGGGCCCGCGTGACCGTGAACGGCGCTGCCGCCGGCTTCTTCGTCGTGCTCGAGAGCATCGACGATCGCTTCGTCGAGCGCTGGTTCGGCAACGACGACGGGGTGTTGTACGGGATGAACTCCGGCTACTACGCCCAGGGGCTCAACCCGATGACGGACGGGCTGTTTTGGTTCGAGCCGCAGACTTCCGTCGACAGTGACGGCACCGACCTGGTCGCGCTCTCGGAGATCGTGGCGGCGGGCACCGACGACCAATTCGCCGCCGCCTTGGATCTGGTGAATTTCGGGCGGGAGAGCGTGGCCCGCTCGGCGATGGGCTCGATGGACGCGTTCTCGGCGGACGGGAACAACTACTACCTCTACGACGACGGCGGCGTGTGGCACATCCTGCCCTGGGATTTCGACGTCGACCTCGGCGGCTACTACTTCTCCGCGGCCCTCACGGTCGATCCCCGGGCACCCTGGGCTACCTCCCCGTGGGCCATCAACCCCATCACCGGCGCGGCCTACACCGACCCCGTGCTCACGCGGAGCCTCGCCCTGGGCCTCGACCCGGACGCGCTCGTGGACGAGCTGCTTGGCGCCGCAATGGCGTGGGAGGTGGTCGATTCCGAGGCGTCCGCCGCTGCCGCGCTCATCCGGGACGACGTCTACGCGGACGTGCTCGGCTACGGGCCTTCGTTCGATCAGCGCCGCCACGACGTGCGGTTGTTCCTGCACACCCGGCTTTCGGGCCTCGCCGGAGGCGAGGTCGCACCCTGCGTCGCCCCGCCGGACGCCGTCCCGCTCGCCGCGATGGGGCCGGCCGGCACGGTGGGCTGGGGGGAGCTGCTCGTCGACCGGACCTATTGGGCGCCCGGCTTCAACGTGGCCGGCGAGCACAGCTGCACGGGGGCCTTCGCGCACGCACCGAGCACCGTCACTCTGACCATTCCCGACGGTGTCACCCGCCTCGTGGGCAAGGCGGGGCTCCAGGACTGGGCCCAGCGCTGCGGGGACGGCGCCACGTTCGCCATCTCCCAGGGTGAGACGCTCTGGCAGAGCGGCACGATCACGAACTACCAGCTCGCCGAGGCCTTCGACGTCGCGGTGTCGCCCGGGCCCCTGACGTTGGTGACCGCCCCGAACGCCGACTATGCCTGTGACACGGCGGCCTGGGCCGACGTTTGGGGGATGCGTTGATGTCCGACAAAGAGCAGGGAAGCGCTCGTGCAACGCAGCGCGGAGCTCGCGGAGGCCCGCGCCGAGGAGCTGGGGCTGCGCGCCGAGGCGGTGCTTGGCTCAACTCCCGGGCGGCGGGCGGCACGGGCGTAGGTTACCGCTCCGGCCGATGACCTTTCGCCGTCGCATCGCCGCGCTGGGCCTTGGCTGCGTCCCGGCGCTCCTGTTGGTCGGGCTCCTCGAGCTTCATTTCCTCCAAGAGGAAGCGAAGGCCGGCCTCGAGCTGCTTCCATTGCCGCGCAAATTTGGCATGGATCCGCGTGACGAGCTGAACAGTCTCGGGTTTCGCGAGCGCGAGCCCGGCCCCAAGAAGGGGTTCCGGGTGTTGGCCTTCGGCGACTCGGTCACGTACGGCGTCGGGGTGGGAGCCGAGGAGACCTGGACCCGCCTGGCGGAGTCCGAAGGCGTCGAGATCCTCAATTTCGGCGTGCCTGGATACGACGCGGAGCAGATCGCGGGGACCCTGGCGGAGCAGGCGCCAGCGCTCTCGCCCGATCTGCTGGTCTACGCGTTGTTCTCCAACGACAGCTACCCCACGCGGATCCTGCGCCTCCACGAAGAGGACGACCCCGTGGCGGTGGATGGTCGCGGCGTCGGGTGGGGGTGGTTGCAGCCGCACTCCGCGATTGCTCGCCGCTGGCTCGGGGCGAAGCTCGCGCGGGAGCTACAGCCCGCCGACCCGTCAGACCTCGTCCTGGTTCAGGATGCCCTCGACAGCATGGTCGCCACCGCCCGCGCCCTGGGGGTGCCGCTCCTGGTCTTCGGTTTGCCCGTTCATGTTCTCGCCGACGCCGATCCGATCGCGTGCGCCGAGCGCGCTGCGCTTCCCGCGGTCTATTGCGTGAACGAGATGGCCAACCACTCCAACCTCCAACAGTTGACCCTCGACAGCGGCGTGCCCTTCGCCAGCGCGCTCCCTTACCTGCGGGCGTCGGGGCAGGTGGACTTCTTCCTGCCGGGTGGGCGCGACCCCTGGCACCCCAACGCGGCCGGCCACCGGGTGTTGGGAGCGGCTTTCTCCGACGTGGTCCGGCGCGCACGCGCAGGCGAGGCGCAGTTGCTGTCGCCCCCCGCGTTGACGCCCGCGGGAGGCTCGGCCGACCGGCGGCGGAGGCGCGGGAGAGGCTAAGGAGCGGAGAGGGGGGCCGCCCACGGCGCCGAGGCGATTTCTGTCGAAGCTGCGTGCGGGCGCCAGCCCTCCCGGCAGCGAGGGACGCCTTCTTCACCTCGGCGAGCACCGACGCGGCGACCGCGGAGCGCATCGCGTCCCGCGACCGAAGTGGTAGGACCTCTTCCGGGGTGCCTGCGCGGTGAGGGGGTTGCTCATGGTCAGCCATCTAAACGATGTTCAGATAGCCCGCAAGAACGTGCTCTGCCCCCGCGAGACCACCCGCCCCGGCCCCAGCGCTCCGCCTCCGCCTCAGCCTTGACCCCGTTCCCACTTGACCCCACGTGCGCTTCCGCGTAGCGTTCCAGTTCGAAGAGAGCCCGTGACGAGTACCCCCGCCGCGATCAGGACAGCATTATCGGCGTCGGAAGCGAGTATTTCGGCGTCGGATGATTCGAGCCTACCGGGCGGGGGGCGTACGGACAGCTACCGGATGGAGAGTCTGGACGGTCCGGCGGAGCTCGCACGTCTGGAGGCGCAAGTTCGGCTCGTGCGCCCGCTCGAGCTTGATTTCCTCGCGCGGGCCGGTCTACGTCCCCATCACCACCTGCTGGACGTGGGGTGCGGCCCCGGGTTCTTCGCGGCCTGGGCCGCCCAGGATCTCTTGCCCCTCGGCAAGGTGACCGGCGTTGACGCGGATCCGGCGCTCCTCGAAATCGCGTCGGCTCACGCGGCGACGGTCGGCGCCCGCGTCACCTTCCGCGCAGGGACGGCCGCCCGCATCCCGCTCCCGGACGCCTCGGTCGACTTCGCCTACGCACGCTTCCTCTTCCAGCACCTCGACGCCCCGGCCGAGGCCCTCGCGGAGATGCGGCGGGTCACCCGCCCCGGGGGCACCATCGCGCTGGTCGACACCGATGACGGTGGGCTGGTCGTGTATCCGGCGCCCAGTGGCCTCCCCGCGCTCCTCCGCGCCTCTCGCCAAGCGCAGGCCGCCCGCGGCGGCGATCGTGAGGTCGGTCGCAAGCTGAAGGCCCTCCTTCACGACGCGGGGCTCGAGTCACCCGCCGCCCGGGTCTACACCTTCTCCAGCGAGGACGTGGGCGGCGCCGCGTTCGTAGCGGTGACCCTCGGCTTCAAGGCGCAGGTCCTCGGGCCCCCCTGGATCGAGCCAGCGGAGGTCGCGGCGGTGGTGCGCGAGCTTCGCGTCCTGCATGAGTCGCCCGGCTTCTTCGGGCAGGCGCTCGGCTACGGAGCCTGGGCACGCGTCCCCGATGCCGGGTAGGGCGGAGGCGACGGCGCAGGCCGATCCCTGGCTGGACTGTCCACAGCAGCTCAACTCTCGTGTTCTCAAGCCGCTGCTCCGGTTCTACGAACGCCAATTCGGCGCCGAGCCGCTCCGTGAGCTCGTGGGGCGCCTGGGCACGACGCTCGAGGTGCTGGAGGATCCCGATCGTTGGTTCTCCGCGAGCCTGATCCTCGGCCTCAACCGCGCGATGGTGGAGGCTACCGGCGATCCGGACGTGATCTACCGGGCAGGGCGGGCCCTCGCGCGCCCCGGGATGATGGGGCCCGAGCGCCTGCTGATGCGCGGCCTGCTGACGCCCCGACGCGCCTACGAGGGCCTCGGGGCCATCACCTCACGCTACTCGCGCATCACCCGCTGGGAAATGGTCTCGCTCGGCCGGGGCGCCCTCCGCGCCACCTTCGTGGGCGACCCGTCCGCCCCCGACGATCCGTTGTTCTGCGGGAACCGGCGCGGCGTCCTCGAAGCGGTCCCCGAGGTGTTCGGGCTCCCCGCCGCCTGGGTCGCGCACCCCCGCTGCGTCCACCGCGGCGACGCCCGGTGCGAGTACGAGGCGCGCTGGGTCGAGCGCCCCACCTGGGTGGGCCCGGCGCTCGCCGTCGGCTGCGGACTGGCGGTCGCGTCCGTCGCCGCCTGGCTCCTCGGCGCGCCGGAGCTGACACCCTGGTTCGGGTCGGCTGGAGCCGTGTTGGCGGCGCTCGGCCTCGCGAACGCGGGGCCCCTGGGACAGGGCCGCGGGAGTGACGCCACCGCGCTCACCGGCACGCCCGCGGAGGAGCTGCAGGACCTCCTGGAGCGCAACGCGCGGCGTGTGCAGGAGCTCCAGGCTCTCCAGCGCGTCGTCGAGGCCACGAGGGCGGTGCTCGACGAGGACGAGCTCGTTCGCGCGGTGCTCGCCCAGCTGTCGACCGCGCTCGGGTACCAGCGCGCGCTGCTTTTCCGCGTCGACGTGCTGCGGGGCGTACTCACCGATGCGCGTTCGTTCGGGTTCGGGGACCAGACCGGGCGGGTGGAAGCGCTCGAGCTCTCCCTCGACCCGACGGGTACGGACGAGCGCCTCTTCGGTCGCGTCGTCCGCAGCGGCGGCACCCAGCTCGTCACCGACATTCCTGCGTTCGCGGACAACCTCCTCCCGCAGAACCGCGAAGTGATGCTCTCGTTGCGCTCGGTCGCCTTCGTCGTCGCGCCGATCCTCGGCCGCGGGGTTCCCCTGGGGCTCCTCGTGGTCGACCGGGGGATCGACCCCACCGAGGCGCTCACCATTCGCGACCGCGACCTCCTCCAGGCCGTCGGCGCGGCGGTCGGCGCGGCGCTGAGCAACGCCCGCCTCTTCCGGCAGGTCCAGGAGGAGCTGCTCATCAACCGCAAGTTCCGGCAGTACCTGCCCGCCGCCGTGGCGGATGACGTGCGCCTCCACCCCGAGGCGGCGCTCCGGCTGGGCGGGCACGAGGAGGACCTCGCGGTCATGTTCTGTGACGTGGCCGGCTTCACGACCACGAGCGCCTCGTGCGAGCCGGCGGCGGTGGTACGGGGGCTCAACGCGTGGTTCGGCATCTCCGACCCGATCATCGTGCGGCACGGCGGCATCGTCGACAAGCGCATCGGCGACGGTATCCTCGTGGTCTTCCGCACGGACGCCAGCGGGCGTCACCCCGTGGCGCGGGCTGCGGATGCCGCGTTGGAGATGCAACGCAGCCTCGTCGCCCAACGTCCGCGGCTCCGGACGGAGGCCCCGGCCTTCGCGGAGATCCAGGTGCGCCACGCCATCCACTTCGGAAGAGTAATCCTTGGTAATGTCGGAACGGAGTCGCGGATGGAGTACACCGTGATCGGCGACGCCGTGAACACCTGCGCACGGCTGGAGGAGCTCACGCCGGCGGGTGCGGTGTGGCTCACCGAGGAGGCGGTTCGCGCGTGCGGAGACCTCCCGGACGTGGTGTGCGTGGAGTACGTGGTGCTCCGCGGGCGCCACACGGTCACGGGGCTGTGGGCACTGCCGGTGGGCGTGGGCTGATCCGCCCGGGCGCATCCAGCGCCGGGGCCATCGTGATGGCGCGAGAGCGCTGCCAGGCCGCGACCACCCGGTCGCGGAGCCGCTCGGCGTCCTCCCCGACCAGGCCGATGCCGTCGAGCCGCGTGTCCGCGGCCTCGACCCGCTCGAGGACCAGCGTGTCCACGCCCTCGAGGTCCGGAATGAGCCCGCCGACGAACATCCCCGCTGCCTCCAACGCGGGCACCGCCCGCGCCGCGGCGTCCGAGTCGAGCGGCAGGAGCAGCGTGATGTGCTCCATGTGCCCGCCGAGCAGCCACCTCACACGATCGAGAGCGGCCTCCACCAGGTCGCCGCCCGTCTCGCGTACCCAGACGACGCCCTGGCGGCGGGCCCCGTCGAACCACGTCGCGATGCGGGTGTCCTTGCGGGTGCCGCGCACCGCCCCCGGTGTGTCGCGTACGGGGCGGGCTCGCCGCTCGAGGCCCAGGCTCCCGTAGATCTCCTCCGCCATCCCGACATGGGCGACGGGGAAGGGGACCTCTCGCGGGGCGTGCTCCCGGTACGGGCAGTGCAAGAGGACCGTGGTCGTAGGGGCGCCCTCGGCAGCGACGCTCTCAGAACGGGCGCTCTCAGAAGGGGCGCTCTTGGCTGCGCTGTCCGCGCGGACCCAGGCGGGCACGCCCGCCGGAAACAGCGCGGTGGCGCGGCCCAGGAAGCGTCGTGCCGATCGCTGCGAGTAGGGGTGGCTGGTCAGGCACTTCATGTAGAAGCCGCGCAGTTCTGGGTTGTTGGCGCCGACGTCGAGAACGGCCGCGAGCGCGAGCGTGTTCTGCACCTGTTGGCCACGACGCTGAGGCTCGACGATGGAGAGCCCGACCTCGACGACGGCCGGTCCGCGCCCGGCGGGGAGGGGATCCGCGATCTCGAACCAGGGCCGGATCAGCGCGAGGTGACCCACCACGCGGTCGGTGTCCGAGTCGATCGCGATCAACGAGGTGATGGCCTGCGTCCGGTTGCGCTCCAGGAGCCGCTCGGGGTCGTACATGATGTCGCGGTGGTACGTGAGCCCGTAGGTACCGTAGACGAGATCCCGGAGGCGGAGGGCGTCGTCACGGTTGCTGAGGAGGCGCACGTCGATGCTCATCGGAGCTCCCAGGGTATGGAGCCCATCGGCACGCGCAGCGGGGGACCTGAGAGGGATCCGAACGATCTCTCCCGCCCACGCTCGACCTCCCGCACGACGACGAGGGTCACGGACAGACCGGCGCATTCCATCCGTGGACGTTGTTTCCCTCGTCACACTCGAACAGCGCGCCCGAGCCGGCGGCGTCGGCGTCGACTTCGACGATGGGCTCCAGACCGCCGAGCGCGCTCGGATCGACCTCGAAGAACAGGGCTTCCCCCGTCGCTCCGGAGACCACCGGGAGGGTGGTGTACTGCGTCGCGACGATGGAGCCGCCGGCGCCAGCGCGCACGCTCACGGCGATACCAGCGGGCGCTTCGAGGTTGCCCGCGTTCTTGACCCAGGCGCCCACGTACACCTTGCCCGACGCGCACTCCGATTCGCACACGTCGAAGATCTCGGCCTGCACATCCACGTAGTCGCCGGGGGGCTGGCCAACGTCCCCCGAGCGGAAGCTGTTGTGTTCCGGCCAATTCGGCTCACAAGTGACAGGGATCTCGCCCTCATCTCCGACGTTCGTGATCGAATAGCCGTGCTGGTTCCAGATCTTGCGTCCGGGGGGCCAGCTGTTGTCGGCGTCCCCATACACGGTGAAGGACTTGTTCCACGTGCAGTGGCCCACGACGATCTCGACGTGCCCGTCATTGTCGACGTCCGCGACGATGGGCGTCTCCACGCGCGTGACGCTGCCGTGCTCGTTGGAGGTCATCTTCACCGTGCCGTCGAGCCCGGACAGGAACTGGACGCTCGACTCGTCGGCGTAGAGCACCTCGGGGTAGCCGTCCATCTCGAAGTCGAAGAGCACGGCGCCCGCCGCGCCGGACGCATCGTCCACGCTCGCTCGCCACACCTCGCGGCCGCCCCACGCCATCGCGACGAGGATGTCCTGGGCGGCGAACACGATCTCGGGGACCCCGTCCGCGTCGAGGTCGTCGATGGAGGGGGGCCCGACGTTCACGCCGTAGAACCCGTAGTTGATGGGCCCCCAGACCTCGGTGCCGTCGGACTCCATGCCGGTGATGTACCAGCCGCTCGTCTTGACGATCTCTCCCTCTCCGTCCCCGTCGAAGTCCGCCACGGCGATGAGGCCGTCGCGGCCGTCGTTCTGCCACTTCACCGAGCCGTCCGGGTCGTAGGCGGCGTTGCCGGTCACCAGCTCCTCCACGCCGTCGCCGTCGAGGTCGACCGGCACGGAGAGCGCGCCGTAGGTGCTGTAGTCGGAGTTGCCCTCGAGGGCCGCCGCGCCCATGCCCAGGTTGCCGCGGCCGCGCACGGAGCCGTCGTGATTGAGGATCGCGCTGCCGACGGTCACCTCGGGGTGGCCGTCGTGATCCATGTCGGAGATCGAGGGGTGGTTGTAGCCGAGGGGATCGAGCGCGCGCGCGATGTTCGGCGACTCCCACAGCACGGCGCCGGTTCGGCCGTCGAGCGCGTGCACCGTGGTGACGCCGCCCACGACGACCTCGGGCCAACCATCCCCGTCGAGGTCTCCGATCGCGAAGCCCCCGTCCTGGCCCATCCCCGCCTCGCTCTCCCAGTAGACGCCCGAGTTGTCGCCCTTGACGGCCACCACCCGGCCTCCGTCGGTCCCGGTCTCGCCGCCTTGAAAGATGACGATCGCCGGCATGTCGCCGCTGTCGATCGCGCCCGAGCCGTTGCTGTCCACGATCTGGCCGACCGCCGGAGGCCCGCAGAACGACGTGGTGCCGTAGTGGTACTCGACCACGGGGGTGAAGGTGGCCGTCTGGAGCTCGACCGCGCACTCCTCGTTCAGCGGCACCTCGTGCGGCGCGCCCGCGAGCCCATCACAGATGTCGGAGTAGTCGATCTCGACGGGCGCATCGGTCTCCCCGGTCGCGGTGTCGTCCGCGTCGGCGTCCTTGTGGGCCTCCAGATCGTAGTCCTGGCAACCCGGAGAAAGCGAGGCGGCGACGAGGAACAGGAGGGGGGACGAGCGCATGCGCATTCCGCGAGTGTGCCTCAATAGCCCACCGTTCTGCACGAGAAGGGGCGCGCACACGAGCAGGTACGGGGTAAACGGAGAACCTTGCGAGCGGGACGATGACGAGCGACCGGACCCCCCCTGCCTCGACCCGGTCCGACTGGACCCCCTCTTCTTGGAAGGGCCACCCGGCACGGCAGCAGGTCGAGTACGACGACCCCGCCGAGCTCGAGGCCGCCCTGGCGAAGCTCGCCCGGCTCCCCCCGATCGTCACGAGCTGGGAGGTCGAGAAGCTCAAGACCCAGCTCGCCGAAGCGGGGCGAGGGGAGCGCTTCCTGCTCCAGGGTGGGGACTGCAACGAGCGGTTCGCGGACTGCCAGTCCCACCGCATCGACGCGAAGCTCAAGGTGCTCCTCATGATGAGCGCGGTGCTCGTCTACGGGAGCGGGCGCCGCGTGGTCCGCGTGGGGCGCATCGCCGGTCAGTACGCGAAGCCTCGGTCGGCCGCCACCGAGACCCGCGGCGATGTCACGCTGCCCGCCTACCGTGGCGACCTGGTGAACCGCTCCGAGTTCACGCCCGCCGGCCGCCGCCCGGACCCGAACAACCTGCTCGAGGCCTACAGCCGCTCCGCGATGACCATCAACTTCATCCGCAGCCTGCTCTCCGGCGGCTTTGGAGACATGCACCACCCGGACATCTGGGATCTCTCCTGGGTGGAGAAGGCGAACGAGCCCGACGAGTATCGCGCGCTCGTCGAGTCGATGAAGGCCTCCGTGCGCTTTCTCGACGCGATGGTGGGCAGGCCGCTCAACGAGCTCGCGGGCGTCGAGTTCTACACGAGCCACGAGGGGCTCCACCTGGACTACGAGCAGGCAGCCACCGAGAGGCCGCCCCTGCGCGAGGGCTACTACGACCTCTCCACGCACCTGCCCTGGATCGGAGAGCGCACGCGGGACATCGGCGGCGCCCACGTCGAGTTCTTCCGCGGCATCCGGAACCCCATCGGCGTGAAGGTCGGGCCGGGGATGGAGCCCGCGGAGCTGCTCGCGCTGCTCGATGTGCTCAACCCGGGCGAAGAGCCCGGCCGCATCACGCTCATCGTGCGCATGGGCGCGAAGAACGTGTCCCAGCGGCTCCCGGCCCTGGTGGAGGCCGTGCGCCGCGCCGAGCGCGTGGTCACGTGGGTGAGCGATCCGATGCACGGGAACACGTACCAGACGGCGGACGGCACGAAGACCCGCCGCTTCGACGACATCCTGCAGGAGGTCGATCAGAGCTTCGCAGTCCACGCTGACGCGGGCTCGGTGCTCGGGGGGGTCCACTTCGAGCTGACGGGGGAGAACGTCACGGAGATCGTCGGCGGCTCGTGCGGCTTGACCGAGGCGGACCTCGGCGAGGCCTACGAGAGCGACGTCGACCCGCGCCTGAACCGCGCGCAGGCGCTCGAGATGGCGTTCCTCATCGCGCGGCGGCTGAAGGATCCGCGGTTCCGCCCTCGGACCTGAGGACCGCGGTCGGGGTGGCCCTCGTCCGTCGCCGAGCGGTTAGCAGGCGTGCGTGCCGCACCTCGAGAACCTGCCCGCCCAGACCGACGAACGCGCGCTCCGCGAGTGCCTGCGTGCCATCGTCCCCGGGTTGCTCGTGGCCGTCGGCGTCGTCGTCGGCGTGCTCGTGATGCGCGCCATCTACGGCTTCCCGGGGTGGCTCTCGCTGCTGCTGGTGGGCTTCGCCGCGTTCACGCCGATCGCGGATGCGACCACGGCGTTCTTCCTGTGGTGGGCGTTGCGGAGCAAGCGCCGCTGACGCCTACCGGGAGCCCGCCGCCTACCGGCAGGCCTGGGTGCGGCTCGTGCTCGAGCTCCCGCTGCACGACGTGAGGCTGGCGCTGCAGCCGGAGGCGTAGCTCGCCGAGCTGCCACATGAGGGGTCCGTCGAGGACGACCAACCGTTCGTGTAATCGAGGCAGACGTAGACCGCGCCCGTGCAGCTGTAGTTGGTCGTGTACTGCTTCGACTGCGAGCTGTCGCAATTGTAGTCGTAGCTGCCATCGCCGCGGCTGACCGTATAGTAGGCGGTGGCGCCCGGGTTCGCGTTGGCGTTGTTGTCATAACAATCATCGTCGTTGGTGGCCGTGTAGGACCCCGTCCCCGAGCAATAGCAGCGAGAGGCGACCGTACCGGACCCGTACCCATCGGCATCGGCGTCGTAGTAGTAGGTCGTGCAGCTCGTGGCGCTGATCTCGTCGATCGTGCCGTCGCAGTCATTGTCGATGCTGTCACACGCCTCGGTGCGGCCCGGGTACGCCGACGCCGAGGCGTCGTTGCAGTCCGTCGCGTTGCTGATGTACCCGGTCGGCTGGACGCACTGGGTGAGGGTAGCTGAGGCGCTGCCGTAGCCATCTCCGTCGCTGTCGCGAAACCAGACGGTCGTGGGGTTCAACGTGGCGTTCGCGTCGTTGCAATCGCTCGCGTTGGTGACGTAGCCCGAGGGCAACGAGCACGATGCGCTGGTCGAGCTCGGGTTGCCGTAGGTGTCGCCGTCCGCGTCGCGGTAGTAGGTGGTGGTGACCCCCTCGTCGGTGCCCCCGTCACAATCGTCGTCCACGCTGTTGCACGTCTCCACGGCGGCGGGGCTGACCGCCGCGGTCGCGTCGTTGCAGTCGCTGGCGACGGCCGAGTAGCCGCCCGGCGCCGTGCAGGAGCGCGTGGTCGTGGTGGCCCCGCCGTAGCCGTCCCCGTCGGTGTCGAGGTACCAGGTGGGCGCGTCGATCGCCGTGGACTCGTCGACGCTGCTGTCGCAGTCGTTGTCGACGCTGTCGCAGAGCTCGGCAGCGGCCGGGTTGATCGACGCGCTCGCGTCGTTGCAGTCGGTCGTATTCGCGGCGTAGCCGGTCGGGACGGTACAGGCGCGCGTCGTGACGGTGGCGGTGCCGTAGCCGTCCGCGTCGCTGTCGCGATACCAGGTCGCTGCATCCGAGGCCGTGGCCTCGTCGACGCTGCCGTCACAGTTGTTGTCCACGGTGTCACAAAGCTCGGTTCCGACTGGACTGATGCCCGCGTCGTCATCGTCACAGTCGGTCGCGTTTGCCACGAATCCGGCGGGTTGGGTACAGGATTGCGCGGTGACGGAAGCGGCCCCGTAGTAGTCGCCGTCGGCGTCCTGATACCACGTGCCTGCGTCCACCGCGGTGCCCTCGTCCGTCGTGCCATTGCAGTCGTTGTCGAGGCCGTCACACAGCTCGAGCGCGTCCGGGCTCACCCGGATCTCGGCGTCGTCACAGTCTCCTTCCGAGAGGGTAGCGCACCCGCTCTCGCTCGACCCCGTGCACTCGCCGGCCTCGCAGAAGCAGTCCCCGTCGTCGTCATAGAGGCTCGTGCCCTCGTCCGCGACGCCGTCGCAGTCGTTGTCCGCGCCATCGCCGAGCTCCGAAGCTCCCGGGTACACGCTCGGGGCGGCGTCGTCACAGTCTCCCTCGGTCTCGGTGTAGCCGTCGAGGTCGTCGTCCACACAGCTCGTGCCGTCGTCGATGGCGAGGTCACAATCGTTGTCCACACCGTCACACACCTCCAGACCGCCGGGGAAGGTGTCAGGGTCCCCATCATCACAGTCCCCCGCGATCTCGGTGAACCCATCGCCGTCGTCGTCGGTGTTCTCGGTGCCTTCATCCACCGTTCCGTCACAGTCGTCGTCGATACCGTTGGCGTACTCGGTGCCACCGGGGTGGACCGACGGGTCGGCGTCGTCACAGTCACCCTGGTCCTCGCTGTAGCCGTCCGAGTCGTCATCCGTCTCGTCGGCCTCGAGCACGGTGAAAGGGCCCTGCGCGGTCGCTTCGTTGTCGGAGGTGTCCAACACCCCGACGGTCACGATGTGATCCCCGGGCGAGAGGGTCGCGGAGCAGGCGGCGAGGCCGTCCAGGTCGGGTGTGGTCTCGCAGAAAACGCCGTCCACATCGGACTCGAACCAGACGGCGAGCGCGGTCGGGTCGTCCTGGTCGTCCTGGACGAGGGCCTCGAACTCGAACGGCACGCCCTCGATTCCGAGGTCGGTGGAGCGCGGGCGGCGAAGCGTCACCTCCGGATCCTGCTCCACTTCGTTGACGACGATCGTCACGTAGTCCTCGGCCGACTGCGCGTCCGCATTCGATACCTGCAGCGTGATGACGTGCGTGCCGTAGGAGAGGGCGGCGGTGGCGAAGCGGGCCGCGCCGTCCCCATCCGCCGGGTCGGCGTTGAGAGGTCCGTCGCGATCGCTCGACCACGTGAGCAGGAGGTCGGCGGCGGCGTCCTGATCGTCGGATACGAGGCCCTCGAACGAGATCGCCGTGCCCTGGTCGAATTCCTCACCATCCACCGGGCGACTGATGACCACTGCCGGCGGAGAGTGCCGCACGGTGATCCCCTTGTCACTCACGCACGAACTGACGCCGACCACTGCGAGGAGGCCGACGATTCGCAGGGCAGACAGGGCGTTTCGGGGCACGGTGGCCTCCTGTGCTCGATGGTGACGGACGGCGCGGACCACGCCCAGCATAGCCCGGTTCCACCCGGACCGATGCGGCGGCGGCGATGCCCCCGTTCGTCTGGAGGTCAGTCCGAGAGCCCGCACGAGAGGAAGACCTCGAGCAGCAGGAGGTCATCCGGGAAGACCCCCCCTCCGACGGGCATGGTTCCCTGCTCCAGCACCACCCTGCGAACATCCGACGCGCGGGCCTCGACCGCCGCTCGGGTGTCGAAGTCCACGCCGATCGGGGCCCCGCCGCGTTGGGCGACATTCGCGCTCGAATGGCACGCGGTGCAATACGTACGAAAGAAACCGTTCCCCCACGCATCCCAGCTCACGTCGGGCAGCTCGCCGCAGGCCACGGCGGGTGTCGAGGTCGTGGGGGGCGGCACCGGCGAGGGCGCGCCGCACGCCGCGAGCAGCAGGAGGATCATGCGACGGCCGCGGTGAGCGGGGCGACTGCTCCGGGGTCCACGTCGCCGAGCGCGAGGAGGGTGGCCCCCAGGTTGGCGGCCTGAATCACGGGCCCGTCGAGCGTGGCGTCGCCGGACGCGAAGTCGGCGCCCAGGCCGTAGCCGCCATCGTCGAAGCCTCCGATCACCTGCCCGCCCCGCACGCCTGCCCCCACCAGCATCGCGGAGGTGAAGGTCCAGTGATCGCGCCCCTCTCCGCGGAGGAGGAGGGGGGAGCGGCCCATCTCCGACAGGACCACGATCGTCACCTCGTCCGCCAGGGGCGCGCCGCTCGCGGCGGTCCGCGTCGCGAGATCGGCGAGGATGCGGCCGAGGTAGTCGAACAGCTC
Organism: Pseudomonadota bacterium; assembly: GCA_030685065.1. GTDB lineage: Bacteria > Myxococcota_A > UBA796 > UBA796 > SXON01 > CAJBVW01. Next base: position 11,805 of record JAUXQH010000113.1, on the reverse strand, counting down.
GTTGAAATTCAGGCCCTGCCGTGAGTTGTTGCTGTGTGTGTCCCAACCCTCGCTACACCAGCCGAGGTACTCCACGAGCGCGGTGCGGGCCAGGCCGGCCTCGAATGCGTCCAGCACGGTGGCCGCGTCGTTGAGGAGGGTCGTGCAACCCGACGGGGCGCCGCCGAGGCGCAGCGTGTCTCCCCACTCCTGGAATTCGACCTGGTCCGCGTGAGCGCGGGCGAACGCCGCCGCCATCGGGGAGCGCTCCGACAGCCCGGCGGCCCGCTCGGAGAGCCAGGCATCCACGCGCGACGTGCTGCCGGGGCTCGGCAGGTTCACGGGGCGGTCGGAGCGCAGGAGCGCGTTCCCGTCCAGCAGGGCGCCCAGCTGGCCGTTGCTCCCGACCCGCACGACCCGATCGGTGTATTGGTCGGTGAACGCGGATCCGCTCACGACGAGGTACGGCAGCAGGAGCGGGGACGCGCTCCGGCCCGCCAGCGTGGCGCCCCAGTCGTCCCCCGCGCCGTCCGTCTTGCCGGTGAGCATGATGCGGCTGCAGCGTTCGTGTGTGACGGAGGGCACCTCGATCCCGTTGACCACACAGGTCGAGGCGCCGTGGGTCTCGAGGAACTGGCGTACGAGGGGCCGACTCTCGGCGTCCACGAAGCGGATTCCGTTCGCCTCCGCTTCGACCGAATCGGCTTCCATGTCGACGCCCGCCGCGCCGAAGTTGGGTTGAAACACGTAGGTGGTGTCCCAACCGCCGCGACAGTGGATGAACAGGAAGCGGCGACGCGCGGCGTCGGTGGCGCCCGCCCTCACCCCGCTCGGAAGCCCCAACCCAGCGGCGAGCCCGCCCCCGGCGAGGGTGAGAAAGCCGCGCCGGTTCAGCAGCCGGCGGTCGAGACCGGGGGGCCCGCGATCGGGGGAGGGGCGCGCCACTCAGTACGCCTGGAAGCGGGGATCGCGGATCATCGCCTCGAGGACAGCCGCCCACGCGGCGTTCGCGCCTTCCTCGGCCGCGACGTCGGTCCAGAGCTGGATCAACGAGGGGGCCCAGGCCTCGTCGACCGGCTCGGAGTACCAGCGCCGAGCCAACGAGTGGAGCTCGTCGGCGAAGGCGGGGTCGGTCGGGAGCGTGGCCAGATCGATGTCCCGCAGGGTGAGGTGCGCGCCCTCGGCCAGATCCCGGGTGACGAGGTTGTCCGCGGCGGCCTGGGCGACGCGCGTGTTGACCATGGCCCAGGTGAGCCCTGGGTCTTGTTGGGGCTCGGTGGCGGAGTAGCCGTTCACCCCGCCCCGGAGCACGCGGTAGCCCACCACGTCGTTCTCGAGCTGGGTGTACCCGTCCGCCGTCCAGATCCAGCCGGTCTCCGCCTCGATGACCGAGGCCAGTTGGTTCGGGGAGAGGAGCCGCTCGACGCGCTCCTTCGCGCGCACGTCGTCCGGCGCGTCGTCGGTGAAGCCGCCCGCCTGGTACTCGGCCGTGTCGGTCACCGCGCGGAGCAACGTGCGGGGTGAGAGATCCGCGGCCACGAACGTTTTCCGTAGCGCTTCGATCGACGCGTAGTCCTGCACGTCGATATCGCGGTGCCACAGCTGTTCGGCGAACGATTGGGCGCCACACCGTACGAAGCGGGGATCGCTCGCGACATGCCAGCCCAGATCGACCAGGCCCGCGATCGGGGCTCCGTACCAGGCGGGATCCACGCCGAGCAGCGTGGGGCCGAGGGGCTCGCGCTCCCGATGGTAGGATTGCATCTCGTACGGATTGTACTGAATGACCCACCAGAACCCGAACAGCGTCGCGGCGATCGGATCGATGGACGAGTGGCAGCTCTGGCACGCCGGGTTGCTGCGGATCGCCTCTTCCACGTCGGCGGTGGTGGAACGTTCGAACACCACGGGCCGCGAGAGGATGTCGGTGCAGAGCAACAGCTTGGACATCGCGGCCACCCGGCCCCGGCTCTTGTTGGACTCGTTCGTGACATAGCGCCACCAGAACCCGTTCGTCGACAGGATCCCGGCCGCCGGGCGACCGTCCGTATAACGTGACACCTGCCAGCCCTCGCCGCCTTCGGGGTAGTCGACAGGCCAGATGCCGCCCAGGATCTCGTTGGACATCGTGTAGTCCGCGGTCACGATGTCGGACCACGGCAGGTCGTTCACCGTCACGTGCGCGAGCAGGCGGAGCGGCTCTTCTCCGACGGCGTGCACGTAGGCGTCGGACTCGCGGGGGGCGAGCGCGTAATCGTCCGTCCCCACCTCGTATTCGTCCAACACCGTGTGCCAGCGTTCGGCGAAGATCGACACCAGCCGCTGCTCCAGGCGCGGGTCGGCGAGGTAGGTATCGCGGATGGAGGCGAGCGCCGCCGGATCGGCCTCCACCGCGGCGAGCTCGGCCTCGGTCGGAAAGGTGCCTCGCAGATCCACGCTCATCCGTCGGAGCAGGCGCGGAGCGGCCAGCGGGGTGAGGTACGGGGCGCTTCCGGCCCACCGGACGTCGGATACGGACGCGGGAAGGGGGGCGGCGGATCCTGGCTCCACGGGGGAAGGCTCGAGCGCCAGCTCGCCGCATGCCGAGAGCAGCAGCAGGGTCACCGCGCCTCCCCGGCGCCGAGCGCTGCGCCCGGGGGCGCCTCGGGAGGGCTGGGGAGCTCGCTCGCGAAGGCGGACACGTCCTCACCCACCGTTGCGAACGCCGCCGTCGGATCCACGCACGCCGCCCCCAGCGACACTCCATCGGCGTACACCACTCCTCCGCACGTGTCGCACCCCGCTCCGTATGTGAAGAGGTACCAATAGCCGGAGTCGTCCCGCAGGCGCATCCCGCCGCTCGGGCGGGTCCCGCACGCGCCTCCGATCGCCAATTGGTCGAAGTACACGGCGGCGCCGCCGAGGTCGTAGCCGCCGTCCACCTGGGCGACCAGGGCGCCGTCGTCCCCCACGCTCGCCTCGATCCACGCCGCGCCGCTCGTGCCGGCGCCGAGCCACAGGCCCGCTGGCTCGTAGCGGAACGAGCCGAGCAGCTCCTGGGACAACGCCAGCGCGCCGTCCGTCACGGTGACGCTCGCCTGCGTGTCCCCGCCCACCTCGAACGGATGCCCGTCGACATCGGTGATCACGAAATCGGCGCGGAGCTGGTAGCTGTAGACCTCGCCCGCGTCGTCCCACGCACCGAACCCGCCGCCGGCTCCCGAGAACACCACCCCCGACGCCGCGCGGCAGCCCCCCGCCATCAGGTTCTGGAAGGCGACCGGCTCGGGGGTGCAGACGGCGTCCCCCTGCGCCATGAGCCCGGAGAACGTGCGAGCGAGGAGAGGGAAGGTGGGGAGACCCCACGCCAGGGCCTCCGAGAGCGCGCTCCCCACGCCAGCCGCGGTGAGGGCGGGCGAGGGGATCTCGGGGCCGACCGGCCCCGTGTCCCCTGGTGCCCCCGAGTCGTCTCCTGGCGCCACGCGCTCCGGATCGGCCGGATCCGGCGGGGACATGCAGGCGAGGAAGAGGAGCAGCGCCATCGGCACCTGCATGGTAGCGCGGCCCGCGGGCGGAAGAGCGAAGCGAGGGACAGCGGCGTGCAAGAAACCCGCTCGTCAATCTCGGTCACGTTCGTGTAAGGTGATCGCTACCCCCGGTGCCTCGATGCGCTTGTTGCCGCTGCTCGCCCTGTTCGCCCCCTCGCTCGCGGCCGCCGCGACCTTCTACGACGACGCGGATGGGGACGGCTACGGCGACCCGGACGAGTCGGTCACCGCGGACAGCGCGCCGACCGGGTACGTCTCGAACGACAGCGACTGCGACGACACGGACGCGGCCGTGAGCCCTGCCGACGCGGAGACCTGCAACGGGTTCGACGACGATTGCGACGGCGATCTGGACGAGTCCGGCGACTGCGAGTGCGCCGTCGAGAACTACGACGGCAAGGCCTACCAGTTCTGCACGATCGCGCGGAGCTGGGCCAGCGCGCTCACCCATTGCGCGGCCGACGGCTACTCCCTGGCCACGATCAGCTCCGCGGCGGAGGACGCCTGGATCAACAGCGAGGTCGACAGCCGCTCCACGGACAAGTGGTGGTTTGGCTACAACGACCAGGCGACCGAGGGCACGTGGCTGTGGGCGGACGGGAGCGCGAGGCTCTACACGAATTGGCACACGGGCGAGCCCAACGATTCGGGCAGGAACGAGGACTGTGTCCAGCACAACCGTTTCACGGACGGGTCGTGGAACGACGAGCCGTGCGCGACCGCGTTCTACTACGTCTGCGAATACGGCGAGCTGCGCTCGATCTACACGGACGCCGACAACGACGGGTTCGGCAGCTCGACCGCCACCGCGGTGACCTCGAGCGATATCCCGACCGGGTACGCCGACAACAACGATGACTGCAACGACGGGGCCTCGGGGGTCAACCCCAACGCCGCCGAGATCTGGTACGACGGCATCGACCAGGATTGTGATGGCAATGACGCCGATCAGGACGGGGACGGCTACGACGCGGTCTCCGAGGGCGGCACGGACTGTGATGACACGAACGAGGCCGTTCATCCGGGCGCGGCCGAGATCGCGTACGACGGCATCGATCAGGACTGCAGCGGCGACGATCTCACCGATGTGGACGGCGACGGCTGGGATGAGGGCGAGGACTGTGACGACACCGACGCGGCGGTGAACCCGGACGCATCGGAGACGTACTACGACGGCGTCGACCAGGACTGTGACGGTGGGTCGGACTACGACGGCGACGGCGACGGCTATGACTCGGACGACTTCGGCGGGGAAGACTGCAACGACGCCAGCGCGGCGATCAACCCGGGCGCGATCGACATCCCCTACGACGGCGTCGACCAGAATTGCAACGGATCGGACGGCGTGCTCGACGCCGACGGTGACGGCTACATCAGCACGATCGACTGTGATGACTCCGACGCGAGCGTGAACCCCGGCGCGGCCGAGATCTGGTACGACGGCACGGACCAGGATTGTGACGGCAACGACGGCGACCAGGACGGAGACGGCTTCGACGCCATCGTGGTGGGCGGCACCGACTGCGACGACACGAACATCCTCATCAACACGGGCGGACTCGACATCCCCTACGATGGTGTCGATCAGGACTGTGACGGCTCGGACGCCACGATCGACGCCGATGGGGACGGCTATATCTCCACCGTCGATTGCGACGATTCGAACGCGCTGGTGAACCCCGGCGCGACCGATACCCCCTACGACGGCATCGACCAGGATTGTGACGGTTCGGACGCCGAGGTGGACGCCGACGGGGACGGCTACAACTCCCTCGACGACTGTGACGACGGCGATGCCTCGGTGCATCCCGGCGCCAGCGATGTGCCGTATGACGGCATCGATCAGGACTGCGACGGGACGGACGCGGAGATCGACGCGGACGGGGATGGTTACAATTCCACCGTCGACTGTGACGACACCGACCCGGATCGGAACCCCGGGGAAGTGGACACACCGTACGACGGCATCGACCAGGACTGTGATGGCGTGGACGACGTGATCGACGCGGACGAAGACGGCTTCGACTCGCTCTCCGATTGTGACGACTCCGACGCGACCATCAACCCCGACGCGAGCGAGATCTGGTACGACGGCGTGGACCGGGATTGCTCGGGCGGCTCGGACTACGACCAGGACGCCGATGGGCAGGACTCCATCGGGGGCGGCGGGCTGGATTGTGACGACCTCGTCGCGAGCACCTACGATGGCGCGGTCGAGAACTGGTACGACGGCATCGATCAGGACTGTGACGGCGGGTCCGACTACGACGCCGACGGGGACGGGTTCGACTCCGGCAGCTACGGCGGGACCGACTGCAACGACGGGGATGCTTCGGTCAACCCGGACGCCTTCGACGATCCGTCCGACACCATCGACCAGGACTGCACGGGCGACGCGAGCCACGACGCCGACGGCGACGGCTACACGGACGCCGCCTGGGGTGGGGATGACTGTGACGACTCCAACTCGGGCGTCAACCCCGGCGAGTCCGAGGCCTGGTACGACGGCATCGACGCGGACTGTGACGGAGGCTCGGACTTCGACCAGGACGCCGACGGCTTCGACAGCGGCGAGTACGGCGGCACCGACTGTGATGACCTCGACGCGTCCGCGAACCCGGGCACCATCGAGGTCTGGTACGACGGGGTCGACGCGAATTGCGACGGCCTCTCGGACTACGACGCGGACGCCGATGGCGAGGACACCCTCGAATCCGGTGGCACCGACTGCGACGACACCGACGAGCTCGTGAACACGGCGAGCTCCGAGGCCTGGTACGACGGCGTGGACGGAAATTGCGACGGCCTCTCCGACTACGACGCGGACGGCGACGGGTTCGACTCCGTCAGCTACGGCGGTACGGACTGCAACGACGGGGACGCCTCGACCTACCCCGGCGCCTCCGACGCGCCCGCCGACGGCATCGACCAGGACTGCTCCGGCGACGACAACAACGCCGCCGACGGCGACGGATACGACGACATCGCCTCGGGTGGCGACGACTGTGACGACGCGAATTCGGACGTGCGGCCGGGCGCCGTCGAGACCTGGTACGACGGCATCGACCAGAACTGTGACGACGGCTCGGACTACGACCAGGACGCGGACGGCTACGACGCCTCCGAATACGGCGGCGCCGACTGCAACGATACGGACGTGGCGGTCAACCCTGACGGCACCGAGATCTACTACGACGGCGCCGACGCCAACTGTGACGGGCTCTCCGACTACGACGCCGATGTGGACGGCCACGACAGCGACGCCTTCGGCGGGGACGACTGTGACGACGCGGACGTGACGATCTACCCCGGCGCGCCCGAGCTCCCGGACGGCCTCGACAACGACTGCAACGGGACGGTCGAGGACAACGACGCCGACGGCGACGGGCTCACGGACGCCGAGGAGGAGATCGTCGGGAGCGATCCGAACGACGCGGACAGCGACGACGACGGCCTCCTCGACGGCGACGAGGTGGGGGACGACGTGACGAGCCCCTCGGACTCCGACGGAGACACGCTCCCCGATTGGAACGACGCGGACGACGACGGCGACGGCATCCCGACGGTCGACGAGATCGGCGACTACGACCCCGCCGATCCAACGGACGTGCCGGACGACGTGGACGGGGACGGAACCCCCGATCACCTCGACACCGACAGCGACGCGGACGGCGTGCCGGACGCGGACGAGGGGATGGAAGACCTCGACGGGGACGGCTTCGGCGACAGCGAAGACGCGGATGACGACGGCGATGGGATCCCGACGGTGGTGGAGAACGCCGAGGACGCCGATCTCGACGGCGACGCGGACGTCGACGCCGACGGCGACGGCATCCCGAACTACCAGGACACCGACTCCGACGGCGACGGGATCCCCGACCTCGACGAGGGCACGGTGGACGAAGATGGCGACGGCATCGCCGACTACGTGGACCCCGAGGAGGGGGACACGGGTGACACCGGTGACACGGACATCCCCGACGACACGGGCGACACCGATGTCCCCGACGACACCGGTGCGCTCCCCGACGACACCGCGGTGCCGACGTTCACGTTCGAGGGCGGCGGCGGGTGCGGGTGCGCCGCGTCTCCCGGGGTGACCGGAGCTGCGTCGACCGGGTTCGCGTTGGCGGGGCTCCTCCCCGCGATGGTCGCGCTCTTGCGCCGCCGCCGCAGCTGATCTCCGAGAACCTGACGTAGCCCCCCTCGGGGGGCTACAGTCCAGGGAGATGCGCGTAGAGCTGAAGCAGGGCGGGCACACCGTCCTGGCCGATCTGGACGTGGAGGAGGAGGTGCGCCACGCGCGCCTCCACGCCGAGGATCTCATCCGGCATCCACCGTGGACCGGCGAGCGGTTTCGCAAGCTCGGCGACATCCCGGAGCTCGTCGAGGCGTTCGACGCGCCCGCGGCCCGCTTCGCCGCGTTCGTGCGCGCTCGGCGGTTCCCGTGGGGCACCGCGGCGCTGGTCTGCGCCGTCGCCGCCGCGGGCGCCCTCCAGCTCGGCGTCCCCCTGTTCGGCTCGATGTTTCTCGGCGTCCCGATCTCCGAAGCCGCCGCGCGAGTCGAGCGGGCCGCCTTCGCCGGCGCCACCGGCTACGAGCCGCTCCTGCTCGACGGCGCCTGGTGGACCCCCTGGACCTCCCAGCTCCTCCACGCCCGGCTGCTCCATCTCGTCGCGAACATCCCGGTCCTCGCCTACTGCGGCTTCCGCGTGGAGCGCGCCTTGGGCGTCGGCGGGCTCGCGACGGTGGGCGCCGCGGCCGTGCTCGGCGGGACAGCGCTCGTCACCGCGTTCGGCGCGCTCCCGGTCGTGGGCGCGTCCATCCTCGCGTACGGGTTCTGGGGCGCGCAAATCGCGGTGGGCTTTCGCGCGGGGGACGCCGTGCCCCCCGGTTCGAGGGGCTTCTACGGGTGGGGCAACCTCGTGATCTTCGTCCCCCTGTTCGCCGCCGGCCTCGACGGCGCGGGCGTCTCCCACCTCGGGCACGTCGGCGGCCTGCTCGGAGGCGTCCTCGTGGCCTGCTTTCTCCCCGCGGAGTCGTTCGCCCCCCGGGCGACCGCCCGCGCGCGCCGCGTCCGCAACCTCCAGCTCGCGGCGGTGCTGGGCGTTCTGCCGATGCTCGTGGGGCCCACGCTCGCCCGCATCACGCCCGCGCTGTCCATCCCGGGGGAGCAGATCGAGGTGGCCGGGGCCGGTGTCAGCCTCGAGCTCCCGTGGCGCATGGTGGAGACCCCCACGGACGTGGGCGGGATGCCGGCCTGGCTCGTGTCGCACAACCACGACGAGCCCCTGTTCTGCGGCCTCGCGCGCCTCGGCGCGGCGCGGGATCCGGATGACCTCACGTTCCTCGGCATCTGGCGCGCCGCTCTTCCGGGAGAGGTCGAGCCGGCTCCCGCGCCACCGCCGCTCCGCCCGGGCTTCACGAGCCGGGCGTTTCTCGTGCGCGACCCGTCCTCGGGGGCGGTCGTCGGGCGCGTCGTCGAGCACGATTTGCGTCGCGGCGTCTGGCTGCTGCGCGTGGGCTATCGGCTGGAGGTAGACGGCGATCCGGACGTGGGCCGCGAGGCGCTCTATCGACACGTGCTCGATTCGCTGGTGGTGCACGAGCCCCCGGCGCTCGCCGCGGCCCGCCGCGACGCCTCGCTTTTTTCGCGCGATCCCGAGCGGATGTGGACGCTGGGCCGCGAGCTCAGTCGTGCGGGTTCCTACGTGGAGGCCGATGGCGTGTGGGCCTCGCTCACGATGCGCTCCGACGGGTGGGAGTGGGAGGGCGCGCAGGCGCGCGCGGCGATGTGGGGCGACCTCGCGGAGTCGCGTGAAGAGGGGCAGCTCGACGCGGCGGGGCCTCGGGACGCGCGGATCGCGTGGATCGAGGGCTGGCTCGAGCGCGCGTCGGCCGACAAGACCGAGCTGCACGCGGAGGGGCGTCGGTACCTGGCCGCGACGCGGGCGTGCGGGACCTCGACGTCGTCGCCGTGTGGTGGCATCCTCGCGCCATGACCAAGGACTCGAGCGTGCCCCACCGGCACCGCCCCTCGCGGGCCCGTCGGCTCGCGTTCGCGCTCCTCTCGCTCGTGGTGGTCCTGGGGAGCGCGGAAGCGATCTTGCGCCTCTCCTTGCCGGCCGCGCGCCGGATCTCGATGCCGAACGAGATGATCGCGGCCCACCTCGCGGGCGCCACGTTCCGCTTCGATCCAGACCTCTACTGGTACTGGCCCGCGTCCACGATGGGGGTCGGCGGCTCGCCGGTGAACACGTTCGGCTTCGTACGCAAGAAGCCGATGACGATGAAGAAGCCGGCGGGTGTCACCCGCGTGGTCACGTTCGGCGACAGCCAGACGTTCGGTGCCGGCATGCCGCCGGAGAAGACCTACTCCGCCTTCGCGGAGGAGGCCCTGGGCGGGGGGTGGGAGGTGCTCAACGCGGGCATCAGCGGATACCGTACGCTCAACGTCTATCGCCTGCTCCGGCTCCGTATCGAGGCCTTCCAGCCCGATGCCATCGTCATCGATTGCATGCCCTACGACAGTCCGCGCGACGATCGGGAGCCCCTCGAGGGGAGGGCCCTCGGCTCGAACGCGAGCGAGGACCTCGCGACGAACCTTCGAGGCATCCTCTGGCACAGCCGGCTGTACTACGTGGTTCGCCTCGGGATGGAGGTGATGGACCCGAACCGGCCGCGCTGGCTCGACCAGACCCACCCCGGAGACGCCGTTCCGAAGGAGGCCCTCGGGAACCACGGGCTCATCCAGGAATGGGGCCGCGAGCATGGCGTCGAGGTGTTCTTCATGGAGTACCCGACCATGGACGAGGAGGGTCAATTCGGCTGCATGACGAACGATGGCGAGCTCCCGGAGGGGAGCCGCGTCGTGCCGACCTGCAAGCTCCTCCGGGCGCAGGATCTGCCCGCGCCGGCGCTGTTCCAGGATCGGAACCACCTCACGGAGGAGGGGAACCGTCGGGTCGGCCGCATCGTGGCGGACAGCATCAGGGATTGGGCAGGGACGAAGTAGGGTTCGGCCGGGCTACCCCACGACGAGCCGCGCGGCCCGAACCGGCCGATCGAGCCCTTTGAGGACGGCGTCGAAGTGCTCGGTCACGCGGGCCTGCCCCATCCAGCCGGCGTCCACGGCGCGCTCGGCGAGCTCGTCGGTCACGACGATCTCTCGCTCGTGGGCCGCCCCCTGGAGCCGCGCGGCGACGTTCACCGTCTGCCCGAAGTAGTCGAGCAGGCCGTTCGCGGTCACGACGAAGGCGGGCCCCGAGTGCACCCCGAGCTTCAGCATCGTGTCCACCCCGTCCGGGCGCTGCGCACGGAACTCGTCCCACCCCGCCTGCATCGCGATCCCGGCGCGCAACGCGGCGCCTTCGTCCTCGAACGCGGCCATCACGGCGTCGCCGATGGTCTTGACGACGACCCCACCCTGCACCGTGATCTTCTCGCGCAGGAATTCGAAGTGGTCCTGGACGAGGCGGAAGGCCGAGGCGTCGCCTACACGCGTGTAGAGGGCGGTGGAGGCCGACAGATCGCTGAAGAGCAGGGCGACGCGCGCGACGCGGAGCTGCCGGCCGGGCCCGAGGACCTCGCCCGAGAACAGCCGCCGGAAGCGCGGGTGCACGCTCAGTCGGTGGGCGGTGGCCGCGCGGTCCGCCCAGGTCACGTGCTCGAGCTTCACGTGCCGCGAGGTACCGCCGACCTGGCGCACGATGATGGCGCCGCCCGGCGCGAGGCGTGCGCTGGCGGGGGAGAGGTCGTCGCCGGCCAGGAGCACCACCTCTCTCGCGCCGTCCGGCGCGACGGTGATGTCGGTGGATGCGCCTCCGCGGACGAAGACGCGGTAACGACCGTCGGCGGGCGCGCGAAACCGGGCCTCGCCGTCCCGGGGGAGGGGCGCCTGCGCCAGCACGTGGGGCGTCGCGGCCGGACCGCCCGTGCAGTAGGGGCGCGCCTCGACCAGGCGGAGCGACGGCGCGGGCTGAAAGATGGCCTCGACCGACTGATCCAGCGGCAGGTCGAAGCGGATGTCGCAGAAGGTGCAGTGGCCGCCGTCCTTCAGCTCGTAGAGGTGCTCGACCCGGCTCGATCCGGTGCGGCAGGACGGACAGATCAGATCCCAGTGCATCTGAAGCAGCCCCGCCATCACCGCCTCGAGGCAGACGGCCAGGACGCGGTCCCTCGGTTCGCCCCATCGGTCGGCCAGCTCGTAGGGGCGCAGGTGCATCAGGTCGTCGTCGGGGGCCCAGGCCACGAGCTCGCCGAGGCGCCGGGCGAGCGGCCGCTCGTCACGATCCAACAC